>NZ_LDJM01000002.1 GCF_001431485.1 Stenotrophomonas ginsengisoli | reverse complement strand
CGTACTGATGGGCAACAGTTTCAGCTTGCGCATTGACGCAGCGTGGTGACGCGGGGAGTCCATTCGATCATTCAAGCCGACGTTGCTTCGCAACGCGGCTTAACTCAGATGTTAGGTCGCACATGAAGATCTGGACAGTCGTTGGTTTGAGCTTTGTTCTCCTTGGAGGGTGCGCCAGCAAGCAGGCGGCCCAGCCTCTTCCATTCTTTCCACAGGTAGCACCTCAGCCGCCCGGACTAGAAGAGATATGGCTTACCGCAGCATTCGAGGGCAGGCTCGTGGTCGAGAACGGGTGTGTAAAGGTTCGCTCGCCAAAGACACAACAAGGCAGCACTGTGCTTTGGTATCAGGGCATAGAACTGGACCGGGACAGGTTCGGCTTGTTCCTCCGTAGCTCCCACACCGGCAACGTTACGCGCTTCAATGTTCCGGCAAAGTTTGGCGGAGGCGCTGCGTCGGAGGAGTACATCGAGCGTGATTACCCCGAGGTGGCGCGCCGTTGCGGCCCTCCTTATGCTTTTGGGTACCCGGCTGATGACTAGGGCGCGCCCTAACAATTCCGTAAGGAGCTTCCCGTCAAATCCTGGCGGCACGATGTTGTGAAGCTTCAGCTTCACGGCATGTGATTCTTGATTTTCCATCCTGCTGAAACTTTTTCTTCAACCCGGCAAACGGGAGCGGTTGCATTCGTGTATTCGGCTTTGTGGTGGGCTTTCCCGAGCCATCATGGAATCCGCGGAGCAGGGCCAGACGTTCAAACGATCACGAAGGATCAGAATTGTTATCGGCTTGGCTGTTTCGGGGACCGACACGCTTGCATGAGTTGAGACGATGCAACAGCAGAACGGGTGAGCGGTGTTCGGCGTATTTCGGTATTTCGATGCGGCAGCGAGGCGGTTGAGGGGGGAGTCAGCCAGCGCGTTGTTCGCGCTGGCTGAGGTGGCCTGGATCAAAGCTCGCGCCGTGGGCTCGGCGGCCCATAGCTGCGTACGGTTTTGTTGGCCAGGGCCACCACGGCCTTGTTGTGGCCTTTGCGCTCAGCCAGTGCAAGGGCCCATTGCTGGGTGCGGTCCAGAGGCAGGCCCCGTTTTCGCGCCAGGCAGGCGCTGATCAGTGCCGAGCGTGCACCATGGATCAGCAAGGTACGCAGATACACATCGCCGCGTTTGCTGATACGCCCAAGTTTGCGGCTGCCGCCACTGGAGTATTCGCGTGGCGTCAGCCCCAGTGCGCTGGCAAGGTGCCTGCCACTGGGGAAACGGGTGAAGTCGCCAATGCCTGCGCTCATCGCCGTGGCGGTGATCAGCCCCACACCGCTGGCGGCCATCAAGCGCTGGCTGCGCAGATCGCACTTGGTGATGTCGGCCAGCTGCTTCTCGATATCGGCCATTGCCTGCTGGCAGGAGGCGATCCGCTCCAGCATGCCGGCCAGCGCATGGCGCAAGTCCATCGGGATATCGTTGTCGCCATCTTCCAGCGCCTGCAGGACGGCAGGGCGTACGCTGCCGGCACCGGCCGGGATGGCAAGGCCGAACTCGCGCAGCAACCCGCGCACCGTATTGATTGCGGCGGTGCGCTCGGCCTTGTGGTGTTCGCGGATGCGGTGCAGGCCCTGCGTGCCCTGTTGCGCCGTGGTTTTTACCGGCACCGGGCGGATATCACCACAGCGCGCAGCTTCCAGCAGGCCGGCGGCATCGGCGCGGTCGGTCTTGTTGCGCCGGACGTAGGGGCGTACATGCTGCGCCGGCAGCAGCTTCACCGAGTGGCCCAGCCGCATGAAGCGCCGCGCCCACGCATGCGCCGAGCCGCAGGCCTCCATGACAATGCTCAGCGGTGCGCGATTGACCAGGCATTGCGCAAACGGACCACGCTTGAGTCGCTTGCGCTCGACGATACGTCCTACCGCATCGGCAAATGCCAGTTCAAAAACGTCCTTGGCCAGGTCCACCGCCAAGGTAACGGCAACCGACGATTCATTACCTGCGAATTTGGTGGTAGCGTGCATGTCCGGCTCCTGGCGTAAATTTCGCGTACTGATGGGCAACAGTTTCAGCTTGCGCATTGACGCAGCGTGGTGACGCGGGGAGTCCATTCGATCATTCAAGCCGACGCCGCTTCGCGGCGCGGCTTAACTCAGGTGTTAGTCGTATGAAAACTACTCTCATGAGCCTCCCAGATTTAACGTTGCCGGATGGTCACATGGAGGTAACGGCGGTTACTTATAGAAGGCGAGAATGCCATTTGGAATTTCGCCTGGGTGAAAAGCAGTATTTGCT
Organism: Stenotrophomonas ginsengisoli; assembly: GCF_001431485.1. Classification (GTDB taxonomy): domain Bacteria; phylum Pseudomonadota; class Gammaproteobacteria; order Xanthomonadales; family Xanthomonadaceae; genus Stenotrophomonas; species Stenotrophomonas ginsengisoli. The sequence continues at coordinate 71,431 of NZ_LDJM01000002.1, read as the reverse complement.
CGTTTTCCCTGATACTGTCGCATTCCGCGTTATGGACGAGAAAGAGCTAACAGAGTTCTATTCGAAAAATGTTGAATACAGTCTTTTTATTCAGGGTTCGGTCGTTTTTCGCGTAGAGGCTGGTGGTTGGCGAGGACAGAATGCGCATCTGGATTCTGGAATTAAGGATGGCTACTTCGTGAATGGGAAAGTTGCGGAATATGTTGTGCCTAGCGACTATGAGTGTTTGAACATAATTTCGGCTGCTCCTGAGCTAAAAGAGATAACTCACGATACCTTAAGCGTCGGCCGCTAAATTAAAGTTAGATTGAAGAAAGGGTTCAGTGGCAGGCCGTTGCGAGATTAAAATTCAATCAGGTGACAATTACTGTGGTAGCGACTAACCATTCATTCAAGCCGACCCGCTAAAGCGGTCGGCTTAACTCAACGTTAGAGCCCGCGCTTAAGATCATGGACAAGGAAGCAAGCAGACTACTTCGTTCACTTCTAGATCCGCGCATTACGGAGTTCGTTGACTGGCGTAAGTTCCTGTCTTCTCCGAAGTTCTTGGCAATTGGACAGGATCAGATTGATCACTTCGTAAAGCACGGAGACTTCCGCTACATCAAGCTCGTGCTGGATCAGTTCATGGGCCACAAATCGTTCAAGCCTATGTTGCTTTGGTTCTGCGATTCTGCGGGATTGGATTACTCCTTTTCCGGCGCAGACCTGGTGCTTAAGCGCGCCTCTAGGACTCGGATCTTGGAGGGAGACCTCAAAGCCTACATGGCTGCATACACGGGCACAGCCAAGGATGTTGGTGGGATTGTTCCAGCCAAACCAACGCGGCAACAAGTAGTGGCCAAACTTTTCAACCCAGAGGGGCGGCGTGGCGGAAGTCCATGTGTCCAAGGTGGAGCGCCCGGCCTCGGAAAGCGGAGTTAGCATTGCTTTCGGGGCTGACTCTAACAATTCCGTAAGGAGCTTCCGTAAGGAGCTTCCCGTCAACTCCGGCAGCACGCTGACCTTGCCTTTCGCTTTCAGGCTTTGCGTCTGCCTGGTTTTTGCTGCATTTGATTCAATCGATGCGACAGGCTTCAAGCATTGCCAGACAGCATTTCCGTAAACGGTCTTGTGGGTTTGATGCATCCAAACCGGACCAAGGTAAAAACGCACGCCCAGGCCTCGCTCATCCAACGGTTTCGCCCATGCAAGGGGGATCAGCCTTCGCATGCAATGGCGCCAACTTGTTAGTCAGGCTCTCTTCGGGGCGGTCTGACCGCTTGTTACCTGTGTCGCTGCCGGCATTGAATTCATTGCGTTGAAACGGTTTAAAGCTCAGGCGACGATGGCTTTTTTGCGTGATCGCTGCACCATCGGATGATGCAGCCATGCCTCGCTATTGTAGTCCTCGCCTCGTCGTAGCATCGCCCACAGTTGCCGCGCATGTTTGTTGGCGATGGCGACCAGCACTTTGCCAAAGGGCAACCGGCTTGCCAGCGACGTGATCCATATCTGCTCGGCAGTTGCTGCCTGCGCGTTGGCCAGCTTGGCTTGCTGCAGGCAACTTCGTGCACCCTGTATCAGTAGCGTGCGCAGATAGTTGTCGCCCCGGCAGCTGATGCCGCCCAAACGCGCCTTGCCGCCACTGGAATGCTGCGTGGGTGTCAGGCCAAGCCAGGCAGCCAGCTGCCGTCCGTTCGCAAACTCATGCCCGTTACCGATACTGGCCACCAGGGCATCGGCGGTCAGTGGCCCCACGCCAACCAGCTGCTGGGCACGCACGCTGCGCTCATCCGCCTTGGCATGTGCGACAACCCGGCGATCGATCGCAGCAATCCGCTGTTTCACCTGCTGCCAGTGTGCGTACAGGTCGTCGAGCAAGGGCAGCAACGTGTCCGGCAGCTGGGTCCGGAGTTGGTCATTGGCCACTGCCCGCTGCAGCGCGCTATCGCTTCGGGCAATGGCCAGGCCGAATTCGGCCAGGAGCCCGCGCAGTCGATTGGCGATGGCCAGGCTTTCCACCTTGTAGCCCTCGCGCACGCGATGCCAGCACAGGCGTGCCTGTTGGTCGACATCGTTGACCGCAACAAAGCGCATGTTGCCCTGGTGTGCAGCGGTGGCAATCGCCTCGGCATCGTTGCGGTCATTCTTGTTGCGGGCGCTTTTGCGGAACGGTGTCACAAACTGGGCAGCGATGAGCTTTGGTGTCAGCCCGTGACGCAGGCACAGCCGTGCCCAGTGGTGCGCGCCGCTGCACGCTTCCATGGCCACGACGCTTTTGGCAGGTAGTTGGGCCAGGTAGTGGAAGAAGACATCACGCCGCAGTTCCAGCCGCCGGATGACCTGCCCGCTGTGGTTGGTTTCGCAGATGGCAAAGACCTGCTTTGCCAGATCCACGCCGACCGTTTTTGTGGTTGAATCAGCCATTGGAGACTTCCCCTCAATCTGATTGTGGTCCAACTCAATCATGGCACTCGATGCCGGCGGCCTTGGCCGCCAGAGCGGGAAGTCTCCTTTTTACTCGTTCAAGCCGCACCGCTTCGCGGCGCGGCTTAACTCTGGCGTTAGGCCGCTTACGAGAAAACCATGCCACTCGGGGAAATCGCTAGTGATGCTCTTGGAGGAGTTGCCCGCGTTGTCGGTCGCATCCTTTTCGAGGTCTTCTTTGAGTTCATCATCCAAGGCACTGGCTACGTTCTTGTCCGCACCGTGAGGCCAAAAACAGAACCAGATGACACTGTTTGTGCTGTTGTGGGCTTGCTTTTCTGGGCGGCAGTTGGCGTAGGCAGCTACTTTGCCTATCGCGCAGCAGCGGCCTAACAATTCTGTAAGGATCTTCCCGTCAACTCCGGCAGCACGCTTACCTTGCCTTTCGCTTTCAGGCTTTGCGTCTGCCGGGTTTGCTGAAATGGATCGGTTCAATGCTACGGTCCCCGGGTATTTCCAGGGTAAATCCGGCGCGCAGAATCCGCTTTTCCAACAGTAATATCAAAGATCGATGGCCGGCCATCGTGGTCTGGTAGGGTATTCAAGCCGCCATCTCCTGGCGGGCTCAACCAAGGATTCATGCATGTCCAGAAAATTGCTCGTTGTTGCCATGGCTGTAATCACTTCTGGCTGTGCCACGACTATTGCCAGTGACACAGCGCAGCTTCGTGGCCATTACACATGGGGGCATGAGGTGCGCACATTCCGACCATGCGGTTCCAGCCAGTCATTCTGGGTGGTCGGCGATGCGGCATTGATCCAGCCTCTGCAGGATATATCCGCCTCCTTGGCCGAGAGCCGCGGCAAGCCCTACCCGCCAATTTACGTTGAGGTTTCTGCCATTGCACAGGGAAAGGCCAGGGATGGATTTGCCGCTGGCCATGACGGTGTGTATCGCTTCACCAGTATCCAGGGGATCAACAGCCAGAGCCCGGCCGATTGCCCGGCAGATGACTGAGGCCCCATCCACGCCGGAGCGCAAGATCCCTCACCGCGCTGGGTACTTGGGCCGATGAATCAGGGGGCTGTCGGCCGTCGGTGCCCCCCCCGCCGCTCAATGCAGGCGGTGGCTGCCGGCCGGGGCGCTGATGCGGGCCAGCGGGGTGTCGGCCTGGGGCTTGGCGCTGGCCAGGTAATTGGCCGGCAGGATGTGCAGCTTGGCCAGCAGGGCGAACCAGGCGACCTGGGCGGCGGCCTTGGTGTCGTGGCCCGGGCGTTCGATGCAGGCGTTGATGCGCTCCATCCAGATGCTCAGCAGCAGCGGGTTGATGTACTGGTAGATGCCGTACAGGGCATCGGGCATGCCGGAGAAGAAGCCGAAGAAGCTGATGATGTCCTGGTCGGCGGGGCTGGGCGGCTGCCAGCGGGCCAGGTCGGCTTCCATGCAGGCCGGGCTGAAGAAGCTGGCCATTTCCAGCAGGGCCGGGGCCACGTGCTCGAGCAGCAGGCGTTCGGTATCGGCTTCGCCAAGGTAATGCAGCGCCGACAGCGGCTGGCCGTGCTCGTCCACCACGGTGAACGGGGTGCCGTCCTGGTGGCTGGCACTGGCAGCGGTGGCCAGCAGGGTGTTGACCGAGTTCATGCACAGCAGCTCATGCACGGCATCGCACTGCGGGTTGTCGCAGGGGTGCACCAGGTGCACACACAGGGCCTCGGTGCTGGCCGGGCCCTGCTGGGCACGTTCGCGCAGCAAGGGGGCGCAGTGGTCCTTGAACAGGTCGAACAAGGCCTGCTGCTCGGTTTCCGAGGCCAGCAGGGAGTCCAGGTCGGCCGGGCCGGCGGTGGTGATGCTGCCCAGCAGCTGGTCAAAGGCCGACACCCGCAGTTCGGTGCGGCCACGGCGGCTGCCGGCCACGGTGAGGGACAGGGGGCCTAGATCAAACTGGACAACATCAGACATGGTGCGCTCGCTCGGCCTCGCTGGATGAGGCAGGGCGCGTAGCTTGCCAGCTTGGGCGTTGGCAATAAAGCCGCATGCCTGCCGGTGATGGCTGGCCGGTTCAGCGGCGGCGGTAATGCTGCACGGCGCACAGGCCGGCAAACACCAGCTCGATGGCGGCCCCGGCGCTGGCAATCACCGCCGCAGGCAGGGACAAGGCAGTCAGGCCAAAGCCGACAGCCGCCAGGATCAGGCCCAACGCCCAGTACAGGGCCATGCCGTAGAGGCTGGCAAATACCAGGTAGCGGCCGCCGATGACCAGCAGCATGGCGGCGAAGAACCAGGCCGGCTGCTGCTGGCCCAGCAGCCAGGCAATGGGCAGGCAGAAGATCAGCCAGAACGTGCTGGCCCCGGCCAGGCTGCCCAGGGCATTGCCCTTGGGATGGGTGCAGGGCAGGCCCAGCAGCTTGCCCAGCACCACGCTGGCCGGGAAGATCAGGGCCCCACCGGCCAGCAAGGCCCAGATGGCGTGCTGGGCACTGCCTTGCCAGGCAATGCCGGCCGCCACCGCCCAGGCCAGGGCCGAGGCGGCGATGCCGGTCCAGCCGCTGCCATATCCGGCGCGCATCTGCGCCTGCAGCTGGGGCAGTGTCAGGTCCATCGGCAGGGCTCCTTGGCGCAAGACCCTGACGATGGCATGGCGCCTGCGCTGGTGGCAATTGGCGGCCGGGGCGTCAGTGGCGCAAGGCCAGGCGCAGCCACAGGTTGCGGCCGGGCTCGTTGATGCGCACCGGCTCGGCCGGGTAGCCGAAATCGGCACTGCCGGCCAGGTTGAGGTGCTCGGCATAGGCCCGGTCGAACAGGTTGTCGATGCCGGCGGTCAGCTGCAGGTGGTCGTTGATCCGGTACCCGGCATTGAGCGAGAGCACGGCAAAACCGGCGCTGGGGCCGATGTCGCGGCTGGTGACATTGCCCTGGCCGGGGCTGGTGCGGTTCTGGGCGGCCACCGCGCGCAGCAGGGCGCCGGCGTTGAAGCGTTCGCCCTGCCAATCGGTGGTCAGGCGCAGCTCCAGCGGCGGCATCTGCGCCAGCGGTGCGTGGCCATCGGCCAGCCGTCCCCAGGCATGGGCCAGGGTGGCGCCGCTGCGCAGGCCATCGCGCCATTGCCAGTCGATGCCGGCTTCGGCACCGGCGATGTGCACATCCACGTTGTCGGCGCGGGTCATGCCGCCGGCCAGGTAGTTGAAGCGGATGTAGTCGCGTACCTGGCCGGCATAGGCCGACACCCATCCCTGCAGGCGTTCCCCCTGCCACTGCAGGCCGGCGTCGAGCTGGGTGGTGCGCTCCGGCGCAATGCCGGCAAACGCGTTGGCGCTGCCTGCCGGGCCACGGTTGGCCGAGAACAGCTCCCAGTAATCGGGCATGCGGCTGGCGTGGCCCAGGCCGGCGTAGAGCTTCAGGCTGTTGTCCAGATCACGCTCGTGGCGGACGAAGGCGCTGCCCAGGGTTTCATTGCGGCGTTGGTTGGCGGTGGGGTTGGGCATCGCCATGCCAGCGTGGCCGCTGGTGGCGGTGCTGCGCAGGTCGCGGGCGCGGTGTTGGTCGATGCGCAGGCCGCTGATCCAGCGGCTGTCGGTGCCGTGCCCGGTGGTGAGTTCGGCAAACAGGCCGGTATGGCCGAGCAGGGCATCGGCCACACGCGGCTGGGCGCGCCAGGCATCGCGGCCCATGCCACTGCGGCGGCGGTGGGTGCTGGCCTGGTGGTCGGCACCGGCGATGAAGGCTACATCGTCCCACTGCCATGTCAGTGCCACGCGGCCACCGGCGGTGCGGCGGTCGGGGTTGGAGCCCATCGGCATGGGCATGTTGCTGGCCGGGTTGGGATCGCGCAGGGAGTAGTTGTCCATCACGTGGTCGGCGCGGTTGACGTAGGCGCTGGCGTGGATGGATTGCAGCACCGGGCCGAGGTTGTCGCGCTCGATGCGCAGGCCCAGGCTGTCGCGGGCAAAGGCGCTGCCGTCCATGCCCCGGCCGGCATAGCGGGCGCGGGCATCGCCGATGCCGGCATTGAGCTCGATCACCGTATCGGCGTCGGGTGTCCAGCCGATGGCAGCCTCGGCATTCCACTTGTGCCAGGCCCCGGCCACGTCCTGGCCATTGCCGTCGCGGTAATCATCGGCCTCGGAGCGGTTGCCACCCAGGCGCACATAGCCTCGAGCATTGCCCAGGGTGGCATCGATGACCTGGTCGTTGCGCTGGTTGGAGCCGGCCAGGGCGCTGGCATTGATGCGGCTGGCGGGGGCTTCAAAGCGTGGCACATCGCGCTCGAAACGCACCGTACCGGCACTGTTGCCGGGCCCCCATTGCACGCTCTGCGGGCCCTTGGTCACGGTGAGGGCATCGAAGGTGTCCGGGCTGAGGTAGGACAGCGGGTTATCCATGCGCGAAGGGCAGGCGCCGGCCAGTGCGCCGTTGTTGGCCACAATGCCCAGACGCGAGCCGAACAGACCGCGCAGCACGGCATCGCCATTGGTGCCACCGTTGCGGATGGCGGCAAAGCCGGGAACGGTCTTCAGGTAATCGGCCCCGTCACTGGCCGGTACCGGCTGGCGCGGCAGGCGCGGATCGGTTTCCCAGGTCAGGGCGGCACTGGGCGCGCGGGCAGTGACGACCACGCGGTCCAGGGTATCGGCACGGGTATGGGCGTGCGGGCCGGCCACGGCGTGGACGGTGGTGGTGGCCAGCAGGGCGGGCAGGGCAAGGGAAACAGCAGCAAACAGCGGTGCGCGCAGCGGCAGCACCGGGAAGGATCGGGACATGACAGGCTCATCGAAAGACGGACAACGGCACGGCAACCGCGCACGCAGTGGCGTGCCGGCAGGCCGGGGCGGGAAGGGGGTGTTGTCAGGCGATGAGGGGTGGGCCGCGGGCAGCGTGGGCTGGCCAGGGCTGGCGGGTGGTCCGGTGCAGGGCAGCACCGTTCGGGCGCAGGCCGCCAGCGGCCGGGACCAGCAGCAGCCACAGCAGGGCCGCGATGACGGCCAGGGCACGTGCGGCGATCAGGCAGTAATCACAGGCTGCGCCGTGGTCGGCGTGGGGGTTGGCCGCGGGTTGCGCGTGATCCGCAGCGATGGCCCCGGCCGTGTACGTGTCCTGCACGGAGGCGGACGAGGCCAAAGCCGGCGCGTGGTGGGTGGGATGGCCGGCCTGGGGGGCATGGCCGGGAGGTGATGGCGTTGCAGCGGGTGGCTTGTGTGCGCTGGCTGCTGTGGCGACCTCGGCAACCTGGCCGTGCATGGCGTGATGTTTGCTGCGGGTATCGGCCCCATGGCCTGCCGCGATCTCCTGCACCGGGCCGAGGGCCTGCAAGGTGTAGCTCACCACCGGGGCGATGGCCATCAGCAAGGCCGAGGCCATGGCCAGCCACAGCCAGAACCGGCTGGCCCAGCCACTGCGCGGGCCACGCGCAAGGCGCGCGCAACGCACAAGTTCGGCAGCAAGGGCAGGGACAACAGGCACAGGCAGGGCAATCAAACGATAACCGGGCCATTGTCCGGCCCGGCCCCGGCGCAGATAAGTGACAGGTTGTCGCAGTATCGGCAGTGCGGGTATACGCGCAGCCCTCTGCCCAGCGACCAGCAGCAGGGCTGCGCGTTGGCTCAGCCGATGATGCCCGGGTCACCCGGCAGGGTGGGGGCCAGGCCGGGGCGATTGCAGGTCACCTGACCGGTAACGATCCAGTACGGCCCTGATTGGGAGTAACTGAAGCTCTGCACGCCGGGAAAGCCGAAGGTGCACAGCTGGTTGGCCTGGTCGATCAGGTTCTGCCAGGCCTGGTCGGTCGTGTAGCCATGGCCGTGGATGGTGTAGGAGCCACCGATGGACTGGGCATGGCCGAGCATGGGCAGCGCGGCCAGCAGCAGGCCGCCCAACAGCGCGAAACGGGTCTTGTGGATGGTTTTCATGGTGTCCTCAGCGGGTTGTATGCAAGGCGGAATGCAACGGGGTGCGGTTATCAGCCGCCGGTGCAGCTGACCCAGGCGTATACCTCGTAGTAGCCGCTGGGCTGTGGAGCGATCTGGATGTTGGTGATGTGGGCATGCCGGTCGCTGCCGCACATGGCGCGTGCCTGCTCCACCATGTCCAGACGCGCTTCAAGCGAGGTCTGGCCGTAGCCAACCACCGGGAACAGGTTGGCCTGTGCCAGTGCGATGCCAGGCAGCAATGCGGCCAGGCAGGCCAGGCTGCGATACAAGCGTTTTTTCATCGTGGTGCTCTCCATTGCCAGGGGGCGGTCAAGTGATGTGGGCCACTCAGTTCCAGGGATCGGAAGGAGAAAGCCCCTTGCCGCACTGCGCCTGGGCCACGGCGATCACCCCGCCGGCAATGCTGTGGTAGGTGATGCTGCTGATGTAGCCACCCATCGGGCAGCGGTTGTTGATCTGCTGCAGCACGTTTTGGTAAGCGGTTTGATGGTTGTAGCCGGATCCGGAAACACTGAAGGCCATGGCACTGGCCGGGGCCAGCAGGGCGAGCAGGAACAACGGGGCGTAACGCTTGCGCATGATCATCTCCTTGGCTGGGATGCAGACACGTTCAGGCGGACAGCGGTGAGGGCCGGTGTTGCTGGGTAATACCGGCATACCCGGGTGGTACTGGGACGCCGCAGTGGGCATGGCCAAGAACAGGACACGGCTGGACCGGTAACGGCTGCATGCTTTCCCCCTGTGGTGCGGCCTGAGGCGGCTGCATTGGCTGGCCGGGTGGCCGGCAACTGGACGCTAGTCGATGCAGCAGGCGCAGTGACGCGGTCGGGAGGAAGAATTTGCGTTTCGCCAAGGCGGTCTTGTAGCCGCCACCAATTCCGTCACAGCCAGGGTGTGACCGAGCATGTCAACGCTGCCGCTCAGGCTGGGTGGCAGCCGGGCGTGCGTGCCTACAGGCCGAGCACGCCGGGGTTCATGCGCCGCTGCGGGTCCAGGCGTTGCTTGATGTCCTGCACCAACTGGCGCGGGCCGGGGGCGAGGTTGTCCAGATAGGGGTAGGTGCGGCCGATCTGGTTGGAGGCTGCGCCCAGCGAGGCGAACAGGGCGCAGGTCTGTTGGCGCAGCTCGGCCACCAGGGCGCGGGCCTGCGGGTTGGCATCGGGCTCGCGCAGGCGGGCGCGGGCTTCGGCGGACAGGTGCGGGGCGTGGGTGGGCTGCCACTGGTCATGCCAATGGAACACCGCCTCGAAGCTGAAACTGTGGTTGAACAGGGCCGAACACAGCCAGGTCACGCGTACGCCATGGGCGGCCAGGGCATCGGCATGGCGGGCGATCAACGCCTGGTGGGCGGTGATCAGTGCCGGTGCCTGGGAGTGGGCCAGCTTGCAGTTCAGTGCCGCCCAGCGCGATCCCGTGGCACCGAGCACCGCATCCAGCCCGGGGAACGGGTTGGCGCGGGCGATGCGCGGCACGCTGGGGGCAATGGCCACGCCAGCGTGGGCCTGGGCCAGGCGGCGGGCACGGCCCAGGTCATGGGCAATGGCGGCAGGGCAGTTGCCGGCGGCGATCAGGTGCAGGCTGAAGGCATTGGCCGGCACGGGCGTGCGGCCACCGGCGGCCAAGGAGGCCAGCGCACGCAGTTTGCCCACCGCGCCGGGGCTGGCGGCACACACATGGCGGGCGGCATTGAACGCGGCCTGCAGCGAGCGCTCGCGTTCCAGGTTCATGGCCATCGCGGCCGGGTCCAGCACATAGGCCTCTTCGGCCAGGCCCTCGCGGGCGATGGCCGACAAGGCGCGGCCCGCAGCGGCGAAATCGGCAAAGGCGAAACTGGCCGGGGCGCTGTGTGCCGGTGTGCGGATCAGGCGCAGGGCGGCGCGGGTCTTGATGCCGAAGGCGCCGCCGTCATGCAGGAACAGATCGGTCGGGTCCGGGCCATAGCCACGGAACACCGGTGCGGCCGGCTGTTGCCAGGCCCATTGGCCGGTATGCAGCAGCTGGCCATCGGCGGTGGCCACTTCCAGGGCCAACACGTTGTCGGCGGCACTGCCATAGCGGGCGCTGCCGAAAAACAGCGCGCCATGGCTGAGGCCGCCACCGATGCTGGCCCCGGCCCCGGAAAAGGTGCCGAAGTAGGGCGTGCGCAGGCCCAGCGGCTGCAGCGCCTCGTACAGCTGCTTCCAGCTGACCCCGGCCTGCACCACCACGTACATGTCGTCGGCATCGATGTGCTCGATCCGGTTCAGCGCCGACAGGTCCACCAGCAGGTAGGGCACGTCGATGCCGGTATAGCCGCCGGTGTAGCTCAGGCCGCCACCGCGCGGCACCAGGGCCAGGTCATGGGCGCTGGCCAGCTGCACCAGCGCCGGTACCTGGTCCACCTGCTGCGGGCAGGCCACCGCCAGCGGCAGGGCGCCGCTGCTATACAAGTCGCTGGCGGCGCGCTGCAGGCTGTCGGCATCGCGCTGCAGGTGCTGCTGGCCCAGCAGCCCGGCCAGGGCATCCAGAGCAGCGTTGTGCCCGCTCACATCGGCTTCCACACGCTGACCACCACGATGGCGGCAATGAACAGCCACAGCAGCACCAGCACGGCGGTGGCGCGCACATAGGTGCGTTCGATGATGGCGTTGCTGGTATCGCTGGGGCCTTCGCTGGCCATCACTGCCCAGGTGCGGAAGTGGCTGATCAGGGCCAGACGGATGCCCACGCCCGAGGCCATCACCCCGGCGAACAGGCCGATCTTCAGGCGCAGCCACAGCGGCAGTTCCCAGGCACCGCCGAGCAGGCCGCAGGCCAGGGCCAGCAGGGCGGCCATGAACACATAGCGCGAGCCCCGGTCAATTGCGCCCAGGGTCTTGCCGATGGCGCCGTGGCGCAGGCGGTGCACCGCTTCGACAAAGCCCAGCCAGGCCACGGTGGCGGTGCCGATGGCCCACAGCAGCGGTTCTCCACCGGGGATCATTCCGTAACCGGTGGCCAGGGAGAAGCCCAGGCCGGCCTGCAGGACCAGGGCGTAACGCACGTGCTGGTCCACGTGCATGACGTGCTCCATCAGCCGGCTGCGCTCGGCAAACGGCACATGGCGGCCATAGGAGACGTAGCGGTAGGTGCTGTTGATCACCAGCTCCGAACCGAGCCAGTAGCCGAGCACGGCGATATGCGCCACCAGCAGGACAGTGAGCAGCATCAGGCGTGTTCCTGCACGTGGTAGCTGCTCAGCTCGTAGGCGGTCTGCATGTAGCCGGTGACCGTGGCCCGCAGCAGCACGTAATCCTCATCGGCAGTGACCCACAGGTCGTACTCGGGGTGCTCCTCGGGCATGCCCACATCCAGGATGCGGAAATGGCGGGCGCGGAAGGTACCGGCCAGCACGCTGATGTCCTGCTCGCCGACATATTCGATGGACAGCTGCACCGGGTACAGCATCGGCCCGGTGGCGCCGCGGTGGTCGGGCGAGGACAGCAGCATGAAGAAGGTCTGCCGGCCCGGGCCCTGGCTCAGGTCATACAGCGACATGGCGTAGCTGTCGTTGATGATGGCGTGGTTGCCGAAGGCGCGCAGCGGGGCGTCCAGCGCATAGCGCTGGCTGACCCGGCCTTCCACCGTGGTGGTGGATTCGCACTGTGCCTCGCGGGCGTTGAAGGCGAACCAGCCCGAACCGCGGAACCGGCCGCCCACAGCGATGCGCACAAAGCACTCGCGGGGCAGGTTGGCCGCATCCACACGCAGGTTGACATCGCGCACCACGGCCGGGGCATCGTCAATTTCGCTGTGCGCGGCCAGCACGCGTGAACCGTCGCGGTGGATGTCCATGCGGAAGCTTTCGCGGCCACGCTCGGCACCGAGGCGGTGGGCCTGGTTGGAGGTATAGGCAATCGTGCCGGTGATCGAACGGGCAACACCACTCATACATCAGCTCCGGGTTGTGCAACGCTGCTGGGCAAAGGGTCGATCTGCATCAGGCTGACCGGGATGTTGTCCGGGTCATACACGATCATTTCGCGGTACAGGCCGGCCGGCGTACGTGCGCTGGCATTGGGCTTGGGATAGGCCAGAGGCGGGGTCAGGAAGCGGTAACCGCCCTGGACCAGGGCCGCGTGCAGGGCATCGAAACGGTCGGTGGCCAGCACCAGGGCCGACTGCCCGTGGGCCGGTTGTCCCAGTGGTGGCTGCAGCTGCTGCAGCGGCGTATCGCTGATTTGAAACAGGCCGACGATCACCGGGCCGTCGCTGTCGGCGGCAAGCAGGGCGATACGCATGGTGCAGGCAGGCAGCTGCAACAGGCCGCCGGCCATCGGCCCGGACAGGGTCTTTTCCTCGACGATGACCAGGCCCAGGGTGTCGCGGTAGAACGCCAGCGAGGCGGCCAGGTCACGGCAGAAAATGGTGTAACGCGAAAAAGCCAGGCTCATCGGCAGGCCCATCCGGGCTGTGCCTGCAGCAGCGCAATCGCTGCTGCCGGTCGGGGCCGGTGCCAGCTACTGGCCTGCGCTGGCCCGGGGCATTGCAACAACATCCAACGCACATCCTGCATTGCCGTGTCTCCGCCTTGCACGGCCGGTATGCCGTGGTTTGTACGGACAATCAATAGCAGGAAGAACCAGCCAACTAAAGCTGCAAGGTGTCAGTGCAGTGCAGCATGAAATGCAGGTACGCCATGGTGTTTGCCGGTCGATTGCCGTGGCTGAGCGTGAGCGCCGTCGCAGTCTTTTCCTGCGCAGCCGGCGCACGCTGCCATGCTGCCTATACTCCGGATGGAATTTTCACGCAGGCAGGATGGCCATGCGATTGCACACGTCGATGCTGTTGCTTGTTGTCGCTTTGCTGGCAGGCTGCGCCACCGCGATGCCTGCCAGCCTGCAAGCATCCGGCCTGGTGGCCGACCGCCTGCAGATGGATACCCGCCCGCGTGTGGTGGACGGCAACCCGCTGCCGTTGCGCTTTGTCCGCCATGACTTTGCGGTGCATGTCTACGACACACTGGCGTTTTATGTGGAATACAACGGGGATGGGTTTTTCGCCAGCAACTACCGCAACACCCGTTCGCCGTCTTATGCAGATTCCATTCCGCGTGAGCGCTGGCCGACTGCGGGGTATTCGTCTGTAGCCAACTGGCCCGGCCCGGTGAAGCTACGCTGGACATCCTTGGATGGTGTAGAGCACACGGCAGAAATCGATTTTCCCCGCATCTTTGCCGATGGGTTGACCTTGCATGCCGTGCCGGACAACGAGCTGCCTGCAGGCATGTACCGCCAAGGCATCAGTACAGACCCGGAAATCCATCTTGAGGTGGACAACCGTACGGTGCGCGTATACCAGCGCGCCCGGATGTCGACTCGTACTGAGCAGGTGCCAGGTAACCGTTACACACGCAATCGAAGTGATCTTTTTCTGGTGGCTGAATACCAGTACTGAGCAAGCGGGGCCGGTATTCCGCAGCGGCCAGTGACTTCCATCGGTGATGGTGGTCACGCAATGGCCTTGATCACAACTTGCCGGCTTGCAAGCGTGCGTCGTATAGGCCTTACACTGCAGCCACGGCCCCTATGCCAGCGCGAAGACCATGCGGCTACCCGCCTTGATGCTGTTGACCCTTGTTGTTCCCTTGATTGGATGCGCCACTGCCATGGAAGCTACCCCGCACACCGCCGGCCTGGTGGCCGACCGCCTGCAGATGGATACCCGCCCGCGTGTGGTGGACGGCAACCAACTGCCGTTGCGCTTTGTGAAACATAAATTCGATGTGCATGTCTATGACACGTTGACGTTTTATGTGGAATACAACGGCGATGGATTTTTCTCCAGTCAGTACCGACGTGTCCGTTCCCCGTCTTATGTCGATTCGGTTCCGCGTGAACGCTGGCCACTGGCCGGGTATATCGGGGTAGACAACTGGCCGGGGCCGGCGAAGTTGCGCTGGACCTCGCTCGATGGCGAAGAGCACAGCGCAGAAATCGATTTTTCCAGAATTTTTTCCGATGGTCTGACCTTGCACCAGGTGCCTGATGATGACCTGGCGGCAGGGATCTATCCGCAAGGTATCAGTACAGACCCGGAAATCCATCTTGAGGTAGATGACAGGACGGTACGGGTATACCAGCGCGCACGCATCTCCATCCGTACAGAGCGAGTTCCGGGTAATCGGTATACGCGCAACCGAAGTGACCTTTTTTTGGTGGCTGAGTACCACTACTGAGTCCGGAGGCGGATATGGGCGGCGGTCCAGGGAAGGAAAAGCACAAGCTTGAAGCTGATGGCGTCCTAGGCGACGGGGTCTCCCATTACCCGGCCACCGCGCAGGATATGCAGAAATTTGCAGTTGCCCGTGACAGCTTGTCGAAGATACAGACACCTGTACTGCACGATGCGCACAACCCTGCTTCACGCATGTTTGTGGCCAGCTTCGATGGCACCGGCAATGATGCGTTCAATGACCCGGAACACGCCACCAATGTGGCACACACGCACCATGCGATCCGGGCGAGGAATGCCGAAGGTGATTACAGCATCGTCTCTGGTTACGTTGCTGGCCCTGGCACCCAGGGCAGTTGGTCGGCTCGTATCTGGGATGGTGCGCGTGGTCACACCTACGACCAGCGCTTGGAAGAAATGTATGCACAGTTCATCGAGCAGGCGGCCAAGTGGAAAGAAGAAAACCCGGATGCGGTGATCACGGTGGCGTCCACAGGCTTCAGTCGTGGTGCCGAACAGGCAGCAGGCTTCACTCGATTGGTACATGAGCGTGGCATCCAGGATCCTGACGGCGCTGTTTATCAGCGTGACCGCAACAATCAAATCATCGGAGTCACCTACACGCAGCCGCCGTTGCAGGCGCCGGGCAGCATTGCCCAGGCGGTGGCACTGTATGACCCGGTAGGCACCGGGGTGCCGGTCAACGACAAGGACCGGCGGCTGCCGCCATCGGTGATTTCCGGCTTCCAGATCATTTCCGAGGACGAGCGCCGTGGCACGTTCAAGGCCACCCACATCATCGACCCAGGCATGACCGCTGATGGCCGTCTGCTGGCGGTCACCGTGCCGGGGGCGCATTCGGATGTCGGCGGCAGTTACCACCGCGATGGCCTGGGCGCGCGCAGTGCCAACCTGATGACCGATTACCTCAACGGCCTGAGCAACCAGCCGTTCCTGGAAAAACGCGAGGAAAGCCAGGATCCACGCATGAACGTGATCCACCGTTCCGAGGAGGGCATGCTGCTTTACCAGATGGGCAGCAAGGTGGACCGGCAGAGTGAAGGTGGTTACATCGAGCGACTGGTGCCCAAGCACATGGTCGACAAGGTGGCCGACCCCAACAACGCCGAGCCGCGTGACGAGGCGCTCAATGCACGCTTCGCACGGCAGCAAGTGACTATCGGCCCGGTACCCGGACAAGTGGCGGCCACGGCGACACCGGAGCGGCCGCTGACCCCGGATATGCCCGGTCATCCTGATCACGCCCTGCATCAGCAAATCCGGCAGAAGGTCGAGCAGATGGATGCCGGCCTTGGCCGCAGCTACGACGCCACCAGCGAGCGGATGACCGCCAGCCTTCTCACCGTGGCCAAGGCCAACGGCATGGAGCGGGTTGACCATGTGATGCTCAGCCGCGACAGCGCAGCCGGCCCGGCTGGCCAGCACGTGTTCCTGGTGCAGGGCAATGCCGATGATGCGCTGCGCATGCGTCTGCAGGTCAATACGGCCGAGGCGCTGTCAGTGCCGGTGGAAAGCTCTTGGAAGGCGCTGGAGAACATCAACCAGCAGCAGGAGGCGCAGCGCCAGCAGGAGCGTGACAACCCACAGCAGGCGGCATCTGCCGGCATGCGCATGTAAGTGCGCATGCACCGCGCCGGTGCTTACGGCGTGTGCGCCGGTTGCGCCTGTGATTTCAGGTACTCGATCACCGCGGCGCGGCGCGCCGGGTCCACGGTGGCGTTGACCATCTTGCTGCCGGGGACCACGCTGGACGGGCTGCGCAGGAAGGCTTCCAGGGTGCCTTCGTCCCAGACCAGGTCCGATTCGCGCAAGGCGGTGGAATAGTCATAGCCCGGCGCACTGGCGGCCTCGCGCCCGAATACGCCGTACAGGTTCGGCCCGACCTTGTGCATGCCGCCCGGGGTGCTGGAATGGCAGTAGGCGCAGACCTCGAAGGCCAGACGCTGGGCGCGCAGGGCCGGGTCCTCCGGTTCGCTGTTGCGCTGGCAGGCGCTCAGTACAGTGGCCGCCAGCACGATGCAGGCAAGGGCGCGGGCAGGGCGGAAGTGGGGCATGGCGGGATCGACGTCGTGGCAAACAAGGTGGCGGCCTGTGGCGGCAGCCGGATGCCTCATTGTCGTGCCTGCGATCAGGCAGGGCCAGTGCCAGTGCCAGTGCCGGTGCCGCAATCGCGGCCTGGGCCGCTTGTGTCTTGGGCAGGACTACAGTTTGAGGTGAGAGCGAGGTGCGGCAGTGATCCCGGCTGGCGGGTGCCTGGCTGGTGCCTGAAATGACTGTGGGAGCGCACCCGGGCGCGACAGGCGCGGCCGGGGACGCTCCCACAGGGTGTTGCGGCTTACTTCTTGGCGGCGGCGAACACGCTGTCCAGACGGGCTTCGTAGTCGTGGTAGCCGATGCGGTCATACAGCTCCATGCGGGTCTGCATGGTGTCCACCACGTTGCGCTGGTGGCCGTCGCGGCGGATCGCGGTGAACACGGCCTCGGCGGCCTTGTTCATGGCGCGGAACGCCGACAGCGGGTAGATGCACATGTCCACACCGACCGAGGCCAGCTCTTCGGTGGAGAACAGCGGGGTCTGGCCGAACTCGGTCAGGTTGGCCAGCAGCGGCACCTTGATCGCGTCACGGAAGCGCTGGTAGGTCTCCAGGTCGTAGGAGGCCTCGGCGAAGATGGCGTCGGCACCGGCTTCCACGCAGGCAATGGCGCGCTCGATGGCCGCATCCACGCCGTGCACGGCGATGGCGTCGGTACGGGCGATCAGGAAGAAGTCCGGGTCGGTCTTGGCATCGGCGGCCGCCTTGACGCGGTCGGCCATCTCGCCGATGGACACCACTTCCTTGTTCGGGCGGTGGCCGCAGCGCTTGGCGCCGACCTGGTCTTCGATGTGGCAACCGGCCGCGCCGGCCTTGATCAGCGACTTGATGGTGCGGCCGATGTTGAACGCCGACGGGCCGAAGCCGGTGTCGATGTCCGAGATCAGCGGCAGGTCGCAGACATCGGTGATGCGGCGGATGTCGGTGAGCACGTCATCCATGGTCAGGATGCCCAGATCCGGCAGGCCCAGCGAGCCAGCGGCAACGCCGCCACCGGACAGGTAGATGGCGCGGAAGCCGGCACGCTTGGCCAACAGCGCATGGTTGGCGTTGATCGTGCCCGGGATTTGCAGCGGGCTTTCTTCCTTCAGTGCGACGCGGAAGCGCGCACCGGGGCTTGCAATGCTCATCGTGACTCCTACGGTTGCGTACTACGAAAATGGGTCTGTCGTTACATCGCCGAATAGTTTGGACCACCACCACCCTGCGGGGTAACCCAGACGATGTTCTGGGTCGGGTCCTTGATGTCGCAGGTCTTGCAGTGCACGCAGTTCTGCGCGTTGATCTGCAGGCGGGTATCGCTGCCCTCACCGACGAACTCGTACACACCGGCCGGGCAGTAACGCGCTTCCGGGCCGGCATAGGTGGCCAGGTTGACGCTGACCGGGATGCTGGCGTCCTTCAACGTCAGGTGCGAAGGCTGGTGCTCGTCGTGGTTGGTCGAGGACAGGAACACCGAGCTGAGGCGGTCGAAGGTGAGCACGCCGTCCGGCTTGGGGTAGTTGATCTTCTGGTGCTTGGCCGCCGGCTCCAGGCACTGGTGGTCGGCCACGGTGCGGTGGATGGTCCACGGTGCGTTGCGGATGCCCAGCTTGGGCAGCAGCCACTGCTCGATGCCGGTCATCAGGGTGGCCACGGTGCGGCCCTTCTTGAACCACTGCTTGAAGTTCTTGGCCTGCAGCAGCTCGGTATGCAGCCAGCTCTTCTCGAAGGCCTCCGGGTAGGCGGCCAGTTCGTCATGGCTGCGGCCGGCGGCCAGGGCCTCGAAGGCGGCCTCGGCAGCGAGCATGCCGGTCTTGATCGCGGCATGGCTGCCCTTGATGCGGCTGGCATTGAGGTAACCGGCCTCGCAGCCGACCAGGGCGCCGCCCGGGAACACGGTCTTGGGCAGGGACAGGATGCCGCCGGCGGTAATCGCGCGGGCGCCGTAGGCAATGCGCTTGCCACCGGCCAGGTGCTTGGCAATGGCGGGGTGGGTCTTGAAGCGCTGGAATTCCTCGAACGGGCTCAGCCACGGGTTCTTGTAGTCCAGGCCGACCACAAAGCCGACGGCGATCTTGCCGCCCTCGGCGTGGTACAGGAACGAGCCGCCGTAGGTGTCGCTGTCCAGCGGCCAGCCGGCGGCGTGCACCACCAGGCCCGGCTGGTGGGTGGCCGGGTCGGCCTGCCACAGCTCCTTGATGCCGATGCCGTAGGACTGCGGGTCACGGCCTTCGTCCAGCTTGAACTTGCTGATGAGCTGGCGGCCGAGGTGGCCCCGCGAGCCTTCGGCGAAGATGGTGTACTTGGCGTGCAGCTCCATGCCGCGCTCGAAGTTCGGGCCCTGGCTGCCATCCTTGAGGATGCCCATGTCGCCGGTGGCCACGCCCATCACCGCGCCTTCGGCGGAGTACAGCACTTCAGCAGCGGCAAAGCCGGGGAAGATGGCCACTTCCAGTGCCTCGGCCTGCTGGGCCAGCCAGCGGGTCACTTCGCCCAGGGAAACGATGTAGTTGCCGTGGTTGTGGAAGCATTCCGGCAGCAGGGCTTCGGGGGTGGACTTGGCCCCGGTTTCGCTCAGGAACAGGAATTCATCCTTGGTGACGGCCTGCTTCAGCGGTGCGCCCATGCTCTGCCAGTCCGGGAACAGTTCGGTCAGGGCCTTGGGGTCCATGATCGCGCCGGACAGGATGTGGGCACCGGCTTCGGAACCCTTTTCCAGCACGCAGACGCTGAGTTCATTGCCCTTTTCCACGGCCAGCTGGCGCAGACGGATGGCGGTGGCCAGGCCGGCGGGGCCGCCACCGACAATGACGACGTCAAATTCCATCGCTTCGCGCGGCGGCAGGGCATTGTTGGCTTCAGTGTTCATGCAGTGCGTTGCTCGTTGGGTGGGCCGCCCCGGGAAAGGGCGGCATTGCCTGTGGGGGCAGGGTCAGCGCGTTGCGGCGATGATCTGCGAGGGGGCAGCGTTGTAGATCAGCTGCGATCGTGCCGCCAAGTATGCCAGCACCCGTTCCAGGTGCTTGATCCGGTGCGGCTGGCCCATCACCCAGGGGTGGATGTTCAGGGCCAGCAGGCGGCCGGCACCGGTGCGTTGGGCTTCTTCCAGCAGGAAGTCGCAGGCATCGATGACCTGGTCGGCATACTCGCTTTCGGCGTGCAGATTTTCGCCGACGATGAAGCGGTCTTCCAGTTCCAGCGACAGCGGCAGGCTGGTCAGCTCGCCATTGGCGGTGCTGAATGCGTAGGGCAGCTCGTCGTTGACCCAGTCACCGAACCACGACAGCCCGGCGGCGGCCAGCAATTCGGGCGTGTTTTCCGATTGCGAGCGGGCAGGGCTGAGCCAGCCGCTGATCGGCGCCGGCGCGTACGGGGCCAATGCGGCCAGGGTGTCGGCAATGAAGCCGGCCTCGCGCGCGGCATCCAGCCCGCCGTAGTGCACGCTGTCCATGTTCCAGCCATGGGCCAGGAACTCGAAGCCGGTGGCGCCCAGGCGGCGCAGCAGGGCCGGGTAACGCACGGCCAGCTCGCCGTTGATGGCCAGGCTGGCCTGCAGGCCGGTGGCCTTGAGGGCGTCGAGCACGCGGAACACGCCGACGCGGTTGCCGTAATCGCGCAGGGTGTAATGGCGCAGGTCCGGGTAGGGCATGGTCATCGAGCCGTGCGGCTTGAAGCCCTCACCCTTGGGGTTGAGCGGGAAGTGCTCCAGCGACAGGTTGATCCACAGCGCCAGCGGCTTGCCGCCGGGCCACTGCACCGGGGCACGTTCGGCCAGCATCGACCAAGTGTAGCGGTCCTGGTCCATGCCGTGGCCGATCTTCGGGTAAGCGTCCAGGCGCGGGTCCTGGTTTGTCGCGTCTTGGCTCATACCGCCTCCTCGGCGCGCACCGCTGCCTGGGCGGCCAGGGCGGCGTCGTAATGGTTGTCCAGATAGTGCTGGGCGATCTCGCGGCCGGTGGCCTTCCACACCCCGTCATGGCTGCAGATGTAGTCCATGGCGTCCTGGAAGGCGGCCAGGCGGTGCGGGTGGCTGACCTGGTAGGCATGCAGCGGCACGCACATCACCGTGCCGGAGTGCTCGCCTTCGGCGTACAGGCGGTCGAAGGCGTCCTTGATCATCTGCCCGTAGCGGCGCGGCTCGATCTTGTTGGTGACGTAGACGATGGTGTCGTTGAGCTCCAGCGAATACGGCACGGACACGAACTTCTTGCCCGAGCGGGTGATCACCGGGGTCGGCTGGTCGTCGTGGAACAGGTCGCAGGTGTAGTTGCCACCGCATTCGGCGAACAGGTCGATGGTGTCCGGCGAATGCGACAGGGCCGGGGCCAGGTAGCCATCGCAGTGCTGGCCGGTGTGCTGCTTGATCAGGTCCATCGACAGCTGGATCATCTCCCGCTCCTGGGCCTGGTCCAGGCCATAGGTGTAGCGGGTGTTGTAGATGCCGTGGCTGAAGAATTCCCAGTTGCGCTCGGCGGCCATCGCGATCACTTCGGGATGGTGCTGCAGCAGGGCGGTGGACAGGGAGACCGAGCCGCGCAGGCCGTACTGGTCCAGCACCCGCATCATGCGCTGGTGGCCGACACGGTTGCCGTAGTCACGGGTGCCGTAGCCGAGGATATCCGGCAGCGGGCGCGGCCAGGCCTTGCGGTGCGGGTTGGCCGGCGGGGCGTATTCGTAGAACTCGATGTTCGGCGCGATCCACAGGGCCACGCGGGCATTGCCCGGCCAGGTGATCTTGGGCCGGCTGTCCCACGGCAGGTAGTCGTACAGGCCCGGGTCGGCCTTGGTCGGGGTACTCATGCGCGCAGGGCCTTGAGCTGGTCGGCCACGTAATCCACCGATTCCACATCGCCGTACTTGAGCATGATGTCGGCGAGGTTGGCGAAGTGCGGGATCTCGTGCTTGTCGGCCACGCACTGCTCCGGAACGATGGAGCGGTAGCCGCGCGACAGGCTGTCGATCACGCAGGCGCGCACGCAGCCGGAGGTCGAGCCGCCGGTGATGATCAGCGTGTCCACCTGCTGGAAGGTCAGCAGCGACCACAGGTTGGTCTCGAAGAACGGGCTGGCCATGCGCTTGTGCATGACGATGTCGGCCGGCTGGATGTCGGCACGCGGGTCGAACTGGGCGCGCTCGGAGCCGTGCTTGATGTTCTGCAGCGAATCGGGGGTGTTGGTGCGGGTGCCCCAGGTGCCGGCATCGATGCCCGATTCCAGGTAGGCCACATAGGTCCACACCACCGGGCCGCCGAGGTCACGCACCAGGCCCGAGAGGGCATTGATGTGCTCGATCTGGCGCGGGTCGGTCTCGTAGGCGGTCTTGAAGGCATCCAGGTCGGTGTAGGCGCGCTGGACATCGATGTTGACGATGGCCGGGCGCTTGCCGAAGCCGAACTTGGCGCGGTTGGGGTTGGCACGGACCTGGTCCCAGTACTGGCGGGCGGTCAGGTTGGACGTTTCCATTACAGGCATGGGGAGTTCTCCGTCTGGCGGCAAGGTGGGAATCAGGCAGTGGCGGTGCGTTCGTTGCGCACCAGTGTTGCGACAAGCAGGGCCAGCACCAGCAGGCCACTGATCAGCTGGAAAGCCGGCGCATAGCTGCCGGTCATGTCCGAGATCTTGGCAGCCAGCCACACGCCCAGACCGGCAGTGGTGGCATCAAGCAGGGTGATGGTGCCCAGGATCTTGCCGGCCGAGCTCAAGCCAAAGGCATTGACCGCCAGCAGCTGGATCATCGTGTACAGGCCGCCCCAGCCCAGACCGAACAGGATCAGGGCGTACCAGATCAGGTCCACACGCATGGTGGCCATGATGAAACCACCGGCGGTCATCAGGGCCAGGTTGAGCAGGAACACCCGCTTGGGCGGAAAGATGTCGGCCAGCAGGCCGAAGGCGAACTTGCCCACCATGGCCAGGCCGAACATCACACCCAGACCGTTGCCGGCCTGGGCCGGTTCAAATCCCAGGTCGCGCATGTGCAGGAACAGGTTGGAGGAGGCGGCGATGATCGAGAAGAAGGTGGCCATGGCCACCACGGCCAACGCCCAGAAGGTGCGGGTGCGCATGGCCTGGGTATAAGACAGGTCGGTGTGGCGCTCGGCTTCGGGGATGGCGGCCGTTGCCGCCGCGGCCTTTTCCGCGCCCCACGGGGTCATGCCCAGAGCCTGCGGACTGCGCATGAAGGCAAAGGCCAGCAGCAGGAAGGCCACCGGGATGGCGGTTTCCCACAGCAGGGCCGCACGCCAGTCCATGGATTCGAGCAGTTTCACCCCCAGTTTGGGAAACACCATGCCCCCCAGGGAGGTGCCGATCAGCGCAATGCCGATGGCGGTGCCGCGGTGGGTGTGGAACCACTGGGAGATGAAGATCACCGCTACGTTGAGGCCGGCGGCGACCAGTACGGCAGCAAAGCCGATATGGATCAGATACAGGTGGGTGAGCGACTGCACGTGGGCATACGCCGCATACAGGGCAGCCAGCAGGGCGACGCCGGCCAGCACCAGCTTGCGTGGGCCGATGCGGTCGATCAGTGCCCCCAGGAACGGTGCCATCCAACCGGCCAGCACCAGGGTGAGCAGGTCACGCAGTTTCAACTCGCTGCGACTCCAGCCGAATTCGGCGAGCAGTGACTCGTCAAAGGCGGTCAGCCCGGTCACGGTCAGGCCGTTGGAAACCAACAGCACCAACATCCCCATCAACGCCATCAACCACGGGTAGTAACGCTTCATCTTTCATACCTCGCAAGGAACCACGGAAGCACGACATGCCCGTGGGGGGATTTTCCGTTTCCGGCGTTGACCGGGGCGGGAAGGCATGCCTACACTTTGTCCGGACAAAGTTTGCCACAGTATTCAATCCCGGAGGAAGTCATGCAGACCGTCATCGTGCTGTTCAATCTCAAGGCTGGCGTGGATGTCGCCCAGTACGAAGCCTGGGTGCGCGACAGCGACCTGCCGGTGGTCAACGGCCTGCCTTCGGTGGAAAAGTTCGAAGTGCTCAAGGCCTCGGGCCTGCTGATCGGTGAGGGCGCCTCGCCCTACCAGTACGTCGAAATCATCCGCGTGCCGGACATGGCCGCCTTCGGCGCCGACCTGTCCGACCCGGCTGCCCAGGCCGGCGCAGCACAGTTCCAGCAGTTCGCCGACAACCCGCTGTTCATCCTCACCAGCGCCCTGTAATCGCACAAGGAAACTTTCGTCCAATGGCACGTTTTCCCGAACTCAAGGGCAAGGTTGCACTGATCACCGGTGCCGGTCGTCGTGGTGGCCTGGGCGAGGGCATTGCCCGCCGCCTGCTCGAAGAAGGCTGCAACGTGGTGCTCACCGACATCGGCCAGGCGCGTGGTGCCGAAATGCCGGTCACCGCCGTGGGCACCGATGAGGAAATGGCCCAGGTGGCCGCCGAGCTGGCTGCCGCTACTGGTGGCCAGTGCGTGGCCATGGCCCTGGATGTGCTCGACGAGGCCCAGGTGCAGGCGGTTGTCGCCGCCACGGTGGAAAAGTTCGGTGCGCTGGACATCCTGGTCAACAACGCCGGCATCGGTTACCTGATGAAGGGCATTGTCGATATCGAGGCCAGCGAGTGGGATGCGGTGCTCGGGGTCAACCTGCGCGGCCCGTTCCTGACCATCAAGCACGCCGGCCGGCAGATGATTGCCCAGGGCAGCGGGCGCATCGTCAACATCGCCTCGCAGGCGGCCAAGTCGGCCTTCCCGCACGCGGCGGCCTACTGCTCCTCCAAGCACGGCCTGGTCGGCCTGACCCGGGTTGCTGCGCTGGAGCTGGGCGGCCACGGCATCAACGTCAATGCCGTCTGCCCCAACCATGTCACCACCGGCCTGGGCGCCTGGCAGAACGAATACTTCGCTGCCAAGCAGGGCAAGAGCGTGGACCAGTACCTGGCCGACATGCGCGCGCGCATTCCGCTGGGTCGCCCGGGCCTGCCGGGCGATACCGCCGCGGCCACCGCCTTTTTGTGTTCCGACGATGCGGTCTACATAACCGGCGAGGCGATCAACGTCTCCGGCGGTGAAGAAAACCACTGACCTCGCCCCACCCCCATTCGAGATCGTCCCATGAGCAAGCCCGCCTATTCCTGGCCCAACAATGCCCGCCTCGCCCTGTCGGTGGTGGTCAATGTCGAGGAGCTGTCCGAGTACAACGTCGGCCAGGGTGACAAGATCACCGAGCCGGTGGACGAGCTGCACGTCACCCTGTCCAAGCCGGTGCGCAACTACGGCAACGAGTCCAACTACCGCTACGGCATCAACGAAGGCCATGCCCGCATTGCCGCCCTGCTGGACAAGTACAACGTCACCAGCACCTACACCGCAGCGGCGGTGTCGCTGGAACGTGCCCCGGAGATTGCCGCCTACCTGCGCGACAACCGCCACGAGGTCTGCTCGCACGGCCACCGCTGGATCCACCAGTTCCGCTTCAACCAGGAGCAGGAGCGCCAGTTCATCCGTGATGCGGCCGACAGCATCGAGGCGACCACCGGCCAGCGTCCGGTCGGCTGGCTCTCGCGCTACCTGCACACCGCCGACACCCGTCGCCTGCTGCAGGAAGAGGGCTACCTCTACCACATGGACGACTACTCGGCCGATGCCCCGTTCTGGGGTGAGGTGGAAGGCAGCGACAAGCCGATGATCGTGGTGCCGTACCAGCTGGACACCAACGACATGAAGATGTGGGTGGCCCCGTCCTACCTGCCCAAGGACTGGCTGGACTACGCCGTTGATTCCTTCGACACCCTGTACGCCGAAGGCGAGCACAGCCCGAAGGTGATGTCGCTGGGCCTGCACCTGCGCATCATCGGCCGCCCGGGCCGCATCGGTGCCTTCGAGAAGTTCCTGCAGTACGTGGCGACCAAGCCGGGTACCTGGTATGCCACCCGCCGCCAGATTGCCGAGCACTTTGCCGCCCAGGTGGCTGCCAAGTGAGCACGCCGCTGAGCAACCCGCGCCGTTGCCTGCTGTTCGTTCCGGGTTCGCGCCCGGAGCGTTTCGCCAAGGCCGTGGCCACCGGTGCCGACCAAGTCTGCATTGACCTGGAAGACGCGGTTGCCCCGGGCGACAAGGAAACGGCCCGCGCCGCGGTGATCGAATTTCTTGCCCAGGCCCAGGCCGGCGGCAACGAGATCGGCCTGCGCGTGAACCCGGTCAGCAGCGAGCTGGGCAAGGCCGACCTGGCCGCCCTGGCCGCGGCCGGTGTGCGTCCGGCCTTCGTGATGCTGCCCAAGGTGGAAAGCGCGGCTGAACTGGCTGCCGCCGATGCAGCCCTGGCCGCGATCGACACCGGCTTCATCGTGCAGATCGAAACCCCCAAGGGCCTGCTGGATGCGCGCCAGATCGTGGCCGCCAGCGGCCGCGTGCAGGCCCTGATGTTTGGCGGCTTCGACTACATCGTGGCCCTGCGTGGCCGCGCCGGCTGGGAGAGTTTCTTCCACCCGCGCGTGCAGCTGGCCACCATCGCTGCCGAGGCCAATGTCGGCTGCATGGACGTGCCGTACCTGGACATCAAGGACGAGGCCGGCCTGCGTGAGGAAACCGACCGCGTGATCGCCCTGGGCTTCACCGCCAAGGCGGCGATCCACCCGGCCCAGGTGGACACCATCCAGAGCCGTTACCTGCCTACCGCCAACGAGCTGGATTATGCCCGCCGCGTGGTCGCGGCCATGGCCGACAACGGCGGTGGCGCGGTGGCGGTGGACGGCAAGCTGGTGGACCGCCCGATCGAAATTGCTGCCGAACGTGCCATTGCCCTGGGGCTGCACGGCCTGCGCCAGGACTGACCGCTTTATCGCTGCATTGAACATGGGGCATTGCCCCTCTTTGACCAAGCTGCGCCCGCAAGCCAGCACAAACCGAACGAAAAAGGACACCTCCCATGGTTCAGAACGTCAAGCAGATCGCTGAAAACCGTTTCCGTGAGACCTTCGGTCGTCACTACGAAGAGTTCAATGTCGGTGACATCTACGAGCACCGCCCGGGCCGTTCGATCACCGAAACCGACAACACCTGGTTCACCCTGCTGACCATGAACACCCATCCGATGCACTTCGACAAGGAGTACGCAAAGGAATCGGAATTCGGCAAGTGCATCGTCTGCTCGCCGTTCACCGTGGCCCTGATGGTGGGCATGAGCGTGACCGACGTGTCGCAGAAGGCCATTGCCAACCTGGGCTGGGGCGACATCAAGATGACCTTCCCGCTGTTTGTCGGCGACACCCTGATGTGCGAATCCAAGGTGCTGGGCAAGCGTGAGTCGGCTTCGCGTCCGGGCGCCGGCATCGTCACCGTGCAGACCGATGGCTACAACCAGGACGGCAAGCTGGTGTGCACCTTCACCCGCACCATGCTGATTGCCAAGATCGGCCACTCGGTCGAAGACAAGGTCAACTACTGAGGAATATGGCGATGAGCACCGAAATGGATCTGATGTGGGGCCCGGAAGAAGAGCAGACCCTGCTCGACGCCATCGACAACTGGGTGGAAAAGTCGGTTGCCCCGATTGCCCAGGAGTACGACCAGGAAGACAAGTACCCGCATCAGCTGGTCGAGGAGATGAAGGACCTTGGCCTGTTCGGTGCCACCATCTCGCCCGAATACGGCGGCCTGGGCCTGCCGGCGCGCATCTACGCCAAGATCGTGGTCAAGGTCGCTTCGGTGTGGATGGCGCCGTCGGGCATCTTCAACTCGCACCTGATCATGGCTGCGGCCATCGAGCGTTGCGGTACCGAAGAGCAGAAGCGCAAGTACCTGCCGCGCATGGCCACCGGTGAGCTGCGTGGTGGCCTGGGCCTGACCGAGCCCAATGCCGGCACCGACCTGCAGGCGATCCGCACCGTGGCCAAGCGCGAGGGTGACCATTACGTCATCAACGGCGCCAAGACCTGGATCACCAACTCGATGTACGGCGACATGATCCTGTTGCTGGCCAAGACCGACCCGGAGGCGCAGCCGCGCCACAAGGGCATGACCATGTTCATCGCCGAAAAGAGCGAAGGCTTCATCGTCGCCAAGAAGATGAAGAAGGCCGGTTACCGCGCCATCGACACCTGCGAGCTGGTGTTCGAGAACTACAAGGTGCCGGCCGACTGCGTGCTCGGCGGCGAAGAAGGCAAGGGCTTCCTGCATGCCGTCGGTGGCCTGGAACTGGGCCGTATCAACGTCGCCGCCCGTGGTTGTGGCATCGCCGAAGGCGCGCTGCGCCTGGCGGTGCGCTACGCCCAGGAGCGCATGACCTTCGGCAAGCCGATTGCCGAGCACCAGGCCATCCAGCTCAAGCTGGGTGAAATGGCGGCCAAGGTCGAGGCCTCCAAGCTGCTGATCGAAAGCGCCGCCAATGCCTATGACAAGGGCGAGCGTTGCGACATGGAAGCGGGCATGGCCAAGTACTTTGCCACCGAAACCGGCGTGTTCTGCGCCCAGGAAGGCATGCGTATCTTCGGCGGCTACAGCTACTCGGTGGAATATGACATCGAGCGCTTCTACCGCGATGCGATGCTGATGTGCATCGGCGAAGGCACCAACGAGATGCAGCGCATCATCATTGCCAAGCAGCTGGTTGCCCGCAACAAGATCTGATCCGCGCCACCGTCGCGTGTCTCTCGCTGCGGTGGCCCTTGCGGGTTGCCGCAGCGTTTTTATTTTCAGTATTGGGATGAATCATGAAAGACCTTCCGCTCAAGGGCCTGCGCATCGTTGCCGTGGAACAATACGGCGCCGGCCCCTATGGCTCGATGCACCTGGCTGACCTCGGCGCGGAGGTGATCAAGATTGAATCGCCGCCGGGCGGCGATGTGTCGCGCTCCACCGGCCCGTATTTCCTGGGCCAGGGCGACAGCCTGTTCTTCCAGACCTTCAACCTCAACAAGCGCTCGCTGCGCCTGGACTTGAAGGCCGCCGAAGGCCGTGAGGTGTTTGAAAAGCTGATCGGCACCGCCGATGCCGTGCTCAACAACCTGCGTGGTGACCAGCCGGAAAAGCTCGGCCTGGATTACGCCACCCTGTCCAGGATCAACCCGAAGATCGTCTGCGCGCACCTGTCCGCATACGGTCGTGACAACGAGCGTGCGGCCTGGCCGGGCTATGACTACCTGATGCAGGCCGAAGCCGGCTTCATGGCCCTGACCGGTGAGCCGGATGCACCGCCGGCGCGCTTCGGCCTGTCCATGGTCGACTTCATGACCGGCACCACCATGTCCATGGCCCTGCTGGCCGGCGTGGTCGGTGCGATGCGCACCGGCATCGGCCGCGATGTGGACGTGAGTCTGTTCGACGTGGCCCTGCACCAGCTCAGCTACCCGGCCACCTGGTACCTCAACAACGGCCACCGCACCGAGCGCCTGGAGCGCAGCGCGCATCCGTCCACCGTGCCGTGCCAGGTCTACCGCACCGCCGATGGCTGGATCATGGTGATGTGCATGCTGGAGAAGTTCTGGCAGACCTTCATCGCCGGCATCGGCTCGCCGGAGTGGGCAGGCGAGGCCCGCTTTGCCAACTTTGCCGCCCGTCGTGAATCGCGCCTGGAGCTGACCCCGCTGGTGGACGCGGTGCTGTCCACCCGCACCACCGCGCAGTGGATGGAGGTGTTTGCCGGCAAGATTCCGGTGGCGCCGATCCTGGACGTGGCCGCCGCGCTGGACAACCCGTACGTGGAGCGCGTGGGCATGGTGCAGACCATCGACCACCCGCAGGGCCCGCAGCGCGTGCTGTGCAACCCGGTCAAGCTGGATGGCCAGCGCCTCACTGGCGCAGCCTGCCCGCCGCTCAATGCCGATGCCCAGGAGCTGCTGGCCGAGCTGGGCTATGACGATGCCGCCATCGTGCGCCTGCTGGGAGAGCTGGCATGAAGCTGGAAGGCGTCCGCGTCCTGGACCTGTCGCTGTTCCTGCCCGGCCCGCACCTGACCATGGTGATGGCCGACCACGGCGCCGATGTGATCAAGATCGAGCCGCCCACCGGCGAGCCGGTGCGCGAGGTTGGCCTGAAGCAGGCGGGCGTCGCCACCTGGTTCCGCAATACCCACCGTGGCAAGCGCTGCATCGTGCTGGACCTGAAGAGCGAGGCCGGCAAGACCGCGTTTGCCAAGCTGGTGGAATGGGCCGATGTGGTGGTGGAGGCCTTCCGCCCCGGCGTGGCCAAGCGTCTGGGCATTGATTACGCCAGCTGCCAGGCCATCAACCCGCGCGTGGTGTACTGCTCGATCAGCGCCTTCGGCCAGACCGGGCCCAAGGTCAACCGCCCCGCACACGACCTGGCCATGCAGGCCGACACCGGTGTGGTCAGCCTCAACCGCGCCCCGGACGGCACCCCGGCCATGCCGCACATGCCGGTGGCCGACATGGCCGGCTCGCTGATGGCCATGAGCGGCATCCTGATGGCCCTGCTGCGCCGGGAAAAGACCGGTGCCGGCGACTTCATCGACATCTCGATGCAGGACGCGCTGATGAGCTGGCTGCCCAATGTAGTCGGCCCGCCGTTTGCCAATGGCCGTGACCCGGTCATCCAGGACGAGCGCAGCTGGGGTGGCAATGCCATGTACCGCCTGTACCAGTGCAGCGATGGCCGCTGGCTGGCCATTGGTGGCTCGGAACACAAGTTTGCCGAGAACCTGCTCGGCGCTCTTGGCCGCCCGGACCTGATCCACCTGTGCCACCAGCCGCCCGGCCCGGTGCAGAACCCGGTCAAGGAATTCCTCGCCAATACCTTCATCCGCCGCACCCTGAGCGAATGGAGCCTGTTCCTGCACGGCCTGGATGTGTGCTGGGCACCGGTCAAGACATTGACCGAAGCCTTCAATGATCCGCACACCGCCGCCCGCGAGATGGTCTGGACCGACCCGGACGGCGGCAAGCACCTGGGCATCCCGATCAAGTTCGCCAACGAACCCGGCCGCATCAACCCCGCCCTGGATGCCATCGGCGGCTCCACCGACGCCGTGCTCAAGGAACTCGGCCTGGGTTGAGACCTGGCTTGGTGTTAGCCCCAGCCTGGGGGAGCGGCCCCGTCCGCGATGGCTTTTCTAGGAGGGGCCCAGGCCGCGATGCTTTTGTGGGAGCGGCGCTCGCCGCGATGCCTTGCCGATAGCCAAACACACCAACGGCGCCTTCTGGCGCCGTTGGTGTTCATGGCCTCAAGCGGTCGCGCCCGGATGCGCTCCTACCGCTGGATCGGCAATGGCCAGCCCAGCCCAAACAGACCAGCGCTGTTTGTAGGAGCGGCCCTGGCCGCGATGCTTTTGTAGGAGAGGTCCAAGCCGGGATGCTTTTGTGGGAGCGGCGCTCGCCGCGATGCCTTCCCGATCCCCCACATAACAACGGCGCCTGATGGCGCCGTTGGTGGCTCTGGCCATAGGCCGTGCAGGCGTTTACAGCACCACGCGTTGGCGGGTGCGGTTGGGTTTGCTCAGGCTGGCGGCGGTGGCCGGCACCACCGTGCGGCGTCGGGCGGCCTTGCGCACGGCCTTGGCCGGTGCCTTCGCTACCTTGCTGGCGGGAGCCTGCTTGGACGTCATTGCAGGGCCGGCCGTACTGGCCTGGCACTTGGTCAGCTGGCCTTCGAAGCGGGCCAGGATATCGGCCATCAGCGCGGCCTTGTCTGCGCTGCGGGCATTGGCGTTGCCACTGTTTCCCCGCTTGCTGCCGGTTGCATCGCGGCTGCTCAATGTCTGTCGCTGCACCAGGTCACGTGCACGGTCGCGGCCGGCACGGGCACGGGTGATGCGGGCGCTCAGGGCTTTCTCATCCAGCTGGCGCAGTGCATTGGCACGGCTGTCATCGAACAGCGCCATCTCGCGCTGGTTGAGCAGGGTAGTGGCTTTGGCCCGGGTAATAGGCATCTGCGAACTCCTTGGCGTTGGAGGCTGCAGTGATACCCCGCTGCCTGTGCAGCCCAGGTGATCCGCTCCCCACGCCGGGCGGCTGGGGGATTGCCCGGCCCATGCAGCGCATGCGCCTGTACGCAGCGCAGAGCCATGCGGGCTAAAGCTGGCAATGCAGCGGCCGTTATCCAACAACCTGTCCATCGCTTGTGCCGCTGTGTGCGCTGGCCGGTTGTTTGTGGGAATGCGCTGTTGACTTCCGTATTGCGAAAAATTGCCTCGTTGCTGTTCACCGTGCCGGCCCTTGGGCTGGGGGTGTTGCTGTGGGGCAGTGCGGGGGAGGGTGATGTCAGCAACCAGATGCACCGGGTGCTGCCGTTGATTGTTTTGGGTATCGGCAGTGGTCTGTGCCTGCTGTATGGCCGTGTGCGCGTGTTGTTCCAGCTGTTGCTGCTGTATGCCAGCCTGGTGCTGCTGCAGGTGCCGGTGGCCCACTTCCAGCGTACGGGGATGCTGCTGCCCGCCACACAGGTGATCTTCCACAGCATCAGCCTGTGGCTGCCGTTGCTGTTTGCCGGCATGGCCTTCTGGCCCGAACGCGGGCGGCCAAGGCGGGATATCGGCCTGCGCTGCCTGGTCCTGGCCTGTGTGCTGCTGCCGTTCTCGCTGCTGGCACAGCAGAACCCGGAAGGCATGCAGCGGATGATCTCCGACGTGCACTGGCCCGCCCTGCAGACCGATATCAGCGCCTTGGCGCAGTTGCCGGGTTGGCTGTTCCTGCTGCTCGGTGCGGCGCTGGCTTGGCGTGCGCACCGCCGGCGCCGGCCCTGTGACATTGCCGCGCTGCTGGCCCTGCTGTGCATGTACGTTATGTTGCCACGCATCTTCATGACCCCGGCCGTGCTGGTGACCACGCCGCTGGTGGCCATGGCCCTGCTGATCTGCGCTGTCGTGCAGGAGGCCTTTGACCTGGCCTTCCGCGATGACCTGACCGGCCTGCCGGGCCGCCGCGCCTTGAACGAGGCGCTCAAGCGGGTGGGCAGCCAGTACACCATCGCCATGGTCGATGTGGACCACTTCAAGAAGTTCAATGACACCCATGGCCACGATGCCGGCGATGAGGTGCTCAAACTGGTGGCAAGCCGCCTGGCCCGGGTAGGCGGCGGTGGCCGGGCGTTCCGCTACGGTGGCGAGGAATTCACCCTGCTGTTCGATGGCCGCGATGCGCGTACTGCCCGTGAGGCGATTGAAGACGTGCGTATGGCCATCGAGCAGGCACGGATGCAGCTGCGCAACCGCAGCGAGCGGGGGCGCGACGACGCCCAAGGCAGCCAGCGTCGTGGCCAGGGCGGCAATGGCCCGGTGGTGCATGTCACCGCCAGCATGGGCGTGGCCGACCAGCGTGCCGGCAGCAGCCCGCATGCGGTGATCAAGGCGGCCGACAAGGCCCTGTATGCGGCCAAGGATGCCGGCCGCAACTGCGTGCGCCTGCACGGCCAACGCACCATGGCCGAGATTGTCGGTGGCAAGAAGCTGGCGGTGGATTGATGGCTGTTGCCCATCTGCTTGGATGCTGCATGTAACAACGGCGCCTTTGGGCGCCGTTGTTGTTCATAGCTGCCACGTCGCTGAAGGGTGTTCTCGTGCTAGGTGGGGTGCATGCATCGGATGATTCGTCCGAATGACTCGTCCATATGTTCCGCGTGTCGTCATGGCTTGTGGGCGCGGCGGTCTATGACATGGATGTCGCTGTTCTTGTCTGCGCACATCAAAGCTGACGTTCGAGTGCACGCGAGACGCTTGGAAGTACACTCTGGATCGTGTTTTCAGTGCACGCGAGACGCTTGGAAGTACACTCTGGATCGTGTTTTCATGGATCGTGTTTTCACGCACCTGCTCGATGCGGGATGCGATATCCGTACCTTGCAGTAACTGCTGGGGCACAAGGACGTGACGACCACGCAGTTGTATACGCATGTGTTTGGGCGCGGCGCCGGCGGTGTCCGCAGCCCGCTGGACCTGTTGCCCGTGACGCCATCGCAGGCGGAGGGGATGGCGGCCGACGCTCAGCGGCCCCCGATCGGCCTGAAGCGGGCCACGCCATAGCGGTCGCTTTCAAAGGTGTAGTGCGCCGGGTCCACTACGCTGGCGATGCGCGCGCGTGCATGGGCTTCGTCGCTGCGGCCGCAGGCGATCGTGCCGAAGTCCAGCGGTGCATCCAGCACGATGCGCGCCGGGCCGTGCATGCCATCGCAGTGTCCGTGCAGGTGGATCCACAGCCGGCCGTCGATCTCGCGCAGCTCGAAGGCGCCGTCGGTCAGGCCGAGATGCTCGCCGGTGTAGACCAGCACTTCCGGTTCGTCCTCGCCGGTCAGCGCAATGTGTTTGCCCGCGATGTCATTCCAGCGCGTCACTTCGCCCGGGCCGCTGTGGAAGGCGGGGCAGTCGTGGACGCGCAGGTGCAGGCTGTCCGGTGGCAGGTCGTCTTCGTCCAGCAGCACGTCATCGGGGTCGATGCGTTCGGCCTGGATGTCGAAGTCCCAGATCAGGGCAGGGATGTGCTCATCGACGAACGCACCCAGCTGCGCCTCTGTCAGCCGGTAGGGCTGGTCGTTCCAGTGGCAGATCGCGCGGGGTATCAGGGGGGGCGGGGTGGTATCCATCGCACCAGTCTGCCGCCCCCGCGCGCGGCGTCAACCGTCGAGCAGGGCCTTGTCACGCACGGCGCCCTTGTCGGCGCTGGTGGCGAGCAGGGCATAGGCCTTCAGTGCGGTGCTGACCTTGCGAGGGCGGGCCTGCGCCGGCTTCCAGCCCTTGGCCTCCTGCTCGGTGCGGCGACGGGTCAGCTCAGCGTCGTCCACCAGCAGGTTGATGCCGCGCTGCGGGATGTCGATCAGGATGCGGTCGCCGTCGCGGACCAGGCCAATCGTGCCGCCGCCGGCTGCTTCCGGCGAGCAATGGCCGATGCTCAGGCCCGAGGTGCCGCCGGAGAAGCGGCCGTCGGTGAGCAGCGCGCAGGCCTTGCCCAGCCCCTTGGATTTCAGGTAGCTGGTCGGGTACAGCATCTCCTGCATGCCCGGGCCGCCCTTCGGCCCTTCGTAGCGGATCACCACCACGTCGCCGGCCTGCACTTCGTTGCCGAGGATGCCCTTGACCGCGGCGTCCTGGCTTTCATAGACGCGGGCGTTGCCTTCGAACACGTGGATGGATTCGTCCACGCCGGCGGTCTTGACCACGCAGCCATCGGCGGCGAGGTTGCCGTACAGCACGGCCAGCCCGCCTTCGCTGGAGAAGGCATGCGCCACGTCGCGGATGCAGCCCTCGGCGCGGTCGGTATCCAGCGACGGCCAGCGGGTGGACTGGCTGAAGGCCACCTGGGTCGGGATGCGGAAAACTCGGAAAACTCGGGTCAGAGTGAACTTTCCAAGTGACAGCAAGCCTGAAACCAACAACGACGCCTTTCGGCGCCGTTGTTGTATGCAGTCAAGCCCGCAGGAAACTCACTTCCAGCGCGACTTGCCGCGGATGTACTGGGCGGCATCTTCCAGCGACTCGGGCAGGTGCTCTTCCCACAGGTTGGGGGCGTAGGCACTGCGGTAGTTGGCGTAGATGTCGTTGTACAGGTCGGCGTGCATCACCGGCTGGCGCTTGCGTGCGCGCAGGGTGCCGATCGGGATGCTGGCCAGCACCAGGGTTTCGTGGGCGCCGGCGGCTTCGGCCACCACGGTGCCCTGCGGGCCGTAGACGGCGGTGCCGCCCGAACCCGGGTCATCGAAGTAGGGGCCGTTGTCCGGGGAGATGGAGTTGTTGACGATGGACGAGTACACGCCGTTGTAGAGCGCACAGGCCTGCACGTCCAGCGGCGAGAAGCCGCCCGAAGCGGTGCGCAGGAAGATTTCCGCGCCCTTCAGGGCCATCGCGCGGAACAGCTCCGGCTCACGCTGGGTGGAGGAGGTGCAGATGTTGCCCAGCGGGGTGCGGGTAACCGGCACCACGGCATCGCGGCCGTACATTTCCACGTAGCGGTCCAGCACGTCGTAGGTAGTGGTGGTGAACAGCTCGAAATCCGGGAAGGCGCCCTTGAGGTTGCGTGCCTTCCAGTGCTTGTCGACGATCTCGCCCTTGTCGTTGATGATCGTGGTGATCGACAGCACGTGGCCCGGCCAGTCCGGATCGGTGGCGTAGGCGCCGAACACGATCCAGGTGCCGTACTGGCGTGCCTTGGCGGCAATGGCCTCGGTTTCCTCACCGGGGATGGTGATGGCGAACTTCAGGATTTCGTTGCGGGTCCACTTGCGCCAGCCGGTCAGCGGGAACTCGTGGAACTGCAGCAGGTCCGGCTTGGCGTGGTAGTGGGCCTTGTCGATCAGGTCCAGCATGTGGGCCAGGTTGCGGCGGGTGCCGGCTTTCCATTCCTTGGCATCGAAGCTGTGCACGCGCGACTGCACCAGGCCGAGCATCCAGGCCGGCTTTGCCAGTTCAACCACGTCGTAGGTGCCGTCGTCACGCTGGTTGGGCGTGTCCGGGCCCTTGCCCATGGCCGCCTGCGCCGGTGCGCTGGCACCGAGCAGGGAAGGGCCGGCCACACCAAGGGCGGCCAGGCCTGCGGCACCGGAAAGGAACTGTCTCCTGGAGTTGCTCATCTGTTACCTCGTAATGGAAAGACACAACCCCGGGCGTTACCGTCCGGGGTTGCGCGGTGTTGCGAAGATCAATGGCGGCGTGGTGCCGTCATCAGATGGCTTCGCCGTTGAAGCTGTGGCCGGTCACCTTCTGCCAGTCCTTGCTGACGAACTTTTCGTCAATCAGGGTGCGCTGGACCAGCACGCCGTTCTTGTACCAGTGCCACACGCGGTTGCGCAGCTGGCCGCAGTCGGAGATCTGGATCATTTCGTACAGTTCCAGGCCTTCCTCGCCCTTGCGCTTCCAGTACAGCATCACGGTGCGGTGGAAGTCGTCCAGCGGCACTTCGGCAGCCCAGCCGTAGATCAGCTCGTTGTCGAAGATGACGCGGCCGAACTCGTAGCGGGTGGCGAAGTCACGCACTTCCACCTTGCCATCGTCCCAGCTGTAGTGGTTGGTCTGGTGGTAGGGAACGGCTTCGTCGTCGGTGAAGCGGCAGATCAGGCGCGACTTGTGCTCGTCGATCTTGTTGCCGTCGGCATCGTAGTAGCGGTAGAAGCCATCCCAGATGCCTTCGTGGCGGGCCAGGATCGGCATGTGCAGCTGCATGTTCGGCATAACGGTTCTCTTTGTCGTGTTGATGTCAGATTTGAGGCCTGGCCTCGGCGCAGGTCTCAGTCATTGCGAAGTGCATCCATCACTTCTTCCATCGGCACGTCCATAGCACCGCCTTCGATCGCTTCGGTTTCCTGCTGCACGATGCGCAGCACCCGGGCGATATATTCCTTCATCCACACCGTGCGCTCGGCTTCTGCCGTGCGGTCCGGGGTGAACTGTTCCAGCTCCTGGCGGGTGAGCAATCCCTTTTGCTCGACCAGCCGTTCCAGCGCGTCCAGGCGCTGGCGGGTTACTGCGTTTTCCATGGCCACCGCCATGACGATACCGAGCAGGCGCTCGACATCGGCGTCCTTGAAGAAGTAGGGACGCTTGCCCTTGGCGCGGGTACCGGCCTGGCTGATGGGGTCAATCGTGTTGCTCATGCTTTCCACGCTCCGAACATCGTCCACAGGGCGGCGCGACCGTGGTCCTCGCCCTTTTCGCTGGCCACCGGGAAGATGTCGCGGTCAACCACACCGCGGATCTTGGTTTCAAAGTACTGCTGCGGGGCAAAGCCTGCCTTGGTCATCATGTCCTGCAGGTCGTACTCGTGCATGACGCTCCAGAACGGCTCGTTGTTGTTGTAGGCATCCCAGTCGCGGATGAACTGCTCGTACGGGTCCATGCCGTGGTACTGCGGCTGTTCCAGGTGGGCGGTCAGGCCGCCTGCGGCCAGCACGCGGTGGCATTCGCCGAGCATCCTGGGCATGGCCTTGGAACTGGTCTCGTGCCAGAACATCGAGGTCATGACGATGTCGAAGTGGCCATCGGGGAAGTCCAGCGCCTCGCCATTGGCCTGCACGAAGGTGATGTTGTTCACCCCCAGCGAGCGGGCGCGGGCATGGGCGTAGCGCAGCATCGGGGTGGCCACGTCGATGGCGATCACCTCGGCCTCCGGGAAGGCCTGGGCCAGCGGCACGATGTTGTGGCCGACGGTGCAGCCGATATCCAGGATGCGCTTGGGCTTGAAGTCCGGGTGGTGCTCGGCCAGCCACTGGGCCAGGGCCTGGCCGCCGCCATCGTTGTAACGGCCGAGCATGCCGCCGGTGGTGGCGAAGATGCCGCAGTCGTAGTTGGCCGCCGCGGTGACGTCATCGGCAGTCAGTTCGGTGTGGTAGCCACCGGGCATGCAGTGGATGTCCACCGCGCTGGCGTAGCGCGGCACCTGCACGCTGGCGTCCAGCTTCAGGCCGTCATCGGCCTGGTTGTAGCGGCGGGCCTTGTCGATCAGGGCATCGGCCTGGCGCAGCACCAGCGAGCGGCCGGCCTGCTGGCGCATTTCCATCGAGCTGCGGCGCAGCGCACTCCAGGTCTGGTAGACCGGATCGCCGGCCATGGCCTTGCGCACTTCATGGCGGCTGGCCGGTTCGCGGCCGACGGCCTTCTCGAATGCCGGCTTGACCCGCTTGTCGTAGGACTGCTTGACCTTGGGGCTGACCTGGCTGGCCAGGTAGCCATTGAGGTTGGCCAGGAAGTCGAAGCGCGCGGTGTCATCGTGCGCGCTGACCGGGAACAGGTCGTGGCGGCCTACGTGTTGCCAGCTGGGGGGCAGGACTTGCTCGCTCATGGCGTTGCTCCGGGTCAGGACAGGGCGGGTGCCCAGGTTCTAATGATATAGCTATATGTCAAAAAAACCGGCCAGGTCAAGGTACGGGTCCAGACCTGCCGGTTTCCTTGATCTGGATCAATTCGCAGTCAGCTTGTTTTGCTGCTTTGCAACAAAGCAAAGCGTTGCAGGGCAATGCTTTGCGCAAGTTTGTCCGGTCATTGACGGGGTGCCTTTCGGCAGGGCTAAATGACTGGACAAGTATGATCTAATGTTATAGCTATATGTCACTTGGTGGTCATCACGCGGCCTTCGCAATGACACCATTTCGTACTACGACAGGCAGCCTTCGAGGCGGCGGGGGGACTGGGAATGAAGACACTTTTCACATTGTTGGCCGGCACTGCAATCGCACTTTCGGCGCAGGCCAGCGCGCTGGACCTTGATTCTGCCGCCGGGCGTACCGAAGCGCTGGTCAAGATGCGCTGCTCGCTGGACCCCAAGCAAGATGTGCTGCTGTGGTGGGAAGGTACCCTGTTTGCGCAGGAGCCGGAGAAGAAGGCTGCGCCGCTGCTGGGCTTCGAGGGCTACAACATCTGCCGTTCGGAGAAGCTGGCCGACGGCACCTGGCGCCTGGTCACCCGTGAGTTGACCTTCTACCGCGACCTGGCCACCGGCCAGATCATCGACCAGTGGGACAACCCGTACAGCGGCCAGACCGTCGAGGTGGTGCACGTGGCCAATGACCCGGTCAACACCGTGCTCAATGCGCCGGGCCACGACGTACCGCTGCCGTGGGTGCAGGCCGGCGACACCCTGATGCTGACCTTGAACATCCCGCTGGCCTATCCCAACCCGTTGTCGCCGGCGAAGTTCCCGGCCGAATCCTCCGGCCCGATGTACATCGGTTCGGAACACTTCATGTTCTTCACCCCGCGCGCAGCGATGGAAGACGCCAGCCTGAGCCAGGTGCCGGTCACCTACGGCTGGACCCGCGTCGGCCCGTGGCTGCCGTGGATGAAGCTGGGCACCCGCGAAGGCTCGCTGCTGTACGTGGCCCAGGGCAACAAGCGCGCTTCGGTGGATGAACTGCCCGAGGACATCCGCGCGCGCATCGCCCGCGATTACCCCGAATACGCCACTGCCCCGGCGCAATGGGTGCAACCCAACGTCACCAGCTGGAGTTACTACCGTGACCGCCAGCCGGCTGACGGCAGCAGTGACTGAGCCAGACCGCGCCACCGTACGACCGCAACACGCAAGACCGCACGACGCCAGACGCAAGTGATGCAGTGCCTCCTCCCCCAGACGATGTCACTCACCGCATCCCCCGGCCCATCTTTCCGGAAAACGCCATGAAAACCGTCAAGCCCGACCTGCTGTGCTCCTCCATCGCACTTGCACTGATGATCAGTGCAGGTCACGCCGTTGCTGCAGACAACCCCGCTGCCGAACCGGCCGATGCCGCCGCTGGCCCGGTCACCAGCCTGGAATCGATCGAAGTCACCGCCCGTGGTGTCGCCGAGCCGCTGCAGCAGATGCCGCTGCCGATCTCGGCCATCTCCGAGGCCACCATCGAGAAGAAGGGCCTGGTGGATGTGCGCGACATCGCCGCCATGTCGCCGAGCTTCTCCTTCAAGTCCGGCTACGGCCGTGGCTTTGACCGCCCGGTGATCCGCGGCATGTCCAACATCCAGGGCGAGGCCAATGCCTCGTTCTTCATCGACGGCATCTACGTGGAAGGCGACATTTCCAGCTATGGCCTGGAAAACATCCAGCGCGTGGAAGTGGTGCGTGGCCCGCAGTCGGCCGCTTACGGCCGTCGTACCTTCTCCGGTGCGGTGGACTTCATCACCCGCCGCCCGGGCAGCGCCCCGGGCACCAAGCTGACCCTGGGCGCCGGCAACTTCGGCCAGGAAAAGCTGGGCCTGTTCCACTCCGGTGGCAATGAGGACGGCACCTTCGGTTACGACGTCAGCCTGAACAAGCGCGGCAATGACGGCATGTACTACAACCAGGCTTCCGACAAGAAGGACCTGGGCGGTACCGAGACCATCAGCGGCATGGTTGCCGTGGCCTGGTCGCCGACCGAGAAGCTGGACATCACCGCCCGCGTGATGCAGCAGAAGAGCCGCGACGAGCATTTCGCCATTGCCACCATCGGCAGCGAAAACCTCAACTGCTACCTGCCGCAGGAAACCGGCGCGCTGTACTTCGGCCTGTACCCGGTGCTGGCCAACCGCCACCGGGGCTACTGGTGTGGTGACGTCAAGGCGCCGACCGATTACGCCATCAACACCGACGAGTTCACCGCTGCCGGTTACTTTGCCGGCCGCAAGACCGACTTC
This sequence comes from Stenotrophomonas ginsengisoli, assembly GCF_001431485.1. Classification (GTDB taxonomy): domain Bacteria; phylum Pseudomonadota; class Gammaproteobacteria; order Xanthomonadales; family Xanthomonadaceae; genus Stenotrophomonas; species Stenotrophomonas ginsengisoli. The sequence continues at coordinate 30,811 of NZ_LDJM01000002.1, read as the reverse complement.
CTGCGTACCAGCCTGCGTGCCGAATACTTCTTCGACAACAACTGGACCTTCACCTCGACCACTGCCTACAACGACAGCTCGACCTACGCCGGTACCGACCAGGACTACAGCAGCGACCGTGGCTACGGCGGTGCGTTTGAAACCTTCACCAACACCGCGGTGAAGAACTGGTCGCAGGACCTGCGCCTGAGCAGCGACCAGTCGCTGGACGTGTCGGGCATGGTCGGCCTGTACTACTACAACCAGCAGGCCCAGCCGGGCTGGGGTGGTGACCTGACCGGCTTCTACCTGCCGGGCACCCGTTCGGTGCAGCAGGTGCCGACCGATCCGGATGATGAAACCACCAACAAGGCGGTCTACGCCATGGTGAACTGGAACATCACCGACAAGTGGACCACCTCGATCGAAGCCCGCTATGCGTGGGACGAAATCAGCAAGGGCGGTGTGGACCGCCGTGTGCTCGGTGCCAACACCTACACCCAGGCCTGGGCACTGAACGAGACCTTCACCAGCTTCACCCCGCGCTGGACCCTGAGCTACCAGGCCGCAGACAACGTCAACGTCTACGGTTTGATCTCCAAGGGCACCAAGCCGGGCGGCTTCAACTCCGACGTCTACCGCGCCGACTTCCAGGAAGCCGAGCGTGACCGCCTGATTGCCGCCGGCCTGTCCTCCTACGAGGAAGAAGAAGCCATCAACTACGAGCTGGGCATCAAGAGCGACTGGCTGGACGGCACCCTGCGCCTGAATGCCAACGTCTACCTGATCGACTGGACCAACCAGCAGCTGACCGAAACCGGCCCGGTGATCCGCAAGAACGGCACCCTGTTCTCCACCAGCTACACCACCAACGTGGGTGAGTCGGAAATCAAGGGCTTCGAGCTGGAAAGCCAGTGGGTGTTCGCCCCGGGCTGGCTGGCGTCGCTGGCCTATTCCTACACCGATGCGCAGATCAAGAGCTTCATCAGCCAGGACCAGGCCGACCTGTTCGGTACCGGCCCGGCCCCGACCTTGGCGGACGCGGCGGCCAATGCGGCCGGCTACAAGCTGCCGCGCGTGCCCAAGCACAAGGCCACCCTGGGCCTGATGTATGACGGTGCGTTTGCCAACGGCTGGGAGTACACCCTGAACACCGACGTGGCCTACGAAGGCCGCCGTTACGTGCAGGTGGACAACCTGGCCTCGGTCGGTGCGGCGACCCGTACCAACCTGCGCTTCACCCTGCGTCCGAGCGAGCAGTGGCAGGTCAGCGCCTACGTCAACAACGCCTTCAACGACCGCACCCCGGAAGAGGCACAGCGTGCCATCGACCCGGAAGCCTATGTGGCCGTGCCGGCGGTGCCGCCGTTGACGGGTCTGGCTGTCACCAACCTGCGTGATTTCGGTATCACCCCGTCGATGCCGCGCATGTACGGTGTGGAAGTCAGCTACAAGTTCTAAGTACCAATCCACCGGCCTGGCAGCAGCCAGGCCGGTCACTATTCAAGGGCAGGCAGTATGCACAGACGACATTTCCTTGCTGGCCTTGGTGCCGCATCGGCATTGGCGATGCTGCCGGCCCAGGCACGCAGCATCGGCCGTGGTGCTGCACGCAGCGACGTGCTGGTCATCGGCGCCGGCCTGGCGGGCCTGGCCGCCGCGCACCAGCTCGAAGCCGGCGGTGCACGGGTGAGGGTGCTGGAGGCCTCCGATCGCATCGGTGGCCGTTTGCATACCGTGGTCCGCAACGGGCTGCGTTTTGAAATTGGCGGGGTCGAGGTCGGCACCGGCTATGCGCGCGTGCATGCCCACGCCCAGCGCGTGGCGGTGGGCATCGAGCCGCCGGCCGTGGCCCGTCCGCCGGCCAGTGGCATGGGCTTCCAGCTCGGCGATGGGATCATCCCGTCCTCGCAGTGGGGCAGCAGCGCGTACAACACCCTGACCGGGCGTGAGCGCGAGCTGCCACCGACCCTGTTGCTGAGCACCGCCCTGAATGAAAACGCGCTGCCGGCGCTGGACAGCTGGAACGACCCGGCCAACCTGGCCCTGGACGTGTCGCTGGCCCAGCACCTGGCCGCCAGGGGCTGGTCGGCCGATGCCATCGGCCTGATGGATGTTGGCAGTGCCTATTCCTCGCTGCATACGGTGAGCGCGCTGGACGTGCTGCGCCGCGATGCCCTGCGCCGTTACGGCGCCCCGGGCACCGGCTGGGTCAGCGGTGGCAGCCAGGCGCTGCCGGAAGCCATGGCCGCCTCGCTGTCGGCCGAGGTGGTACGCAATGCCCAGGTCGCGGCCATTGAAAGCAGTGGCCGTGGTGTGCAGGTACGGTGTGCCGATGGCCGTCGCTTCCAGGCCGGCCACGTGGTGCTGGCCATTCCCAGCCTGCCGCTGTCGCGCATCGTCATCGACCCGGCACCGCCGGCCGCGCAGCAGGCCATCTGGGCCGAGCGTGGCGGCAATGCGGTGACCACCGTGCACCTGCAGCCGACCCGACCGTTCTGGGAAGAGGACGGCCTGCCGTTGTGGCTGTGGGGCACCGGTGCGCTGCAGCGCGTGTTTGCCGTGCCCGGCGACGATGGCCAGATCAACCGCCTGATCGTCTGGCTCAGTGGTGCGCTGGCCGAAAAGGCCGACACCCTGGATGCGGCCGCCCGCGCGCAGTGGATCATCGACGAATTCGCCCGCGTGCGCCCGGCCAGCCGTGGTGCCCTGCAATTGCTGGAAACGCGCAGCTGGGGCGGTGATCCGCTGGCCGGTGGCGCGTTTGCCGAGATCAAGCCGGGGCGCTTTGCGCAGACCCGGCAGTGGAACAACACCCCGTTCGGCCGCCTGCACTTTGCCGGCGAGCAGACCGAACTGCATGTCCCGGGCATGGAGGCTGCCGTGCAGTCCGGCGAACGCGCCGCTGCCGCCATCCTGTCCGCCTGAATACCGTAACTTCACCCCCACCGCCCAGCACCTTGTGTGCCAGTGAGAATTGCATGAGCCTGAATCCGTTTGACCTGTACGACGTTGCCTCCCTGCTCACCGAAGAAGAGCGTGCCATCCAGGAATCGGTGGCCCGTTTCACCAACGAGCGCGTGCTGCCGATCATCGGTGACTGCTTCGACAAGGGCCAGTTCCCGAAGGAACTGATCGCCGAAGTGGCCGACATGGGCCTGCTGGGCGCCACCTTGCCGGAACAGTACGGCGGCTCCAACCTGGGCTATGTCAGCTACGGCCTGATCTGCCAGGAGCTGGAGCGCGGCGATTCGGGCCTGCGCAGCTTTGTCTCGGTGCAGAGCTCGCTGTGCATGTACCCCATCTATGCCTACGGCAGCGAAGAGCAGCGCATGCGCTGGCTGCCGGACATGGCCGCCGGCAAGGTCATCGGCTGCTTCGGCCTGACCGAGGCCCACGGCGGTTCGGACCCGGCCAGCATGAAGACCCGTGCCGTCAAGGACGGCAACGAGTGGGTGATCAACGGTTCGAAGATGTGGATCACCAATGCACCGATGGCCGACATCGCCATTGTCTGGGCCCACACCGAAGACGGCATCCAGGGCTTTGTGATCGAGAAGGGCACCCCGGGCTTCAGCGTGCAGGAAATCAAGCACAAGATGAGCCTGCGAGCCTCGGCCACCGGCGCACTGTTCTTTGACAACGTGCGCGTGCCCGATGCCAACCGCCTGCCCAACGTGAAGGGCCTGAAGGGTCCGCTGGGCTGCCTGACCCAGGCCCGCTACGGCATCACCTGGGGCCCGATCGGCGCCGCCCAGGCCTGCCTGGAAGAAGTGCTGGCCTACACCAAGGAGCGCATCCTGTTCGGCCGCCCGGTCGCGGCTACCCAGAGCGCCCAGATCAAGATGGCCGACATGGCCCGCCGCATCACCGCCGCACAGCTGCTGTCGCTGCAGCTGGGCCGCCTGAAGGAAGCGGACAAGATGCAGCCGACCCAGGTCAGCATTGCCAAGTGGAACAACTGCCGCATGGCCATCGACATCGCCCGCGAATGCCGTGACCTGCTCGGCGGTGCCGGCATCACCACCGAGCATGCGGCCATCCGTCATGCCCTGAATCTGGAATCGGTCATTACCTATGAAGGCACCGAGACCGTGCACCAGCTGGTGGTCGGCCGTGAGCTGACCGGCATCAACGCGTTCTGATCATGCAGCGCGTGCCGGCCACGATGCAGGCGGTGTGTCTGCGCGCCATCCCGGACGGGATGCCGCAGCCGTCGGACTTTTCCCTGCAATCGTTGCCGGTGCCGCAACCGGGAGCCGGGCAGGTGCTGGTGCGCCTGTACTGGCTCTCGCTGGACCCGTTCCTGCGGGCCCAGCTGGGCGGGCGCTACGTGGCTCCGTGCCCGCCGCTGGGTGCAGTGGTGCCCGGTTATGCCGTGGGCCAGGTGGTGGACGATGCCAGTGGCCGCTTCGCTGCTGGACAGTGGGTGACCGGCCTGCTGGGCTGGGCGCAGTACGCCGTGGCCGATGCCAACGCCCTGCAGGCGGTGGATGCAACACTGGCGCCACCAGCCACGGCGGTCGGCGTGCTGGGCATTCCCGGGCTCACCGCCTGGGCCGGGGTGCGCCGCATCCTGGCGCCCGAAGCCGGGCAGACCATCGTCATCTCCACCGCGGCCGGTGCGGTCGGCTCGGTTGCCGGCCAGCTGTGCAAGGCCGCCGGCGCGCGCGTGGTCGGGCTGACCAGCACGGATGAAAAGTGCGACCTGGTCACCGCCACCTATGGCTTTGATGCCTGCGTCAATTACCGCGCCCCTGATTTTGCCGATGCATTGCGTGCGGCCTGCCCGCAGCGCATCGACGGCTATTTCGACAATGTGGGCGGCGCGGTGCTGGAAACCGTGCTCGGCCAGCTGGCCCTGCGCGCCCGCGTGGTGCTGTGCGGCCTGAGTGACCAGTACAACCGTGCGCAGCGCCCGCCCGGCCCGAACCTGGGCCCGGTGATCGGTGCACGCGCGCGGCTGGAAGGGCTGGTGGTGTATGACCATCTGGCCGATTTCGGTACCTGCCGCCAGGAGCTGGCCGGGCTGATCGCCGCTGGCCAGCTGCACTACCGCGAGCACATCCATCACGGGCTGGAACAGGCCGCGGCCGGCTTCATCGGCCTGCTCAATGGCGAAAACACCGGCAAGGCCCTCGTTGCAGTGGAACATCCGTAATGCACGCAATTACCCGCCATTTCGTCGACATCAACGGCCGCCAGGTGCATTACCGGCGCGCTGGGCAGGGCCCGGCGCTGCTGCTGATCCACCAGTCGCCGCAGAATTCGCGCATGTGGGCCGAGATGATGGCCCGCTACGCGCCGCACTTCACCGTGATCGCCCCGGACACGCCGGGCTTCGGCTATTCCGATCCGCTGCCGGTTGACGGCCCGCGTGACATGGCCGCCTTCGGCCATGCCACCTGGGAACTGGTGCAGGCTCTGGGGCTGGAGCGGGTGGCGGTGTTCGGCATGCATACCGGCGGCCTGGTCGCCACCTGGCTGGCCTGGGCCCACCCGCAGACAGTGAGCGCCCTGGTGGTGGACGGCTATGCCGCCTTCACCCCGGCAGAAAGCGCCCTGTACGGCGATGCCTACCTGCCGCCCTTCGTACCGCAGTGGGATGGCTCGCACCTGCGCTGGCTGTGGTGCCGCATCCGCGAGCAGAAGTATTTCTTCCCGTGGTACGACGGCCGCGCCGCCGCGGCCATGGCGATTCCCCCGGCCACGGTGCAGGCCACCCATGACGCGGTGATGGACGTGCTGGACGTGGGCGACCACTACCGCACCGGCTATGCCGCTGCCTTTGCCCACAACGACCACCACTGGGTCAGCCAGCTGCGTGTGCCCAGCCTGATCGTGTTCCGCCACGGTGACCCGCTGCTGGCCCACATGCCGCGCCTGACCGACCTGCCGGCCAACGTGGCCGTGGTCGAGGAGCCGGGCAGCATCCCGGCCATGCTGCAGCGGCTGGATACCTGGCTGCCGGCCACCCTGGCCGCCGAGCCGGTGGCCCCGGCCATCGTCCAATCGCCCCGCGCCGACCATTGGCAGCGTGTGCTGGTGGGCTCTGCTGCCGGCGAGGTGGCCGGCTGGCTGCGTCGCGGGCAAGGGCCGCTGTCGGTCTGGCTGCACGCGCCGGGCAGCGCCCCGTTCACTCCGGCCGATGTGGCCGCCGAGGGCCCGCTGCTGCTGCTGGACCTGCCCGGCCATGGTGCCTCCAGCGAGACCGATGCCACCCTGGATGTGGCCACCATGTTGGCCGGCATTGCGGCCCTGATCGATGCCTGTGCACCGGCGGCAACGTTGCAGCTGAGCCTGCACGGGGCCGCGGCCGCCTACCTGCCGGGCCTGGCCGCGCATTACGGCCAGCGCCTGGGCAAGGCCCATCTGGATACGCCGTGGCTGCTCACTGCCGACGAGCAGGCCTGCCTGCTGGCCAACCTGCCGGTGACCACGGTGGACCGCGCCGGTGGCCATCTGGGCGATGCCTGGCATTGGGAGCGCGAGCGCCACTTGATCTGGCCGTGGATGGCATCCTGCGCCGCTGCGCGCCGCCTGGTCGATGCGCCGGCCCCGGCCCGGGTGCATGCCAATGTGGTCGAACTGCTGCGTCTGGGCCCGCGCCTGGCCCCGCTGCTGGCCGCCGCCACCCCGTCCGACCTTCCCGCACAACTGCGCCAGCTGCGCGTGCCGCTGAGCGTATCGGCCGAACCGGCCAATGATTACCAGGGGCGCGCTGCCGCCCTGCTGTCGTAACCCCCAAGGACGTACCCCCATGAATGCTGCTGTCGATTCCGCCCCGGCCGTGCTGGCCCAGCTGCAGGCCCGTCTGGGTGCTGCGGTGATCACCGATCCGGCCGAACTGGCCTATTTCGGTACCGATGTGTATTCCGCCGGCCAGCCGCTGCTGGCGGTGCTGCGCCCGTCCACCGCGGCCGAACTGGCCGATGCGGTACGTGAGCTCACCGCCGCCGGCATTGCGGTGATCCCGCGTGGCGGCGGCATGAGTTACACCGGCGGTTACATCGCCGCGCAAAGCCCGAGCGTGCTGGTCGATACCGGCGGCCTGGACAAGATCGTGGAGATCAACGTCGAGGACGCCTACGTCATCGTCGAAGCCGGCGTGACCTGGCGCGATCTGAAGACCGCCCTGGACGCCAAGGGCGTGCGCACCCCGTACTTCGGCCCGATGTCCGGCTCGCACGCCACCGTCGGCGGCGGCATGTCGCAGGGCGCCATCTTCAACGGCTCGGCCCGTTACGGCTGCTCTGCCGATGCGGTGCTCGGCCTGCAGGTGGTCACCGCCAACGGTGACATCCTCACCACCGGCTCGGCGGCGGCGGCCAACACCAGCCCGTTCTTCCGCTGGTACGGCCCGGACCTGACCGGCGTGTTCCTCGGTGACTGCGGACTGCTCGGCATCAAGACCCGCGTGGTGCTCAAGCTGATCCCGCTGCACAGCCACATGGACTACCTGTCCTGGCAGTTCACCAGCGCCGATGGCCTGTTTGGCGCCCTGGGCGTGCTGGCCCGTCACGGCCTGGCCAGCGAGACGGCGGCCTTTGACCCGTCGCTGACCGCCATCCGCATGCGCCGCGCCAGCCTGGCCAGCGACGTGAAGTCGCTGACCAACGTGATCAAGAAGGGCGGCCTGATCTCCGGCCTGAAGCTGGCGGTGAAGGGCCGTGACATCGTGGACCAGCAGCAGTTCTCGCTGCACATCACCCTGGAGGGCGACAGCGCGGCCGAAGTGGCCGATCGCGTCGCGCGTGCCAAAAAGCTGGTCGGCAACCTCGGCGAATCGGTGGAACCGTCGATTCCGAAGATGATGGCCGCCAACCCGTTTGCCGCCTGGAACTCCATGCTCGGCCCGCAGGGCGAGCGCTGGGCCCCGGTGCATGCGCTGGTGCCGCACTCCAAGGCGGTGGGCATGTTCAACGCCCTGCAGGACCTGTTCGCCCGCGAAGCGGCGACCATGGAACAGCATGGCCTGTTCATCGGCACCCTGATGTCCAGCGTGGGCGAGCAGGTCGCGGTGATCGAGCCGTGCATCTACTGGCCCGACAGCCACAACGCCTTCCATGTGCGTACCGTGGATGCCGACCACCAGCAGCGCATCGGCTGCCCGGGTGAGCACCTGCAAGCCCGCGCCGCCGCGGACACGCTCAAGCGCCAGATCGCCGATGTCATGCGTGCCCACGGTGCGGCCAACCTGCAGCTGGGCAAGTTCTACGACTACCGCGCCGGCCGCGACCCGGCCGCCCTGGCCGTGCTTGATGCGATCAAGGCCCAGCTCGACCCCAAGGGCCTGATGAACCCCGGCGTGCTCAGCCGCTGAAGCACTGCCTCAAGGTTCAACGGTTGAAACAACGGCCAGGCATTGCCTGGCCGTTGTTTTGTAAGGGCTGCCAGTAACGGTTGTCCGGGTCAGGGCCGGGCCTGGTGCGGCGATCAGCCTTGATCGGCGTTTGTGCAGCTGTTCTCGTCACTGCTTTTGATGACCCTTGGCACGTTCCCTTCGAAGCGGATGCTTTTTTCTCCCCGTTCGCACGGCCCGCTGCGGTACCAGAATTCGAATTGGCCATCGACAACGCGCGACAGTGAGTGCATCTCCACCAATGCCTGGATGGCGGTATTTTCGACAAAGGCCTTGGCATCGGCGTCATACAGGAAGTAGGTGTAGGACGGGTCGCCGTAGCTGCCGTCGAAGCCAGTCCAGGCCATCAGGTCCTCGTGCCCGTCATTGTTGAGGTCCAGCAGCATCAGGCTGTACTTGCCCCAGGCAAAACCCTGCTCCAGCGTGCCACGATTGGCACTGGCATCGTTCTCATGGTCGGAGAAAATCACTTCGGGCAGCTGCAGGTGCTGCTCAGCAATGTCCGGCGTGCTGACCGCAAGGCGCACATTCTCACAAGCGCGGAAAAGGTCGCTCTTGACCCCTGGGCAGGCATCCACCGAGACCGCGATCCGGGCATCACCCAGGATCAGGGTGGCCGAGCCATGGGCCGTGGGAGGAAGCTGCTCAGCGATAGCCTCTCGATAGGACAATATCGAAGTCTTTCGTTGCGCTGTCTGATGAATGAATTCATCAATCAAATCGAGTTGGCACTGCTCCCGTGAAAATGGCGTGGATTGGTTTTTTTCGATCTCACAGCTTGAGTGATACTGCTCAAGCCATTGCTGATGTTGTCCATCGATATCGGCAACGCTTTGCGGGGCTTTCTGCCGGGCGGCGTCCAGTAGTGTCTTATGGTAGACGGATGTAACACCCAGTTTGTACTCGATCTCGTCCGCTATGCACTGGCGACGTGGGGCGGGAAGGTCGCGGTTCTGGGTACTGATGCAGGTTTCAAAGCGCTTGGTCCAGCCACTGAGGTCTCCCCGGTACTTGCGGACTGGTAACTGCGGGTCAGCGAGGGCGGCATTGACCTCCGGGCTGAGATAGGGGTTGTCGGTAAAGGGCTGTGCTCGTACGTGGCTGCCGGCTGCAGCCAGCAGCGCGACGCCCAGGCTGCAGGAAAGCCGTAATGGGGATGGGTGCGGCATTGTCCACTCCTTGGTGCAGGCCAGATCCAGCGCCGACCATAACGCGATCGGCAGCTGCCCACCTGCGATGGAGCTCAAGCCTTGAGGGGTGCCGTGCGCGGCTGTCCGGGCGTACCCGCAGGATCAGGGCTGGGTGGTGGCTACGGGGCTGGCTTCGTCGGCCGGCTGCAGCTGCTGTGCCAGGCACTGGGGCAGGGGCTGTTCGGGGCTTTGCTCAAGGCAGGTCAGGCTGGCTTGCAGGCGGGAGAAATCGGCGGTGCTGTACCAGCCTTGGGCATTGGCCCGGCCCAGGGCCACGGCGATCTGCCGGCGCTGCGCCGTATCGGCATGGCGGTAGCTCATCAGCAGGTGCTGGCTGTGGCTGTGCTGCAACTGCTGCAGGGCCTGGGCGAAGCCGGGGTCATCGGTGGGCGGCAACTGCAGCAGCGGCTGCATGGCAATCAGATTGTCGCGGGCCAGGTCATGCTGCGGGCCCTTGCCCAGGCGCATGCCCAGGCTCAGGCCAATGCCGCCGGCCAGCAGGGCGGTAACGGTGAGGGTGGCCAGCAGGGTTCGTTGCGTCAGGACAGGCATGGGCGGGCAGGGCAGGCAGGAACAAACCCGCCATCCTTGCAGGGATTGGCCCAGCCTGCTGTGCGTCAGTGCCCATTGTGAACACTGGCCACGGGCTACCTGCCGCGTGGCCAGTCGATGTCAGGTTTTGAGCCGGGCTTTGGGCAACAATGGAGCCTTGACCACCACGCCGCTGCCGCGGCCCTGCTTGCGAGACACAGTGAAGACACCGGCCCAACTCCAGGAATTGATTGACGACGGCGTGATTGACGAGGTCCTGCGTCCTCTGAAAAGCGGCAAGGAAGCGGCCGTGTACGTGGTGCGCAGTGGTGACGAGGTGCGTTGCGCCAAGGTCTACAAGGACATGGCCCAGCGCAGCTTCCAGCAGCGCGTGCAATACCAGGAAGGGCGCAAGGTGCGCGGCAGCCGCGAGGCGCGCGCGATTGCCAAATCCAGCAAGTACGGGCGCAAGCAGCAGGAAGCGGAGTGGAAGAACACCGAGGTCGATGCCTTGTACCAACTGCGTGCGGCAGGTGTACGCGTACCCGAGCCGTTCGGCTACTTCCATGGCGTGCTGGTGATGGAACTGGTCACCGATGCCGAAGGCTTCAGTGCCGCCCGCCTGGGCGAGGTGGAGCTGGAGGCCGAGGTGGCGCGCCAGTACCACGCGGTGTTGCTGGAGCAGATCAAGAAGATGCTCTGCTGCGGCCTGATCCACGGTGACCTGTCGCCTTACAACGTGCTGGTGGGCCCGGATGGCCCGATCGTGATCGATTTTCCGCAGGTGGTCAGCGCGGCCGGCAACAATGCCGCACGCAACATGCTGCTGCGTGACGTCAACAACCTCACCGCGTTTCTGGGCCGCAGCGCGCCCGAGCTGCTGGACACCTGGTTCGGTGAGCAGATGTGGGAGCTGTTCCAGGCCGGTGACCTGTTCCCGGATACCGTGCTCACCGGCGAGTACACCCCGGATGAGAGCGCGGTGGACCTGGACAGCGTGCGCGAGGCGATCAACGACGCCCGCGAGATGGCGCTGATCCGCGAGCAGGGCCGTCAGGCCGCTGCCGAGGACGAGGATTACTGAGCCCTGCGGTGTGGCAGTGTGCAGCACACAAGGCAGTGGCCGGGGCGTCCTGGCCACTGCCTTTTGCATTGAAGATGGCCACCCCGCGAGGGGAGCGCGGGATGGCCAGGGCGCTGACACTGCCGGGCAGGGGATTGACCCGGCAATGACGGTACAACGATCTATCAGCGGTGGGCGCGCTTGCCGGTCAGCAGCACGACCAGCTGCCACAAGGCCGACAGGCCGACCAACACATAGACCACTCGAGCCAGGGGCGCGTCTTGACCGCCGAACAGCGCGGCGACCAGGTCAAACTGCGCAGCGCCCACCAGGCCCCAGTTGATGCCACCAACGATCACCAGCACCAGGGTCAGGACGTTGAGGAACTTCATGCGTGCATCTCCGCATTTACAAGGGTGGGGGAGGTTCAGTTGCCGGGCATCAGCACCTTGTCGATGACGTGGATCACGCCATTGCTGGCAGCCACGTCAGCGGTGGTGACCTTGGCGCCATCGACCATCACCTCACCGTTGGCGGTGCGGATGTCCACCTTGTCACCATTGACCGTGGCCGCTTCGCTCAGGGTCACCACCGTGGCGGCCGGCACGCTGCCGGGCACCACGTGGTAGGTCAGGATGGACACCAGCTGATCCTTGTTTTCCGGCTTGAGCAGGTTTTCCACGGTGCCGGCCGGCAGGGCGGCAAAGGCGGCATCGGTGGGGGCAAACACGGTGAACGGGCCGCTGCCCTTGAGGGTGTCGACCAGGCCTGCGGCCTTCAGTGCGGCGGCCAGGGTGGTGAACTGGCCCGCCGCCACGGCGGTGTCCACGATGTCGGCGCTGGCACGGCTCTGTGCCGGGGCTGCGTGGGTGCCACCGGTGCCGGCGGCCATGGCCAGCGGGGCGGCCAGGGCCATGCCCAGTGCCAGGGGAAGGATGCGCAGGGTCTTGGCGGTGATCAGGTTGTGCAGGTTCATCGTGGCAACACCAGTTGGGAACGTGGGCCCAGTCTGTGGTGGTTGCAGTTATAAATTCGTACAACACTGGGTTGTACAAAGGCTGTACATTTTGGCCATGTACTCCGTCAAAGCCACTGCCGGGCTGACCGGCCTCACCCCGGAAACACTGCGCGCCTGGGAGCGCCGCTACGCGGCGGTGGTGCCGCACCGCGACGACAAGGGGCGGCGCAGCTACGACGCGGCGATGTTGCAGCGGCTGACCCTGCTGTACCGGCTCACCGACCGTGGCCATGCCATCAGCCGTCTGGCGGCGCTGGACGATGCTGCCCTGCAGGGCCTGCTGGAGGACAGCCGGCAACTGGCCTACGGTGCGGTGGATGACCTGCCCGGGCGCATGCTCGATGCCATTGCCGATTACCAGGTGGATGTATTTGACCGCGAATTGACCGTGGCCATCGCCACCTTGCCGTTGTCGGTGCTGATCGGGCGCCTGGTCAACCCGCTGCTGCACGAGGTGGGAGTGCGCTGGGCCGATGGCCGCCTGGCCATTGCCCAGGAGCGCCTGGTCAGCAGCCTGCTGCAGGCCCGCCTGCTGTCCATCCTCAACCAGCACCCACGCGAGCACAAAGCCCGCGTGCTGTTTGCCACCCTGCCCGGCGAGCAGCACCAGCTGGGGTTGATCGGTGCGGCCCTGCAGGCTTTCGATGCCGGGGTGCCGGTGCTGTACCTGGGGGCCGAATTGCCGGCAGTGGAGCTGGCGCGGGTGGCCAACCGGGTGCAGGCCGCGGCCGTGGCGATCAGCTCGATCTACCCGGCCCATGCCGGCCAGGTGCTCGATGAGCTGCGCAGCCTGGATGCGGCACTGCATGCGGACATCCCGGTCTGGCTGGGCGGGGCCAATGCCGCCTACCTGGGCGAGGAGTTGGCCCTGCCGCGCCTGCGGGTGATCGGCAGTGCCGATGCCCTGCGCCATCTGGCCCTGCGGGTGTGAGCGCCTGCCGTCCGCTCACCCGCGCCGGCAGGCGGCCGTTGCTTGATCCGGGCGCACCCAGCACGGGGTGAAGCCGCCAGAGACGCCGACAAACAGCGACAGCGGGCCATCGGTGCCGGCATGCACCAGCGGGCTGTCGGCCAGTGCCGAGGGCAGGCGGCTGTAGCGGGCATTGCCGACCTGGGCCCAGCGCGTGCCCAGCGGGCGCAGCAGCGACACGCCCAGGTGCGGCACGGTGACGGTCCCGGGGCGGTAGCGTGGTGCACTGCGGGTGATCCCGCGTTCCAGCGTGCCGTAGTAGTTGGCCAGGTCGGACGACTGCCAGCTGGCACCGATCTGCGGGGTCAGCGCTGTCGCACCGATACGCAGCGGGTAGCCGTACTGCAGCGGGATTTCATGGCCACCGCTGCGGTTGGTCGCATCGCTGAGCAGCTCGCGCTGCAACTTGCCGCCGCGTCTGCTCCAGTCCATCCCCAGGTCCAGGTCCAGGTCCAGGTCCAGGCCCTTGTCACGGTCAGACCGCCCGTTGCGATCCACCCCGTTGGCAGCAAGCTGGCGGCGGCCCAGGTCATCGGCATCGAACCCGTCCAGGCGGGCCTTGGCCAGCAACGACACTTCCAGTGCGTCGTCACCGGCCACCCGCCAGCCGGCGGTGAGCCCGCGGAAATGGAAGCGCGGAGTCTCGTAGGACAGCAGTGGGATCGGCAGCACGCGGGTGCCCTCACCGGCATGCACGCTGTCAGACACCGCCGCGGCCACACCGATGCCCCAGGGCGAGCGGGGCGGGCCGGGCTGGGCCTGCGCGGTGGTGGCCAGGGCAAGGCAGGTGCCGCCCGGCAGCAATGCAGGCAAGGCTTTCCTCAGGTACACCCGGGTGGAAGACTGCCTGCACGGTACAGCAAGGGCCTTCGGGACGCTTGCAGCGGCGGTGTGGCTGCAGGTGGCAAGGGCTTCATGGCACTGCATTGCTCAGGCAGGCGGCAGGTCGCGGGCGACCCGGAAGCCGCTGGTGGTGTCGGCCCCGCCGGCATTGCTGGCCCGCCGCGCGCTGGCCCGGCTGAGCCAGTGCAGCAGGTCATGTGCGCCGCCGCGCACCACACGCCGGGCAAAGCCGTCACCGGCGCGGCAGCCATCGTTGCGCGCGCTGGCATCGGCCGGACGGCCGGCATGGCTGTCGTGCCAGCAGTCCTGTACCCATTCGGCCACATTGCCGCTCATGTCATGCAGGCCAAAGCGGTTGGCCGGCTTGCGTCCGACCGGCTGCTGCCAGTTGATGCCCGTGCCATGGTCGGCATTGCCGGAGTACCAGGCCACCGCATCGGCATTGTTGCTGCCGCAGTACAGGTGGCGCCCGCCGGCACGGCAGGCATATTCCCATTCGGCTTCGGTGGGCAGGCGCCAGCCGCCGCGGCCGGCGCTGTTGAGCCAGGCCACGAACGCCTGCGCATCCTTCCAGCTGACCAGCACCACCGGCGCATCCGGGCCGCGGGTGTTGTAGTCATGGAAGTGCGGATGCAGGGTTTTCTGGGCACCGGTGGCCTGGATGAAGGTCAGGTACTGGCCGAGGGTGATCTCGAACTTGCCGAGGATGAAGCCGGGCACCTGCACCCGGGTGGGCGGGCCTTCCTCGGGTTGCGCACGGGCATCATCGGGCTGGCAGCTGCTGCCGTTGCAGCCACCCATGGCAAAACTGCCGGCGGGCAGGCGCATCGAGCGCAGGCCGATGCGTTCGGCCGGTGACGGGCCGGCACTGGCAGCCAGCAACGGGCCACGCGCCCAAGCCGGAGCAGGGCACAGCAGGGCCAGGCCGAGCAGGATGGCCACCAGGCAGGTGTGTGGGTGGGCGGGCATGTTCAACGCATCCTCAGTGACAGGCCGAACACACCGGCCAACAACAGGCTCAGGCCCAGCAGGTACCAGTCCAGCGGCGGCAGCGGCTCACCGTCGCGCCAGTGGCGGGCCGGGCGGTCGGCCACGTACTTGATGCGGAGGCTGCCGTCGGCCAGCAGGTGCTCGATATCAGCGCGGCTGAAAAGCAGCGGATAGACAAAGGCGGTGCCCCTGTCCGGGGTGATGCGCACATCCAGCTGGCCATCCCCGCTGGCAAACCACTGGTTGGCTTGGGTGGTGAAGGTGGAAGCACGGGTGACCGTGGCCGGGATGCCGCCGGTCAAGGCATGGCGGTCCACCACATCGGCAATGAAACCGACCAGGCAGGCCAGGCTCAGGAACAGCAGCACGCCACGCAGGCGGTTGCGACGGTACAGGGTGTAAAAATCGCTGCTCATTGCAGGGCCTTGCCCAGCAGGTACAGCACGAACAGGCCCAGATACAGCAGCGGTACCTTGTGCAGGGCCAGGCCCATGAAGCGGTGCGGTTCGTCGCCGGGTTCGGCATCGCCATTCAGGCGCCTGCCCAGCACCCACAACAGCGGGCAGCTGGCCAGCAGCAGGCCCCAGAACACCCCGGCACTGGCCGGGTGGCTGATATCGCCCAGCACCAAGGCCATTACTGCCATGCACAGGATCGGCAGCAAGATGCCGAGCAGACCATAACCACGCCACGACAACATGCGACATCCCGCGAAGGTGAACAGGCGTCTATTCGATCAATAGTGAGGCCAGTCGGCAATGGGGCCAGGTGTCATGGCCGGCGGTGGCAGGCAGGGGATGAGTGCTGCATGCGTACCCGCGGAGGTGGCGTGGTTTTGTGATCATCTTCACAAATGCGGCTGGCATTGGCGCTAGATTCGCCGTTCATGCCGTTGCGCGCGGGCGGGCCGGTGACGGCGCGGCGGCAAACTCGGGGGGAGATGGACAATGAAGCTGACACTGCTGCAATCAAGCCCGGCATTGCCGTGCGATTGCGCCTGCCTGAAATCACCGCAGGTGGACGTCAATTCGCCCTACATCCTGACCGCGATGCTGGTGCGGATGTTCGAGTTTTCCCCGATCGCCATTGCCATCACCAGCAGCGACGGCGAAGCCGCACGCTACCTGAAGGTCAACCAGGCCTATCTGGATCTGGTCGGGCGCAGCTGGAGCGAGCTGTGCCAGGCCCGGGTGGCCAATGTGGCGGCGGTGGTCGATGAGGGTTTTGCCCGGCGCAACCGGCAACTGGAGGCCGAGGGCGGCTATGTGGGCGAGCCGGTGAACATCCGCCATGCCGATGGCCGGGTCATCTCCACCCTGATTTCGGCCCAGCGCACCGTGGTGGAGGGCATTGCCTACGACCTGGAGATCATTGTCGATGTCTCCGAGCGTACGCGGCTGCAGGAGGCCCAGGCCGCGGCACTGCAGGCCGCCGCCTGTACCGATGCGCTGTCCGGGCTGGCCAACCGGCGTGGGTTTGACCAGTACCTGGGCCAGTGCCTGGCTGCGCAGGAGGCGCCCGAACTGACCCTGGCCCTGATTGATGTGGATGACTTCAAGCAGGTCAACGATGCGCATGGCCATTCGGCCGGTGATCGCCTGATCCGCGAACTGGGCCGGCGCCTGCGCCATTGCCTGGGCGAGGACGCCTTCATTGCCCGTACCGGTGGCGATGAGTTTGTGGTGATCGTCCAGGACACCGATGCCGCAGGCTGGCTGCGCGAGCGCATCGGTGGCGCCTTCGGGCCGATGACCCATGCCGGCAAGTCGTTGATGGTCACCGGCTCGGTGGGCGTTGCCCGCTACCGGCCGGGCGAGCACAGTGATGCGCTGCTGGCCCGCGCCGATGCGCGGATGTACGCCCAGAAGGCCCTGCAGCAGTCACTGCGTTGACAGCCTCGGCACAGGGCCTGCCCGGGGCAGCGGGCGGCGCTGCTCAGACCAGTTCGCGCATCCCGGCGATCTGTGCGGCATTGCGCAGGGCCTGCAGCAGGCGGGCCAACGGGGCACTCTGCGGTTCGCCGGCACGGGTATAGGCCATCACCGGGCGCTGCCACAGCACTCCGGGTACATCCAGCGCCACCCATTGGCCAGTGAGCAGTTCGGCCTGGGCCAGGCGGCTGGGCAGCAGGGTCAGGTAGCTGCCTTCGCGTACCAGTGCACGCAGGAACTCCGGTGAGCTGGTCTCCATGGTGTTGGCCGGTGGCTGCAGGCCTGCATCGAGGAAATGCTGGCGGAAGGCCAGCTCCACCGCGCCCAGGCGGCGGCCGAAGATCCAGTGCTGGTCGATCAGCCGGGCCGGGTCGATGTTCTTCTTGCGTGCCAAGGGATGACGCACGCTGGCCACCACCCGGTACTCGTCATGCATCAGCACTTCGCTGTGGATGCGCGGGTCCGGCGTGTCCTCGCCTGCCGTGTGCAGGGTCACCACCACGTCCAGCTCGCGCGCGAGCAGGGCCGGTTGCAGCTCCGGGGCGATGCCGCCGACCACATGCACGCCGATCTTCGGCCAGTGCCGGCGCAGGGCCAACACTGCCGGGGCTACCAGCGAGCCGGCGGTGGAAGGGCCGGTGCCGATGCGCACCTGGCCTTCGCTGCCGGTCTGCATCTCGGTCAGGCGGTCCTCGAAGCGGCGCACGGCCTCATCGGCGGTGCGGGCGTGGTCCAGCAGCAGGCGGCCGGCATCGGTGAGCTGGGCCTGGCGGGTGCCGCGTGCGAACAGGCGTTCTCCCAGTTGCTGCTCCAGCGCGGTGATGCCCTTGCTCAGGGCCTGCTGGGTGCGCCCGGTGGCCGCCGCGGCCCGTGTAAAGCTGCCGTTTTCGACCACGGCGAGGAAGTAACGCAGCTGACGCAGGTCCATCGGTGCCATCCATCAACAACCATTGGTTGTGGATCGTACGCAAATTGGTTGGCGATATGTACGGTCATGTCCAAAAGTACGGACATTCGCAACATTCCCGGGAGGGATCATGGCCAGCTTGAATTCGGTAAAGCAGTGGGACCAGCAGTACGACCTCGTCATCGGCGGCTTCGGCCTGGCGGCGATGAGCGCGGCCATCGAAGCACATGATGCCGACCCGAACCTGTCCATCCTGATCCTGGAAAAGGCACCGGAAGCCGAGACCGGCGGCAACAGCCGCGTGGCCGGGCAGTCGCTGCTGATCACCAAGAACGCCAAGGTGCTGGCCGAATACCAGCGCAAGATGAGCGTGGCCAACCCGATCCCGGAAGACATGCTGGTGCCGTGGTCCGAGGCCATGGAAGCGCTGGAACCGTGGATCCAGGAGCGTGCCGCCCAGGCCGGCGCCCAGTACATCCATGGCACCGGCTTCTCCGAGCGCGATGCGGTGCTGGAATTCCCGGAATTCGGTGCCCGCGAGGCCGTGCACTGCACCGCCACCATCCTGCCGCTGCCTTCGGGCGTGTACCTGGCCTTCCGCGAGAACATCCGCCAGCGCCCGCGCATCCAGATCGCCTTTGAATCGCCGGTCAAGGACCTGGTCCAGGACCCGGACAGCCTGGAAGTGTTCGGCGTGGTTGCCGAGCAGAATGGCCAGCGCGTCAACATCCGCGCCAACAAGGGCGTGGTGATGGCCACCGGTGGCTTTGAAGCCAACCTGGACATGCAGCGCAACTACTTCGGCCTGGCCAATCCGGCCCCGCTGGGCACCCCGCACAACACCGGCGACGGCATCAAGATCCTGCAGAAGGCCGGTGCCGACCTGTGGCACATGCGCAACCAGGGCCAGTCCGGCGGTATCTGGCCGGGCTTCAAGCCGGAAGGGTTCGTCAACGGCTTCCTGCGCCAGTTCTTCTGGCAGAGCTTCAGCTGGATCGAAGTGGACGCCAACACCGAGCGTTTCTACAACGAAACCGCCGAGCTGCAGCTGACCCACTACAAGGAAAAGAAACACGGCCACTGGGTGGACACCCCGCACTACCGTGCGCAGCCGGTGCACATGATCTTTGACCACAACACCTGCCAGTACAACAAGCTGGTGGTGGAAGTGATGAGCTGGAACCCGGTGGTGCGTGGTTACCAGTGGTCGGACGACAACTCGGCCGAAATCGCCAAGGGTTGGATCCAGAAGGCCGACACCATCGAGGAACTGGCCGTGCTGATCGGCCGTGACCCGGCCAAGCTGCGCGCCGAAGTGGACCGCTACAACGCCGCCTGCGCCGCCGGCAAGGACGAAGTGTTCGACCGCAATCCGCTGACCCTGCAGCCGATCGCACAGGGTCCGTTCTACGGCGTGCGCATCGACCCGGTGATCGTCTGCACCGGTGGTGGTGCCCGCCGCAACATCAAGTCCGAAGTGCTCGACCACGCCGGCCAGCCGATCCCGCGCCTGTATGAAGCCGGCGAAATGGGCTCGATGTTCTCCGACCTGTACCAGAACGGTTCCTACCTGACCGAAGCGATGATCTCCGGCCGCGCTGCGGGCCGTGGCATCGTCGGCCTGGCCAACTGGGAGGGCTGAGCATGAAGGTCGTGACCCCGATGACCAAGCTGGATGTGCGCATCAACGAAGTCACCGCCGAAGACGGTCTTCTGGTGATGAACGGTGTGGCCGGCATGATGCAGTGCAAGACCTCGCTGACCCCGGCCGAGTTCCGCCAGATGATGCGCATGGCGCTGCGTCCGAACGTGCTGGCCCTGTTGTTCAAGAAGTAAGCCCTGGCCGGCCTGGCTGCTGCCAGGCCGCGGTGGTGGCAGACCGCCCGATGTGTCGTTCCCTCCCCCGGACGCATCGGCCGGCTGCACCACCGGCCAAGGCCGGGCACAAAAAAGCCGGCACTGCATGCAGTTGCCGGCTTTTTTGTGCCTGTTGCGCCGCTCAGCGATGGTTGCGCGAGAGCACCATCGAATAGGCAAAGCGCCCCGGCGGATGCAGGCTGGTGGCGATCATCAGCATCTTGCCCTGGGCATCGCGGTAGCGGCGCTGCACGCGCATGGCCGGCTCGCTCTTCTTGATGCTCAGCTGGCGTGCGTCCTCGGTGCTGAAGGAGGTGGCATCAAACACCTGCTCCACCCGTGACAGCTTGCTCGGCTCCAGGAAGCGGGCCACCGCACGGGCCGCGCTGGCCACGTCCAGCAGCTTGTCCACCGGCACCCCGGTACGCACCGGCACCCACATCTCGGTCACCGCCAGCGGCTGCCGGCTGGGCTCTTCAAGACGCAGGGTGTACAGGCGCAGGTAATCCTTGCCTTCGGCAATTTCCAGCTGGCGGGCGACCTCGGCCGTGGCCGGCAGGCGCTGGGCGGTGATCACCTGCAGGCGGGTGGAGTTGCCGTACTGCATCAGCAGGTCGACGGTGTCGATCTCGTGCTCGTAGCGCATGGCCACGTTCTGGGCGATGACCCGGGTGCCGGCGCCGGGGCGGCGGTCCACCAGGCCGGCACTGATCAGCTGGGCCAGGGCGGCGCGGGCGGTATGCCGGCTGACCTGAAAGCGCTCGCACAGCTCCAGTTCGGTCGGCAGCAGGGTGCCGACCGGATATTCGCCCTTCTCGATTGCTGCCTGCAGCTCATCGCCGAGTTCGGCGTAACGGGGTTTGCTTCGGCGCGTGCCAGTCATGTGGAACCAGATCCTTGTACTAGAGAGTCCGTGAGAGGTCATGCCAGGCACTGGCCAGGCCCTCACGGTGCTCGGGGGCGGCGATTGCGATCAGGGCGGCAGCACGTTGGTGTACATCCAGATGACGCAGGTCAGCCACGCCATGCTCGGTGACGATGCAGTCGGCATCCACGCGGGCAAGGCTTACCGGTCCAGCGGGCAGCATCGGCACGATGCGGCATTGCCCCTTCGGGGTGCTGGCAGGCAGGGCAATGATGCCGCGCCCGGCCACGGTTTGGCGAGCACCGTGGATGAAATCGGGCAGGCCGCCGACCCCGCTCATTTGCTTGCCGGACAGGAATTCGCCGTTGACCTGGCCCAGCAGGTCCACCGACAGCGCGCTGTTGATGGCGTGCAGGCCGTCGATCTTGCCGAGTGTGGCGGCGGCATGGGTGTAGCCGACCTCGCGGAAGGCAATGCGTTCGCAGGCCCGGTACAGCGCGTCGGTGCCCAGGGCCACGCCGGCCACCACGGCATCCTCGGCATCGGCCAGCGCACCGGATTCATACAGGCCGAGCAGGCCATCGGAGACCATGCCGCTGTGGATGCGCAGGTTGCGCCGGTCAGCCACCGCACGCAGCACCGCCGACTGCAGCCGGCCCAGGCCCAGCTGCAGGGTCGCGCCATCGCCGATCAGCCCGGCCACACGCTCGGCCACCGCATCCATGGCGCCATCGGCGGCCGGATCGGGTACTTCCAGCAGCGGCGCCTCGGCCACGATGGCCGCGGTGATTGCGCTGTAGGGAATGGACGGGCCACGGGTGCGCGGCATCAGCGGGTTGATGTGGGCCAGCACGATGCGTGCATTGGGCCAGGCGGCCGGGGTGAAGTCGCAGGCAATGCCCAGCGAGCAGTTGCCGTTTTCATCCGGCGGTGCCACCTGCACCAGGGCCACGTCGAAGCGCGCGGTATCGCGCAGCCAGCGCCAGGTGGCGCTGTAGGTCAGCGGCAGGTAATCCACCCGGCCATCGAGCCAGCTGGCGCGCAGTTCGGCCGACAGGAAGATGGTGCGCTGGCGTGCCTGCGGGTGCAGGCCGGCAAAGTCGAAACGGTTGACCGTGGGAATCTGCACGCCGCTGTAGCGGGTGCCGGCGCTGGCCTGCGGTTCGGCCTGCAGCCACTGCTGGAACAGCAGCGAATGGCCAGCGCAGCCGGGGGCATACACCTCGCTGGCAGCGCGGATGTAATCCAGGAAGCGGGAGCTGTCCAGCACGTGCGGCATACAAACATCCAATGTGGGTCCAATGCGCGGATCATATGATATGTCCGGACAAAGTTGGTTATCATCAAAACCTGGACGGGCGCCCATGCGCCGTTTGTCGTGCCGCTTCTTGATCCAGGAATCCGTGATGACCGTGGCTTCTCCTTCGCTTGTGCAACAGCTGGCAACGCAACTGCAGCGGCCGGTGGATGCGCCTGCGCGGCAACGTGCCGCGGCCCTGCTGGTGGACTGGCTGGGCTGTGCCCTGGGTGGTTTGCGCGGCCCGCTGGCACAGCAGCTGCAGGGCGTGGTGGCCTCGTGCGCGCCGGGCCCGTGCACGGCCTTGTCGGCCGGCCAGCACGACATCCACGATGCGCTGCTGATCAATGCCGCGCTGGGCAATGTGCTGGAGATGGATGACGTGCACCGCGCGGCGATCCTGCATCCGGGCCCGGTGGTGATTCCGGTGGCCCTGGCCGCGACCCAGCGCCAGAACGGCAACGGCCATGACCTGCTCGATGCGATCGTGCGTGGCTACGAGGCCACCATCCGTGTTGGTCGCGCGCTGGGCACCTCGCATTACCGCTACTGGCACCCCACCTCCACCGCCGGCGCGTTCGGCGCCACCGCGGCCGCCGCCTCGGTGCTGGGGCTGGACGCAACGCAGACCGCTGATGCCCTGGGCACGGCAGGCAGTCGTACCGGCGGGCTGTGGCAGATGCGCCATGAAAGCGTGCCGACCAAATCCTTGCACAACGCCCAGGCCGCGCAGAGCGGCTGGCAGGCCGCGCTGCTGGCCCAGGCCGGGCTGCGCGGTCCGCGCTACATCCTGGAAGGCGAGCAGGGCCTGTTCGCCGCCACTGCACCGCAGGCCGAGCCGGCCCTCGTGGTGGCCGCAGAGGCGGACTGGCTGATCCACAGCACCAGCCTCAAACCGTGGCCGGCCTGCCGGCATGCGCACCCGGCCATCGATGCCCTGCACGATGCACTGGCCAGTGGCCGTCCCGGTGATGGCGCCCAGGTGGTGGCCATCGAGGTGGCCACCTATGCCGAGGCCCTGCGCTTCTGCGATCGGGCCGAGCCGCAGACTGCGCTGCAGGCCAAATTTTCCCTGCAGCACGCACTGGCGGCGATCTGTGCCCATGGCACCCCGGTGCTGGCCCATTACACCGATGCGGCCTGCGCTGATCCGGCCATTGCACGCCTGCGCAGCGCTGTGCAGGTTGTCGAGGATGCGGCCTGCTCGGCGCGCTTCCCGGCCCATTACGGTGCCAACGTGCGGGTGCAGCTGGCCGATGGCCGTGTGCTGCAGGCCCAGCGCGTCGATGCCTGGGGTGACCCGGAGCAGCCGATGCACCCGGCCGATATCGACACCAAGGCGATGGAGCTGGCGCAGTGGGGCGGGGTGGAGCCCGGCCTGGCCCATGCGCTGATCGTCCAAGTGCGCAATCTGGCCGAAGGCGGCACGCTGGATACCCTCACTCCGTTGCTGTCACAGGTAAGCCCATGTCACTGACCGATGCCCTGCTGCAGCATGCTGTCACGCTGCGTTTTGACCACCTCGGCGCCGAGGCGGTAGCGGCCAGCAAGGTGTTCCTGATGGACTCGCTGGCGGTGGGCATTTCCGGCTCCGGTACCCAGGTGCCGCTGACCGCCGCGGTGCGTGCCAGTGCGGCCAGCTACGGCAGTGGCAATGCGGCGCGGGCCTGGGTCACCGGTGAACCGCTGCCGGCGGCCAGTGCGGCGATGGTCAATGGCTGGCAGATCCACTGCCAGGAATTTGATTGCGTGCACATGCCGGCGGTGGTGCACCCGATGGCGGTGATCGCCTCGGCCCTGATCGCCGCGGCTGAAGACAAGGCCAACCGTGGCCTGGGCGTGGTGGATGGCCGCACCCTGATCAGTGCCTTGAACGTGGCAGTGGATGTGGCCACCCTGCTGGGCATCAGCGGGCGGGCGCCGATGCGCTTCTTCCGTCCGGCCATGTGCGGTGCGCTCGGTGCCACGGCCGGCATCGCCCACTTGTACGCTGCTGACCAGGCCACCGTGCGCAACGCGCTGGGCCTGACCTATTCGCACCTGTCCGGCACCATGCAGGCGCATGTGGAAGGCTCGCCGACCCTGGCCCTGCAGATCGCCCTGAACTCGCGGGCCGCACTCAGCTGCTGGGAGCTGGCCCGCAATGGTTTCCCGGCCCCGCAGGACATGCTGGAAGGCCCGTTCGGCTACCTGCCATTGATTGAAGGGCAGTTCGATACCGGCCCGTCGCTGCAGAAACTGCATGGCGCTGAGTCGCAGATGCTCAGCGTCAGCCACAAGGTGTTCCCCACCGGCGGCGCAGCGCATGCCGCCCAGGACATGCTGATGGAGCTGCGTGCGGCCCATGGCCTGACCCTGGACAACGTGGCGGGCATCGAGCTGCTGGCACCGCCGCTGGTGCACCGCCTGGTCGGCCGCCCGTATGCCGCCGACATGCAGACCAGCTATGCGCGCCTGTGCCTGCCGTTCCTGCTCGGCACCGTGCTTCTGGACGGCAAGGTCGGCCTGTCGGCCTATGCGCCGGGAAAACTGGCCGATCCGCGCCTGGCCGCCTTTGCCCCGGCAGTGCAGCTGCTGCCCAATGACTGCAGCGACCCCAACGCACTGGTGCCGCAGTCCATGCGCGTGACCCTGCGCGATGGCCGGGTCCTGCACAACCACCGTGATGCGGCCATCGGTTCGCCGCAGCGCCCCCTTTGCCGTGAGCAGCAGCTGGAGAAGTTCCACCACTGCCTGGATCACGCCGCGCGTGAGTTTGACGTGCAACACCGTTCCACCCTTATCTCCCACATTGACCATCTGGAGGACATCGCCGATGTCCGAACGCTGGTCGACCTGCTGATCGTCGAGGCACCATGAGCTACGCCACGTATTTCGAGTCGTTCGATGTCAAGGAGCTGCTCAAGCAGTTCCCGCTGGACCAGGCTTTCACCGACAAGTTCAAGGCCATCAGCCGCGAGCAGCTGCGCGCCGAGCAGAACGAAAAGTTCCTGCGCTGCGTCGCCCGTGCCTGGCAGATCCCGTTCTACCAGCGCCTGTGGGGCAATGCCGGGATCAAGCCGGAAGACATCCAGAGCCTGGATGACATCACCAAGCTGCCGGTGTTCGGCAAGCACGAGATCATGGCCTCGGTGGAAGCATATCCGCCGCTGGGCGATTTCCACGGTTGGCAGGACGGCACCGAAGCCGGCAGCAAGCCGCTGGTGTTCCACACCACCTCCGGCACCACCGGCCGCCCGCAGCCGCTGGTGTTCTCGCCGCATTCGCGCGAAGTGCAGAGCCTGCTGCTGGCCCGCCTCTACCGCTGGCAGGGCATGCAGCCGGGCGATGTGGTCCATTCGGTGTATGGCCACGGCATGATCAACGGCGGCCACTACGTGCGCGAGGCGGTCACCCATTACACCCAGGCCCTGTTCTGCTCGGCCGGCACCGGCATCGAGATGCGTTCGGCGCAGCAGGTGCAGCTGATGAAGAGCATGGGCACCAATGTCATCGTTGGCTTTGCCGATTACATCAAGAAGCTGGCCGATGTGGCCCGCGAGCAGGGCCTGGAGCCGGGCAAGGACATCCCGGTGCGGATGATCTGCGGCCACCTGGGCCGTGAATCGCGCGAGTCGTTGTCGGCGGCCTGGGGCGGGGTGGAGCTGTATGACTGGTACGGCGTGGGCGACACCGGTGCGATTGCCGGCCAGGGCCCGGACCAGGATGGCCTGTACCTGATGGAAGACGCCCAGTACGTGGAAATCCTCGGCGTGGACGACGGCCAGATCGTGGCCGATGGCGATGTCGGCGACATGGTGGTGACCTGCCTGTACAAGGACGACATCTACCCGATCATCCGCTTCAACACCCATGACGTGACCCGCGTGCTGACCACGCCGTCTTCGCTGGGCATGAACCTGCGACGCATCGAGGGCTTCCTCGGCCGCAGCGACAACATGGTCAAGATCCGCGGCATCAACGTGTTCCCGCAGGCGATGGCACCGATCCTGGAAGAGCACGCCGCGTTTGCCGGCGAGTTCATCTGCATGGCCAGCCGCGATGAAACCGGCCGCGACGAACTGGCCGTGCACGTGGAAACCTCCGCGGCGCTGGACGATGCCCAGGTCAATGCAGCCTTCTGCAGCCTGCTCAAGCAGAAGCTGGGCGTGGAAATGAGCGTGGTGCTGTGCGCACCGGGTTCGCTGGCCCCGCTGACCGGTATCGAAGTGCGGCAGAAGCCGGTGCGCCTGATCGACAAGCGCTTTGCCTGAGGACGTTGCCGTGAGCCATGCCGATGCCGGGCTGCTGGCCCGTGACCTGACCGACCAGCGGGCCCTGCTCGCTGACCGGCAGATTTCCAGTGTCGAACTGGTGACCCAGACCCTGGCCGCCACCGCGGCCAGTGCCGGGGCGGTCAATGCCTATCTCAGTGTCGATGCCGACGCCGCCCTGGCGGCGGCAGCGATCAGCGATGCGCGCCTTGCTGCCGGTACCGCCCGCGCGCTGGAAGGCGTGCCGGTGGCGATCAAGGACAACATCGACGTGGCCGGTGCGGTGACCACCGCCGGCATGGGCACGCGCCGGCACAGTGTGCCGGCAGCCCAGGACAACCCGGCCGTGGCGGCCCTGCGCGCGGCCGGTGCGGTGATTGTCGGCAAGCTCAACATGCACGAAGCGGCGATGGGCGCGGACAACGCCAACCCGTTCTACGGCGATTGCCACAACCCGCACCGCCACGGCTATACCCCGGGCGGTTCGTCCGGTGGCAGTGGTGCGGCGGTGGCCGCCGGCCTGTGTGCGGCCGCGCTGGGCACCGACACCATGGGCTCGGTGCGCATCCCGGCCGCCTACTGCGGTGTGGTGGGATTGAAGCCCAGCTGGGGAGCGATCAGTACCCGCGGCACGGTGGCACTGTGCCGCCGTCTGGACCACATTGGACCGCTGGCCCGTTCTGCCCGCGACCTGCCGGTGCTGCTGCAGACCCTGGCGGCATTCGATCCGGACTGTGCGCAGTCGCGTCCCATCCATTTCCTGCCGGCGCAGACCGGTGCGCTGCGCATCGGCGTGGTGGATTTCGGCAGCGCTGCCGAGGTCGATGCCGATGTGCAGGCCGCTTTCGAAGACGGCCTGCGCGTGCTGGCTGGCCTGGGCCACCAGCGTGTGGCCTTGCCGGGGCCGAGCTTCACCTCCGGCCAGGCACGGCGTGCCGGCCTGCTGATGTGCGAAGCGGAAATGCTGATCGAGCATGCCGAGGCCTGGGGTGGAGACCGTTCGTTGTTTTCGCCGCTGCTGGTCAAGCTGATGGGCTGGGCCGAGGGCAAGAGCGCGGCCGATCTGGCCGCCGCGTCCCTGCTGGCCGATCGCGCCCAGGTACAGCTGCAGCAGTACCTGGCCGGATGCGATGTGCTGGTCATGCCGACCGCGCCGCAGCGGGCCTTTGCCCATGGCAGCCCGGTGCCGGCCAGCCAGGCCGATCTCACCGCCTATGCCAACATGGCCGGCAACCCAGCCCTGTCGGTGCCGTTGCCGGTGGGTGCCGGCGAACTGCCGATCGGCATGCAGCTGGTCGGGCGCATCGGTGAGGAATACACCCTCATGGCGCTGGCACAGGCCTTCCAGCAGGCCGTGGGCCATGTGGCCGCCTTGCCGGCGGCGGTGAAGGAGTGGTGGCCATGATGCAGCCGCTCGATGGTGTGCGTGTGCTGGACCTGTCGCGCATTCTGGCCGGCCCCTGGGCCACCCAGGTGCTGGCCGATTTCGGCGCCGATGTGATCAAGGTCGAAAAGCCCGGGGCAGGGGACGACACCCGCAGCTGGGGCCCGCCATTCCTCATCGATGCCGATGGCAACCCGACCCGCGAATCGGCGTATTACCTGTGCGCCAACCGTGGCAAGCGTTCGGTGGCCATCGACATGGCCACCCCCCAGGGCCAGCAGTTGCTGCGCGAGCTGGTGGTGCATTGCGATGTGCTGGTGGAGAACTACAAGGTCGGCGGGCTGAAGAAGTACGGCCTGGACTGGGACAGCCTGAAACAGATCAACCCCAAGCTGGTGTACTGCTCCATCACCGGCTACGGCCAGGACGGCCCGTATGCCCAGCGCGCCGGCTATGACGCGGCGATCCAGGCCATCGGCGGCCTGATGAGCGTGACCGGCGAGGCCGATGGCACCCCGGGAGGTGGCCCGCAGAAGGTGGGCGTGGCCGCCACCGACCTGCTCACCGGCATGTACGCGGTGGCCGGCATCCTGGCCGCGCTGCGCCATGCCGAGCGCACCGGGGAAGGGCAGCAGATCGATCTGGCCCTGCTCGATACCCAGGTGGCGTGGCTGGCCAACCAGGCCTCCAACTATCTGGTCGGCGGGGTGGTGCCGGGCCGTCAGGGCACCGCGCATCCGAACATCGTGCCCTACCAGGTGATGCCGGCAGCCGATGGCTATTTCATGCTGGCCGTGGGCAATGACGGCCAGTTCGCCCGCTTCTGCGAGGTGATCGGGCGTCCGGACCTGGCCGCCGATCCACGCTATGCGACCAATGCCGACCGTGTGGCGGCGCGTGCCGAGCTGGTGCCGTTGCTGCAGGCCATCCTTCGCACCCAGCCGGCGGCGCACTGGCTGGCCGCGCTGGAAGCGGCGGTGGTGCCGGCCAACCCGGTCAACCGTATCGACCAGGTCTTTGACGATGCCCAGGTCAAGGCACGCGGCCTGCGCATCGAGCTGCCCCATGCCAGTGGCCAGGACGTGGCCATGGTCCGCAACCCGCTGTGTTTCTCGGCCACGCCGGTACAGTACCGTGCCGCCGGGCCGGTATTGGGCCAGCACACCGACCAGGTCCTGGAGCAGGTGCTGGGGATCGACACGGCTGGCTGCGATGCCCTGCACGATGCCGGAGTGATCGGCCGTACCGGCTGATCACGGCGCAGCGCCAGCCCGCTGCTTGTGGGCGTGGATGCAAAACAAAAGGCCGGGAGTTCCCGGCCTTTTTCGTGCCTGCCGTGCTCAGCGGGCCGTGCGTGCCTTCACCGCATCCTCGTGCAGGGACTCATTGAGCGCATCCACCACCAGCGACCATTCGTCGTCGGCCTTGAGTGCCTCGCGCAGGAACTGGCGCTGGCCCTCGTTCCAGATCGGCGCATCGGCCAGCGGCACTTCCTCGGGCAACTGGTTGTCGAGGAAGAAGCGGGCAATGGCGTCCTCGTCGGCGGGCAGGCCCAGCTGCAGGAACAGGTTCGTCATGCGGATTTCACGGGTGTCCATCAAAGCATCCAGCGTCATCAAGGGGATGGCGACAGCCTCGCTGCTGATCGCCGTTGATGCAATCGCTGCGTCGACGCTTTCTGCCGGGGGAGGGCAGGGGCGGAAACTGGCCTGTGACGTAATTCTGGCGGTTGTCATCGGCGCTTTCGATAGTGTCAATTTCGCGTCAACACCAGCATGGCGTGGAAAGTGTGAATAAGCCCACACTTTTGCGCAGTCGCTCACAAATATGCGTATTCATATAGATGTTGCCGTCGCGACATCCCTCTTACGTTTAATTACCATTCATATTTTAGTCATTGATTTGACGCTTGTTATGTGACGTTAAGCGTCACTTTATGACCCGTTTAGCTTTTCGCAGTCTGTTGTGCGCCAAAACTCCGGCGCGAGCCGCTTGATTTGTGCGACCCAGGTCACGTTTCCTTGCATCCCAAAGTACCCGCGGAAATCCGTGGGAATCGACTGAATTGGCATGCAGGGGTCGGCTGTGAACATGGATCGTCATTTGTTGCGTACTGGCCGGGTCTGGGTGGTGTTTGCCCTGTTGGCAATGGCGGGCAGTGCGCTTGCACAGACCTCGGTGACCAACACCGCCTATCTCTCGCCGCCGACGGGCTGGCGTTGCACCACCCCGAACGAGCAGGGCAACTGCACCGTTTCTTCCGCCGTGACCAATCAGGTTGGCTCCCCGCAGCTGGCCATCAGCAAGACCGCCACGGCCAGCCCATTGGTGGTCGGTGGCAACGTCATCTACACCCTGCAGGTCAACAACACCGGCACCTTGGCAACCTCCGGGACGATCACCGTACGTGACCCCCTGCCTGCTGGCCTGGGCTATGTATCGGCCACAGGTACGGGCTGGACCTGCTCTAACCCCAGCAATGTGGTGGTCTGTACGCGTACCGCCGCGGTGGCTGTCGGTGCCGCAGCACCGCCGATCACGGTGACCGCCAGCGTATTGCCGGCCGCGTTGCCGCAGGTCGTCAATACCGCCACGGTCGCTGGTGGTGGTGATGCCCGCTGCCCGACCGAAGGTACGCCCGGCCCGTCCTGCAGCAGCACCGTGACCAGCACGGTGGTGCAGCCGGTGGTGACTGTGGCCAAGGCTGCCACTCCGGCCAGTGGCACGGCCGTACAACGCGGTGACCAGATCAGCTACACCCTGACTGCCACCGTTAGCGGTGCGGCCACCGTCACTGCCACCACGCTGACCGACACCCTGTCGCCAGGGCTCGACTTCGTTACCCCGTTGCCTGCCGGTTGTACTGCCAGCGGCAGGGTCATGAGCTGCGTGCTGCCGGCGGGTACTGCCGTCGGTACCCTCGATCTCACCTACCAGGTCACGGTCAACGCCGCAGCCACTGGTACGGTCACCAATACGGTGACTGGCGCGGCCTGTACGGCCGGTGCCAGTTGCACCACCTCCCATCCGGTGCTGCTGCCAACCGTTGCCCTGAGCAAGAGCGCGGTTGCACCGCGCACTCCGGCCCAGGTCAATGACGAGATCAGCTACACCCTGAGTGTGGTGGTGACCGACGCCAAGACCGTCACCGCGACCACCCTGACCGATACCCTGGGTACCGGCCTGGAGCTGGTGGCTGGCTCGATCGTCGCGCCGGATTTCAGCTGCAATGCCGCCAATCCGCTGGTGTGCACGCTGCCGGCCGGTGCCGCCATCGGCACCCACACCGTGACCTACAAGGCCCGCGTGACCGTGGCTGCCGGTACCTCGGTGATCGACACGGTGAGCGGCACCCGGTGCCCGAGTAAAGA
>NZ_LDJM01000019.1 GCF_001431485.1 Stenotrophomonas ginsengisoli | reverse complement strand
TCGGATTCGTATTCGACGTGAGCGGTCGAAATCGTGATGCCGCGAGCCTTTTCTTCCGGAGCCGCGTCGATCGAGGAGTAGTCCTTGAACTCGCCGCCAAAGCGCTCTGCGCCGATCTTGGTCAGCGCTGCAGTCAGAGTGGTCTTACCGTGGTCAACGTGACCGATGGTGCCGACATTGACGTGCGGCTTGGTACGTTCGAACTTACCCTTGGCCATGGCTCTTAATCTCGAATCAAAAAAGGGACTGGTACGTAGATGGTGCTCACGAAAGGAATCGAACCTTCGACCTCTTCCTTACCAAGGAAGTGCTCTACCGACTGAGCTACGTGAGCGAGTTCTTTATTATGGCATACAATTCAATGGAGCGGGAGACGGGAATCGAACCCGCACCATCAGCTTGGAAGGCTGAGGTTCTACCGTTGAACTACTCCCGCTTCGGGGATGTCACCATAATGGAATATGGTGGAGGGAGGTGGATTCGAACCACCGAAGTCGTAAGACAGCAGATTTACAGTCTGCCCCCGTTGGCCGCTTGGGTATCCCTCCGTCGCCGACCCCGTTACTTGTGACTGAAGGCCAATCCAGTCCGGGGTGGGTGAGCCGCTATTCTGTGAGAACCAAAGGACCTTGTCAACAAAAATTTTCACATTTGCGAAACTTTTTTTGACAGGTCGATTTCTTCGACCCTCACTGCCCCGGCAGAGGCAGTGCTTCCCCCACGAAGATCGCCACATGCGGTACGCCATCGGCACCGATCCAGCCGCGATACATCCCCGGGGTGTTGAACGGAGCGGCAGCCGCCCCGTCAGCGGACAGGATGATAGCGCCTCCGTCGCCGCCAAGCGAGGGAATCTTGTCATTGATGACCGCCTTGCCCGCCTGCGCCGGGGTTTCGCCCAGATAGGTCATGCGTGCACAGATGGCGTGGGCCGCGGCGGTGCGGATGTAGAACTCGCCCCAGCCGGTGCCGGAAATGGCACAGCGCTCATCGGCCCAGGTACCCGCTCCGATGATCGGGCTGTCACCGACACGGCCGTAACGCTTGTTGGTCATGCCACCGGTGGAAGTGCCGGCGGCCAGCTTGCCGGCGGCATCGCGCGCCACCGCACCGACGGTGCCGAAGTAGCGTGCGGTTTCCAGGTCGGCATGCGCCTGCTGGTTGGCCTCCTCGGCCAGCGCCTTCTGCAGCTGCTGCCAGCGGTGCTCGGTACGGAACCAGGACGGATCCACCTGTTCGATCCCCTGCTCGGCCGCAAAGGCTTCCGCCCCCTGCCCGATCATCATCACATGCGGGGA
Organism: Stenotrophomonas ginsengisoli; assembly: GCF_001431485.1. GTDB lineage: Bacteria > Pseudomonadota > Gammaproteobacteria > Xanthomonadales > Xanthomonadaceae > Stenotrophomonas > Stenotrophomonas ginsengisoli. The sequence goes on along the minus strand of NZ_LDJM01000019.1, from coordinate 42,329 downwards.
TTTGTCCATCACCGCACGGGCCAGGGTGATCGGGTTCTTGACCGTGTGCAGGCCGGCCACGGCACCGGCCTTGCCACTGGCACCATCCATGATCGAAGCATCCAGCTCATTGCGGCCGTCATGGGTGAACACCGCGCCGCGCCCGGCATTGAAGCTGGGATCATCCTCCAGCACGGTGACGGCGGCAGTCACCGCCTCCAGGGCCGGCTTGCCGGCCGCCAGCTGCGCATGCCCGGCCAGCAGAGCCCGCTCCAGCGCCGCACGCGCCCGTGCTTCGGCGGCCGCATCCAGATCCCCCGGCGCCACCCCTGCCCCGCCATGGATCAGCAGCAGCGGCTCGGCCGCCACCGCACCGGCCATCGATACCACCGCCCCTGCACACAACACACCTGCACACAGCAAAGAACGCATCGCCTACCCCTTCACGAATGATGTGGTGCGGCCCTGGGCCGCGGCCACGCTGGTTACTTGAGTTGATCCAACTGCCACTGCCCCTGGTCGGTACGCGCCCGGTACAGGAATGCCGGTGAATGTACATCCAGGGTCCCCAGGTCCAGCTCGCTTTCGGCATTGATGCCGATCACGGCCACCTCCCCCTGGCGCAGGTGCTGCCCCTGCTGCAACTGCTCGGCCGGCAACTGCGGCACGATCAGCCAGGCCACATGGGCCGGGTCCAGCCGGTGCAGACGGGCCCGGCCATCGCCCTCCAAGGCCAGCGCCGCATCCTCGTCCACGCCCAGCCCGACCACCGGTTCACCGGACAGGTTGCGCGCCTTGTTGACGAAAGCCAGCAGACGCCCCTGACGATCACGCTGGCCGAAGTGGGTATCGGTGAGCACATGCTGCAGCCACGGTACCTGCAGGAAACGCTGCTCCAGGGTCACCGCCTGACCCAGCGGGTCGGCCAGTGCCGCTGCACTGTCGATGCTGCCGTCATCCAGCGCGCCATAGGCCCAGCCGCCCAGGATGGCCAACCCGGCACTGGTGCCACCAATCGGCTTGCCCGACTGCACATGGGCGGTGAGCAGCTGCTGTACCGGCGAGTCCTTCCAGAAACGGATGTAGCGGGCCTGGTCACCGCCGGCAATGAAGATCGCGTCGGCGCGATCGATCAGCGCCGCCACTTCCGGATCGAAGGAAGGGCTGCGCGCATCAAAGACCAGGGTACGGGCGGCGCTGATGCCACCAATCTCCTCGTAGAAGTAGTCCTGCAGGTCCGCTCCACCGGAAGCGCGCAGGATCAGCAAGCGACCACCGCCGGCACGCTCGGCAAACCAGCGCATGGCCGAGGGCACCTCCTCCCCGCCCCCCATCAGCAGGGTGCCGGCCTGCGGCGCGGCGATGCCGTCGCGTCGCCAGTCGCCGATGGCGAACTGCTGCAACCCGGGCAACTGCATCACTACCGGCAGCGGCTCCACCCGCAGCATCGGCTGGCGATGCAGCACTGGCGCGACCGGCGGCGTCGAGCGCCCGCAGCCGCCCAGCACGATCAACAAAACGCCTACAAATACTGCCTGCCACTGCGCCACGGCCACTTCCTTACAGATGCAAGTTTTACGAGTGCAAAAAGACCTATGCCAATAACAAACCGATCACATTTAGGCGCAGAATACACCTGTCTGGCACATAAATCGTGTGACCGGCAACACCTGATTTGTAACTTCAAACCATAGCGTCCAGGAGTCAGTTTCATGCGTAGACATGTAATGGTCGGTTCGATCCAGCTGGCCCTGGCCGCGCTCACCGCGCCGGCCTGGGCGCAGACCAACGGCGGCACCCCGCAGCAGCTGGACACGGTGCAGGTCACCGGTTCGCGCATTGCCCGTGCCCAGGTGGAAGGACCGGCCCCGGTCACCGTGCTCACCGCCGAGCAGATCAAGTCCTCCGGCCTGGTTTCCGTGCCCGATGTGCTGCGCTCGTTGAGCCAGAACAGTGGCAGCGTGCAGGGCCAGCAGAACACCACCGGCGCCCAGTCCACCCCCGGCGCCCAGGCGGTGGACCTGCGCGGCCTCGGCCCCAACCACACCCTGGTGCTGATCAACGGCCGCCGCATCGCCGATTTCCCGCTGCCGCTCAATGGCCGCAGCAACTTCACCGACGTGGGCAACATCCCGCTGGGCATGATTGACCGTATCGAAGTACTCACCGGCAGCGCCTCGGCCGTGTACGGCTCCGACGCCATGGCCGGCGTGATCAACTTCATCCTGAAAAAATCCACCGACGGCCTGACCGTGGACTATCGCTACGGCGACACCCATGAGGGTGGTGGTGAGTCGCATCGACTGACCCTGACCGGCGGCTTTGAAAAGGACAACTTCAGCGGCATCGTCGGTGTCGAGCTGCAGGACAAGAGCCCGTTGTGGGGCTATGAGCGCGACGTACAGGACTCCACTGCCGACGCGCCGACCTCGCGTCGCCGCCTGCCACGCCTGGTTGCCCAGCGCCTGAACTGGGACGATGACACCAACTTCGCTCCCAGTGGCGACTGCTCGGCCCTGGCCGGGCTCAACGGCGGCACCACCGTGCTGACTGAAGACCGCTATGGCGAGCCGCTGTGTGGCAGCGAGGCAGCCATTGCCTACCGCACCATCGAAAACGAGCGCCGCGGCGCCACCGCCTACGGCGCTTTCGAGTACCGTTTCAACGAGGACCTGTCCTGGTTTGCCGACATCCAGCTGGGCCACCAGAAGGTCAAGCTGCTCACCGGCACCAACGGCAATGACGTGGCCAGTGACCATATGGGCTGGGAATTCCACGACCCGGCCTCGCGCAACAACTACCGCGCCAAGGTGTTCTACAACCAGGGCAGCGATGCACTGGAAATCTGGTCGCGCCAGTTTGCCCCGGAAGAAGTGGGCGGGCTGGAAAACCGCATGAATACCACCACCCAGAAGACCTTCTCCATCACCACCGGCCTGCAGGGCCGTCTGGGCGAGAACTGGGACTGGGAAGCGGCCTACAACCATTCGCAGTACAAGGCCGATGTGGCCATGCCGCGCATCAATGCCGCGGCGGCCAATGAATATTTCCTCGGCCCGCTGCTGGGTTACACCGGCTCCGGCTATGCGATCTACAACCCGGACCCGGCCAGGTTGTTCTCGCCGGTGTCGACGGCCGATTTCGCCAAATTCGGCGTGATGTCCACCTTCAGGCCGAAGGCTGACAACGACAACCTCAACGTCACCTTCAGCAACACGGCCCTGTTCACCCTGCCCGCCGGTGATGTCGGCTTTGCCGGGACCGTGGAATACGGCCAGCAGTCCTACCGGATCAATCCTGACCCACTGGCCCTGACCGAAGACGCCTACTACGGCCCGCGCTACGGCGATGGCAGCGGCGAGCGTGACCGCTGGAGTGCCGCCGGCGAACTGCGCCTGCCCCTGCTCGACTCGCTGCAGGCCAGCCTGGCCGGCCGCTATGACCGCTACAGTTATGGCGGTCAGGACCCGGGCAAGTTCACCTACAGCATGGGCCTGGAATGGCGCCCGCACGACAGCCTGCTGGTGCGCGGCTCCTACGGCACCGGCTTCCGCGCCCCGGACATGCATTACCTGTTCGCTGGCGAGGACTACTACCGCACCCGCTATGCCACCGACTACTTCGCCTGCCGCAGCGACGAGCCGGGCTTCAGCAATGGCGACTGCTATGACGATGGCAGCTGGGACGTCAGCACCTTTGACACCTACACCGGCAACCAGAAGCTGGATGTGGAAACCAGCAAGTCCTTCTCGGCCGGCTTCGTGTTCTCGCCGCTGGCCGGGCTGGACCTGAGCGTGGACTACTACCGCATCAAGATCAGCAACCAGGTGCAGGTACAGGACCGTGAGCTGCTGCGCAGCACCGAAGCAGACTGCCGCCTGGGCGTGACCGATGACGGCGCTGCCGTGGACATCACCTCGCCGACCTGCGTGGATGCCCTGGCCCGGGTGATCCGTGATGCCGACGGCGATATCACCAGCGTGCGCTTTGCCCCGATCAACATCGCCAACGAAGAAACCTCGGGCCTGGACGTCACCGCCAGCTACCGCTTCAGCACCGCCACGGCCGGCAACTTCCACCTCAACGGCAGCTACACCTGGGCGCGTCAGCACGAGCGTCAGCTGTATCCGGGTGATGCCTATGAGGACATGCTGGATGTCAGCTTCAGTGCCACCACCCTGCCCAGCAACAAGGGCAACCTGGGCCTGAGCTGGGACAAGGACGCCTTCGGCGCCAGCCTGTTCGGCAACTACCTGGGCCGGGTGGCCAACTACGACAACGATGCCTGGACCGATTCGACCTGGCGCTTCAACGCCAGTGCGCGCTATGACATCAACAGCCACCTGCGCGTGGCCCTGTCGGTGAACAACCTGTTCAACAAGATGCCGCCCAAGGACGGCAGCTGGTCCAATTACCCCTACTACGACACCTCCTGGTTCAACTCCATCGGCCGCAGCTACTACCTGCAGGTCACCTGGAAGCTGGGCGGCGCCGCGCTGTAAGGGCATCCACGCGTGATGAAAAATGCCCCGCACTGCGGGGCATTTTTTTTGCCGGACACATCGCCGCCCCATCGCACCGCAGGCAACAAAAAACCCGCCTTGCGGCGGGTTTTTCTTCACTTCACTGCGCCATCAGACGTTGAAGCGGAAATGCAGCACGTCGCCTTCCTTGACGATGTAATCCTTGCCTTCCAGGCGCAGACGCCCGGCTTCCTTGGCACCGGCCTCACCCTTGAGGTTGATGAAGTCGTCATAGCCGATGGTTTCGGCACGGATGAAGCCACGCTCGAAATCGGTATGGATCACACCGGCGGCCTGCGGCGCGGTCGAACCGGCGCGCAGCTGCCATGCACGGACTTCCTTCACACCGGCGGTGAAGTAGGTCTGCAGGCCCAGCAGCTTGTAACCGGCGCGGATCACGCGGTTCAGGCCCGGCTCTTCCAGGCCCAGGTCCTTGAGGAACTCGTCACGGTCGGCATCGTCCAGCTGGGACAGCTCTTCCTCGATCGAGGCGCACACCGGCACCACTTCGGCGCCTTCTTCCAAGGCGCGTGCGCGCACGGCATCCAAGTGCGGGTTGTTGTCGAAACCATCCTCGGCCACGTTGGCGATGTACATCAGCGGCTTGAGGGTGATCAGGAACATGTCGCGCACCAGCGCACGCTCCTCGGCATCCAGGCCGGCCGAACGGGCCGAGCGGCCCTGATCGAGCACGGCGGCGAGCTTTTCCAGCACCGGCTTGCGGGCCAGGGCTTCCTTGTCATTGGCCTTGGCCGCGCGGCTGGCGCGGTCCAGGGCCTTGAGCACGGCTTCCAGGTCGGCCAGGGCCAGCTCGGTATCGATGGTATCGATGTCGGCGATCGGGTCGACCTTGTTGGCCACGTGGATCACGTTGCCATCTTCAAAGCAGCGCACCACATGGGCAATCGCATCGGTCTCACGGATGTGGGCCAGGAACTTGTTGCCCAGGCCTTCACCCTTGGACGCACCGGCCACCAGACCGGCGATGTCCACGAATTCCATCGTGGTCGGAATCACGCGCTCGGGCTTGACGATGGCCGACAGCGCATCCAGACGCGGATCCGGCACCGGCACGATGCCGGTGTTCGGCTCGATCGTGCAGAACGGGAAATTGGCCGCGGCAATGCCGGCCTTGGTCAGGGCGTTGAACAGGGTCGACTTGCCGACGTTCGGCAGGCCAACGATGCCGCATTTGATACCCATGAGATTGCTCCGCAGTAAATGTCGTAACTGGGCACTACCGGCTCGCAAACCGGCACGACCCAATCACGCCTTGGTGGTGTGCAGGCGCTTCATCGCCTCGTTGAAATCGCCAGCCAAGGCCAGCGGCAAGACGTCGATGGCCGCATCGATGGCGCGGTCCTGCAGGACCTGCTCATCGGTGCCCGGGCGCGAGAGCACCCAGCCCACCACCTTTTCCTTGCTGCCCGGGTGGCCAATGCCCACACGCAGGCGGTGGAACTTGCCATGACCCAGCAGGCGGATGATGTCACGCAGGCCGTTCTGCCCACCGTGGCCACCATCGAACTTCAGGCGCGCGGTACCGGCAGCCAGATCCAGCTCGTCATGGGCGACCAGGGTCTGCTCGGGGGCGATCTTCCAGAAGTTCTGCGCGGCGATGACCGACTTGCCGGACAGGTTCATGAACGTGGCCGGCTTGAGCAGCCAGACACTGTGCCCGGCGATCTCGACCTTGCAGGTCTGGCCGAACAACTTGGCATCCACAGCCCAGCGCGCACCGGCCTTCTCGGCCAATGCCTCAACGAAATGAAACCCGGCGTTGTGCCGGGTTCGGGCATGTTCGGCGCCGGGATTGCCCAGGCCGACGATCAGTTTCAGACCACTCATGTCCGAGACCATTACTCCTTCATGACAGGGCCCGCCATTGGCGGGCCCTGTTGCAGCACAGCCAGGAATTACTTGGCGGTGACCACAGCGGTGTTGTGGTCGGCACCCAGCTTCAGAGCCGGGATTTCCACGCCTTCCGGCAGCTTCAGGTCGGCCAGGTAGATCACGTCGCCGGCCTTCAGCTCGGCCAGGTCAACCACGATGGACTGCGGCAGGTTGGCCGGCAGGCAGGCGATGGTGACGTCCTTCAGCTCGTGGGCAACGGCGGTGTCGGCAGACTTGCCGGCCGGCGAGATCTCTTCGTTGATGAAGGTCAGCGGCACGGTGGCGGTCAGCACTTCGTTGGCGTTCACGCGCTGGAAGTCCAGGTGCAGGATCTGCTGCTTGAACGGATGACGCTGCAGGTCACGCAGCAGCACCTGGTAGATGGTGCCATCCAGGTCCAGGTTGATGATCGAGGAGTAGAACCACTCGTTCTGCTGTGCCAGCCAGATTTCGTTGTGGTTGAACTCGACCATGGCCGGGGCGCGATCGCCACCGTACACGATGCCCGGGACCGAACCGGCGCGACGCAGGCGGCGGCTCGCACCCTGACCTTGCACTTCGCGCAGGGAAACCTTGATTTCGTTTGCCATTTTCTTGCTTCTCATTGGATGCACTGCCTCGCGGCAGGGCGTTGATGACTCGTCCGCGACCAGACGAGCCAGGAAAGCGCCGGCACAGGGCCGGCGCGCAAAGGATCAGTCCACGTACATCGAACTGACCGACTCGCCGAAGGCGATGCGACGCATCGTTTCGGCCAGCATTTCAGCCACCGAGATCTGGCGGATCTTCGGGCACAGGCGTGCCACTTCAGACAGCGGGATCGTGTCGGTGACCACCAGCTCATCGAGCTGGGAGTTGTTCAGGTTGTCCACCGCCGGGCCCGAGAGCACGGCGTGGGTGCAGTACGCCGCCACCTTCAATGCACCGCGCGCCTTCAAGGCAGCAGCGGCCGCACACAGGGTGCCGGCAGTATCGACGATATCATCGACCATCACGCAGTTCTTGCCTTCCACGTCACCGATGATGTTCATCACAGTGGAGACGTTGGCGCGCGGACGACGCTTGTCGATGATCGCCAGTTCGGCATCATCCAGACGCTTGGCCACGGCACGCGCACGCACCACGCCACCCACGTCCGGGCTGACCACGATCAGGTTCTGCGTGCCGTAGGCGCGCCAGATGTCGGCCAGCAGCAACGGCGAAGCGTAGACATTATCCACGGGCATGTCGAAGAAGCCCTGAATCTGGTCGGCATGCAGGTCCACGGTCAGGATCTGGTCGGTATGCACGGCCGAGAACATCTTGGCAGCCACCTTGGCGGTGATCGGCACGCGCGAGGAGCGCATGCGGCGGTCCTGGCGGGCATAGCCGAAATACGGCACCACGGCGGTCACACTGGCGGCACTGGCGCGCTTGAGCGCATCGATGATGACCAACAGCTCCATCAGGTGCTCGGCACTGGGCGCACAGGTCGGCTGCACGACGAAGACGTCCTGCTTGCGGACGTTTTCCTGGATTTCGACCTGGACTTCGCCATCGGAGAAGTGCGAGACGAGCATCTTGCCCGGACGGATGCCCAGTTCCTTGCAGATGTCGTGGGCCAGACGCTTGTTGGCGTTGCCGGAGAAAACCAGCAGATTCGGGGAGTCTTGCATGGGGGAGCTCTGCGCGTAGGGAATACGGTATCGATGCGGCACTACAGCGGCACCGGTGCGCCCGTCCCGGACGTAACCGGCGTCAAATGGCAGGGATGGTAGGATTCGAACCTACGAATGCCAGGATCAAAACCTGGTGCCTTGGGCCTCTTGGCGACATCCCTACATCAAACGTCCATCGCGTCCAGCGCATCAAGCAGTGGCGATCGATCTACTCCTGCCACCACCCGCGCTTGCAGCGTCCTTGGCAAGTCCCGCAGCGCCTGCTGTGCAGCATCGCGCGTGGCAAACTCGACAAAACAGCCGCTCCCCGATCCGGTAAGGCGTGGCGTACCGACCTGGGTCAACTGCTGGAACACGGCCTCGACGGCTGGCTCCAATGCCCGCAGCACCGGTTCGAACGCGTTGCCGGTCAGAGCCCCGGAAGCGAAGTTCCCTATTATCGCCATCGGCGTGTCACGCGTCAATTGCGCGGACTGGAAAAGCGCGGCCGTGGGCACATGCACGCCCGGCTCCACCACCAGGTACCAGGCCGGAGCCAGCGCGATCGGCGTGAGCTGCTCGCCCACCCCTTCGGCCCAGGCATTGCGGCCGCGCACGAACACCGGCACATCCGCGCCCAGGCCCAGGGCCAGGGACGCCAGCGCGTCTTCGTCCAGGCCCGCGCCCCAGAGCCGGTTGAGCACCACCAGCACGGTGGCCGCATCGGAGGAGCCGCCGCCAAATCCACCACCGGCCGGGACCTGCTTGTCGACCCGGATATCGGCGCCAAGCCGGCTGCCACTGGCCTGCTGCAGCGCGCGCGCCGCGCGCACGGCCAGGTCCTGTTCCGGCGCCACCCCGGCCACCGATTCCCCGACCCGCAGGATCTGCCCGTCATCACGCAGGCGCAGACCGATGCGGTCGCCCCAGTCGAGCAGGCGGAAAACGGTCTGCAGCAGGTGATAGCCATCGGCACGGCGGCCGGTGATGTGCAAAAACAGGTTCAGCTTGGCCGGGGCCGGCCACCACGACCAGCCGGCCACGTCATGTGTATCGGTCATTGTTCCCAGCCCATCCATTGGTCAACCAGCAGGCGCACCCGGGCCTGGCCATTGACCGCATCAATGCGTCGCGGCAGGGCCGGGCGGCCGGGCTCGGCCTCGTACCACTGGCCGAACTGGACCTGCCAGCCATCCTGCTCGGCGCGCAGCGGACGGCCGGCGGCATCGCGGGCCTGCACCTGCGCCTGCCCGTCCAGCACCCCGCGCACCCAGTCACCCAGGGTGGCCACCGGCAGGTCCCAACCAGTGGACTGCTGCACCAGCGCGCGTGCGTCGCTGCCCTGGCGCGGGCCACCGGCCAGCCCGTCCAGGCGCGCCTGGCCGCTGGCAAAATCCATCGACAACTCCCAGCCCTGGCGCGTCACCGGGGCACTGAGGCGGGCCTGGAAACCGCCGCCGCCCTGCTGCCAGTCCAGCCGCCCGTTGCCGCCGTCACGCCCGTTGCTCACCGCCACCCGGCCGGCAAAGCCCCAGTCCAGCTGGCTGTGCACCTGGCGCACACGCTCGGCTTCAGCGGCCAGCGCCTGTGCATCCGGCTCGAACGCCGGCGCAGGGGCCGGGGTATTGGGCAGGCTGCTGCAACCGGCCAGGCCGAGCAGCATCCACGCCAGCAACATCAGGGAAGGTTTTTTCATCGACCCAGCCTCTCACCCAGCAACTGAACCGCACGGCTTTCACGGTCCAGCTCACGTGCCTGGCGATACACCGCCTCGGCTTGCTCATGCTGCCCCAGCACCAGCAGCACTTCGGCCAGGTGGGCGCCGACCTCGGCATCGCGCTGCAATGACCAGGCGCGCTGCAGTTGTTCCAGTGCCTCGGCATGCCGGCCCAGGCGATACAGTACCCAGCCGTAGCTGTCGATGATGGCCGCATTGTCCGGCTCGGCCACGCGGGCACGGTCGATCAGCCCCAACGCCTCGTCATAGCGCCGGGTGCGGTCGGCCAGGATGTAACCCAGTGCATTCAGGGCCGCGGCACTGTCCGGTTCCTGCAGCAGCAGCGCGCGCAGGTCGGCCTCGGCCCGGCGCACATCATCCTGCCGCTCCCAGTACAGGCCGCGCGCATACAGCAGCGCCGACTCCCCGGGGAAAGCGGCCAGGCCACGAATCAGCACCTGCAGCTCGGTGGCCGGGTCGCGCAGCAGGCCATGCAGCTCGGCTTCGGCCAGGTAGGCATCACGGCGCACCTCCTTGTCCATGGCCACGTCATCCTGCAACGCCCGGGCCGCCGCCAGCGCCTGCTGCGGCTGCCCCATGTGGTAAAGCACGCCAACGGCGCGCAGCTGGGCCTCGCCACGCTCCGGCCCGCCGGCCACCGCGCGGTACCAGGACAGGGCCTGCCCGGGCCGCTCCAGGTACTGGGCCATCTTGCCCAGCAGCAGGCGCTGGGCCGCATCCGGGCGTGCCCCGGCTTCGGCCACCAGCGTGTCGTAAAGCACATTCAGGCCCGGCAGGTCCTGCTGCCGCACCAGCAGGGCCGCACGCAGCCCCCAGCTCTGCACGTCCTGCTCGCCGCGCGCCATCACCTGCGCGGCCAGGGCCCACTGGCCCATGGCGTCGTATTGCGCAGCCAGGGCATTGCGCAGCGCCGGATCATCGTCCACCCGCTGCTGCACCGGCGCCAGCACAGCCAGCGCCTGCTCTGCCTGGCCGTCGCCGTACAACTGGATCGCATGCAGCAGGGCCACCCGCGGATCATCGGGAAAACGCTGCACCGCCGCCGGCACCATCGAGGCCACCAGGGCGCGCTGGTCCAGCCGCAGCAGCAAACGGCCCAGCTCCTGCCACAGCTCCATCGTCGATGGCAGCTGGTCATCGGCAAGCAGGCCCTGCACGACCTGGCCGACCGCCTGCGGATTGCCGGCCGCATTGACCAGCGCCCCCAGTGCCTGCCGCCAGGCCAACGGATCGGGATCATTCACCAGCCCGGCCAGCAGCGGCTGCGCAGCAGCCACATCGCCCTCGCGCAAGGCCAGCGCCGCGGCACTGGCACGTACCCCCGGGGCATGCGGGGACTGTGCCTGCCACAGTGCCAGGGCCTGCCCGGCCAGCGCGCGTTCATTGGCCAGAATGGCAATCCGGGTCGCCCGTTCAGACAAGCGGGTATCGCGCCCACTGGCCTGTGCGGCGGCGAAATAGGCCCGTGCGGCCTCGTCCAAACGCCCGGACTGCAAGGCAAACTCGGCCTGCAGGCTGGCCTGCAGCGGAATGTCGGCCTGGACCACCACCGGCGCGGCAGGGGTTGCCTGCGCCCACGCCGCCATTGGCCAAAGCCATGAAATCAGTAGAAAAGATTTACTGCGCAAACTATGGGGCATCTGCGGGCGCCGGGACGTAAAATGGGAGGATCAACCGCCAGCAGCTTAACGCAAGCAATCTATCCATGAGCCTGTGGGTGCTCGGACTCAACCACCAGACCGCACCGGTGGAACTGCGCGAACGCGTGTCCTTCGCTGGCGAAGCCCTGCCCGTTGCCCTGGCCTCGCTGCGCGAGCATCCGCAGGTGCAGGAGGCGGTGCTGCTGTCCACCTGCAACCGCACCGAGCTGTATGCGGTGACCGAGGACCCGGCCAATCTGAACCAGTGGCTGAGCAGCCAGGCCGGCAACCTGGACGGCCATCTGTACCAGCATGGCGAGGGAGAGGCGGTGCGCCACCTGTTCCGGGTCGCCACCGGGCTGGACTCGATGGTCCTGGGCGAGCCGCAGATCCTGGGCCAGGTCAAGGATGCCTGGAGCGCGGCGCGCAGCCACGCCACCCTCGGCCACCAGCTGGACCAGCTGTTCCAGCACACCTTCTCGGTGGCCAAGCGGGCACGCACCGATACCCGCATCGGCGCCAACCCGGTCTCGGTGGCATCCACCGCCGTACGTCTGGCCCAGGAATCGTTCATCCGTCTGGATGGCGCGACCGTGCTGCTGGTCGGTGCCGGTGAAACCATGCAGCTGGTGGCCAAGCACCTGTCCGACGCCAAGGTGCGCCGGCTGCTGGTGGCCAACCGCACCCTGTCCCGCGCCCAGGCCCTGGCCCAGGCCCACGGCGGCATGGCCTTGAGCCTGGATGCGCTGCCGCGCCAGCTGGCCGAAGCGGACATCGTGTTCGCCGCCACCGCCTCGCCGACCCCGGTGATCGATGCGGCCATGCTCGCCGCCGCGCTGAAGCAGCGCCGGCACAAGCCGATGCTGCTGTTCGACCTGGCCGTGCCGCGCGACATCGCCACCGACGTGGCCCGCCTCGACGATGCCTACCTGTATACGGTGGACGACCTGGAAAAGGCCGTGGCCGAGAACCGGGCCAGCCGCCTGCAGGCCGCCGATGCAGCCCAGGCCATCATCGACATGCAGGTCGGCCAGTACCTGGACAACCAGCGCGCGGCCGCGCGCGCCAATGTGATCCGCGACCTGCGCCATTTTGCCGACCATACCCGCGACGGCCTGCTGGCCCGGGCCCAGCAGCAGCTGGCCGCCGGCAAGCCGGCCGAACAGGTGCTGGCGCAGTTTGCCAACAGCCTGACCAAGCAGTTGCTGCACCCGCCCACCATGGCCCTGCGCCAGGCCGCCCAGGGCCAGGACCATGCCCTGCTGGATGCGGCCGCGCGCCTGTTCCCCGCCCCTGCCGACAACCCGGACCCACCGCCCCGTGCCAATGACGCCGACCCTGCGCCGTAAACTGCTGGCCCTGGCCGAGCGCCACGAAGAACTGCAGCACCTGCTCGCCGACCCGGCCGTGGTCAGCGACAACAACCGCTTCCGCGATTTCTCCCGCGAGTACACCCAGCTGCAACCGGTGGCTGATGCCCTGAAAGCCGAGGCCACGACCCAGGCCGACCTCGACGCCGCCCGGGCGATGGCTGACGATCCCGAACTGGGCGAGCTGGCCGACGAGGAAATCAGCGCCGCCCAGACACGCCTGCAACAGCTCGATGAGCAGCTGGCCCTGCTGCTGGTGCCGCGTGATCCGCGCGATGACGGCAACCTGTTTTTGGAAGTGCGCGCCGGTACCGGCGGTGACGAGGCGGCGATCTTTGCCGGCGACCTGTTCCGCATGTATGCCCGTTACGCCGAACGCCTGGGCTGGAAGGTCGAGGTGGAATCGGAAAACCCGGGCGAACACGGCGGCTTCAAGGAAATCGTGGCCCGCGTGGTCGGCCGCGGTGCCTATTCGCAGCTCAAGTTCGAATCGGGCACCCACCGCGTGCAGCGCGTACCGGCCACCGAATCGCAGGGCCGCATCCATACCTCGGCCGCCACCGTGGCCATCATTCCCGAGGCCGAGGATGTGGAGGACGTGGTGATCAACCCGGCCGAGCTGAAAGTGGATACCTTCCGCTCCTCCGGCGCCGGCGGCCAGCACGTCAACAAGACCGAATCGGCCATCCGCATCACCCATGTGCCGTCCGGGGTGGTGGTGGAATGCCAGACCGAACGCAGCCAGCACGCCAACCGCGACAAGGCCATGAAGCGCCTGAAGGCCCAGCTGCTGGATGCCGAACGCAACAAGCAGGCCGCCGCCCAGGCCGAGTCACGCCGGCTGCAGGTCGGCAGCGGTGACCGCTCCCAGCGCATCCGCACCTACAACTTCCCGCAGGGGCGGATCACCGACCATCGCGTCGAGGGCCTGACCCTGTACGACCTGCCGGCCATCATCGAAGGCGGCATGGACGAACTGATCGCCCGCCTGCAGCACGAGCACCAGGCCGACGAACTGGCCCGCCTGTCCGAGGGCAGTTGATGCAGGACCATCCGCACACCTTGTCCCTGCGCCAGACCGTTGTCCGGGAACCGGGCAACTTCCAGGCCTGGGTGATGCTGTCCGATGCCGAGCTGGATGCCGGCCAGCTGCAGGCTGGTGCCCAGGCTGCCCAGCGCGCCCTGCACTTGCGTCCCGGCCATCCCGAAGCCCTGGCACGGCTGGGCCGCGCGCACTGGCAGGGCGGCCAGCCGGTACAGGCCGCTGCCCTGCTGCGCCAGGCCAGCCAGGCCGCCCCGGGTCATCCAGGCATCGCCCTGTGGCTGGGCCATGCTTTGGAAGATGCCGGCCCGGAAAATGCCGAAGCCGCCGCACAGGCCTACCGTCGCGCCCACCAGCTCGCGCCCGGGGAACCCTATATCGCAGCCCACCTGCTCAACTGGCAGCGCCGGCTGTGTGACTGGAGCAACCTGGAGGCACTGAGCCAACAGGCCCGCCAGGCCGTCGCCCGTGGTGATGCCAGCATCGAACCGTTTGCCTTCCTCAGCGAACCGGCCAGTGCTGCCGAACAGCGTGCCTGCGCCAGCTTGCGCGCCCGCGCCCTGGGCGTACCGCCCACGCGCCCTGCATCACCGGCCGAGCGGCAACGACCGGGCGTGCTGCGCCTTGGCTGGCTGTCCAACGGGTTTGGCAACCACCCCACCGGCCTGCTCACCGTTGCCCTGGCCGAAGCCCTGGCCGGGCTGGCCGATGTCCAGCTGCACCTGTTCGCCACCACTGCCGATGACCACAGCACGATCAGCCAGCGCCTGTCCGCAGCAGCCCGGCTGCACCGTGTGCACGGCCTGAGCCATGCGGCCATTGCTGCATACATCCGTCAACAGCAGATCGATGTGCTGTTCGACCTGCGCGGCTGGGGCGGCGGCGGCACACCGGAGGTACTGGCCCTGCGCCCGGCACCGGTGCAGGTCAACTGGCTGGCCTATCCCGGCACGTCCGGCGCCCCGTGGATGGACTGGATCCTGGCTGACGAATTTGTCCTGCCTGCCGCAGATGAGTCCGGTTTCAGCGAACGGGTCATGCGCCTGCCGCATGCCTTCCAACCCTCGGACACCGCGCGCCCGCAACCCGCCCCGCCAAGCCGCAAGGAATGCGGGTTGCCCGCACAAGGGGTTGTCTTTTGCTGCTTCAACAACAGCTACAAGATCAATCCCCGCAGCTTTGCGCGTTTGATGGCAGTGCTGCACGGGGTCAAGGACAGCGTGCTGTGGCTGCTGTCCGGCCCGGGCCAGGCCAATGCCCGCCTGCAGGCGGCCGCCGCCGCGGCCGGCATTGCGCCGCAGCGCCTGGTCTTCATGGACAAACTGCCGCACCAGCAGTATCTGGCCCGCTATGCTCTGGCGGACCTGTTCCTGGACACCAGCCCCTACAACGCCCACACCACCGCCTCCGACGCCCTGTGGAGCGGTTGTCCGGTCCTGACCACCCCCGGCCAGACCTTTGCCGACCGGGTCGCCGGCAGCCTCAACCACCACCTGGGCCTGGCACAGATGAACCGCAGCGATGATGCGGACTTCATCGCCACCGCCATTGCCCTGGGCAATGATGCCCAGGCCCGGGCACGTCTGCGCCAGCAACTGCAACAACAGCGCCAGCACGGCCGGCTGTTCGACATGCAGCAGTTTGCGCGTGATTTCGCCAGCGCCAGCTGGCAGATGTACGACGCCAGCACCACGGCCGCCTGAGCGCAGGCGCAGGCCCCTACCCGGCCAGCGGCTGGGTGAGGGGTATCAGCTCAGGGCGTACCGCCAAGCTCGGTGATCTTTTCCTCGATCTGGGCGGCAGTGACCGGGCCCAGGAAGGGGTGCACCACCTTGCCCGACGGATCGATCAGGTAGGTCATCGGCAGGCCGCGCGGGGTAGCGAAATCGGCCGGCGGATCATATGGGTCGGCAATCACGATCGGATAGGTCACCGGGCGCTGCTGCAGGAAGCTGCGCAGCTGCTCGGCACTGGTGTCCTCATAGGCCAGGCCCACCACCGCCACATTGCTGCGCATGCTGTGCATGGCCGACAGCTCGGGCATCTCCTTGATGCACGGCGCGCACCAGGTGGCCCAGAAGTTGACCACCACCCACTTGCCACGCTGTTCGGCCAGCACGTAGCGCCCGCCATCCACGGTCGGCAGGTCCAGGCTGGGGAAATCCACCGTCTGCACCTGTACCGGCTCGGCACTGGCCGCCGGCGCCGCTTGCTGGGCGGGGGCGGTATCGGCGGCCGCATTCGGTGCCGGCGCCGTCCCCGGGTTGCAACCAGCCAGGCCCAGGGCAGCCAGGGCGACGAAGGGAATCAGCTTGTTCAAGAACGTTCTCCAACAGGAAACAGGATCTGGTCCACGCTCATGTCCAGCCGGGCAACCAGGGGTTCACGCAAGTCATCAAGCGTAGCGCAGACCTGCTGGCCAAGGGCATCGCCACGCAATGGCAAGGCCACCGCACCGGCAGGAATGCGCAGCTGCAACTGCTCGTAGAGCTCCCCAAGGCGCACCCGGTCCAGATCCCGCGCCAACAGCCACTCACCGCGCCCGTCATCGCGCACGATGCCCAGTGATTCCAGGCCACACAGGAACTGCTGCAGCTGCGAGTCGGTCAGCATCGGCTCCAACCCGAGCAGGGCTTCCTCGCTCAGGCCCTGGCCGTGGATGCGCGCGTTGCCAAAACGCCCCAGCACCCGCAGCAGGGCATACAACTCATGCCCGGGCGGCAGGCGCATGGCCTGCGGCTGGTAATGGAAGGCGGCCAGCGAGGACGCCAGCGACGCACCGAGCAGCACCGACACCCAGCACAGGTAGATCCACAGCAGCAGGATCGGCACGAAGGCCACCGTGCCGTAGAGCTTCTGGTAGGACTGGAAGCTGGACAGGTACATGCCCATCCCCCACTTGACCGCCTCCAGGATCAGGGTCGCCAGCAGCGCACCGGCAAAGGCATGGCGCCAGTGCACGGTCAGGTGCGGCACCACCCGGTAGACCCCCATCACACAGACCAGCTCGATCATCAGCGGGGTCCAGCCCAGCAGCAGCGAGGCAAACCACTGGCCTTCGGTGGTACCGAACAGCGGCAGGGCAAACACCCGGCTGCTCATCGCCAGCAGTGCCGCCGCCAGCATCGCGCCCAGGGTCAGCACGGTCCAGTAGACCAAGAAGCGGGTCAGTTTTGGCCGCCCCGAGCTGACCCGCCAGATCTGGTTGAAGGTCTGCTCCACGCTGTTGAGGGTGATCAGCAGCGACACCACCAGGGCGATGAAGCCGGCAGCCGTGAGTTGGCCGGCACTGGCCGAGAACTGGTGCAGGTAGCCTTCGGCCGCGCGCGCGGCGCTGGGCACGAAGTTGGTGAAGATGTAATGGCTGAGCTGCTCACTCCAGGTGTTGAACACCGGAAACGCCGACAGCACCCCGAACACCACCACCGCCAATGGCACGATCGCAAACACGGTGGTGTAGGCCAGCGAACCGGCCGCCTGGAACAGGCGGTCGGCCAGGAACCGCTGCCACAGGAAGCGGCCGAAACTGACCACCCGCTCGCGGTCCCGCAACGGCTCCAGCCTGCGCGTTATCAATGAGGGCATCTGCATCGCTACAGCCTACCCGATGCAGCATCGCCGCCGCATTGCCATACTGCCGGCCTGTACAACGCTTGCCTGCAAGGAACACTCCCAAAATGGCCGAAATCCTGGTGCTCTATTACAGCCGTGGTGGCTCGGTGGCCAACCTGGCCCGGCAGATTGCCCGTGGCGTGGCCGAGGTGCCCGGCTGCAGCGCGCGCCTGCGCACCGTGCCGGCTGTGGCTCCGGTCACCGAAGTGGCCGCCCCGCCGGTACCCGACAGCGGCGCACCGTATGTCAGTGCCGAGGACCTGCTGCAGTGCGATGGCCTGGTACTGGGCAGCCCGACCCGTTTCGGCAACATGGCCGCGCCGATGAAGTACTGGCTTGATGGCCTGGGCGCACAGTGGGCCAGTGGCGTGCTGGCCGGCAAGCCGGCCGCGGTGTTCACCTCCACCGCCTCGATGCACGGCGGCCAGGAGGCCACCCTGCTGAGCATGCACCTGCCCCTGCTGCACCACGGCTGCCTGATCGTCGGCATCCCGTTCACCCACAGCGAGCTGAGCCACACCCGCAGCGGCGGCACCCCGTACGGCGCCAGCCATGTGGCCGGGGCCAGCGATGACCCGCAGCCCAGCGACGAGGAGATCATCCTGGCCCGCGCCCTGGGCCGGCGTGTGGCCGACATCTCGCAGCGGTTGGCCCGGTGAGCCGCCGCCCCTGGGGCTTGATCTGCATCCTGCTGCTGCTGGCCGCGCTGTATGCCGGCTGGCTGGGCAGCGGCCGCAA
Source organism: Stenotrophomonas ginsengisoli (assembly GCF_001431485.1). GTDB lineage: Bacteria > Pseudomonadota > Gammaproteobacteria > Xanthomonadales > Xanthomonadaceae > Stenotrophomonas > Stenotrophomonas ginsengisoli. The sequence goes on along the minus strand of NZ_LDJM01000019.1, from coordinate 24,157 downwards.
TGGCCTGGCCAGCCTGCTGGTGTTCAGTGCCCCGCCAGTGCTGCTGGCCGGCGCCCTGCTGGGCCAGTGGCGACATGCACGCTACTGCTGCTCGGTGGCAGCGCTGGGCTGGTTCAGCCATGGGGTGATGCGCGCCTGGACCGACCGTCCGGACAACCTGCCTGCCTGGGCGGCACTGCTGCTGGCCCTGCTGGTCATTGCCCTGGCCAGCGGCCCGGCCGCGCGCGCGCGCCTGGCCAGCAAGCGCAAACCCGCACCGCACTGAATGCTCCTGCCTGCCGCGCCGGGCCCACATGCCTGCAGCGGCAACCAACGCGCCGGGGCGCTTATCATGTGCGTCCGGGCAGCGCGCGGTTGCGCCGCCTGATGGCACTTTCGGGAATACGCAATGGACGAACTGCTCATCGTCACCACCGGTGGCACGATCGACAAGATCTACTTCGACGACAAGTCCGACTACCAGATCGGCGATCCGCAGATCGGCATGATCCTGCGCGAGCTGGGCGTGACGTTCCGCTTCAATGTGATCCCGATCCTGCGCAAGGATTCGCTGCACATCACCGATGAGGACCGCGAGCTGATCCGCGCCACCATCGCCGCCCAGCCAACCCGGCATGTCCTGATCACCCACGGCACCGATTCGATGGTGGCCACCGGCCAGGTGCTGCAGTCCATCACCGGCAAGACCATCGTGATGACCGGCGCGCTGAGCCCGGCCCGTTTCCGCGGTTCGGATGCCGAGTTCAACATCGGCTGTGCGATCGGCGCGGTGCAGTCACTGCCCGAGGGCGTCTACATCGCCATGAACGGGCGCATCTGGAACCCGAACAAGGTGCGCAAGAACGTGGCCGAAAACCGCTTCGAAGCGATCTGAACCTGCCGCCGCCAGCCTGCGCTGGCGGCACCGCAACTCAGGGCTCTTCCATCCTGACACTGGGCAGGCGCGGTCCCGGGCCGATGCTGTTGCGCCCATCGCGCTCCAGCCACAGCACCCCGGGCTGCGCTGACAGACGCTGCAACAGCGCCGCCTCCTGCGCCGGCGCAACCCCCTCCAGACGCACCAGTTCACCACCGGCGGCCTGCGGCCTGAGCCAGTGCAGGCGCGCGCCGGCAGGTGCGCCAGCGGCCAGCATCAAGGCATCCAGACGGGCCTGCCGCTGTACGGCATCCGCCGTCGCCTCCAGGTCCTGCAGGCGGATCATCAGCCGCGGCGCCCGCGTCGCCGCCAGCACCACTGGCGGCGGGCCCTCCATTGCCCCGCCATCCATCCCACCGGAACTGCCCAGTACCAGACTCAACAACAGCATGTGCATGTGATGCCCTCCTCCGGCCGTGCTGACGGCAAGCATGCAGCAAAAAGGCGCCGTCACCCATCACGGTGACGACGCCCCGCTGTTGCCGCGGCCACGGGCAGGCCCGGGCCGGTCAGGTGCTTACCAGGTGGCCTTCAGGCTGACACCGGTGTAAGCGCTGTAGCCACGGATCATCACGTGGTAGGTCCCTGCCACCGGGCTACTGATGGTGCAGGTTTCATTGTTGCCACTCAGGTACGGGCGGCAGTTGTAGCTGCTGGTGGTGGGCTGGCTGCCCTGGCGCACGTACAGGTCGGCATCACCGGTGCCGCCGGTGATGTTGACCACCAGCGAGCTGGTGCCGGCCGGCACGTTGACGGTCCAGTACTGGGTGCTGCTGCTGGCACCGGAAATACCGGTCACGGCCACACCGTTCTTCAGGCCGGTATCCGGCTCCGGCTCCGGCTCCGGATCCGGCGTACCACCGCCACCACAGGCGGCAATCGCGCCCTGCACCGCCGCCTGGGCGTTGAGGATGCCGGCGCCAATGGTCTGCGACGGGGTGGACGGGAACGGGCTGGCGGTGTTCTTGATGATGGTCTCGATCTGCGCCGGCGTCAGTGCGCACGAGGCGGCCGACTGCATCAGGGCGACCACACCGGCCACGTGCGGCGCGGCCATCGAGGTGCCATTGTAGCTGGCATAGCTCGGGGTGCCCGGCGTGGTGGAACCACTGTTGAGGGTGGAATAGATGCTCGAACCCGGAGCGGCGATGTCGATGCCGGCGCCATAGTTGGAGAAGCTCGAACGCGCACCGGTATTGGTGGTGGAGGCCACCGAAATCACATTGGCGCAGTTGGCCGGGGTGAAGCCGGATACGTTGGCATTGCTGTTGCCCGCTGCCACCACCACCGTAGTACCGCGCGCCACCGCACCGTTGATGGCCGCCTGCATGGCGCTGCCGCAGGTACCCGAGCCACCCAGCGACAGGTTGATCACCTCGGCCGGGTTCGGATTGGCCGGCACACCGGAGACGGTGCCACCGGAGGCCCAGATCACCGCATCGGCGATGTCCGAGGTCGAACCGCCACCACGGCCCAGCACGCGGGCATGCACCAGCTTGGCTTCCGGTGCGGTACCGGCGCCGCCGGTGCCGTTGTTGGTTACCGCGGCGGCGGTACCGGCCACGTGGGTGCCATGCCAGGAGGAGCTGTAGCCCGGAGTGAAATCACCCGGGTCGCTGGCGTCGCTGTCACGGCCGCCACCGTCACCGGCGACCGAGGACGAGGTGATGAAGTCGTAACCGGCCAGGGTGTTGGCATTGAGGTCAGGATGCGAGGTGCTGCCGGTATCCAGGATGGCAATGACCGTGCCGGCACCACGCGACAGGTCCCACGCCTGCTGGGCCTTGATACCGTAGGTGCCGACAAAGCCCCACTGGGTGCTCAGGCTCGGATCATTCGGGGTCCAGGCCGGATGCAGGATCTGGTCGACTTCCACGTACTCCACGGCCGGGTCAGCGGCGATGGCGCGCATCAGCTGCTCGGCTTCGGCACGGTCCAGGGCGCGGTCAGCGCGCACCAGGGTCGGCCCCACGGCCAGATCGCGCACCTTGCTCACGCCCAGCGCACGGCCATTGCGGGCCGGCACGGCCTTGGAGGCCGCAGCCAGCGAGCGGCTCAGTACGGTGCTGCGTGCAGCGGCCACGGTGGCAGCACTGCTGCCGGCCTGGTCGCGGTATTTGACGATGAACCCCTGATGGCTGTCGGCCGATGCCAGGCCGGACAGGTTTACCTGGCCGGCAAAGGCCGGCGCGCACAACAACATCGACGTCAGCGCCATCGCGCCCAGAACTACTACCGAACTACGTTGCTGCCTGTTGCCCTGCGGGAACTGGTTCATCGTTGATCCTTGGTTGAGTAGAGACTGTCTGTCGGGGCGGCCATTGCAGCCGCCCGGCCCGGAAATACCGGGCAGCACCCGGGCCTTCCCCTGTGATGGCCCAGGCGCCCAACGCTACGCCCTTCCTAAATATTGGCGCAACAACAATCCCTCGCCTGATTGCGACAAACATCAATTCCATGATAGGCGTCGCACTGCAACATCGGAGCACCGCACATTCGTTCACGTATGCAAAAGGCCTGCCGCCATTACTGGCGACAGGCCTTGCTGTGCAGGCCACCGGTACCGGGCTCACGCCCGGCCGCGATCAGCCCAGACGCACCAGCCAGCCGTGACGGTCGGGCAGGCGGCCGTACTGGATGTCGGTCAGCTCCTTGCGCAGCGACATGGTCACCTCGCCAGCCGGGGCATTGAGGTCACCGACGCTGAAGCCATCGCCCTTGAGCTGGCCGATCGGGGTCACCACGGCGGCGGTGCCGCAGGCAAACACCTCGCTGATCGCGCCGGAAGCCACGCCATCCTTCCACTCCTCGATGGACACCTGGCGCTCTTCCACGGTCATGCCGCGGTCGCGGGCCAGCTGCAGGATCGATTCACGGGTGATGCCTTCCAGGATCGAACCGGACAGCGCCGGGGTCACCAGGGTGTTGGTCTTGCCGTAGACCAGGAACACGTTCATGCCACCCAGTTCTTCCAGGTACTTGCCGTGTTCCGGGTCCAGGAACAGCACCTGCGAGCAACCCTGCTCCTGTGCCTTCTGCTGCGGCAGCAGCGAGGCGGCGTAGTTGCCGCCGCACTTGGCCGCACCGGTACCGCCCTTGGCCGCGCGCGCATACTCGGTGGACAGCCAGATCGCGACCGGGGCCACGCCCTTGGCGAAGTACGGGCCGGCCGGGCTGGCAATCACGTAATAGCTGGCCTGATGGGCACCGCGCACGCCGAGGAATGCCTCGTCGCCGATCATGAACGGACGGAAATACAGGCTGGCCTCGTCCTGGTCCGGCACCCAGGCCGCATCCACGGCCACCAGCTGCTTGAGCGACTCGGTGAACAGTTCCACCGGCAGCTGCGGCAAGGCCAGGCGCGCGGCCGAGCGTTGCAGACGCGCACCGTTGGCCTGCGGGCGGAAGGTCCAGATCGAGCCATCCGCGTGGCGGTAGGCCTTGATGCCCTCGAAGATTTCCTGCCCGTAATGGAGCACGGCCGCGGCCGGATCCAGGCTGATCGGCCCGTACGGCATCACCTGCGCGTCGTGCCAGCCGGCCTCCTTCTGCCAACGGATGGCCACCATGTGGTCAGTGAAATGGACACCGAAACCCGGCTTCTCCAGGATCTGCGCGCGCTGCTGCTCGGTACGCGGTGCGGGGTTGGCGGTGACGGTGAAGTTCAACGAGGACTCGGACACGACGGTTTTCCTGTCAGTTGCAGTAGGACGGGCGCCGCCAAAGGCTGGCGGCGCGTGGCATCACCGGCCAATTACACCATGACCGTCACGTCACTGCCCGCTGCAATGCACCGGCGCTTACAGCATTCCGGTTTCCAGGCGGGCTTCCTCGCTCATCATGTGGCGGCCCCACGGCGGATCGAACACCAGCTCGACATCGGCTTCGGCAATGGTCGGGATCAGCTCCAGCTTGGAGCGCACATCATCCACCAGCACCTCGCCCATGCCGCAGCCCGGGGCGGTCAGGGTCATCTTGACCTCGACCTTGCGCTTGTCGGCATCGTCATGCAGCACATGCGCCTCGTAGACCAGGCCCAGATCAACGATGTTGACCGGAATCTCCGGGTCAAAACAGGTGCGCAGCTGCTGCCAGACCAGACGTTCGACGTCCTCGTCACTGGCATCGGCAGCCAGCTCCAGCGGGGCCGGCGCGTCCTTGCCGATGGCATCGCCATCCTTGCCGGCAATCCGGAACAGGTTGCCTTCGACAAACACGGTATAGCTGCCACCCAGGGCCTGGGTGATGTAGCCATAGCTGCCGGCCGGCAGGGTCACGGTGTCGCCCTGCGGCACCATCACCGCCTGACAATCACGCTCAAAATGAATCGGTTCGCTGCTGCGGGAGTACATGGGCTGAACGGAGGACTACGCAGGAACAGTCCTGCAATGGTCCTATTTTATCCGACTCGCCCACCTTGCGCTGAAGGCCAGCTATGCTGTGACTCTTTGATGGATCGCGGCATGCCTGCACAGCGCTCTTCCCGTACCCGCCACTGGCTCTGGCCGGCAATGCTGCTGCTGGGCGGCAGCGTGGCCACCCTGGCCTGGATCGTACTGGCCCTGGGCAATGACCGGCAATCGAGCTGGATGGCGGTCGTGGCCGCCCTGCAGGTGAGCTGGATGCTGCACCTGGGCACCCTGCCACGCGGCCGCCTGCGCCTGGCCATCACCCTGGCCAGCGTGCTGGCCATCATCGTGCTGGCCAACTGGGGCATCATCGCCGGGCGCATCGGCATGATGATGGGGCTGGACCTGGTGCTCTCGGCCCAGCGTCTGGGCCCTCACCTGGCCTGGACCTACGCCAGCCTGTTCAACGGCCTGGTCGATGTGCTCTGGCTGCTGGCCGCCCTGCTTACCGGTTACTGGCTGGCGCGCCCGCACCGGGGCCGCTGACAGCACGCCGCCACACAACCGCATTGCCACAAACGACAACGCCGGCCCAAGGCCGGCGTTGTCATTTCACGATCCCAAGGCGGATCAGTGCACGGTCGGGGCTGCGGGCGGCGCCTTGGCCGCCAGGTCATTTCCCGCGTTGGCATCCAGACGGTCGATCACGCCCTGCATCGCGCTGTCAAAAGCACCATCGCTGGCATGGGCGCGCAGGCGGCCCAGCTGCACCATCACTGCCAGCTCCTCCGGCGAGGCCACGCAGAAACGCACGCCACGGCGGTTGACGAACAACAGGCGCCCGGAAATCGGGCTGACCCAGGACAGCTTGCCCGCCTGGACCTTGCCATCCTTGTCGATGAAGTCCAGCCAGGTACCCACAGCCAGCTGCCGGAAACGATCCGCATCGGCGTGATCGAAGTTCTCGCTGGCCGCGGCCTGCTGCAGTTCTTCGGACGGTGCCTCGGTGGCCGGCGCACTGGGCAGGACCACCTGCGGCAACTCGGGCAACTCGCGTGCATCTTCGGGACGGCGTTCGGCCACCGCCTGCAGGGTGTCATGCAGGGCATCGATGGCCGTGGCGGCGGCATCATCGTGCAGGCCGATGCTGGCAAAGATCTTGCGCAGGCCCAGATGCTGGGCCTGCAGCCACGGCTTGCCGACAATGTGCCGGCGCGCCTCGCCCAGCTCGTCGATGATGGCATCGGCCAACTGCAGGGATTCGGCAGCCGCCTGCTGGGCCTCGTCGCCCTCGCGCAACAGGCACAGGGCCAGGTGGTGCTGCCAGGGCGAGGACAGGAAGTCGACGATGGCCTTGGGCATGTCTTCCTGCCCGTCCACCCGGCGCGCCACTTCGGCAGCCGCACGCCGGCGCGCCTGCTCCAGACGCTCCTGGCCACGCTGGGTTTCGGCCGCGCGGCGCTCGGCGATCTCCACCTTGCGCCGGTGCTGGATCAGGAAATCGCGGAATTCCTCCTCCAGGGTCAGGAAGATGGCCAGATTCTCATTGAACTCGGCCACCAGCCGTTCGGTGATTTCCTCGACCTTGCCCATCAGCACGCGCTCGGCCGGGGTCTGCCCGGTGTTGCCCTCGCAGGCCTCGGCCAGGGAATTGAGCAGCTTGCGGGCCGGGTGGGTCTTCTGCACGAACATGCGGCGGTCCAGCAGGGCCACCTTGACGAACGGCACGATCAAGCGCCCGATCAGCTCGCGCGAGCGGCCGGCCAGGTCACGTTCGTCGAGCATCACGTCAAACAGCATGCCGACCAGGTCAATGGCGTCCTCGTCTGCCGCATCCAGGCGGGTACTGCCCGGGGCCATGCCCAGCTGGCCGGCCGAATGCAGCACCTCGCTCTTGAGCCGCTGCGCCAGCGACTCCCCGTGCTCGCCAATGGCCGCACTCAGGGTGGCACTGGGGGTGCTCTGCAGCAGGGAGAGCACGTTCATCATTTCGCGCGAATTGAGCGCACGCTCGCCCTGCAGCGGGACCGGCGACTCGGCGCCACGGCGCTGCGCCAGCAGCTCGTTGAGCGCGTCCAGCAGTACGGCCGGGTTGGACAGGCCATCGGCCTCGCCTCCCATGCCACGACCACCACCGGCAGCAGCGCCCGCTTCCATGCGCCCGGTACTGTGGGCCCAGCGGTCCACAAAGCGCTGCGCCCAGGCCGGCGCATACTGGCTGTCATCATCGGCTGCCGGGTTGTCTTCCAGACTGGCTGGCGGCGGGGGCGGCGCGGCAGGCGTGCGGCGCAGCGGTGCCACCTGCGGCAGCACCCCGGCACTGGCCAGGCAGGCATCCAGGGATTCGTAGATTTTGGAGATGGCCGGGCTGAGCTCGCGCTCGCACAGCTTGATCACCACCAGGCGCGCCTCGGCACTGAGGTCACTGCTGGCAAAGGCCTGGTGGATGGCCACCGCCACATGTTCCGGGCCGACCGGGTTGCTGTCGGCATCCAGTTCCAGGCCACCGGCGACCCAGCCGATACGGCGATCGATACGCGCCAGCTGCTGCTTGCAGTCACGCAGCAGCACGGTGGCGAAATTGCGCACGGCCAGGCGCGACTCGAGCACATGCTCGGGCACCAGGCTCAGCCCCCCCTCACCGGATTCCCCGGCCAGCACGCGTTCGGCCGACAGCGGCAGGCCCGCCTCCAGCGCCCGCCAGGCTTGGCGCAGGTGGCCGTTGAAGGCGGCAAGGATGTAATCGCGGCGCAGCCGCAGCTCGCGCATCGCATCCAGAAACTGCGGCTGCGAGCTACCGGCACGCTCGGCGCGGTCAAACAGGGCATCGTCAAACCGGGTCAACGCGGCGGCAAACGCCTCGCCCAGCCCGGGCAGGGCCAGTTCGCTGGCAGCGGCCAGCAGACGCGCATCGCGTTGCGGGGTGTTCTGTTCGAAATTCATACACTCAGGTTCCATGCCCACAGGCATTTTACAGAGCCAGCCGCCAGACCGATGCCGGTCCCCCAGTGTTGCAGGGCACATCGTATGATTTAGGCTGAACCCGCTCCGTGACCCGGGTCGCAGATCAAACCGGGAGTTGACGCACAGCGTCACACATACACCACCTCCGTCACCAGCCCTTCACCCAGACCAGCCACGGCGCGGATGGTCGGCATTCATCTAGCCCCACCGGTAGCACCGCCCACCCCGGCCTATACTGCCCACTCCCCCGCCTGATTCGAGCCCGCATGCGAGCTGATCTGCCGTTGAGCGCCCTGCTCGAGCGTCATTCCACCCCGTCGCGCCAACTCGGCCTGCCCGCTCCGGATGCCGCCAGCCTGCAGGCCTTGCTGGAAGCGGCCATCCGCGTGCCCGACCACGGCAAGCTGGTGCCGTTCCGGCTGCTGCTGATCCAGGACGCCGCGCGTGAGGCCCTGGGCCAGTTCATGGCCGTGCGCAGCGCCCAGCGCAACCCCGCCGCCGAGGCGATGATCGAGAAGGACCGCGTCCGTTTCAGCCATGCGCCGGTGATCATCACCGTGATCGCCCGGCCCCGGCCCAACCCCAAGGTGCCCGAATGGGAGCAGCTGCTCACCGCCGGCTGCGTGTGCATGAACCTGCTCCACGCTGCCCATGCCCTGGGTTTCGGTGCCCAGTGGCTGACCGCCTGGATGGCCGAAGACCGCCCGCTGGCCGAACACCTGGGCCTGGCCGCAGATGAACGCATCGTCGGCTTCATCCATATCGGCACCCCGAAGATGGACGTACCTGACCGCGAACGCCCGGCCCTGGCCAGCCTGCTGACCGAATGGAACCCACCAACCCGATGAAGTCCCCGCTGTACCTGGTAGACGCCAGCATTTATGTATTCCGCGCCTGGCACTCGATGCCGCCGGACATGACCGATGCCCAGGGCTGGCCGGTGCACGCCGTGCACGGCTTTGCCCGTTTCCTGCTCGAGCTGCTCGAGCGCGAGCGCCCGCAGCACATCGCCATTGCCTTTGACGAGGCCCTGGACAGCTGCTTCCGCCACCGTCTGTATCCGGCCTACAAGGCCAACCGCGACCCCGCCCCGGAAGAGCTGCGGCGCCAGTTTGCCCATTGCAAGGCCTTGTGCGCGGCACTGGGCCTGCGGGTGCTGGCCCACCATGATTACGAGGCCGATGACCTTATCGGCAGTGCCCTGCTGCAGGGCCGCCAGGCCGGCCTGCGCGGGCTGATCCTGTCTGCCGACAAGGACCTGTCGCAGCTGCTGGTCGATCAGGACCAGCAATGGGACATGCCGCGCCAGCAGCGCTGGGGAGTGGACGAGGTCAAGGCCCGCTATGGCGTGCATGCCCACCAGATCGCCGATTACCTGGCCCTGTGCGGCGATGCGGTGGACAACATCCCCGGGGTCAGCGGCGTCGGTGCCAAGACCGCGGCGATCCTGCTGGCCCATTTCGGCAGCCTGGACACCCTGCTCGAACGCCTTGACGAGGTCGCCTTCCTGCGCCTGCGTGGTGCGGCGGCAGTGGCCGCCCGCCTGCGCGAACAGCACCAGCAGGCCCTGCTGTTCCGCCAGCTGACCACCGTGGCCTGTGATGCCCCGGTGCCGGCAGCGGCGGACTTGCAACGTGCACCGGCCGATGGCCAGATGCTCGATGGCCTGACCCAGCACCTGCGCATGGGCCCGATGACCCGGCGCCGGCTGTTTGCCGCCGCTGGCCTGGCCCTGCCCGAATCCAACTGACCTTCTGGAGTGTTTGTGAGCACTGATACCTCGGCACCACGTGTGGTTTATGAAGGCAAGTACCAGCGCATGCTGGTGCGCGGCACCTGGGAATATTCCGAACGCACCCATGCCAACGGGCTGGCCGCGATCATCATTGCCGTCACCCCCGAGGACAAGGTGCTGTTCGTGGAGCAGTTCCGTGTCCCGCTGCAGGCCAAGTGCATCGAGATGCCGGCCGGCCTGGTCGGTGACATCGACGCCAGCGAGTCGATCGAGGTCTCGGCCGTACGCGAGCTGGAAGAGGAAACCGGCTGGACTGCCGAGCAGGCCGAGGTGCTGATGATCGGCCCGACCTCGGCCGGGGCCAGCAACGAGAAGATCGCCTTCGTGCGCGCCACCGGCCTGCGCAAGGTCGGCAACGGCGGCGGCGATGACAGCGAGGACATCACCGTGCACGAAGTCCCGCGCGCCCAGGCCGCGGCCTGGCTGGTGGAGAAGATCGCCCAGGGCTACCAGCTCGATGCCAAGCTGTGGGCCGGACTGTGGATGATCGAACATCACCTGGACGGCACCCCGCGTGGCTGACGGCAACCTGCCACTGCGCCTGCTGGGCAGCGATGATGCGGCCGTGTACACGCTGCACCGGCCACACGGGCGCTCGCCCTTCGTGCTGGTGGCCGACCATGCCGGCCAGGCCATTCCGGCCGCGCTGGGCGACCTGGGCCTGCCGGCCGGGGAAATCGACCGCCACATCGGCTGGGACATCGGCATTGCCGGGGTAACCCGGCAGTTGGCCGCAGCCCTGGATGCCTGGGCGATCGAGCAGCACTACTCGCGCCTGGTGATCGACTGCAACCGCCCGTACGCCTCGCCCACCCTGATTCCAGCGGTGAGCGACGGTACGGCCATTGGCGCCAACCAGCATCTGGACGCCCTGCAGCGCCAGGCCCGCATCCAGGCCATCCATGCGCCTTACCACCAATGCATCAGCAGCGAGCTGGACCGCCGCCAGCAGGCCGGCCAGCCCTGCGTACTGGTGTTGCTGCACAGCTTCACCCCGGTGATGGGCGGCCTTGCCCGCCCCTGGCATTGCGGCGTGCTCTACAACCGCGACACCCGCCTGGCCCGGCGCCTGCTCGGCGCACTGCAGGCCGAAGGCGACCTGGTGGTGGGCGACAACCAGCCCTACGCAGTGAGCGATGACAGCGATTACGCGGCCAATGTGCATGCCGAAGCACGCGGCCTGGCCTATGTGGAAATCGAAATCCGTCAGGACCTGATTGCCGATGCCGCCGGCCAGGCGGCCTGGGCCCAGCGCCTGGCCCGGTTGCTGCCACCCCTGCTGCACGGGCTCACCTGAGCCGGCAGGCAACAACGACAAAGGGCGGCCCGTGGGCCGCCCTTTGCGCATCTCCTGATGCTCAGCCGATCAACCGGCGAAGCGGTCGGTGGCCTGGACCAGCGCGTGCACATGCTCGGCCTCGAAAGCCGAATGGCCGCTGCCCGGGTTGATGATCAACTCGGCCTTGGGCCACACCTTGTGCAGGTCCCAGGCATTGGCGATCGGGCAGACCACGTCGTAACGGCCGTGCACGATCACACCCGGGATGTGGGCGATCTTGTGCGCGTCGCGCAGCAGCTGGTCCTCGACCTCGAAGAAGCCACCGTTGACGAAGTAGTGGTTCTCGATGCGGGCGAAGGCCAGGGCGAATTTCGGATCTTCATGGCTGCTGATGAAGTCGCCATCCACATGCAGGTAGCTGGTCGCCCCTTCCCACACGCTCCAGGCCTTGGCCGCGGCCAGACGGGTGGCTTCGTCCTCGCTGGTCAGGCGGCGGTGGAAGGCGGAAATCAGGTCGTGCCGCTCCACCGCCGGAATCGGTGCCAGGTAGTGTTCCCAGGCATCCGGGAACAGGCGGCTGGCGCCCTCCTGGTAGAACCACTCCAGCTCCCAGCGGCGCAGCATGAAGATGCCGCGCAGCACCAGTTCGGTGACTCGCTGCGGGTGGCTCTGGGCATAGGCCAGGGCCAGGGTCGAGCCCCAGCTGCCGCCAAACACCTGCCAGCTGTCCACACCCAGGTGCTCGCGCAGCTTCTCGATGTCGGCCACCAGGTCCCAGGTGGTGTTGTCCACCAGGTCGGCATGCGGGGTGGAACGGCCGGCACCACGCTGGTCGAACAGGATGATGCGGTACTTGGCCGGGTCGTGGAAACGGCGCATCTTCAGGGTGCAGCCGCCGCCCGGGCCACCGTGCAGCATCACCACCGGCTTGCCGGCCGGGTTGCCGCACTGCTCGAAATAAAGGGTATGGCGGTCGTCGACCTTCAGGGTACCGACGTCAAACGGTTCGATCTCGGGATACAGCGTGCGCATGGAACACCTGCGGTTGGGCAAGTGGCCAGTCTAGCGCCGCCGGCCATGATCGGCCCAGCGCCTGCCAGCGATTGACGCGCGGCAAGCAGGCCGCACACAGGGCTCAATCCCAGATCGACTGCCCGGGGCGACGCCCCAGGCTGACCCGGTCACGCCCTTCCAGGTCGACCACGGTTTGAACCGCCTCCAGACCAGCGGCGGCGAGCAGCTCGCGTACCTCCTGGCCCTGGTGCCAGCCGTGCTCGAGCAGCAGCCAGCCACCGGGCACCAGGTGGTCGTTGACGCCGGCGGCGATGAGGCGGATCGCGTCCAGGCCATCCTCACCGGAAGCCAGTGCCGGCGGCGGCTCGAAACGCACATCGCCCTGGCCCAGATGGGCGTCATCGGCCCGGATGTAGGGCGGGTTGGAGACGATCAGATCGAAGCGGTCACGGCCCAGCGCGCGGTACCAGCTGCCACGGCGGAAGGACACATTGGCAATGCCGTTGCGCTGGGCGTTGCCCACCGCCACCGCCAGGGTCGGGCCGAGCAGGTCGGTGGCCAGCACCATCGCCTGAGGTCGCTCGGCGGCCAGGGCCAGGGCGATGGCACCGGTGCCGGTGCCCATGTCGGCAATGCGCAGCGGGCGCCCGTCATCGGGCAGGCGGGCCAGGGCCTGTTCCACCAACAGCTCGGTTTCCGGGCGCGGAATCAGGGTGGCCGGGGTCACCGCCAGGTCCAGGGTCCAAAACCCACGGCTGCCGGTCAGGTAGGCCACCGGTTCGCCGGCCGCACGGCGCACCACCAGCTCGCCGAAACGGCGCGCCGACGCCTCATCCAGTGGGTCACGGTCATGGCTGTACAGCCAGGCCGGCGCCTGCCCGAGCACATGCAGCAGCAACAGCCGCGCCTCGGCCCGGCCTTCGGGCGTGGGCAGATGATGGCCGGCCCAGGCCAGCAGATCGGCGGCGCAGGCGGTGGCGGGGAGTGGCACGGACATGGCAGGACACGGGAGTTTTGAAGGCGCTGCAGCTTAACGCACCGCGCCGGCTGGCCAGCCATCGACACAGGCGGTGCAGACGCACCGGCAGGTGAAAAGGGCCGGTGACTTGAAGTGCTACGACAGCTGCCCCATATCGTCTGCAGTGGCAACACCGGAATGTCGATAGACAAAATCTATCAAATTGATCTATCAAATTCATTTGATGCATTAGACACAGCCTATTAATCTTCCCCCATCGCTTCACCCCTCCCTGCAACTGATAAGGAACTTTCATGTCCTCGCTGATCAATACCCAGGTCGCCCCGTTCAAGACCAACGCCTTCCACAACGGCCAGTTCATCGAAGTCTCCGACGAGACCATGAAGGGCAAGTGGTCGGTCGTGATCTTCATGCCGGCTGCCTTCACCTTCAACTGCCCGACCGAAATCGAAGACGCGGCTGACAACTATGCCGAGTTCCAGAAGGCCGGCGCCGAGGTGTACATCGTCACCACCGACACCCACTTCTCGCACAAGGTGTGGCACGAAACCTCGCCGGCCGTCGGCAAGGCCAAGTTCCCGCTGGTCGGCGACCCGACCCACCAGATGACCAACGCCTTCAACGTGCACATCGCTGAAGAAGGCCTGGCCCTGCGCGGCACCTTCGTGATCAACCCGGAAGGCGTGATCAAGACCATGGAAGTGCACTCCAACGAGATCGCCCGTGACGTCTCCGAAACCCTGCGCAAGCTGAAGGCTGCCCAGTTCACCGCCGCCAACCCGAACCAGGTGTGCCCGGCCAAGTGGAAGGAAGGCGCCCAGACCCTGACCCCGTCGCTGGACCTGGTCGGCAAGATCTAATTGCCAAAACCAGTGGAGGGCAACGCGGAACGGTCAACCGCCCACGTTGCTGCCACTGCACTCCCCCCCCGCCGTCCGCGGCGGGTGTGGGGGTGAACCACAGCCGGTTTGCGCCAGCAAGCCCGCGCCAGCCAGCCTCTCCAAGCCCGCTGTGGTTCCCCCCTACTTTTTCTGGCGCTTGCCTGCGGCAACCGCGCCCTCCCCCCGTTTTGCCTTGATCCAAGGAAGCTCCCCATGCTCGACGAAACCCTCAAGTCCCAGCTCCAGCAATACATGGGCCTGCTGCGCCAGCCGATCCGCCTGATCGCCAGCCTCGATGACAGTGCCACTGCGCAGGAAATGCGCGGCCTGCTGGCCGACATCGTGGAAGCCGGCGCCGGCAAGATCAGCCTGGACACCGATGGCAGCAACGAGCGTCGTCCGTCGTTTGTGGTCGCCCGTGAAGGCCAGAGCAGCGGCGTGCGTTTTGCCGGCCTGCCGCTGGGTCATGAGTTCACCTCGCTGGTGCTGGCCCTGCTGTGGACCGGCGGCCACCCGCCGAAGGTCGAGCAGTCGGTTATCGATGCGATCAAGGCCATCGAAGGCGAGTTCGATTTTGACGTCTACATGTCCCTGACCTGCCACAACTGCCCGGACGTGGTCCAGGCACTGTCGCTGATGGCCATCGTCAACCCGAACATCCGCACCACCGTGATCGAAGGCGGCGCTTTCCAGGCCGAAGTCGAGCAGCGTCAGGTGATGGCGGTGCCGATGGTGTTCCAGGGCGGGGTGATGTTTGATTCGGGCCGCATGAGCATCGAGCAGATCGTGGCCAAGCTGGACACCGGCGCAGCCAAGCGCGAAGCAGCCAAGATCAACGACAAGTCGGCCTTTGACGTGCTGGTGGTGGGCGGTGGCCCGGCTGGCGCGGCGGCAGCCATCTATGCTGCCCGCAAGGGCATCCGCACCGGCGTTGCCGCCGAGCGCTTCGGTGGCCAGGTGCTGGACACCATGGCCATCGAGAACTTCATCTCGGTGCAGGAAACCGAAGGCCCGAAGCTGGCCATGGCCCTGGAGGCGCACGTCAAGCAGTACGAGGTGGACGTGATGAACCTGCAGAAGGCCACTGCCCTGATCCCGGCCGGCGATGACGGCCTGGTCGAAGTGCAGCTGGAAAACGGCGCTTCGCTCAAGTCCAAGACGGTGATCCTGTCCACCGGCGCCCGCTGGCGCAAGATGGAGGTGCCCGGTGAAGAGGAGTACCGCAACAAGGGTGTGGCCTACTGCCCGCACTGCGACGGCCCGCTGTTCAAGGGCAAGCGCGTGGCGGTGATCGGCGGCGGCAACTCCGGCGTGGAAGCTGCCATCGACCTGGCCGGCATCGTCAGCCATGTCACCCTGATCGAGTTCGGCTCGGCCCTGCGCGCTGACCAGGTGCTGCAGAACAAGCTGCACAGCCTGGCCAATGTCAACGTGATCATGAATGCCCAGACCACCGAAGTGCGTGGCGACGGCAACAAGGTCACCGGCCTGGTCTACACCGACCGCACCAACGGCGCCTCCAACACCGTCGACCTGGAAGGCATCTTTGTGCAGATCGGCCTGCTGCCCAACACCGAGTTCCTCAAGGGCACGGTGGAGCTGAGCAACCGCGGCGAGATCGTCATCGACGAGCGCGGCCAGACCAATGTCCCGGGCGTATTTGCCGCCGGTGACTGCACCACCGTACCGTACAAGCAGATTGTGATTGCCGTGGGTGCCGGTGCGACCGCCTCGCTGGCCGCCTTTGACCACCTGATCCGCAGTTCGGCCCCGGCCAAGTAAGTTTGCGACCGTCCAGCCAACCGGAGGGCTTTGCCCTCCGGCCAGCCCACAAGAGACCTTCACAATGAACCTGCGCGACCTCAAATACCTGGTGGCCCTGGCTGACCACAAGCACTTCGGCCGTGCTGCCGCTGCCTGTTATGTCAGCCAGCCCACGCTGTCCACCCAGATCCGCAAGCTGGAGGACGAGCTGGGTGTTTCATTGGTCGAGCGCGCCCCGCGCAAGGTGATGCTGACCCCGGCCGGACGCGAAGCCGCCGACCGCGCCCGCGCCATCGTGGCCGAGGTGGACCAGATGAAGGAAGCGGCCCGCCGCTCGCGCGACCCGGAAGCGGGCACCGTGCGTCTGGGCATCTTCCCCACCCTGGGCCCGTACCTGCTGCCGCATGTGGTGCCGCTGGTACGCCAGCGTTTCCCCAAGCTGGAACTGCTGCTGGTGGAGGAAAAGAGCGACGTGCTGCTGGCCCGCCTGCGTGATGGCAAGCTCGATGCCGTGGTGCTGGCCCTGCCGCTGGCCGACGAACAACTGCAGGCCGAGTTCCTGTTCGAGGAACCCTTCGTGCTGGCCGTACCCGAAGAACACGAACTGGCCGGCCGCCCGCAGCTGCACATGGACGACCTGACCAACCACCGCCTGCTGCTGCTGGAAGACGGCCACTGCCTGCGCGACCAGGCCCTGAATGTGTGCCAGCTGGCCGGCGCCAGCGAGAAGAGCGGCTTCCAGGCCACCAGCCTGGAAACCCTGCGCCAGATGGTGGCCGCCAATGTCGGCATCACCCTGCTGCCGATGCTGGCGGTACAGCCGCCGGTGGCCCTGCCGGGCAATGTGCAGTTGCGCGGCTTCCAGGGCCCGGGCGCACCGAGCCGGCGCATCGGCCTGGTCTGGCGCCGCTCCTCGGCCATGACCGGTTTTCTGGAGCAACTGGCCGAGCTGTTCCGCGCCGTGCCGCCGGAACTGTTCCAGCTGCGCAGCGACAGCGCCCCGGCCCTGCCCCAGCAGCCGGGCTGAAGTTCCGGCCCGGGCTGTGCGGGCAGCGCTTGCCCGGCCGCCCCATTGCACCGGCTTCACACAGCGGCGATGATCAGCACATGCCGGCCCGACAGGCCGGCGACCGACAATCCAGACAGGCGGCGCTGCCAAGGTGCCGCCTGTTCTGCATTTTTCGTTTGCGCCGTTCATCCGAGGAACACACACCATGCCGACCAACAGTGGCCTGCCGCCGTCGATCATCGTTTCCAGCCACGACCTGGCCCGTCTGGATGCCATGCTCGAGTCTCCCACCCATGCCCGCAACCCGGCCGCCGCGACCCTGGCCGATGAGTTGAACCGGGCCCAGATCGTCGCCCCGGACCAGGTTCCCGCCGGCACCGTCAGCATGCACACCACCGTGCAGTGCGAGGACGAGCTGACCGGTGATGTGCACACCCTGACCCTGGTTTACCCGCACGAGGCCAATGTGGACCTTGGCCGGGTCTCCATCCTGGCACCGGTAGGCACCGCCCTGCTTGGCCTGACCGTGGGCCAGAGCATCGACTGGAACGCCCCCGGCGGGCGCAAGCTGCGCCTGCGCGTCAGCCAGGTCAGCCCCGCCGAAGCCCTGGTCAGCCCGTAAGCCATGACCAGCCGCCATTGCCGCTGCCTGTGTGCCTGCGGCAATGGCTGATCCCCTTCCAACCCTGCGGCGGACCTGCCCATGCGCCTGAAAGCCAGCCATGTGTTGCTATTGATGGCCGGCGTGCTCGGCCTCAGCGCCTGGTGGACCCTGCGCCCCGCGCCTGCCGACCACCGCCCCGGCAACACCCGCGCCCCGGGCTGCCCGCTGCCTCCGGCCACAACGCGCAGCCTGGCCCAGGCACCACTGCAGACCGACGCGCCGGGTGGCCTGGTCCTGCCGCATGCCGATGGCCGCATCACCGCCCTGGCCGGCTTCAGCCTGCAGGCCCGGGTACTGGGCAGCAAGGCCTACCGGCACGGCGCCGAAGCACGCTTTTCGCCACTGGACCTGGCCCTGGGCTGGGGGCCGATGAGCCACGATGACGTGCTCGCCCAGCTGACCATCTCCCAGTCCGGGCGCTGGTACCACTACCGCTGGCAGGGTGCCCCACCGCTGGCGCCAACGCAGATCCGCGACCACAGCGCCAACATGCACATGATCCCGGGCAATGCGGACATCGCCGCCGCACTGGCACGGATCAAGACCGACCAGACCATCCGCCTGCACGGCTGGCTGGTCAACGTGGAAACCGACGACCACTGGCGCTGGCGCAGCTCGCTGAGCCGCAGCGACAGCGGCGCCGGGGCCTGCGAGGTGGTCTATGTGTGCGGGCTGGAAGTGCTGTGAGCCTTGCCCGGCGCCGCACTCAGAACACGCCCAGCACCAGGCCGGCAGCCAGGGTGGCGCCGAATTCGGCCGCCGCCGCACGCTGATCGGCGCTGAGCTGCTTGGCCGCGGCAATCGCCGCCGCGCTCTGCGCCTGGGTGCACAGGCGCAAGGGTTCGCACACCTCGCGCATGCCCCAGCCGGCCAGCACCCGCCGCAGCTGCAACAGGGTCGGCGCGCCATCGGAACCAGCCACCACCACCAGCCCTGCCGGCAGCCCGGGACGCTGGCCCAGCACCGGGTAATAACTGCGGTCCAGGAAATCCTTCATCAGCCCGCTGATCGAGCCCAGGGTTTCCGGCGTGGCCAGCACCAGGGCATCGCAGGCCAGCACGTCGGTGGCACCGGCGGCGCTGGCATGCAGCATGCGCACCTGCAGCTGATCCTCGCCTTGGGCGCGGGCAGCCTCGCACAGGGCCTGCACCGCCGCCGCGGTGGCCCCGCTCAGGCTGTGCCAGACCACCAGCAGGGTCGGCCCTGACGCGGCCTCAGTCATCCAGACCCAGGCCGATCGGGCAGCCCACCCCGGTACCGCCCAGGCCGCAATAGCCACCCGGATTCTTGGCCAGGTACTGCTGGTGGTAATCCTCGGCGTAATAGAACGGCGGTGCCGGGAAGGCGATTTCGGTGGTGATCGGCCCGTAACCGGCGGCCTCCAGCTGCTGCTGGTACACCGCCGCACTGGCCTGCGCGGCCGCGTATTGCGCGGCGCTGTGGCAGTAGACCGCCGAGCGGTAGCAAGTGCCCACATCATTGCCCTGACGCATGCCCTGGGTCGGGTCGTGGCTCTCCCAGAAGGTGCGCAGCACGCTGTCCAGGCTGACCTGGGCCGGGTCGAACACCACCCGCACCACCTCGGTGTGGCCGGTCAGGCCGGTGCAGCTTTCCTCGTAGGTCGGGTTGGGGGTGAAACCGCCCTGGTAACCCACCGCGGTGGTGACCACCCCCGGCAGCTGCCAGAAGCGGCGTTCGGCGCCCCAGAAGCAGCCCAGGCCCAGGTCGATGGTCGCCATGCCCGGGAACTCCCCGCGCAGCGGCTGGCCGTTGACGAAGTGCTGGTTGTGCAGGGGCAACGGCTCGGCCCGCCCAGGCAGGGCGTCCTCGGCTTGGGGCAGGCGCTGCTTGAACGCGCCGATTCCACGGATCAGTGATGCCAACGGCAACATGGGCAACCTCGTCTGGAGCTGGGGGCTGCCCAGTCTAGCGCCCGGCCCGGCCCGGCTTGAACGCGAACCTGCCCGGCCTGCACGCCGCCCGGGCCCAGCGGCCGCCTTCGCGCTAGACTAGACGGTCAGATTTCAAGCCCTGCAGCGATCATGTCCGAGAACACCGCCCCCAATGCCGGCAACGCGCCGGAAGCCGCCCCGGCCGAAAAGCGTGACTTCATCCGCCAGATCGTCCGCGAGGACCTGGCCAGCGGCAAGCACACCGCGATCAAGACCCGCTTCCCGCCCGAGCCCAACGGCTACCTGCACATCGGCCATGCCAAGTCGATCTGCCTGAACTTCGGCATTGCCGGCGAGTTCGCCGGCGTGTGCAACCTGCGCTTTGACGACACCAACCCGGCCAAGGAAGACCCGGAATACGTGGCCGCCATCCAGGACGACGTGCGCTGGCTGGGCTTTGCCTGGAACGAGCTGCGCCACGCCTCGGACTACTTCGACGCCTACTACCTGGCCGCCCGGAAGCTGATCACCGACGGCAAGGCCTTTGTCTGCGACCTGTCGGCCGAAGAAGTGCGCGCCTACCGTGGCTCGCTGACCGAGCCGGGCCGCGAATCGCCGTACCGCAACCGCAGTGTCGAGGAGAACCTGGACCTGTTCGCACGCATGCGCGCCGGCGAGTTCGCCGACGGTGCGCGCACCCTGCGCGCCAAGATCGACATGGCCAGCGGCAACATCAACCTGCGTGACCCGGCGATCTACCGGATCAAGCACGTCGAGCACCAGAACACCGGCAACAAGTGGCCGATCTACCCGATGTACGACTTCGCCCACGCCCTGGGCGATGCGCTGGAAGGCATCACCCACTCGCTGTGCACGCTGGAATTCGAAGACCACCGCCCGCTCTACGACTGGTGCGTGGACAACGTCAACTTCGCCGCTGACGACGCCCTGACCCAGCCGCTGGTCGATGCCGGTTTCCCGCGTGAAGCGGCCAAGCCGCGCCAGATCGAGTTCTCGCGCCTGAACATCAACTACACGGTGATGAGCAAGCGCAAGCTGATGGCCCTGGTCACCGAGAACCTGGTGGATGGCTGGGACGACCCGCGCATGCCGACCCTGCAGGGCCTGCGCCGCCGTGGCTACAGCCCGGCCGCGATGCGCCTGTTTGCCGAGCGCGTGGGCATCTCCAAGCAGAATTCGCTGATCGACTTCTCCATCCTGGAAGGCGCCCTGCGCGAGGACCTGGACAGCGCCGCGGCCCGCCGCATGGCCGTGGTCGAGCCGCTGAAGTTGGTGCTGACCAACCTGGCCGATGGCCATGAAGAATCGCTGACCTTCTCCAACCATCCGAAGGACGAGAGCTTCGGCAGCCGCCAGGTGCCGTTCTCGCGCGAGCTGTGGATCGAGCGCGAGGACTTTGCCGAAGTCCCGCCCAAGGGCTGGAAGCGCCTGGTGCCGGGCGGCGAGATCCGCCTGCGCGGCGCCGGCATTGCCCGCGTGGATGAAGTGATCAAGGACGACGCCGGCAACGTGGTCGAGCTGCGTGGCTGGCTGGACCCGGAATCGCGCCCGGGCATGGAAGGTGCCAACCGCAAGGTCAAGGGCACCATCCACTGGGTCAGCGCAGCACATGCGGTGGAAGCGGAAATCCGCCTGTATGACCGCCTGTTCTCGGTGGAGAACCCGGACGATGAATCCGAAGGCAAGACCTACCGCGATTATCTCAACCCGGAATCGCGCAAGGTCGTCAGCGGCTATGTCGAGCCGGCCGCCGCGATTGCCGCGCCGGAAACCGCCTTCCAGTTCGAGCGCACCGGCTACTTCGTGGCCGACCGCCGCGACCACAGCGCCGACAAGCCGGTGTTCAACCGCGCGGTGACCCTGCGCGACACCTGGGCCAGCAAGTAAGCTGGCCTGCCAACCGGCTTGCGGGCCGGGTAGGCACCTGCCAAACGGACCGGCCCGCCGGTCCGTTTGCGCGTCCGCCCGGTCCGGGTCATTGCCAAGGAGTTGCCATGCTGCAAGCGCAAGTTCATCTCACCCTGCCGGTCTGGGTGCACGAGGCCGTTGATCTGGGCGCCAGCTACCCGGGCGATGCGGCCAAGGTGGCCCTGGCCATCGAGCTGTCACGCCTGAACGTGGAATACGCCAGCGGCGGCCCCTTCGGTGCGGTGTTGTTTGACGCCGATGACCGGGTGATCAGCGCCGGCGTCAACCGCGTGGTGCCGCATGCCACCTCGCTGGCGCATGCCGAAAACATGGCCTACATGCTGGCCCAGCAGAAACTGCAGAGCCCGCGCATCAATGCCGTACTGCCCGGCCCAATCACCCTGGCCACCTCCTCCCAGCCCTGTTGCCAGTGCTTTGGTGCCACCGTCTGGGCCGGCATCGACCGCCTGCTGATCGGCGCCCGCGCCAGCGATGTCGAAGCCCTGACCACCTTTGACGAAGGCCCGCTGCCGGCCGACTGGGTCGGCTGCCTGGGCCAGCGCGGCATCACCGTGACCACCGACATCTGCCGCGATGATGCCTGTGCGGTGCTGCGCCAGTACGGCCAGCAAAACGGCGCCCATTACTGACCTGCGCAGGTGCGCGCATCGCGCCCCTGCCCACCGCCCCACTGCGGGGCGATGCAACTTCCAAGGAATTCTCCATGTCCGGCCTGCTGTGTTACTGCCGTCAGGGTTTTGAACCCGAACTAGCTGCCGAACTGACCGAACGTGCCGGCCAGGCCGGCATTGCCGGCTATGCCCGCACCCGTCGCAACGATGGTTATGTGCTCTACGCCTGCGAGCCTGACCAAGTCGATACGCTGAGCGAGCTGCTGCCCTGGCGCGGCCTGATCTTCGCCCGGCAGAAACTGCGCGTGCTGGCCGAGCTGCCGCAGCTGGATCCGGCCGACCGCATCACCCCGATCATCGCCGCCCTGCAGGGCCAGGCCCGCTTCGGCGACCTGTGGGTCGAGCACCCCGATTCGGATGAGGGCAAGCCGCTGGCCGGCCTGGCCCGCAGCTTCGGCAATGCGCTGCGCCCGGCCCTGCGCAAGGCCGGCCTGCTCACCGACAAGCCCAACGCCAAGTTGCCGCGCCTGCACATCACCTTCGTCGATGGCACCCATGCCTTTGTCAGTGTGGCCGATACCCGCGATGCCGCGCCGTGGCTGTTGGGCATCCCGCGCCTGAAGCTGCTGCCCGACGCGCCCTCGCGCTCGGCCCTGAAGCTGGAAGAGGCCCTGATGACCCTGCTCGATCCGGACGAGCGCGAGCGCCTGGTCAAGGCCGGGATGAAGGCCGCCGATCTGGGCGCTGCACCGGGCGGCTGGACCTGGGTGCTGACCCGTGAACACATCAAGGTGGCCAGCATCGACAACGGCCCGCTGCGCCAGCACGTACTGGACACCGGTCTGGTCGACCACCTGCGTGCCGACGGCTTCCACTGGCAGCCGGAACAGCCGCTGGACTGGATGGTCTGCGACATGGTCGAACAGCCGCGCAAGGTGGCCGAACGCATGGCCACCTGGCTGCGCGAGGGCTGGTGCAAGCACGCCATCTTCAACCTCAAGCTGCCGATGAAAAAGCGCTGGGACGAAACCGCCCTGTGCCTGGAGCTGTTTGCCCAGCAGGCCGGCAAGCCCCTGCTGATCCGGGCCAAGCAGCTCTACCACGACCGCGAAGAGATCACCGTTTTCGTCACCCCGCTCAGCCGCCGCTGAAGCCTGGGCAAGGCCCCGCCACACCGGGGTCTGCCTGCCCGGGATTCCACCCATTCAGCCTGCCTGCGGCAGTCTGTGCTCCATCCCCGTTCAAGGAGCCTGCCATGCGTGGCCTGCCGCTGATCTTCCCCCCCTTGCTGGCCCTGCTGCCCGCCCTGGCGCTGGCCCAGGCCGTGCCGGCAACCCGGCCCGCGGCGGCCACCCCGGCCCAGACCCAGGCCATGCCGGAACTGCCGGTGGGCATCCGCACCCAGGCCCTGGCCGCCGGCGAACAGACCGGCCGGGTGGATATCGCCGTGGCCGAGGGCGACACCCCGGTCAGCGTGCGCTCGGTGCAGGCCCACAGCGTGGACGGCCGCGCCTACCGCCTGGCCTTTGCCGCACTGGACAGCAATGGCGATGGCTTCATCGACCGCGACGAGGCCGCCGCACATCCGGCGCTGCATGACGAGTTCAAGGCACTGGATGTCCAACGCCGCGGCAAGCTGGACCGGGCCGATCTGGCCGGCTGGCTGATCGACTGAAAAGCCGGCTCGCCGGTGGTCACAGAACACCGGCGTCGTGCTGGACAGCCTCACCACAGCTGGGCTGCAATGGGGCCATGAACCTGTCACGACAGTTCCCCCTGATCTGTTGCCTGCTGCTGGCCGCCTGCCAGCAGCCACCGGCGCGTAAGCCGGCAAGCGCCGCGCCGCCGGGGACGGCCATCCAGCAGCTGGGGCCATACCGCTTTGCCATCCCTGTGGATTATTTCCATAACCAGCATGGCCCATCACCCGACGCGGTGGGCTCGCTGGTGATGCTGCTGCCCGAGCTGGGCCCTCGCCCTCCCAATGCCCTGCATCGCCCTTCCTATTCGCCGTACATGAAAGTCCAGTACAGCTTCTATTACGTGGACAAGGTGCCGATTGATGCGGTACTGGAACGCGCCACCAGCCG
>NZ_LDJM01000018.1 GCF_001431485.1 Stenotrophomonas ginsengisoli | reverse complement strand
TCGGCCTCCAGCTCCTTGACTCGTCTCAACTCGGAGGCCTCCAGGCCGCCGTACTTGCTCTTCCATTGATAGTAGGTCGCTGTGCTGATCCCAGTCTGGCGACAGATGTCCTTGACTGGCACGCCTGCATCGGCCCGTTTGAGCGCGGCGACGATCTGCGTTTCGGTGAACTTTGATGTGCGCATGAAACCTCCTGACTGGGAAAAGATGCCAGAAAGTTCTACTTATGGGATGTCTGCCGATCGGGGGAGCTTACGCGAGTACCAGCAGCTTGAACGCACCCTGGCCCAGCAGGCCACAGCCAACGGCAGCCACAAAGTCGAGGTGGCCGACATCCGGCAGTACATCAAGCCGATCGACGGCTACGATGCGGTCAACGGCACACTGTTCGACAAACCCCTGCCTGCGTACAACTCCCTCAGCCTGACGGAAATGTCCGCCACCCGCGCCGAATGGGTCGCAGCACGCACGACGCTGGGCCCCAGGCAGCGCCTGTTCCTTGACCTACCCGAGCCACATACCCACCCAGCCACACAGCCCGGGGCACAGCGTGGACCTCCCGGCAGCGCAGTGGCCGAGGGCATACCTGGCGGCATGAGCCCCGCCATGAAAGCCATGAACATCGCCGGCGTGGCAGCGTTGGCGCATGAGTTCGCCACGACTGGCCACAAGTGGGTTGAACTGCGATCCCAAGGCAACACGGCAGGCGCGGATTCAACGGCAGTCCATTTCGTTGGACGCAACCTGGGTGGCGCACTAGGAGGATTCGCCGCAGGTGCCGGTGTCGGCTTTGTGACAGGCTCCTGGTCTGGCCCGGGTGCCATTCTGGCCAGTGTTGGCGGCGGTGTGGCTGGCGCCTACGCGGGCGAAAAATGGGCTGAACAAAAGGACTTCGAACGGGTCTACCTCCAGACCGACCAGGCAGGCACCACCTGGATGCGCAACCCAGCAGACCCGCAAGGCCGCTGGCTACGCAGTGCACATCAGCAGCAAGTGCAGAGCGGCGACCTGGGCACGGGTGTGGAGGTGCGCCCGGTGCAGACTGCCCTGGGTGAAGATGTCACCTTCCGCACAGACCAAGTCGCCAGCGGCACCCAGGCGCGCTATATGGACTGGAAATCAGCCAACGCCGCCTATGAGCTGGGCCTGGCAAACCTGCCTCCCGCCAAGGACCCCTGGCGCATTGATGCCAGCCACCTGGAGACACCACCGCGTGCTGCGTTCGAAACCAAACGCGACTTCGTACGCGACAAGGCATCGGGTCAATGGGAGCTGGAGATCACGCAGCGGATGGATGGACGGACGGAGATTTCCCATAGGGAGCCCGTGCAGCCCGAGCAGCAAGCAGCACTGGACGAACAATCGCGCACGCTGATTGCCCAGAACGCCGCCAACACCAAGGCCGCACTCGCTGCCCGCTACATGGTTGCTCACGCGCACGGCCGCTGGAGTGACTTTGGCGACGCTGACAACCCTTCCATTCCGTCAGCCATCATCGATGCACAACGCAGCGCCGACACCTTGCTGGCCAGCGACGGCAAAACCTACACCCGGCAAGATGCTGGCCAGTGGCTCAGTGATGGCATCCTGTTCGACCGGCAGGCCAACCGCAACATCAGTGACGAGCTGGAAATCACCTGGAGCAGCCAGAATGCCGGCATCCAGCAGCTCGACCAGATGGCCGGGCAGATACGGGAAACTGTACAAATCCGGCCTGAGGGCATCCGCGGACTAGTGGAGAGCTTGTACGCAAAACACGGCATAGAGCGCAGCGAGGAACAGCTGTCCGCCACTGCCGCTGCCATACAGCACAACCTGCCCGCAACGGAAAAACCCACCAGTATCAGCCTTGAGCTGATGCCGGATCCACGCACCCGCCGCATCAACGCCGACAGTGCCATTGCCACTTTCGAGAGTGCGCAAGGAAACCGCATGGTGCTCACCGCCACCACCACCATGGAGGACGTGGCCAAGTTGCAGTCGCAGTCTGCCGACGCTCAACCGTTGCAATCACCGCATCAGTCATCTGACAGCCCGCCACTGCAATCCCGGCATCAGCCTGCCGACGCCGACGCACAGCAGCTTGCCAGTGCGCGACAGGAGCATGCTGCCAGCCCTGTGGCACCGGTCACGCACGACGGCCACCCCGCCGAGGTGGTGCCCGAGCAGGCGCGCGACACACACGAACACAAGCCACCGATGCACTTGCCACCACAACCCGGCCATGAGGATTACCCGCTCTACGAGCAAATCCATCAGGGTGTCTGGGCCATGGACAACGCACACGGACGTAGCTTTGATGCCATCAGTGAACGCATGACCGCCAGCCTGTTCGTACTGGCCAAGCAGAATGACCTGTCGCGTGTGGATCATGTGGTGCTTGGCAATACACCGTGCAATGGCCAGGCCGAGCCCAACGTATTCCTGGTGCAGGGCCAACTGCACGACCCCGCCCATCTGCGGTTGTCCATGTCCAGTACGCAGGCCGTACAAACACCACTGGAGCAATCGATGGAGCATTACCAAGTCGCCAGCCTGGATGCCCAGCAACGCGAGCTGCAGCGGCAGATTGGACAGCAATCGGAAATACAGCAGCACGATCGCGGCCGGGCACCGGTAATGGGTTGAGCCCTCTGCATGGATCTACTGCCTGCCGGCCTTGGCGTATTGGTATCGCGCCAAGAGCCGGCAGCAGCCGCTCGCCAATACCCCCATGGTCTGCCTGGACGGCTTGCCGGCCTTGGCTCGCCGCGCGCTATGCTCCAAGCCCCCGTATTCATGACAGGCAGCCGACACGCAGGACTGCCCGCCCCACCCTGCCCTCATGCCACTCAATCCTGCCTCCGTGAAATCCACCGCCGCGATGGGCGCTTTTGTGCTGCTCTGGGGCAGTGCGGCCATCTTTACCCGCTGGGCACTGGACCACAGTTCGGTGATGGCGGTGCTGATCCTGCGCTATGGCCTGGCCCTGGGTGCCCTGCTGCTGATCGGCCTGTCGGCCCGGCGCTGGCTGCCGCAACCCGGCACCCGCTGGCGCGTGGCCGCCACCGGCCTGGTGCTGATTGCCGGCTATTCGGTGTTCTATTTCCAGGCCATGGCCCATGGCATCACGCCGGGGCTGCTGGCTACCCTGCTGGGCATCCAGCCGATCCTGACCCTCGCCGCTTTTCCGCAGTCCGCCTGCTCGGCCTGCTGTTGTCGCTGTGCGGATTGACCCTGGTGGTGTGGCAGAGCCTGCTGCAGGCCGAGCTGTCGGTGGTCGGCCTGCTGTTCGCCGCGGCCGCCCTGCTGTGCATGACCTTCGGCGCGCTGATGCAGAAATCCATCACCCAGGCACCCAGCCAGGTGCTGCCGCTGCAATATCTGGTCACCCTGGCCGCCTACCTGTGCCTGCTGCCGTGGCAGCCCTGGCAGGTGCAGATCAACACCGGCCTGATCATTGCCCTGCTCTACCTGGGCCTGGTCATTTCAGTGGCTGCCCAGCTGCTGCTGTATCGCCTGATCAGCGGCGGCAACCTGGTCAATGTCACCAGCCTGTTCTATCTGGTGCCGGTGGTCACCGTGGTGCTGGATTACCTGGTCCTGGGCAACACCCTGCCCGCTCTGGCCGTGCTGGGCATGTGCGCCATCCTCGCCGGCCTGGCCCTGGTGTTCGCGCCCGGCAAACGCCTGCACTGAAGGCCCTGACGACCGGCACAGGCAGACACAACAAGGCCCGCTTGCGCGGGCCTTGTTGCTGCTGGCGACCTACGGCGTGGCCGCTCAGCCTTGCAGGGAGGTCAGGCGCCAGGCACGGTGGATACGGCCATTGCGCTCGAAGTCCGGGTCGATGGTGCGCGGGCTGATTTCCTCGCAGTGGGCGAAGCCGGCAATGGCCTGCTCGTCCAGCTTGAAGCGGCGGAAGTTGTTGGAGAAATACAGCACCCCGCCCGGGGCCAGGCGCTGTACGGCGGCCATCAACAGACGCACATGCTCGCGCTGCACATCGAAGTCCTCGGCGCGGGCCGAGTTGGAGAAGGTCGGCGGGTCACAGAAGATCACGTCGTACTGCCAGGTCTCCGCTTCCAGCCAGCGCAGCGCATCGGCCTGGACCAGACGGTGCTCGCGCCCGCCCAGGCCGTTGAGGGCCATGTTGTCGGCACACCACTCCAGGTAGGTTGCCGACAGGTCCACGCTGGTGGTGGACAGCGCACCGGCCACCGCCGCCTGCACACTGGCCACACCGGTGTAGCAGAACAGGTTGAGGAAACGCCGGCCCTCGGCCTCGCGGGCCATCTGCCCACGCAACGGGCGGTGGTCCAGGAACAGGCCGGTGTCCAGGTAATCGAACAGGTTCACCTGCAGCAGCGCGCCGTGCTCGACCACCTTCATGAACTGCTCGCGCTTTTCCATGCGGCCGTACTTGCTGCCGCCCTTGCCGCGCTCGCGGGTCTTCAGCGCCACCCGGTCCTGCTCCAGGCCAAACACCTCACGCGCGGCGGCCAGCAGCTCGTTGCGGCGGCGCTTGACGTCGGCTTCCGGGATCGAGGCCGGGGCTGCATATTCCTGCACGTGCAGCCAGGTGCGGGCACTGTTGCCTGCTTCCAGGTAGACGTCGATGGCGGCGGCGTATTCGGGCAGGTCGGCATCGTAGACGCGGTAGCAGGTGACCTTGCTGCGGGCCAGCCACGGCTTGAACTTGCGCAGGTTCTTGCGCAGGCGGTTGGCCACCATCTGTGCGCCTTCGCTCAACTCGCGCGGGGCCTCACCGGCCGGGCGCTCACGCTCGGGCTGCTTGACCGGGTCGCACACCAGCTGGGTGCACTCCAGTGCGCCATTGAACAGCTGGTAGGTCTTGCGCGCACGCAGGCCGGTGGCAAAGCCCAGGTCCGCGGTGCCGCACAGGATCGAGGCACGCCAACCCGGCACCGCCCGCTTCAGGGCATCGCCCAGGTCGCGGTACAGGGCCTCGTCGGCGGCCAGACGCTCGTCATAAGGGGGGTTGCAGACCACGCAGCCACGCGCCTGCTCCGGTGCCTGGATCAGGGCCACATCGCCAATGGTGAACTGGATGATGTCCGACAGACCGGCTTCTTCCACGTTCTGCCGGGCCGAGGCAATGGCCCGCGGGTCGATGTCATTGCCGAAGATCACCGGCTTGAGGGCGGCGCGGCCAACGGCCTCGCGGGCACGGGCATCGGCAAACAGGGCCTTCCAGCCGGCCTGGTCAAAGCCGAGCCAGCGGCTGGGCGGGATCGAGCCATGGCGGTGCAGGCCCGGGGCGACATCGGCGGCCATCAGCGCGCCTTCCACCAGCAGGGTGCCGCCACCGCACATCGGGTCCAGCAGGGCGCCGCCCTCGGCGTGGATCTTGGTCCACTGCGCGCGGATCAGCAGCGCGGCGGCCAGGTTTTCCTTCAACGGCGCATCGTGGGCGGCCATGCGCCAGCCACGACGGTGCAGCGGGCCACCGCCCAGGTCGATGGAGACGGTGGCAATGCCCTTGCGCAGGCTCAGGTTGATGCGCACATCGGGCAGCTCGACGTTGACGTTCGGGCGTTCCAGGCCGTGCGCACGCATGCGGTCCACCACCGCGTCCTTGACCCGCTGCGCCGCATAGCGGGCATGGGTGATCTGCTCGCCGGACACATGCGCGTCCACCGACAGGGTACGGTCGGCGGTGGTCTGGTTTTCCCAGTCGATGGCCAGCACGCCCTGGTACAGGGCGGTGTCATCGGGACATTCAAAGCTGTGCAGCGGCCACAGCACGCGGCTGGCCAGGCGCGACCACAGCACCACGCGCTGGGCGTCATTCATCGTGCCCTCGGCATTGACGCCGGCCACGGTGGCCGTGGCACGGGGCAGGCCCATGGCCATCAGCTCATCAGCCAGCAGGTACTCAAGGCCCTTGGCGCAGGATACGAAGAATTTCACGAAGCTTTAGTCCACAACGGGGAAAACGGCGGGCGCGTACAGGCGCGGTCGGCACCGGCCATGACGACCGGGCCGCACAGTGTAACCGCTCGCACCTGCCCGCCCGCTGAGCAGGGGCGCTTACAGGGTGGAAAGCAGCTCACCGAAGGCCAGCGCGCAGGTCTCCACGTTGGCCGACAGGCGGTGGCCGTCATCGACCAGCAGCAGCCGCGCCGAGCGCTGGGCGGCCCAGTCAATGACCCCGGCGGCCGGGATGATCTCGTCCTGCCAGGCATGCACCACGCTGGTCGGCACCGCGGCGGCGTCCAGTGCCGGCATCGGCCCCATGGTCAGCGGCGGCACCATCAGGAACAGCCCGCGCACCGGCACCTGCAGGCTGGCGATGGCCGACACATACGCCCCCAGGCTGGAACCGGCCAGCACCAGCGGGCCCTCCCCGGCGCGTACCCGGGCCAGCTGCAGCAGGCGCTGCAGGCGTGCCGGCACATCGCCGACCCGGCTGATGTCGTTGCGTGCATCCAGATCGGTGTAGTCCGGGCGCTCGCAGCTCCAGCCCAGGCGCTGGGCCACCTCGGCCAGCGCCGTCACCTTGACCGCGTCCGGGCCGCTTTCAAAACCGTGGGAGAGGATGCAGTGACCGCGGGACATGACAGGCCTTTCGTGGCAGCAGGTGGGGCAGGCAATGCTAGCATCGCCTGCCATGGATACCGCCCTGCCCCCCGCCCTGCCGCACTGGCTGCCGTATTGCGCACGCCTGCAGACACGCCCGCTCGCCGACATCGACCTGGTGGTGATCCACTGCACCGAGCTGCCCGACCTGGACATGGCCCGCCAGTACGGCGAGCGTGAGCTGTATGCCAGCGGCACCGGCAACAGCGGGCATTTCTACATCGACCGCGACGGCCGCATCGAGCAGTACGTGCCGCTGCACTGCGTGGCCCACCACGTGCGAGGCTACAACCCGCGCTCGGTGGGCATAGAACTGGTCAACCGCGGGCGCTGGCCACACTGGCTGGACTCACAGCACCAGGCCATGGACGAACCCTACAGCCCCGCCCAGCTGCAGGCCCTGCAGCAGTTGCTGGACAGCCTGGGCGCTGCCCTGCCCGGGTTGCGCTGGATTGCCGGCCACGAGGACCTGGACCGCGAACAGGTGCCGGCCAGCGATGATGCGCGGCAGCTGGTGGCGCGCAAGCGCGACCCCGGCCCGCAGTTTCCCTGGCACCAGGTGCTGTCGGCCACCACGCTGCAGCGCCTGCCCGGCGCCTGAGCGAGCCGGATGTCGCCCGGCTCAGGCCTCGCGCCAGGCCTGCTCGCCCGCTTCCACGGCCAGCTCCAGGCGAGCTTCCGGCGGTGCCAGCGGGCAGACCAGATGCGGGGTCAGCGCGCAGGCCGGGTTCTCGGCGCGGTTGAAATCCAGCTCGATCCAGCGCTGCCCGGCTGCCGGCAGGTCCACCACCAGGTTGCGGCCGCTGTTGTGCGAGCCGCGGCCGCAGGTGCGGTCGCTGAACATGAACATCATCGCGTCGCCCTCGGGCAGCATCACCGCGCGCAGGCGGTGCTCGCGCCCGGCAACCCAGAAACTGGCCTCACCCGGCATGGAAAACTCCAGCGGGGTGCCGATGGTGGTCAGCACCACCAATGGCCGTGGTTGCGGATACGCCTTCCAGCGCGCCTTGATGCGCCAGCGCGCATCCACCGGATAATGCTGGAAGCCGGCAAAACGATGCTGCTGCGCGGCCTTGGCGCGGGTATAGCGCCAGCCCCACAACGGGCCGGTACGCACCACGAAGAACTGGCCATCGGCCACCGCCAGCCGGGTCCCCGGATCCACATCGAATTCGGAGGGCTGCAGCGGCAACGGTGAGTCGGCATCGATGCCGACAAAGCGCGCATGCTCTGCGTCCAGCTCCAGATGGCCCAGCTCGGCCACCGCCACCGGCAGGCGCAGGTCCGCCTCGCGGGCCAGCTCGCCGCCCAGTGAATAGCGCCCCGGCAGCAGACGCCCGGAGGCCACGTAGGCCAGACGACCGGGGCTGCGCTTCATCTCCGTCACGCGGCCGGCACGCCACTGCTCCAGTTCCTGCAGATAGGCCGCATCGACCTGGCCGGCCGGGCCATGGCCACCCTTGCAGCCCCCCAGCAGGGCAACAGCCAGGATGGCCGGCAGGCAACAGCCGGCGCGCAGTGGAAGCGACAGGGACATGGAGGGAATTCTCACCTCAGCCGGTCGCACCGACTGCGACCGGGCGCAAGGAATCGGCGATCCAGCCACTCCAGGAGCCGGCATACACCCGCGCCCCGTGCAGCCCTGCCGATTCCAGTGCCAGCAGCAGGTGGCAGGCGGTCACTCCCGAGCCGCACATCAGCACCGTGTCCTGCACGTTGGCATGGCCCAGCACCTGCTGCACCCGGGCCCGGATCTGCGCCGGCGGCAGCAGGCGCCCCTGCTCCACCAGCGCCGCATAAGGCAGGTTGAGCGCGCCGGGCACATGCCCGGCCACCGGGTCGACCGGCTCCTGCTCACCGGCAAAGCGCGCCGGTGCACGGGCATCCAGCAGCCAGCCAGGTGCCTGCCCCAGGCGCGCGAGTACCTGGTCGGCATTGACCACCTGGCTTGGATCAAACCGGCCCGGATACGGCGGCAACGGGGCCACCACCGGGGTATCGGTGTGCAGGGCCAGGCCGGCGGCCGTCCACGCCGCCACGCCGCCGTCCAGCACCAGCACGCGGGTATGGCCGAGCAGGCGCAGCAGCCACCACAGACGCGCCGCGGCCATGCTGCCATCGGCCGCGTCATAGACCACCACGGTGGTGTCCGGTGCAATTGCCCAACGCCCCAGCGCCGCGTTGAAGGCTTCCTGGCCGGGCAATGGATGCCGGCCCTGGCCCGGCGTACTGGCGGCCGGCGCAGCCAGATCCAGGTCCAGATCGGCATGCAGCGCGCCGGGCAGATGACCGGCCTGCCAGGCCTTGCGCCCGGCGGCACGGTCACCACCGCCGGTGACCGGGGCGCAGCGCGCGTCAATCAGCCGCAGCGCGTGCCCGGCCTGCAACCAGGCCTGCAGGGTCGGCACATCGACCACGACCTGGCCGGGTGCCAACGGTGGGATGGTGGGTGCACTCATGAGCGGTCCTCGGCGGGCAGAACGGCCACGTTACCATCGCCGCCCGCGCCGGACAGGCCCCGGCGTGGCCAAGCGTGCCGATCAGACGCGCTGATCAGACGGGCCGATCAGGCCTGCTGCAGGCGCTGGTGCAGGTTGGCCAGCATCGCTGCGGTGGCCCCCCAGATGCGCTGACCGGGCCAGTCGTACTCCAGCACACTGCGGGTCTTGCCGCCCCAGTCCAGGGTGCGGGCATGCACATTGCCCATGTCCATCAGGTAATCCAGCGGCACCTCGAACACCTCGGCCACTTCATCCGGGCTGGGCACGGCGACAAACGCCGGATCGATCACCGCCACCAGCGGCAGCACCCGGTAGTTGGTGATGGTGATGAACGGGTCCAGAAAACCCAGCGTCACCGCCTGTTGCGGCAACAGGCCGATCTCCTCGGCGCTCTCGCGCAGGGCAGCGGCGGCCGGATGACGGTCATCGGGCTCGATCCGGCCACCGGGAAAGCCGACCTGGCCGCCGTGGTTGCGCAGGTGCTCGGTGCGCCGGGTCAGCAGCACCTGGGTGCCACTGGCACGCGGCACCAGGCCCACCAGCACCGCCGACTCCACCGGCGGGCGGTCAGGCAACAGGTCGGCCAGCTGGGCATGGTTCCAGCCCTTGCCCTGCGGCACCCGGTCCAGCCGGTGCAAGACCTGCTCCAGTATCGGCAGTTGCGCCAGGCGGGCCAGATACGGGCGTTGCTGCAGGCACTGCTGGCGCAGCGCACCGGCCATCAGAGCCGCCTGCTGGCCACTGTCCAGACGCCCCCAGGCCATCACCTGGCCGGCATCGCGCACACAGCCAAGACAGGACCCCTGGGCATCAAACTGGCACACACCGATACACGGGCTGTGCGGGCGTTGCTCACTCACCGTCGCATCCACTTTGCAGCGCCTGTGCGCCGCGTAAATACAAACGCCGGCATGGCGCCGGCGTCTGTGGTCCAAGCTGCTGGCTTACTTGATGCTGACCAGCTTGACTTCAAACTGCACTGCCACGTTCGGCGGGAACGGCAGGCGCGGGTCGGCGCCATAGGCCTTGTCGGCCGGCAGGGTGATTTCCCACTTCGAGCCGACCGGCATCTGCAGCAGGACATCGCGCATGGCCTGCAGTTCGACGTCGGCCATCTTGATTTCCGGAACCTGCTGGGCCGGACGGGCTTCGCTGGGACGCTGGCCGTACGGGAACGGGCCGGCCACTTCCAGGGCCACGGTGCTGCCGGTGGTCGGCTTGGCGCCACGGCCGGCCTCGATCACGCGGTACTGCACACCGCCAGCCAGGGTCTGCACACCGGCCTTGGCACGGTTCTCGGCCAGGAAGCTGTCCGAACGGGTCTTGTTGTCGGCAGCGGCCTTTTCATACTCGGCACGGGCCTGCTCGGCACGCGCACGCTCGCGCTGCTGGAATGCCTCCACGGCCGGACGCAGCTGGTCGGCAGTGATGCCCGGCTGCTGCTTGGCAAAGGCGTCCTGCAAGCCCTTGACCACCGAGTTGATGTCCAGCTGCTCGCCACGGGCGGTCAGCTCATTGAGGTTGTTGCCGTAGTCATAGCCAAAGTAATAGCTCAGACGCCCCTTTTCGGAGGTGGTGTCCTGTGCCAGTGCTGCACCCGACAGGGCCAGAGCCGCCACAGCGACGGCGAGGGAACGCAACTTCATCAAACTATTCTCCGCAAAAGGAATGGCACCAAGGCAATCATTGAACCCGAGGCGACGCGCTAGCATAGCCTTGCGTGCTGGCTGATCGCCACTGTCAACGCGGCTTTTTGACTGCGTATACGGGCACAAGTTCCCGCATGCCTTCCAACTTTCTATTTTTTTAACGCCTGTCAGGAGTTTTCGCATGGATTTGTCGCTGGTCAGCTGCACCGTTGATGCCGGAATCTGCACCCTCACCGTCAATCGCCCGGACAAGCTCAACGCGTTGAACCAGCAGACACTGCAGGCCCTGGATGCGGCCTTTGCCCAGGCCCAGGCCGATAACGATGTGCGCGTGGTGGTGCTCACCGGCGCCGGCAGCAAGGCCTTTGTTGCCGGTGCCGACATCAGCCAGATGAACCAGCTGACCCCGGTCCAGGGCCGCGACTTCTCCCTGCTCGGCCAGCAGCTGATGCGCCGCATCGAAGCACTGGGAAAACCGGTGATCGCCAAGGTCAACGGTTTCGCCCTGGGCGGCGGCCTGGAGCTGGCCATGGCCTGCCACCTGCGCATTGCCGCTGACAGTGCCAAGCTCGGCCAGCCGGAAATCAACCTGGGCCTGATCCCCGGCTTTGGCGGCAGCCAGCGCCTGCTGCGCCTGGCCGGCCGCGCCGCCACCCTGGAACTGTGCCTGCTGGGCAGCCCGATCAGCGCCGAGCGCGCCCTGGCCCTGGGCATCGTCAACGAAGTGGTCGCCGCCGATGCGCTGGACGCACGCGTGCAGGCCCTGGCCGCGCAGCTGGCCACCGCCGCCCCGCTGGCCCTGCGTGCGATCCTGGATTGCGTACTGATCGGTGGCGAATGCGCACTGCCGCAGGCATTAGAATTTGAAAGCACCCAGTTCGGCCTGGTGTTCTCCACCGCCGACATGCGCGAAGGCACCAGCGCCTTCCTTGAACGTCGCAAACCGGAGTTTGTTGGTCAGTGAGCAATACCGTTTCCACCGCGCAGCTGGCCGCTTGGCTGGCTGCCGACAACCTGGACGCCGCCATCGAGGCCGGCCTGCTGCACTGGACCCCCGGCGCAGCCGATGACGCCGGCCAGCAGGCCATGGTGGGCGCTGCCCATGCGCGCCTGACACAGGCGCTGGCTGCCCGCGAGCGCTACCGCGCACGCGCCGTGCGCCTGCGCCGTATCGCTGCCGAGCGCGATGCCCGCCGCGCCCCGGCGCCGGCCGCCCCCGGTGCTGCGGCGGCGCTGCCGGGCAATGTGGCCGCGATCCTGGCCCGGGCCAAGGCCAAGGCCGCACAGGGCCATTCGTGATGGCGGCCGTCAGCAAGCGCGCCGGCAAGGCCTCCCTGCTCAGCATCGCGCAGATCACCGAGATGTTCAGCCGCCTGCGCGAGCTCAACCCCAAGCCCAAGACCGAGCTGGAATACAGCAGCCCGTTCGAGCTGCTGGTGGCCGTGGCGCTGTCGGCCCAGGCCACCGATGTGGGGGTCAACAAGGCCACCCGCCGCCTGTTCCCGGTGGCCAACACGCCGCAGGCCATGCTGGACCTGGGCGAGGACGGGCTGAAGCAGTACATCAACACCATTGGCCTGTACAACGCCAAGGCCGCCAATGTGATTGCCGCCTGCAAGATCCTGGTGGAAAAGCACAACAGCGTGGTGCCGCAGACCCGCGAGGAACTGGAAGCCCTGCCCGGGGTCGGGCGCAAGACCGCCAACGTGGTGCTCAATACCGCCTTCGGCCAGCTGGCCATGGCGGTGGACACGCACATCTTCCGCGTCTCCAACCGCACCGGTCTGGCCCCGGGCAAGAACGTGCGCGAGGTCGAGGACAAGCTGGTCAAGGTGATCCCTGCCGAGTTCCTGCTCGATGCGCACCACTGGCTGATCCTGCACGGGCGCTATGTGTGCAAGGCACGCAAGCCCGAATGCGCCGGCTGCGTGATTGCCGACATCTGCCGCTTCAAGGAAAAGACCCGCGTCGACTGACGCGGGCCCTTGTCACCCTCTGCCACGCCGCGCACGGCTCAACCGAAGCGACGCTCGCGGAACCAGCGGGTCAGCACCCACTTCTCCCCTTCGATCACCGGTGCCCCGGCATGCAGGGTCTTGGTGCTGGGATGGGCGCGGTCATAGCTGAAAAACACCGCATTGCCCTGCACCGCGGCAAACTCCAGCCCGGCATCGGGGAAGGTGGTGGCCCCGCCACGCAGCGGCGTGTTGAGGTAGGTCACCAGGGTGGCCACGCGCTGGCCGCCATGGCGCAGCGCCGCATCGGCCCCCGGGCCATCCGGGTCGAAATAATCGTAGTGCGGCTTGTATTCGGCACCCGGGCCGTAATGCAGCACCTGCAGTGGCTCGGCGTGATCCAGCGGCCAGCCGGCCAGATCAGCGATACGCTGCTCGATGCGGGCCACCAAGGAAGTGCAGGCGGTGGGCAGGTAGGTGCCGTCGCTGGTACGCGACTGGTGCGCCTCGTTCTCACCGGTCACCGCATTGAAGGTGGCCGAGCGCTTGAGCCGGCCACGCGCGGTGTCGATCAGCTCGGCGCATTCTTCGGCCGAGAGCACGTTGCCCAGCAACACCACACGCGGATGCAGGCTGCTGCCCAGCACGTTGATGGCGCGCCCATCGACCTGGACCTGGGAGGGGCCGTTGAGGGCGAACGGGCTGGGCACGGCCACCGGCAGGGGCAGGCCGTTGCGCCGGGCATGCTCGTCCACATAGCGGCGCAATGCGGCATCCACCGCGGCACTGGCCCGCTGCTGGCTCCAGCCGGCCTGCAACAACGGGGCAATCAACTGTTCCGGGCCGGCACCGGATTGCGCCGTAGCGACCAGCCACTGGCAAAATTCATCGGACAGGACGTCATTGTTCATTGTGACAGTTTGCCTGAATCAGGCAATCATCGCGCCGGCGGCGGCCAACAGCGGCCGGGCCCGCTGTCATCGCCTGTCACAATTGTGCAATCCACAGCCCCTAGCCTTCCCCCAACCAAACCGCCTGCAAGGCCATCTTCATGCACCTGCCCCGTACCGTTCTGACCACCGCCCTGCTGGCCGCGCTGTATGTCCCGGCTGCCCATGCCGAGGTGGCCATTGATGTCATCGCCGGCTCGGAAATCACCTTCGAGGGCCTGCTCCAGGCCGATGGCAACTGGTTCCACAACGATGTGGCCGATCTGAACGGCAACAGCAACAACGGCAATGACTCCGAATTCGAGCTGCGCCGCGCCGAGCTGATCCTCAAGGGCAAGGGCCCGGGCAACATCGACTGGGTGGTCGGCTATGACGCCAAGGCCGACAAGTTCCTGGACACCAACCTGCGCTACAAGTTCGGCGGCAATGCCGCCACCTTCCTGCAGGCCGGCCAGTTCAAGCAGCCCAACTCGCTGGAAGAGCTGTCCAGCACCAAGAACAACGACTTCATCTCCAAGGCCACGGTGACCAACACCTTCGCGCTGGGCCGTCGCCTGGGCGTGGCCTATGGCACCGGCCAGGACAACTGGTCGCTGACCGGCTCGGCCTTTGGCCGCGAGCTGACCCGCAACCTGGCCCATGGCAGTGGCTATGCGCTGCGTGGCACCTTCGCCCCGCTGATGGAATCGGGCCAGGTCCTGCACCTGGGCCTGAGCTGGGCCGATTACGACACCGATGCCGACACCCTGCGCCTGCGTGCCCGCCCCAATGCCGACCTGGCCACGGTGCGCCTGGTGGACAGCGGCGAGCTGCGTGACACCGACCGCATGCGCACCATCGGTGCCGAACTGATGTACCTGCACGGCCCGCTGAAGCTGCAGGCCGAGTACTTTGATGCCTCGGTCAAGCGTTACGACCATGGCGATTACAGCAGCAGCGGTTATTACCTCAGCGGCGTGTGGAACCTGACCGGCGAGAGCTGGGGTTACAAGGGCGGCGTGCCCACCACCGGCCTGCCCAGCGAACCGGCCAGTGGCCAATGGCAGCTGGCAGCCCGCTTCGACCACATCGACCTGAACGACGGCAGCGTCAACACCGCCGCTGCGATCCCGGTAGTGGACGGCGTGCTGGGCGGCAAGATGGATGTGTGGACGGTCGGGGTGAACTGGTACTGGCGCTCCAACTTCCGTACCTCGCTCAACTACGCCATGGCCGACAGCAGCAAGTACAGCAGCAGCGCCGGTGGCTTCGTCGATGACAAGCCGTCCAGCGTGCAGGCCCGTCTGCAGTTCTTCTGGTAAGCCTCCACTGCGTGGTGTGCAACAAGGCACGGCCCCTGGGCCGTGCCTTTTTTGTTGCCCCGGGCAGCGCCTGCGCGCTGTCATCGACCTGTCACCGGCCTGCCGCATCACCGTCATCGCGGTGGCGTGCAATGTCCGCAGCACTTCCCACCCTGTCCTTTTTTGGAGTCCTGCGTGACCAACCCTGTCAGCCGCCGGCTTGCTGCCGCCTTTGCGTTGATCTGCTGCCCGCTTGCCGGCAGCGCCCTGGCCAACGATGTCACCGGTGCCGGTGCATCCTTCATTTTCCCGGTGATGAGCAAGTGGTCGGCCGACTACAACGCCGCCACCGGCAAGCGGGTCAATTACCAGTCCATCGGCTCGGGTGGCGGC
The DNA here is from genome assembly GCF_001431485.1 of Stenotrophomonas ginsengisoli. Lineage (GTDB taxonomy): Bacteria > Pseudomonadota > Gammaproteobacteria > Xanthomonadales > Xanthomonadaceae > Stenotrophomonas > Stenotrophomonas ginsengisoli. Next base: position 175,181 of record NZ_LDJM01000018.1, on the reverse strand, counting down.
ATCGCCCAGATCAAGGCCGGCACCGTGGATTTCGGCTCCTCCGATGCCCCGCTGCCGCCGGCCGAACTGGCCGCCGCCGGCCTGGTCCAGTTCCCGTCGGTGATCGGCGGCGTGGTGCCGGTGGTCAACGTGCCCGGGGTGGCGCCGGGCGCACTGAAGCTGGATGGCGCCACCCTGGGCAACATTTTCCTGGGCCGCATCAGCAACTGGAATGACCCGGCCATCGCCGCCCTCAATCCCGGCCTGGCCCTGCCGGCGCTGCGCATCAGCGTGGTCCACCGCTCCGATGGCTCGGGTACCACCTTCAACTTCGTCAACTACCTGTCCAAGGTCAACAGCACCTGGCGCAGCCAGGTCGGCGAAGGCACCACGGTGCGCTGGCCGGTGGGCATCGGCGGCAAGGGCAACGAGGGCGTGGCCGCCTATGTGAAGCAGATCCGCGGCGGCATCGGCTATGTCGAGCTGTCCTATGCACTGCAGAACCGCCTGGCCCACACCCAGATGAAAAATGCCGCCGGCCAGTTCGTGCAGCCCTCCGATGCCAGCTTTGCCGCCGCGGCCGCCAGTGCCGACTGGGCCAGCACACGTGACTTCCACCTGGTCATGACCAATGCCCCGGGCGCGCAGTCCTGGCCGATCACCGCGACCAACTTCATCCTGATGCGCAAGCAGCCGCGTTCGACCGACGGCGCCAAGGCGGCGCAGACCTTCATGCGTTGGGTCTATGCCAATGGCGATGCGGCCGCCCGCCAGCTGGACTACGTGCCGCTGCCGCAGCCGCTGGTGGACCAGATCCAGACCTACTGGAGCCAGAACCTGAGCTACTGAAACTGAACCAGACTGAGCTCTCCACGCCGCGCAACCCCTTGTTGTGCGGCGTTTTTTTATCGACCGGCCACGGCCTGTCATCTGCGTCATCAAGCTGTAACAAAAACATCATTCCATAGTCGCAACCCGGCCCGGCCGGACCCAACGTTTCTATGGAGCCAAGCATGAAACTGCGTACCACCGGCCTTGCAGCCCTCTCCCTGGCCATTGCCCTGGGCCTGTCCGCTTGCGGCGGCGCCTCCCAGCCGGCCACCGGCGATGCAGCCGGCAGCAGCGAGCGCATCAGCGCCGAAGTCTCCGGCGCCGGCGCCTCCTTCATCTTCCCGCTGGTGTCCAAGTGGTCGGCCGACTACAACACCGCCACCGGTGCCAAGGTCAATTACCAGTCCATCGGTTCGGGTGGCGGCATCGCCCAGATCAAGGCCGGTACCGTGGACTTCGGCTCCTCCGACAAGCCACTGCCGTCCGACGAGCTGGCCGCGGCCAACCTGGGCCAGTTCCCGTCGGCGATCGGCGGCGTGGTGCCGGTGGTCAACCTGCCGGGCCTGACCCCGGGCCAGCTGCGCCTGAGCGGCGAAGTCCTGGCTGACATCTACCTGGGCAAGATCACCCACTGGAACGATGCCGCCCTGACCGCACTGAACCCGGGCGTGAGCCTGCCGGCCGAAAAGATCACCCTGGTCCACCGCTCTGACGGTTCGGGCACCACCTTCAACTTCACCAACTACCTGTCCAAGGTCAGCACCGGCTGGAAGGACGGCGTGGGCGAAGGCACCTCGGTGCAGTGGCCGGCCGGTGTCGGCGGCAAGGGCAACGAAGGCGTTGCCTCGTATGTGAAGCAGATCGCCGGCGCCATCGGCTATGTCGAGCTGGCCTACGCCACCCAGAACGCCATGCCGTATGCCTCCATGCGCAACGCCGACGGCAACTGGGTGCAGCCGAGTGCGGAAACCTTCGCCGCCGCTGCCGCCAGCGCCGACTGGGCCAACGCGGCCGACTTCAACCTGGTCATCACCAATGCCGCCGGCGCCAACTCCTGGCCGATCACCGCCACCAACTTCATGTTGATGAGCAAGCAGCCCAAGGATGCGGCCCGCAACCAGGCCGCGCTGGACTTCTTCAAGTGGGCCTTCCACAACGGCCAGGCCCAGGCCAACGAACTGCACTACGTGCCGCTGCCGGCCGAACTGGTTGCCCAGATCGAGACCTACTGGGCCAGCGAGTTCACCAAGTAAGCCCCAGGTGCCCGCGTCCAACGCGGGCACCGTCCTTGTGCCACCTCCCCACGCAGTTACACAACGGGCTTGATTGACCGATGACTTCCACCACCCTCACCGCCGCGCCCACGCCCAACGAGCGTCGTGACGCACGCAATGACCGCCTCTTCCGCTGGGTCCTGATGGCCACCGTGGGCCTTGTCCTGGTGGCCCTGGTGTGCGCGGCACTGTCCATGCTCTGGGGCGGCCGGCATGCGCTGGCCAGCCAGGGCCTAAGCTTTTTCACCTCGGCCGACTGGAACCCGGTGGAGAACAAGTTCGGTGCACTGGCGCCGATCTACGGCACCCTGGTCACCGCGCTGATCGCGATGGTGATTGCCGTGCCGGTGTCCTTCGGCATCGCCTTCTTCCTCACCGAAGTGGCGCCGCGCTGGCTGCGTGGACCGGTCGGTACCGCGGTGGAACTGCTGGCCGGCATTCCGTCGATCATCTACGGCATGTGGGGCCTGTTCGTGCTGGTGCCGGTGATGACCCAGTACGTGACCCCGGTGCTCAACGACCACCTGGGCACCCTGCCGCTGATCGGCAAGCTGTTCCAGGGCCCGCCGCTGGGCATCGGCATGCTCACCGCCGGCTTCGTGCTGGCGATCATGGTCATTCCCTTCATCTCCTCGGTGATGCGCGAGGTGTTTTTGACCGTGCCCACGCGCCTGAAGGAATCGGCCTACGCCCTGGGTTCCACCCGCTGGGAGGTGACCTGGGACATCGTGCTGCCATATACCCGCTCGGCGGTGATCGGCGGCGTGTTCCTGGGCCTGGGCCGCGCCCTGGGTGAAACCATGGCAGTGGCCTTTGTGATCGGCAATTCGGTGCGCCTGACCCCGTCGCTGCTGGAACCGGGCACCACCATTGCCGCGCTGATTGCCAATGACTTCGGCGAAGCCACCGAAACCTACCGCTCGGCCCTGCTGCTGCTCGGCTTTGTGCTGTTCATCGTCACCTTCGTGGTGCTGGCCATTGCCCGCCTGATGCTGATGCGCCTGTCCCGCAAGGAGGGCAACTGATGTCCACCGCCACCATTTACCTGCGCCGCAAGCTGACCAATGGCATCGCCATCGGTCTGGGCGTGGCCACCGCCACCTTCGGCCTGTTCTTCCTCGGCTGGATCCTGTGGACCCTGGCCAGCCGCGGCCTGCCCGGCATCAACTGGGCACTGTTCACCCAGAATACCCCGGCACCGATGGTGGAAGGCGGCCTGGCCAACGCGCTGTTCGGTTCGGCGGTGATGTGCGCCATGGCCATCGCCATGGGCACCCCGCTGGGTGTGCTGGCCGGCACCTGGCTGGCCGAGTACGGCAATGCACGCAAGGCCGGCACCGTGGTGCGCTTTGTCAATGACATCCTGATGTCCGCTCCGTCCATCGTGCTGGGCCTGTTCGTCTACACCCTGTACGTGATGCAGACCGGCGGGCGCTTCTCGGCCTTTGCCGGCGCCCTGGCACTGGCCTTCATCGTGCTGCCGGTGGTGATCCGTACCACCGACGAAATGTTGCGCCTGGTACCCACGCAGATGCGCGAGGCGGCCCTGGCCCTGGGCGTGCCGCAGTGGAAGGTCACCGTGCAGGTGCTCTACCGCAGCGCCAGCGCCGGCATCGTCACCGGCATCCTGCTGTCGCTTGCCCGCATTTCCGGCGAGACCGCGCCGCTGCTGTTCACCGCCTTCGGCAACCAGTACTGGAACAGCGATGTGTTCGCACCGATGGCCTCGGTGCCGGTGGTGATGAACCAGTTCGCCGGCAGCCCGTATGAATCCTGGCAGGTACTGGCCTGGGCCGGCGCCCTGGTGCTGACCCTGTTCGTCCTGCTGATCAGCCTGACCGCCCGTGGCCTGCTGCTGCGCAACCGCATCTCCAACGATTGAATCCTCTCGAGCCCACCATGACCACCACTTCCCACAGTGTGCCGATGCAGCGCATCAACGTCCCCACCGGCAACGGCATTGTCCTGCCTGACGCACCGGTCAAACTGGCCGCGCGTGAGCTGAACTTCTACTACAACGGCTTCCATGCCCTGAAGGACATCAACCTGGAAGTGCCGGAAAAGCGCGTCACCGCGCTGATCGGCCCGTCCGGCTGCGGCAAGTCCACCCTGCTGCGCACCTTCAACCGCATCTACAACCTGTACCCCAAGCTGGAAGCCCGCGGGCAGGTGCTGCTGGACGGTGAGAACATCCTCTCGCCCAAGTACCCGATGAGCCGCCTGCGCTCCAAGGTGGGCATGGTGTTCCAGAAGCCGGTGCCGTTCCCGATGACCATCTTCGAGAACGTGGCCTACGGCATCCGCCATCATGAAAAGCTCTCCAAGGGCGAGATGGCCGACCGCGTCGAGCATGCCCTGCGTCAGGGCGCATTGTGGGACGAGGTCAAGGACAAGCTGGGCCAGAGCGCGCTGGGCCTGTCCGGCGGCCAGCAGCAGCGCCTGTGCATTGCGCGCGCGGTGGCATTGAAGCCGGACGTGCTGCTGCTGGACGAGCCGACCTCGGCGCTGGATCCGATCTCCACCAGCCGCATCGAGCAGCTGGTGGAAGAGCTGAAGAAGGACTACACCATCGTCATCGTCACCCACAACATGCAGCAGGCCGCCCGTGTGTCCGACTACACCGCCTTCATGTACCTGGGCGACCTGATCGAGCATGACCGCACCGAAGTGATCTTCTCCCAGCCGTCCAAGCAGCAGACCGAGGACTACATCACCGGCCGCTTTGGATGAGATACCGCGTTTGACCGATGCCCCGCCGGCATCGGTCGCGGTAGCGAACGCCTGACCATGGATGGTCAGGCCGGCAGTTCCGGAGCCGAGGCTGCTACGCCACGGATGGCAACCCCCATCGTCGAGTGCATGCGCCCCCTGCGCCATTCAACCATCAGACCAACGAGCACGCCATGACCCAGCCCAACGACCATATCGTCAAGAGCTTCGATGACGAACTGCAGCGCCTGACCGCCGAAATCTCCCGCATGGGCCGCATGGCCGTGGCCCAGCTGGAATCGGCCATGGATGTGATCGAACGTTTCGACCCGGCCGCGGCCGAACGCATCATTGCCAATGATGTGGAGATCGACGCCCTGGAGCAGTCCATTGCCCATGACGTGATGCGTCTGGCCCTGCGTGGACCGATGGCCCGCGACCTGCGCGAGATCCTGGTCGGGGTGCGGGTACCGGCGGAAATCGAACGCATCGGCGACCATGCCGCCAACGTGGCCAAGCGCTCGCGTGTGCTGGCGCAGATGCCGCCGGCCCACCAGCCCACCCCGCCGCAGATCGCCGGCCTGCGCGCGGTGGGCAAGCTGGCTGCCAGCCAGGTGCTGCGTGCCATCCAGGCCTACGAGGCCCGCGATGTGGATGCGGCCATGGCCATGCGCGAGGATGATGCCCGCCTGGATGCGCAGTACACCGCCCTGTTCCGCGAGCTGCTGACCTACATGATGGAGGATGCACGCAACATCACCGCCTGCACCCACCTGTTGTTCATGGCCAAGAACCTGGAGCGCGTGGGCGACCATGCCACCAACATTGCCGAGAACCTGTGGTTCCTGGTCCACGGTGACACCCCGTTGCCGGCACGCGAGAAGGCCGACCGCACCAGCGGCAATTGAGCTGTCCCGCCACGCACCGGCCTGCCGGTGCCGGTGCGCGCTGCGGCGGCCCAGCCAGTGACGGCTCTGTTAGGCTATGGCAATGGATACTCCCACTGATTGCGCGCCGCAGGCCCCTGCGTTCGCGCCGATGTCCCGCCGTTTCCGTGGCTACCTGCCGGTGGTCGTGGATGTGGAGACCGGCGGTTTTGACAGCACCCGCCACGCCCTGCTCGAACTGGCCGCCGTGCCGCTGGATCTGGACGATGCCGGCCGTCTGGTCCCCGGCAATACCCATGCCGCGCATGTGATTCCGGCCGAAGGCACCGAGATTGATCCCAAGTCACTGGAAGTGACCGGCATCCGTCTGGACCATCCGTTCCGTCTGGCCAAGGCCGAGAAGGAAGCGCTGGAACACGTGTTCGCGCCGATCCGCGCAGCCTTGAAGAAGCACAACTGCCAGCGCGCGATCCTGGTTGGGCACAACGCCCATTTCGACCTGGGTTTCATCAATGCGGCGGTGGCCCGCAGCGGCCACAAGCGCAACCCGTTCCACCCCTTCAGCGTGTTCGACACCGTGACCCTGGCCGGGGTGGCCTTCGGCCAGACGGTGCTGGCCCGCTCGGTGGCCGCAGCCGGCATCGAATGGGATGCCAGCTGCGCCCACAGCGCGGTGTATGACACCGAAAAGACCGCCGAACTGTTCTGCCACATTGCCAACCAGTGGCCGCGTCAGGATCACGCCTGACCCATTGGTTGCACAGGTGAGGCAATGAAAAAAGCAGGCCGATGGCCTGCTTTTTTCATGCTGGCGGGGCAACGGTGCAAGCGCGCCGGCTCATTCCACGCAAGTCACATCGCGCCCGCTGCTCTTGGCGCTGTACAGCGCGTGGTCGGCACGCCGGTACAGGTCGGTGGCCTGCTTGTCATCTGCCTGGGCCTGGACCAGGCCGGCACTGAAGGTCACGCTCAGGCCCTGCACACCGCCCCAGTCCTGACGGGCATGGAACAGCGCCTGCAGGCGGCTGCACAGCTGCTCGGCTTCCACCGCGGTGGTGTCATCCAGCAACAAGGCAAACTCCTCCCCGCCCAGACGGGCCGGCAGGTCACCATCACGACAGGCCTGCTGCAGCAGCTTGCCGACCTCGGTCAGCACACGGTCGCCGACGCTGTGGCTGAAACGGTCATTGACCGTCTTGAAGTGATCAATATCCAGCACCACCAGGCACAAGGGATGCCCACTGCGCTGGTGGCGGGAGAACTCGCGTGCCAGGGCCTCATCGAACACACGGCGGTTGGGCAGTCCGGTCAGCGCATCCTGACGCGCCTGGCGCTGGAAGGCCTCGGACTGTTCGCGCAGGCGGTCCAGCAGGCGGGTCTTTTCCTGGTTGGCGGCCAGCAGGCTTTCGGCCTGCAGCTGCAGGTCATAGGTGCGTTGGTCCACCAGCCGTGCCAGGCGCTGGCTGCGCGCCTTGTAGCGGTAGACGCCGTAGCGGTACAGGCCGGCCCACAGCAACAGCAGGGCCAGCACCGCACCGAACCACACCCACGGGCTCTGCCACCACAGCGGGGCAACAGTGAAGTGCAGCTCGGCCACCTGCAGGCTCCAGCGCCCGCCCGGATGCATCGAGGACACCTGCAGGGTGTAACGCCCCGGCGGCAAGCTGATGTATTCCACGCTGCGCTGGCGCCCGCGTTCGATCCACTCCTCGTCCAGGCCAACCAGACGGGTGCGGTAACGGATCCGGTCGCTGATCAGGTAGCTCAGGCCGACATAACTGATCGACACCCGCGCCCCGCCCGGTACTTCCACCCGGCTGTTGCGCCAGTCCTGCAGCTGGCCGTTGACCCGCACCTGTTCGAGCATCGGCCGCGGCGAGGGGCGCTCGCGCAGCTGGCGCAGGTGTTGCGGATCGACCACGCTCAGGCCACCGGCGGTGACCACCCAGTAACGTCCGCGATGGTCGAGCATCGAACCCGGCCCGCTGCTGCCGTTGGCCTGGGAATTGCTCATGCCGTCAATCTCGGCATAGCGCTCCACCCCGTCCAGCTGGGAGCGCCGGCCATCGGCCACCTCATTGAGGCTGACCATGTCGGTGCGCAGCACGCCCCGGTTGGAAGACAGCCAGACATTGCCCAGGCGGTCCGGTACGAGCTGGAACACCGCATCCACCGGCAGCCCCTGCTCCAGCCCGACATGGCCCAGCTTGCCGTCCTGGTAGCGGTACAGGCCGCGATCGGTACTGATCCACATCGCCTTGCCGATGCTCTGCAGACCCAGCACGGTGCGTGCCCCGCCCAGCTGGCTCAGCTCCACCCGCTCCACCCGATCGGGATGGACAATACGCACCCCTTCGGTACTGCCCACCCACAACTGGCCTTCATGCTGGCCCAGGGCGGTGACCAGTTCCTGCTTGGGCAGACCGTGGATTTCCGGACGCTCCACCTTGCCGTCGCGGATGCGCAGCAGGCCGCCCTGGGTGCCGACCCACAACCAGTTGTTGGCATCCACCACCAGCGCGCGCACATTGCCCGAAGACAACTGCTGGACCTGGTCAAACCGGGTCAGGCGGCCATCGCGGCCGATGCCGATCACCCCATCGGCAAACGTACCGACCCAGATCGTGCCGTCGCGGCCCTCGGCCAGGCTCAGCACCGACACCACGTTCTCGTTGCCACGGGCCAGGTCGATGCTGTGGATGCTGCCGTCGGCGTCCATCCGGTCCAGGCCCTGGGCACTGCCGATCCAGATCCGCCGCTGGCTGTCTTCCAGCACACTGCGCACGTAGTCGCCACTGAGCCCGTCACTGATGCCGTAACTGGTGAACAAGGCCTCGCGCAGACGGAACAGGCCACCGTTGGCGCCCACCCAGATGCTGCCTTCGTTGTCCTCGAACAGGCTCAGGATGCGCCCGCCGGGCAGCTTCTTGCCTTCAGGCATGCGTTCCAGCCCGCCCGGGCCCAGACGCATCAGGCCATCGCTTTCGGTACCCAGCCAGATCAGGCCCTTGCTGTCGATCAGCATCGAAGTCAGGAAGGTCTGCGCATCCAGGCTGTAATGCAGCACCGGCTTGCCATCGCGCATGCGGTACAGGCTGTTGCCCACCACCAGCCAGAGCACCCCGTCCGGTGCAAGGTAAGGCCAGGAAGGTGCCCGTGGCAGGCCGAAACTGGCCGGCGCACGCTGCAGCACGCCCTGGCCATCACGCAGCAGGATGCCGTCCATGCTGCCCATCCAGACCTGGCCGATGCTGTCCACCACCAGGCCCGGATAGGTCAGCAGCACCGACAGGTCATCCGGCGGCGGGGTGAAGTTGAAACGCCCCCCCGGGTCCAGATGGCCCAGGCCCTTGCCTTCGTGCTGCAGCCACAGCCGGCCCTGTGCATCACTGGCCATGGCCTGGACCAGCACGCCCGGTGCGGGCAGTTCGCGCGGGAAATGCTGCCAATGGCCGCGGGTATCGTAGCGGCTCAGGTTGCCGCGGGAATCACTGATCCACAGCGACCCCTGGCGGTCCACATGCAGCGAGCCGACCGCATTGTCGAGCAGGCCCGGGGTGCTGCCACGATCAAAGGTGGTGAACTCCTGGCCGTTGTAGCGCACCAGGCCTTCCCAGGTCGCCAGCCAGATCAATCCATCGGGGGTCTGCACGATCTTGCGCAGCGAGTTGTGCGGCAAGCCTTCGCGGGTGGTCCAGATGTCCACCGCGTAATCGCGCATTGGCCGGATCACCGGCAGGATCGCGCCCGCCGTCGAGCCGGCGTCGTACCCGTCTGCCGCTGGCTGCGTCTGCGCAGGTGGTGTCTGCGCCGGCAGCAGCGGTGCCGCCAGCAGGCTGATCAGCAGGCAAATGCAGGCCAGCGTTGGATGCCACGCGCCGGCCCGTTGCATACAGGCTCGACCATCAGGTACTGGCTTGACCACAATCCCTCTGACCCCGCGCGTTCACAAGCGCTGATTTTAGGCATATCCGGCAGGCCATGCCCACCTTGTGCCGCAGCTCAGGCCCAACGCACAACCGCTTCCAGCCCGCCTTCGGGGTGGTTGTGCAGGCTCAGCTGCGCCCCGTCCCGGTCAGCCAGCGCCTTGGCAATGGCCAGGCCCAGTCCTGCTCCGCCGGTATCGCGTGATCGCGAATCCTCCAGCCGGACGAACGGATCAAACACACTGTCCATCGCCGACTCGGGAATCCCGGGGCCGGCATCGCGCACATGCACACTGACCCGGCCCTGCTCGAACCGGGCCTGGACCCGGGCCGATCCGCCATATTTGAGTGCGTTGTCGATCAGGTTGGAAAACAGCCTGCGCATGGCCATCGGGCGCAGCGCCAGCACCTGGCCGCAGCCCCCCTCGAAGGTCACGTCCGCACCGGCCTCCACGGCATCCTCGACCAGGCTTTCCAGCAGCGAGTCCAGCTCCAGCGGTACCGGCTTCTCGCTGCCATGTTCACTGCGGGCCAGGTCCAGGCCTTCGCGGATCAAGGCCTGCATCGCGGCCAGGTCGGCGATCAGGCGGGTCCTGAGGCCTTCGTCATCGACATTTTCAAGACGCAGGCGCAAGCGGGTCAGCGGGGTCTGCAGGTCATGGGTGATGGCGGCCAGCATTTGCGTGCGCTGGGCCAGGTGATGCTTGAGCTGCTGCTGCATGGCATTGAAGGCCTGGGCGGCATGGCGCACCTCGCTGGGCCCGGTTTCGGCCATCGGGGTGCGGTCAAGATCACGCCCCAGGCCGGTGGCGGCGGCGGCCAGACCGCGCAGCGGTGCACTGGCCATGCGCGCCACCCCATAGGCCAGGCCGGCCAGGGCCAGTACCAGCAACACGATGTAGGCAGGGTCCGATGCGGTCAGGCGGTCACGCAGCACCGGGGTGCTTTCCATGGTCAGGCGCATCTGGGTGCCATCGGACAGGTCAACGCTGATCACCCGGCAGCGCGGCGGACCTGGCTCGCCACTGTGGCCACCGCGCGGATGCATGCGTGGCGGCCTGGGCCGATCATTGTCCGGCAGCAGGTCACGCAGCTCGGCCAGGCAGGTGCCGAAGCTGGCGACCTCGACCCGGGCCGTGGCCAGGGGGCCACTACGCTGGGCCAACAGGGCCATCAGCGCCTGGTCCTGACGCACCACCCGCACCTGTTCCGGGGCACGCCGCACCCCGGTGCTGGCCGCCAGCAGGCGTTCGCGGATCTCCGGGTTGCTGTCCAGCAGCTGCACAAAGCCCTGCAGGCGGTCAGCAGCGCGCACCAGTTGCTGGCGCTCGAACTCCTGCTGCCGGCTGGCATTGGCCAGCGCCGCCACCACGATCGCCGACCCGCCCATGCCCAGCAGCAGGATCACGAACAGGCGCCCGGCCATCGAGCCGAAGAACTGGCGCAGACGCCTCATTGGCTGGTCACGGCAAGCGAGAGCACATAGCCTTCGTTGCGCACGGTCTTGATCAGGCTGCCGCCGGTATCACCGAGCTTGGCGCGCAGGCGGCTGACCTGCAGGTCGATGGCCCGCTCCTGGGCATCGAACGGTTTGCCGCTGGACAGGGTCACCAGCTGCTCGCGCGACAGCACCCGCTGGGCATGCTCGACAAACACCTTGAGCAGGCGGAACTCGGCACCGGAGAGCATCAGCACGCGTCCATCGGCCGCCACCAGATGGCGCTGTTCCAGATCGAACAACCAGTCACCGAAACCGGCCCGACGCAGCGGTGGCGGCTCCAGGTTGACCGGCAAGGCCTCGGTGCGGCGCAATACATTGCGGATGCGTGCCAGCAGTTCGCGCGGCTCGAACGGCTTGGCCAGGTAATCATCGGCCCCCATTTCCAGGCCCAGCACGCGGTCGATGGGCTCGGCCCGGGCGGTGAGCATGATCACCGGCAGGCTGGAGTGCGCACGCAGGTCCCGGCACAGGGTCAGGCCGTCCTCGCGCGGCAGGTTCAGATCCAGCACCACCAGGTCGATGCGCTCGTTGTGCAGCTGCTGGCGCATCTGCACGCCATCGGCGGCAGTGAAGACCTGATAGCCGGCACGGCCGAGCTGTTCGGCCAGCAGGGTACGGATGTCCAGGTCGTCATCGACGACCAGGAGGCGATGGGGCGTGGTGTCCTGGCTCATGCGGCCATCATCGCTGCTTGTGGCGTGTTGCGCACGTACCGGGATGTGGCAAAACCTGTCCACAGCCCCTGTAGACACATAGCGATACATTGGCCTGGGCCGTGGACACATCGCGATACACGGCAAGGCTTGCCGCCGCCGGCAGGGCTGGCACACTGGCCACATCGCCGCAGCCTGCGGCCATGACGAGTTGCCATTGTGAAGCTGCCCCTGCCCAAGTCCCGCTCTGCCCGTGTCGCCCTGGCCGTTGCCGTGATCGCTGCCATCGGTGGTGGCTACTACTGGTTCACCCGCGGCGAGGCGGCTCCGCAACTGGCCACCGCTGCGGTGGTCCGCGGCGATCTGGAACAGACGGTGGATGCCACCGGTGTGATCGATGCCTACCAGCTGGTCAACGTCGGTGCCCAGGCCTCTGGCCAGATCAAGAAGCTTTATGTGGAACTGGGCGACGAGGTCAAGGCCGGCGACCTGATCGCCGAGATCGACTCGACCACCCAGACCAACAGCCTGACCAATGCCGAAGCGGCGATGGAAAACATCCAGGCCCAGCGTTCGGTGCAGCTGGCCAACCTGCGCGAGGCCGAACTGGCCTTTGACCGGCAAAAGATGATGTATGCCGAACAGGCCAGCTCCAAGGCCGAGTACGACAGCGCCGAAGCCAAGCTGGCCACCACCCGCGCCCAGATCCGGGCCCTGGATGCCCAGGTCAAGCAGCGTCAGGCCGAGCTGCAGACCGCCCGCGCCAACCTGGGCTACACCCGCATCACCGCGCCTATCGACGGCACCGTGGTCGCCGTGGTGGCCGAGGAAGGCCGTACCGTCAACGCCAACCAGTCCGCGCCGACCATCGTCAAACTGGCCAAGCTGGACACGGTCACCGTCAATGCCGAGATCTCCGAGGCCGACGTGGTCAAGGTCAAGCCGGGCATGCCGGTCTACTTCACCATCCTGGGCAACAGCGAGCACAAGTACCACGCCACCCTGCGCGTGGTGAACCCGGCCCCGGCCTCGATCGCCAACGAATCCAGCAGCAGCGCCAGCAGCTCCAGTTCCAGCTCGGCGGTGTACTACAACGCCCTGTTCGACGTGGAAAACCCCGACGGCACCCTGCGCATCGACATGACCGCCCAGGTCTCGGTGCTGCTGCAGCAGGCCAAGGACGCGCTGCTGATCCCATCGGTGGCACTGGGCCCGAAGATGGGCGAAGGCCGTGGCCAGCACCAGGCCGGCGCAGCGGCCGACAACAGCGCCGGCGACGATGCGTCCGCACAGGGCCAACGCCCGGCCGATGGCCAAGGTCGCCAGGCCTCTGGCCGTGGCCCGCGTCCGGACGGAGCGCCCGGCGGCCAGCGCCCGGCCCGTCGCGATGACTGCACCGCCTACATGGTGCGGGTGGTCGGCGCCGATGGTCAGCCCGCGCCCAAGCCGGTATGCATTGGCTTGAACAACGGCTCGATGGCCCAGGTCGTGGATGGACTGGCCGAAGGTGACAAGGTCGTGGTCGGCGAAGTCACCGATGCCGAGCGCGCCGCCGCCGGCTCGCGCAACAACATGCGTGGCGGCCCGATGATGATGGGTGGCCCGCGTCGATGAACCAGCCACTGCTGCAGTTGCGCGACCTGCGTCGCGAGTTCCCGGCCGGCGAGGACACCATCGCCGTGCTCAAGGACGTCAACCTGGACATTGCCGCCGGCGAAATGGTGGCCATCGTCGGCCAGTCCGGCTCGGGCAAGTCCACCCTGATGAACATCCTGGGCTGTCTGGACCGCCCCACCAGCGGTTCCTACCAGGTGGCCGGGCGCGAGACCGGGCGCATGGCGCCTGACGAGCTGGCCCAGCTTCGCCGCGAGCATTTCGGCTTCATCTTCCAGCGCTATCACCTGCTCGGCGACCTGGATGCCCTGGGCAACGTGGCCGTGCCGGCGGTGTATGCCGGCACACCCGGCCCGGCCCGCAGCGAACGCGCCCAGGCCCTGCTGCAGCGCCTGGGCCTGGGCGAGCGCATGGGCCACAAGCCTGGCCAGCTCTCCGGTGGCCAGCAGCAGCGCGTGTCCATTGCCCGTGCCCTGATGAACGGTGGCGAGGTGATCCTGGCCGATGAACCCACCGGCGCGCTGGACACCGCCTCGGGCGAGGAAGTGATGAAGATCCTCGGCGAGCTGCATGCCGAGGGCCACACCATCATCATCGTCACCCACGACATGCAGGTGGCCCAGCACTGCCAGCGCATCATCGAGATCCGCGATGGCGTGATCATTGCCGACCGCCGCAATGAGCAGATCCCGGCAACCCCGACAACGCCCAGGCCGGCGCGCGCCAGCAATGGTGGCAATGCCTTCCAGGCCGCCCGCGACCGCTTCACCGAAGCCTTCCGCATGGCCGTGCTGGCCATGAACGCGCACCGCCTGCGTACCTTCCTGACCATGCTGGGCATCATCATCGGCATCGCCTCGGTGGTGTCGGTGGTGGCCATGGGCAATGGCTCGCAGCAGCAGATCATGCAGAACATCGCCGCACTGGGCACCAACACCATCGATGTCTACCCAGGCCGTGGCTTTGGCGACATGCGCTCGGGACGGGTGCAATCGCTCAAGGCCTCCGATGCCCAGGCCCTGGCCGAGCAGAGCTATGTGGACAGCGCCACGCCGTCGGTGTCCTCCTCGGTCACGGCACGGGTCGGCAACAAGGCCGCCAATGCCCAGGTCAATGGCGTGGGCGAGCAGTTCTTCCGGGTCAAGGGTGTCAACCTGGTCTCCGGCCGCCTGTTCGATGCCGATGACGTCAAGTCACTGGCCCAGGTCGCGGTGATCGACGAGAACACCCGCAACCAGCTGTTCGGCAGCGTGGATCCGATTGGCCAGGTGGTGTTGCTGGGCAATGTGCCGGCGCGCGTGATCGGCATCGCCAAGCGCCAGTCGATGGGTTTTGGTGGCAGCACCAACCTCAGCGTCTGGGCCCCGCACACCACGGTGATGGCGCGGATGCTCGGCCAGAGCCACATCAACTCGATCACCGTGCGGGTCAAGGACGACACCCCGATGCCGGCCGCGCAGGCGGCCATCAGCAAGCTGTTGCTGATGCGTCACAACGGCAACGAGGACTTCTTCCTCAACAACACCGCCGAGATCCGCGAAACCATCGAATCCACCAGCAAGACCATGACCCTGCTGATCGGCGCGATTGCCGCCATCGCCCTGATCGTCGGCGGCATCGGGGTGATGAACATCATGCTGGTCTCGGTAACCGAGCGTACCCGCGAGATCGGCGTGCGCATGGCCGTGGGCGCACGCCAGAGTGACATCCGCCAGCAGTTCCTGATCGAGGCGGTGCTGGTGTGCCTGCTCGGCGGCCTGCTCGGCATCGCTCTGGCCCTGGCCATCGGCTGGGCCTTCAGTGCCTTCGGCGCCAGCTTCAACCTGATCTTCTCCACCGGCTCGATCGTGGCGGCCTTTGCCTGCTCGACCCTGATCGGCATCGCCTTCGGTTTCCTGCCGGCCCGCAATGCGGCCCAGCTGGACCCGGTCGATGCCCTGGCCCGCGAATGATGACTGCCATGACCACTTACCGTTCCCTGCTCCTGCCCGCCGCCCTGGCCGCCATCCTGACCGGCTGTGCCACCCCCGGCGCCAACCCGGCCGCCGACATTCGCGTGCCCACCGGCTGGGGCCAGCACACCACCCCGACCGAGCAGCAATCGCTGCAGGTCACCGCGCCGGCCACCGAGATTGCCGCCGATGCGTGGTGGACCGGTTTCAACGATGCCGGGCTCAACGCCCTGATCGACCAGGTCCTGGCCAGCAACAACGACTGGGCCGTGGCCGGCCTGCGCCTGCAGCGCGCCCGCCTGCAGGCTGGCCTGGCCAGTGCTGACCTGTGGCCCAGTGCCAATGGCTCGGTCGGGGTTTCGGGCAACCGCCGGATCGACAGCAGCGATGACTGGAGCGAGAACTACAGCGCCAGTGTGTCCATCGGCTGGGAGCTGGACCTGTGGGGCAAGCTGCGCGGCCAGCGCGACATCGCCCGCTGGGAAGCACAAGCCACCGCGGCCGATCTGCAGAACACCGCCCTGCTGCTGGTCGGCCAGGCCAGTGAGCTGTACTGGCAGCTGGGCTACCTCAACCTGGCCATCAGCAGCGGCCAGGCCAACCTGGAACGCCTGCAGCGCATCAACGACCTGGTCGGCGTGCAGTACCGTGCCGGCGCGGTGTCGATGCTGGAAGTCCGCCAGGCCGCACAGAACCTGGAAGCACAGAAAAGCGCCCAGTCGCAGCTGGAACAGCAGCGGGTGGAGGCACGCAATGCCCTGACCGTGCTGCTCGATGGCCAGCCCTGGCCGGTCGAACGCGAGCCGCAGAACCTGGACGGCTACAGCGTGCCGGCCATCGACGCCGGGCTGCCGGCACAGCTGCTGGCCCGGCGCCCGGACCTGCGTGCGGCCGAACTGCGCCTGCGCCAGTCGCTGCAGAACATCCAGGTCACGGCCACCAGCTATTACCCGTCCTTGAGCCTGAGCGGCTCGGTGGGCGGCTCCAGTACAGACCTGGCCGATGTACTGTCCAACCCGGTAGCCAGCCTCGGTGCCGGCCTGAGCCTGCCGTTTCTGAAGTTCCGGCAGATGCAGCTGAACATTGAATCGGCCGATCTGGCCTACCAGATTGCCGCCAACCAGTTCCGCAGCACGCTGTACAGCGCCCTGGCCGAGGCCGACAACGCCCTGTCGGCACGCGAAAAGCTGGCCATCCAGCTGGCTGCCAGCCAGGCCTCCTACGCGCATGCGCTGGAGATCGAGCGTCTGTACGAGGTGCGCTACCGCGCCGGTGCCACCGACCTGCGCAACTGGCTGGACGCCCAGCAGACCCGGCGCAGTGCCGAGCTGGCCCTGGCCCAGGCCCGGCGCAGCGTGCTGGTCAACCAGGTCAGCCTGTACAAGGCCCTGGGCGGTTCGGCCAGCAACCAACCCTGAGCCACAGCCGCGCACTTGCCAACAAAGGCCCCATCACTTGATGGGGCCTTTTTGCTGGCCGCTGGCCTAAGATGCCTGCTGTCTTTTGTTTGGTCGTGCTGGATGCAACACCGCTGGCTTCCCACTGCCCTTGGCCTGCGCCTGCACCGCTGCGCGCCCTGGTCGCTGCATCTGGATGATGCCCACCTCACCGCCATCACCCCCACCGCCCGCTGCAGCGTGCCACTGGCCAGTGAAGGGGTGCGGCTGGATCAGGGCTGGCTGTGGGCATCGCTGCACCTGCACAGCGAGGATGGCCGGGAGCTGAGCCTGGCCGGGCTGTCGCGCCGCGATGCACACCAGCTGCAGCAGCTGCTCGACCAGGCCCGGGCCAATGCCCGGCAAGTGCACCGCCAGGCCGCCATGCGTGCGTGGATCGATGCCGCCGACGCCCTGTGCGACCAGGCCGTGCAGCAGCGCCGCTGGATCAGCCACGAGCAGCAACTGGCCCTGCTGCAGCAGCGTCAGGCCATCGATGCGCAGCAGCAGGCACTGCGCGCGCCATCCTCGCCCCTGCCTGCCGGTGCAGATGCCAGCTGCGCCGAAGACTGGCAGGCCGACTGGCCGGCGCTGTGGGAGCAGGCCAACCAGCACCTGGCCGGTGCCGAGCTGGTGCACAGCCGTGCCCTGTTCGAACAGGTGGAAAGCCGCCCCTTGAGCGAGGAACAGGCCCGCGCGGTGATCTGCTTTGACAACCGGGTGCAGGTGGTGGCCGCGGCCGGCTCGGGCAAGACCTCGACCATGGTGGCCAAGGCCGCCTATGCCATTGAGCGCGGCATCGCCCAGCCCGGGCAGATCGTGATGCTGGCCTTCAACAAGGAGGCAGCCAACGAACTGCAGCAGCGCGCCCAGCGTGCCTTCGCCCGTCTCGGCCAGCCGCACTGGCAGGTCCAGGCGGCCACCTTCCATGCCCTGGGCCTGCAGATCATTGGCCAGGCCAGAGGGCGCAGGCCGCATGTGCCGGCCTGGGCCATCGACGCCCAGGCCGGGGTCGAAAAGCTGGCCGAACTGGTGGATACACTGAAGGATCGTTCGGAAGATTTCCGCACCCGCTGGGACATGTTCCGCCTGGTGTTCGGCCATGCCCTGCCCGCACCCGGCACCGCGCTGGACCATGCCGACGGCCATGACCGTGACGGGCAGCCCTATGCACGTACCCTGCGCGGCGAACAGCTACGCAGCCAGGAGCAATGCCTGATCGCCAACTGGCTGTTCTACAACGGTGTGGACTACCAGTGTGCTGGCGCGGCGGGCGCCGATTTCCACTACCCGCAGGCCGGGCTGTACCACGCCCATCTGCAGCTGGATGCCGATGGCCAGCGGCCCCTGCATTTTTCCGCCCGCGAGCAGTCACTGGACTGGCAGCATCTGGGCCAGCACCGGCAGGGCAAGGCCTGGCTGGAAACCGACTCGCAGCAGCTGCGCAGCGGCCAGGCCTTCCACATGATGGCCAATGCCCTGCAGGCGGCCGGCATCGAACTGGACCCCCATCCGGACCGTGAGCTGCCAGCCGATGGCCAGGCCCCGCTCAGCGATGACGCCCTGATCGCGTTGATGCGTTGCTTCATCACCCATGCCAAGAGCAACGCCCTGGACCGCGCCGCCCTGCAACAGCGCCTGTCCGCGCTGCCGGGCGATGACTTTGCAGAGCGCCACCGCCGCTTCCTCGAACTGGCCGGCAGCGTGATCCAGGCCTGGGATGAGGCCCTGGCCGCCGAACACGGTATCGATTTCGAGGACATGCTCAACCAGGCCGCCACCCTGCTGGAAAGTGGCCAGGCCAGCACGCCGTGGACCCTGGTGATGGCCGATGAGTTCCAGGATGCCTCGCGTGCCCGCGCCCGCCTGTGTCGCGCCCTGGCTGCCGCGCCACATCGGTACCTGTTTGCGGTGGGCGATGACTGGCAGTCGATCAACCGCTTTGCCGGTGCCGACATCAGCGTGATGACCCGTTTTGCCGACTACTTCGGCCACGGCCGGGTACTGCAGCTGCAACGCACCTTCCGCTGCCCGCAGGCCCTGTGCGATGTGGCCAGCCGCTTTGTCAGCAAGAACCCGGCCCAGCTGACCAAGCAGGTGCACTCGTCCACGCCCGAGCATGGCCCGGTGCTGCAGGCGGTGCAGGTAGCCCGGCGCGAACAGCTGGCCGATGCGGTGGGCCAGTTGCTCACGCGTCTGGTCATGCAACTGCGCAGTGGCCAGCAGGCGCCCGGGCGCGCGGGCAAGCTGCAGGTGTTCGTACTGGGCCGCTACAACCACGAGCGCACCTGCATCCCGGCTGATTGGCAGGCACGTTTCGGTGCATGGCTGGAGCTGCGCTTTGCCACCATCCACCGCTCCAAGGGCGCCGAAGCCGATGTGGTGATCGTGCCCGGGCTGCTGGCCGGCAGCTTCCCCAGCCAGCGCGCCGATGACCCGGCCCTGGCCCTGGCCATGCCCGATGGCGACACCTTCCCGCTGGCCGAGGAACGCCGCTTGTTCTACGTCGCCCTGACCCGCGCCCGCCGCCAGGTGGTGCTGCTCAGCGTGCAGGGCCGCAACTCGCCGTTCCTGGACGAACTGGTTGCCGATGGCGCCGTGCAGCTGACCCAACTCGATGGCCAGGCGGTGAACGAGCAACGCTGCCCGGCCTGTGGCACCGGGGTGCTCATCCTGCGCAGCGGCCCCTTTGGTGAGTTCCATTCCTGCTCAAGCTACCCGCGCTGCGCCTACAAGCCAGCGCAAGCCCGAGCCAGTACATACCCGCACAGCGCCCAGGCACTGCCCTGATCAATCATGGGTCCATCACCCATCCAGGGTGATGGCTCGCACGGTTCCTGCCCTGTCGCACCGATGGCGCCCTGACAGGCCTTGTCCTCGCCCCCTGTGTACTCGTAGCGTGGAGTCGGGACATCCAACGGGACCCACCATGACCGCAACCATCTCATCGCCTGTCACCTGGCTCAGCCTGCTGCTGGGTGTACCACTGCTGTTGGTGGGGTGCCGCCATGCCGAGGCCATTGCCACCCCACCAACCACACCTTCGTCTCAAGCCCAAGCCATGGCCGACGTGTCCCGGCCAGAACTGCTCGGTGCACTGACCCGGATGATCCGCGGCGCCCAGCATGTCCGCCATTTTTCTGCTGACGAAGTTGCCGCCCAATTGGGCCACCCGCTGCAGTCAAACGCAGAAGGCCCTGAGTATTTCGTCACCAGCCTGCCACTGGCCGATGGCAGCAAATTCCTGGTGTTCGGCGTCGGCTTGTCCTCACCACAGGTAGACCGACTGGACCTGGAGTTCGAGCCTGCCCCCGGGCAGTGCCCTCTCAGCGTGGCCGCACTGCAACCGGTGCTGACCGCTGCCGGTGCCACGCCCGCCCAATGGCAAGCACCCATACGCTTTGGCAGCGTGGCTGAATGGGACAGTAGGGCTGGCTCGCTACTGATCACTGCCATAGTGGACGGCAAATATGGCGCGGCCGACACCGATGCCTGCATC
This sequence comes from Stenotrophomonas ginsengisoli, assembly GCF_001431485.1. Lineage (GTDB taxonomy): Bacteria > Pseudomonadota > Gammaproteobacteria > Xanthomonadales > Xanthomonadaceae > Stenotrophomonas > Stenotrophomonas ginsengisoli. The sequence continues at coordinate 154,920 of NZ_LDJM01000018.1, read as the reverse complement.
CAGCGCATCAGTCTTCAGATACTCGGAGAGCACTGATGGCTGAGGAAAGCCCGCGCCACCGAGTACACGAGAAAAGGCGGATTACGCCGTGGTACGAAGCGTGGCCGCTGCTCGACACTGACGACCTCGCGGCCACGCAACCGGCGCAAGGCGTTGGCAATGCATCGACGATGCAGGAACTGCGCTGCAAGGGTTACAGGTGATGAACCACGCAAGCCATCACATATCCAACGTGATGATTTGCCCCCATCCTGTCGCACCACAGCAACAGCGCCTTCTCTGGGCTTGCCCGCGTGCGCCATCATCAATAGCGTCAAGCACGGATATTGGAGCGGGATAAACAATGAAAGCACCGCCATCATCGCCTGTCACCTGGCTCAGCCTGCTGCTGGGTGTACCGCTGCTGTTGGTGGGGTGCCGCCATGCCGAGGCCATTGCCACGCCGCCAAGCACGCCCTTGCCACAAGCCCAAGCCATGGCCGGCATGTCCCGGCCAGAACTGCTCGGTGCACTGACCAAGATGATCCGCGGTGCGCAGCATGTACGCCATTTTTCTGCCGATGAAGTTGCCGCCCAATTGGGCCACCCGCTGCAGTCAAACGCAGAAGGCCCGGTGTACTTCGGCACCGAGCTGGCTCTGGCCGATGGCAGCAAGTTCATGGTCCTTGGCGTAGGAGCCATTTCACCGCCAGCAAACCGGCTGGACCTGGAGTTCGAGCCTGCTCCCGGGCAGTGCCCACTCAGCGTAGCCGCACTGCAGCCGGTGCTTGCCGATGCCGGTGCCACACCTGCCCAGTGGCAGGGCCCCATACGGTTTGGCAGTGTCGCTGAATGGGACAGCAGAGCTGGCTCGTTACTGATCACTGCCACGGTGGATGGCAAATATGGCGCGGCCGACACCGATGCCTGCATCCAGCGCATCAGTCTTCAGATACTCGGAGAGCACTGATGGCTGAGGAAAGGCCGCGCCACCGAGTACACGAGAAAAGGTGGATCACCCCGTGGCACGAAGCGTGGCCGCTGCTCGACACTGACGACCTCGCGGCCACGCAACCGGCGCAAGGCGTTGGCAATGCATCGAGGATGCAGGAACCACGCTGCAAGGGTTACCGGTGATAAACCACACAAGCCATCACACATCCAATGTGATGATTTGCACCAATCCTGCCCCACCACAGCAACAGCGCCTTCTCTGGGCTTGCCCGCGTGCGCCATCACCAGTAGCGTCAAGCACGGATAGTGGAGCGGGATAAACAATGAAAGCACCGCCATCATCGCCTGTCGCCTTGCTCAGCCTGTTGCTGAGCACATCATTTTTGCTGTTTGGCTGTCGCCACACCGATGCCATCGCCTCCCCAAAAATCATTCACCTGCCGGAAACCGAAGCCATGACCGAATTGTCCCAGCCAGAACTGCTCTCTGCACTGACCCGGATGATCCGTGGTGCCCAGCATGTCCGTCATTTTTCTGCCGACGAGGTTGCCACCCAATTGGGCTACCCTTTGCAGTCACGTTCGAAAGGTCCAGTGTATTTCGGAACCGATATACCACTGTCGGACGGCAGCAATTTTGGGGTCATTGGCGTTGGGGTAGGCTCACCGCAGGCAATACGACTTGATCTGGAGTTCGAGCCTGCCCCTGGGCAGTGCCCTCTCAGCGTGGCCGCACTGCAACCGGTGCTGACCGCTGCCGGTGCCACACCTGCCCAGTGGTTGGGGCCAATCCGGTTTGGCAGCGATGCCCGATGGCGCAGCCGGGCTGGCTCTATCGTAATCACCGCTACGGTGGATGGTAAATATGGCGAAGCAGACACCGACGCGTGCATCCAGTACATCTCAATAGAGATCACCGGAGAAAATTAATGTCAACCAACAAGACCAAGCTCGAACAAATGTTGGATGCATTTGATGCCGCCTACCCAGGCCAGGGCAAAGCACTGGCGGCCATCCTGGACGACACACCGCAGCTGAAGGCACGTTTCAACCAAGCCGCCGAAGCTGGGCAGTTGACTGGATTTGACAGCACCGGGGCTGGTGGAGATGGGCTCTACAACAGCAGATCCGGCGTCATCAGCCTGCCCAGCGACGGACTTCTCGGTGGCAGTTTGGCAGCTCCTGCCGATAGAAACTACATACGTATCGTTGCTGGCCATGAAATCGGCCACGCATTGAATCGTGAAAGTATCCGGGCCACCAACAATCAATTCCAACAAGATGTTGATGCCCTGGCACAGAGCAGTGGCAACCACGACTATACCGATACGATGGCGCAACGCGGCCAGCTGCAGCGCACCCGCGAAGCCATTGATGAAATCCATGGTGTAAATGCACTGGCTGAATATGTGCGCGGCCAGAACAAACAAGCCACATTGGAAGATCTGTACGAAGCCAACCCTCGCGAGATGAAATCGTACATTGATCGTAGCGGCACCCGACCAAATTACAGCTATCTAGCCCGCGACAACCTTGTCTTCGATCAAAACCTGCAAATTGACCCGAGCAAGCCAGAGAACGTGGAGGCAATGGGCAAGCTGTTTTATGACGAACGCGGCTATCCACATCACTATGGTCAGATCGGACTTCGCATCATTGCCAATGCCGAAGCCCAGGCCCAGAAGGACAACCCGGGCAGAGCGGCACCCGCCGTGTATGTCGACCTTCCTGCCTTGGGGATAGATCCCAGCGCGTTGGCGCCGGACGCCATACCGGCCAACTTCATCCCCACCAAGGCGCCTGCGGTCAGCCACGCCCCCGCCAACACCCAGGAAACCAGCGCAACGGGCAATCAGCGTCTCAGCGCCCAGGATCAAGCCCTGGACCAGCACCTGCGCAGTGAGCTGGCCCAGCTGGAAGCCCGCCTGGGCAAACCTTGGGATGCCGACAGCGAGCGCATGAGTGCCAGCCTGAGCCTGTTGGCCGCCCGCAGTGGCTTTACCGCAGACGACGCCCCCTCCATCTGCTTCAGCAACGCCAGTGGGCAACAGCCTGCCGGCGCACTGGTCTTCCTCAGCCGCGAGGCAGAAGGCAGCCACTGCGACCCGTACCTCAACCGTGCGCATATGAGTACCGCACAAGCACTGTCTGCCCCGGCCGAACAAAGTTATGACCAACTGCAGGCCCATCGCGAGCAGGAACAGCGCCAGGCCAACCAGCAACAGCCCAACGACAACCCGGCACACACGCAGCAGGCCGAACAGGCTCAATACGGCCAGTCCCCCGCACTCTGAAGCCTGCTCGAGCCAGTTGCAGAAAAGATCAAAAATCACGGCGCTCAGGCCCGGCGCGCCCGCGCGTACACCGGGCTACTCCAGCATCACCACTACCTGACCAACACCGCGACCAGGCTTGCAGATGACACCGTGGGAGCGACCCCGGTCGCGACAGCCGTTGCCGAACAGGCGGCTCAACAGCCCGCCTGTAGCGACAGCCGTACTCAGGCCTCGCCCAGACAGATACCGATATCGCGGGCCATCACCATCAGCGGGTGATGCAGGTCGATGCGGCGCTGGCTGTTGGCCACGCTGGCAATCGGCACGCTGGTGATGCGCCCGTGCTGCAGGGTGACCATGCGCCCGAACTGGCCGGACAACACCAACTGCGCGGCATGGTGGCCGAACTGGGTGGCCAGCACGCGGTCAAACGGGGTGGGCTCACCGCCGCGCTGCACATGCCCCAGCACGGTGGCACGCACTTCGCTTTTCAGGTGCGGCTGCAGGCGTTCGCGCAGCACGTGGGCCACGCCGCCCAGGCGCACCGGGTCGGTGCTGCCGGCAATGGTCTGGCGCACGGTCTGGCTGTGGCCACTTTCCTTGGCCCCTTCACCGATGCAGATGATGGTGTAGCGCTGGCGCTGTTCGCGCGCCTTGCAGACATCAATGATGGCCTGCAGGTCATAGTCGATTTCCGGTACCAGGATCACATCGGCGGCACCGGCAATCCCGGCCTCCAGCGCCAGCCAGCCGGCATGGCGGCCCATGGTCTCCACGATCATCACCCGGTGATGGCTGCTGGCGGTGCTCTCGATCCGGCGCAAGGCCTCGCTGGCGGTGGCCACCGCCGTATCAAAGCCAAAGCTGCGCTCGCAGTTGGCGATGTCGTTGTCGATCGTCTTGGGCACACCCACGCACTGCATGCCCACCGCCTGTGCCAGTGCATGAGCCAGGCTCTGGGTGCCGTCGCCGCCGATGGACACCACCACCTCCAGGCCCAGCGCCTGCACGTTGGCCTTGACCTGGGCCACGGTGGCCTCGTTGGCCAAGGGGTTGGCGCTGTTGCTGGTACCCAGGATGGTGCCGCCGGCATGCAGGATGCCCGACACGCGCTCCCAATCCAGCGGCATCACCCGCGGCGTGGCGCCCATCAGGCCTTCAAAGCCATCCTCGATCCCGATGACCTCGCAATCGCCTTGGCGGATCAGCGACTTGGTCACCGCACGGATCACCGCATTCAAGCCCGGGCAGTCACCACCGCCGGTCAACACACCTACACGCATTGGATTCTCCTGGACAACGCTGCCGGTTCGGTCCGGCATCTGCTGATCATCCCATGCAAGGCCGCTGATGGTCAGCCCGCCAACAGCGCCTTGCTGCTGCGGTACGCCGCACAGCTCAGGGCTGCGGATTGATCCCATGCCGGCGCAGCACCTGACGCACGCGCTGCAGGTCGATCGCCTCCACCGTGATGCCATTGCCGCTCACCGTGGTGGCCATGAACAAGGCGTTGTAGATCGCCTCCTCCACCGCGTCCACGCCGGCCTGGAATACCGCGCTCATCGATTCATTGGCCAGCTCGGTGGTGCTGTGGCGCGGCGCATCGAACGCGCGACGTACCGATTCGTTGGTAGAGAAGGCCAGGATGTAGTCGCCACTGCCATTGGAGGCCGAACTGCCGGTGCGGCCCAGGCCCATCATCCCGCGCGAGGCCAGACGCCTGAGGTTGCGGTCCGACAGTGGCGCATCGGTGGCAATGACGATGATGATCGAGCCATCGCCGCTGTCATCGGCCAGGCCCTTGCCTGCGTCGGTGGCTGCCACCGCGTGCTGGAACGCGTACTGGTTCAAGGCCTGGCCAACCGGGGCCCCGGCCACCTGCAGCACGCCGCCGTAGTTGCCCTGCACCAGCACGCCCACGGTCCAGCCACCCAGGCTGTCGGGCAGCTTGCGCGAAGAGGTGCCGATACCACCCTTCCAACCGAACATCTCGGTACCGGTGCCGGCGCCGACACTGCCCTCGGCCACCGGGCCGTCACTGGCGCTTTCCAGCGCCTGGCGTACGGCAGCGGCGCTCACCGGGCGGGCGCGGATGTCATTGAGGCCGCCGTCATTGGTTTCGCCCACCAGCGCATTGAGCGAGCGCACGCTGGCCATCTCCGGCTTGGCCAGCATCCACTCGGCCATCGCATCGGCGGCCTTCCACACGCACAGAGTGCAGGTCAGCACGATCGGGGTTTCCAGTTCGCCCAGTTCGTTGACCTGGCTCAGGCCGACAAACTTGCCGTAGCCATTGCCCACATGCACCGCGGCCGGTACCCGCGAGCGGTAGGCATTGCCGGCATGCGGCAGGATCGCGGTGACCCCGGTGCGCACGCTCTCGCCCTCGATCAGGCTGACCTGGCCCACGCGTACCCCGGCCACATCGGTAATGGCGTTGTGGGTGCCGGTGGCGAAGATGCCCGGTGCCACGCCCAGATCACGCGCGCGCACCCGCTCGCCCTGCGCCGCCTGCAGCGGCCCGGCCGCCAGCATCGTCAATGCCACGGCCCACCCGGCCCACCCGGCCCACCCGTGCTTGCCTGCTGCCATGTTTCTTCCCCGATTGGTGATCGCCACACTGTGTGCGATGCCCGGCCCGCCAGCAAGCGCCAAACGGCACCCCGGCCGGGCAGGTATCCGCGGCAACAAAAAACCCCGCACCAGGCGGGGTTCTTGATCCGTTGCAGGCGCCGCTTACAGTCGCTGGCGCACGGCCTCGAACAGGGCGATACCGGTAGCCACCGACACATTGAGGCTTTCAATGTCGCCGGGCATCGGAATCTTGACCAGGCCGTCGCAGGTCTCGCGGGTCAGGCGGCGCAGGCCATCGCCCTCACCGCCCATCACCAGGGCCACGTTGCCGGTCAGGTCCAGCTGGTGGATGGTCTGGGTGGCCTCACCGGCCAGGCCGTAGGCCCACACGCCCAGCTTCTGCATTTCCTTCAGGCTCCGCGACAGGTTGGTCACCGCGATCACCGGGATGGTGTCGGCAGCGCCGGCACTGACCTTGCGCACGGTGGCGTTGACCTGTGCGCTCTTGTCCTTGGGAATGATCACTGCGGTGACCCCGGCAGCGGCGGCGCTGCGCAGGCAGGCGCCCAGGTTGTGCGGATCCTGCACCTCGTCCAGCACCAGCAGCAGGGCCTTGCCTTCGGCCGCCTCGATCAGGCCCGGCAGCTCCGATTCCTCGGTCAGCTTGGCTGCGGCGTAACGCGCGGCCACGCCCTGATGACGCAGCTGGCCGGCCACGCCGCCCAGTGCCTGGGCATTGACCTTGCGCACGGAGATGTCCTTGCGCAGGGCTTCTTCTTCGATCTCGACCAGGCGGGCATTCTTGTTGCCGGCTTCGATCAGCACTTCACGGACGTTCTCGGCGTCCTTTTCGATGGCGGACGCGACGGCGTTGACGCCGACGATCCATTGGTTCTGCTTGCTCATGGGCGCCACGGGAAAAATTCAGGGGCTAATGGTACGGCCTGCGGCCGCTGCTGGGTGAAGCCGGTCTTAAGAGGCCGGGGCGTTGCTGCCCCGGCGATCAGGCTGATCACGCCAGATCAGTACTTCTTCTTGCCACCGCGCTTGGGCGCACCGCCACGGCCGGGCGGCAGGGGCATGCCGCTGCCCTGCTCCTCCTCGCCGAGGTGGCTGACCAGGCGGAAGTCGATCTTGCGCTCTTCCATGCTGGCCTTGAGCACCAGGATCGACACCCGGTCACCCAGGCGGTATTCGTGGCCGCGGCGTTCGCCGGTGAGCACCTTGCGGGTGGCATCGAAGTGGTAGAAGTCGTGCGGCAGCTGGGTCACATGGACCAGGCCATTGACCTTGGACTGGTCCAGCTCGACGAACAGGCCAAAGCTGGTCACCCCGCTGATCACGCCGTCAAATTCCTTGCCGACGTGCTTTTCCATCCACGCCGCACGGTAGCGCTCGTCGACCTCGCGCTCGGCCTCGTCGGCCCGGCGCGAACGCTCGGAACACTGCAGCGACAGCGCTGCCATCTCGCGGCCGCCGTACGGGAACTCGCCGCGCTTGGCCCGGCCCAGCGCCTGCTTGATCGCCCGGTGCACCAGCAGGTCCGGATAACGGCGGATCGGTGAGGTGAAGTGGGCGTAGAACTCCAGCGCCAGGCCGAAATGGCCAACGTTGTCCGGGCTGTACACCGCCAGTGACTGGCTGCGCAGCAGCACCGACTCGATCAGGGCCGCATCCGGGCGCTCGCGGATCTTGCCCAGCAGCTTGGTGAAATCACCCGGGCGCACCTTGGGCCAGGCCGGCAGGCTGAGCTGGAATTCCTTCAGGAACTCCAGCAGGTCCTCGTACTTGGACTCCGGCGGCTTCTCATGGATGCGGTACGGTGCCGGCACCCCGGAAGCGAGCAGGAAGCGCGCCGCCTCGACGTTGGCCGCAATCATGCATTCCTCGATCAGCTTGTGCGCGTCGTTGCGTACCAGCATCCCGGCCTGGGTCACCTGGCCGGTGTTGTCGAGCACGAAGCGCACTTCGCTGGATTCAAACTCGATCGCGCCACGCTTGGCGCGCGCCTTGGCCAGCACCTTGTACAGCTGGTGCAGGCGCTGCACCGCCTCCAGGTTGTCGCCCAGCACCGCAATGGCAGCCGGGTCGCCCTCGCCCACCGCCTGCCACACCTGGGTGTAGGTCAGGCGCGCATGCGAATGCATCACCGCTTCATAGAATTTGGATTCGATGACCTGGCCGCTGCGGTCGATCTGCATGTCGCAGACAAAGCACATGCGGTCCACCTTCGGCTTGAGCGAGCAGATGCCGTTGGACAGGGTCTCCGGCAGCATCGGCACCACGAAGCCAGGGAAATACACCGAGGTCGCACGCGTCTGCGCCTCGTCATCCAGCGGCTGGCCCGGACGCACGTAATAGGACACATCGGCAATGGCCACCACCAGGCGGAAGCCGTCACGGGTGGCTTCGCAGTACACCGCGTCATCGAAGTCCTTGGCGTCCTCACCGTCGATGGTCACCAGCGGCAGCGAACGCAGGTCCACCCGGTCGCTGATCTCGGCCGGAGCCACGTCCACCGGCACCGCAGCCGCCTCGTCGATCACCTCGCGCGGGAACTCGAACGGCAGCTCATGGCCGTGGATGGCCGCTTCCACCACCAGCGACGGGGTGAGCTTGTCACCGAGCACGGTGAGGATCTTGCCGATCGGCGGGCGCTTGGTGTCCGGCGCCTGGGTGATCTCGCACACCACCAGCTGGCCATCACGTGCCTCGCCGATGGCAGCGGGCGGGATCTGGATATTGCGGCCGATGCGCTTGTCATCGGGCACCACATAATTGATGCCGAACTCGGTGATGAAACGGCCGATCAGGCGGGTCATGCCGCGCTCGACCACGCGCGCGATGCTGCCCTCGCGGCGGCCACGGCGATCAATACCGGTCACATTGGCCAGCACGCGGTCGCCATGCATGACCTTGCGCATTTCATACGGCGGCAGGAACAGGTCGTCACCGCCACTGTCCGGGCGCAGGAAGCCGAAGCCTTCCGGGTTGGCAATCACCACGCCGGCAACCAGGCTGAGCTGGGCCACCGGAGCAAAGCCGCCACGGCGGTTCTGCACCAGCTGGCCATCGCGCACCATCGCACCGAGGCGACGGCTCAGGGCCTCGAAACGGTCCGGCGCGGTCAGGTTCAACTGCGCGGCCAGTTCCATCGCATTGCGCGGACCGCCGGCCTGGGCCAGCACATCCAGCAAAGCCTCGCGGCTGGCGATCGGGTTTTCGTAACGCTCTGCTTCGCGCCCGGCCTGGGGGTCAACGAAACCGCCTGCGCCCGCCTTGGCGGCACGCTTGCCCGCCACCGGCGCACTGCCCGGGGTCAGCTTGCGGCCCTTCGGCCCACGCGGTGACGGCGGCGATTCCAGCTCCGGCAACCAGCCCGGCAGCCCCTTGGGTGCCGGCACTTGCGGCGGGCGGCTGCTGCGGGAGGTGGGCGACTTGGCCGCCCGTGCCGGGCGCGGGGCCTCGCTTGTCGGCAGCCAGTCCGGCTGCTTGTGGCCCTTGTCGGTGGCTGCGGCCTTGCCCGACGAGCGCTTGGAGGAATTGCCGCCGGCGGCGGTGCGACGGGCCTTGGGCCCTGAAGGAGTCTTCTTTGTCATTGCCTGCCATGGTAGCGCCTGCAGCCGGCAAGCTGATGTCTACAGCACAAACCGCAGGCCATGAAACAAAACTGTTGACAGCCTGCATCAACATCCCCACAATGCGCACCTCCTGAAGTGCCCAGATGGCGGAATTGGTAGACGCACTAGCTTCAGGTGCTAGCGGGGGCAACTCCGTGGAGGTTCGAGTCCTCTTCTGGGCACCATCTGATCAAACCGGCGAAAGCCGGTTTTTTCATGCCTGAAATCCCGCGTGACAGCGCGGTACAGCCACGCCATGCGCGTGTCCCGAAAAATATCTTTCACAACCTCTTGACCTCTCCGCGACACCCACCCATAATCCTCGCTCCTGAAGTGCCCAGGTGGCGGAATTGGTAGACGCACTAGCTTCAGGTGCTAGCGGGGGCAACTCCGTGGAGGTTCGAGTCCTCTTCTGGGCACCATATGATCAGACCGGCGAAAGCCGGTTTTTTCATGCCTGCAATCCTAGGCGCAGCCACCCCGTCATCCCAGGCTGCAAAAAGTTTTTGCAAAGTCTTGACCAAGGCAAATGTTGTACGCATAATCGCTGCTCCTGAAGTGCCCAGGTGGCGGAATTGGTAGACGCACTAGCTTCAGGTGCTAGCGGGGGCAACTCCGTGGAGGTTCGAGTCCTCTTCTGGGCACCATCTGATCAAGCCGGCGAAAGCCGGTTTTTTCATGCCTGCAATCCTAGGCACGGCCACCCCGCCATTCCGGCCTGCAAAAAGTTTTTGCAAAGCCTTGACCAAGGCGAAAGTTGTACGCATAATCGCTGCTCCTGAAGTGCCCAGGTGGCGGAATTGGTAGACGCACTAGCTTCAGGTGCTAGCGGGGGCAACTCCGTGGAGGTTCGAGTCCTCTTCTGGGCACCATCTGATCAAGCCGGCGCAAGCCGGTTTTTTCATGTCTGAAATCCAGAAAATCCCCTGGCCAATCAATACTTTGCAGAGTCTGCCCAAAGCAATAAGTCGCGTGAAAACCTATTGACGGCAGCGCTGCCGCACCACACAATTCATCTCGTCAAGTCGCCCAGGTGGCGGAATTGGTAGACGCACTAGCTTCAGGTGCTAGCGGGGGCAACTCCGTGGAGGTTCGAGTCCTCTCCTGGGCACCATGACTTGATCAGATCAAACCGGCGAAAGCCGGTTTTTTCATGCCTGCGCGGCGGCGGATGGGCGCCTGAGACGGTAGCGAAGGCGCACACAATAGCGCCTCTTCATAAAAGTGAAATAATCGTTGACAACGGCAACAACGCACCGCACAATTCACCTCGTCAAGTCGCCCAGGTGGCGGAATTGGTAGACGCACTAGCTTCAGGTGCTAGCGGGGGCAACTCCGTGGAGGTTCGAGTCCTCTCCTGGGCACCATGACTTGATCAGACAAAACCGGCGAAAGCCGGTTTTTTCGTATCTGCGCTTCCCATTGCGGGCAATTTGCGGTCTGCTCGCCTGCTCCAGGTCCACCACCATGCCGCACATGCCTGCCTGCCCCACCCTCGCCCAGCTGCTGGCCAGCCATGCGCCGTTCGCCTTGCTTGATGATGCCCAAGCCACGGCGGGGCCGGCGCGCAGCCGCTTGTTGCATGACTTCGTCGGCCAGCTGCGCTGCACCGCCAATGACAGCCTGGACATCTGGCAGCAGCAAGTGCAGGCCGCACTGGACGCGGGCATGCATGCCCTGCTGCTGGCCGACTATCAATGGGGCCTGCATCTGCACGGGCTTGCCAGCCCGGCAGACGAGCACGGCCCGGCGCCGGCACTGCGCGCACTGCTGTTTGCGCGGCAACAGCGACTGGATGGCGACCAGGTCGATGCCTGGCTGGCCGACGCGGCCGCGCAACCGGCCGGCCTGCTGCGCTGGCAGCCCGGCCATGACCAGGCCCGCTTCACCCGTTCCATCGAGCAGATCCAGGCCGCTATCCGGCGTGGTGATACCTATCAGGTCAACCACACCTTCCCTTTGCACGGGCTGGCCCACGGCTGCCCGGCCAGCCTGTATGCCCGTCTGCGCCAGCGCCAGCGCGCCCCGTATGCCGCCCTGATCCATCTGCCGCAGGGCGAGTGGGTGCTGTCCTTGTCACCGGAGCTGTTCGTGCGCGTGGAGAACGGCCGCATCAGCGCCGCGCCGATGAAGGGCACCGTGGCCGCCGGCGATGACCCGGCCGCTGCGGCGCAATGGCTGCGCAGCGATGCCAAGAACCGCGCCGAGAACCTGATGATCGTTGACCTGCTGCGCAACGACCTGGCCCAGGTGGCGCTGCCCGGCTCGGTGCAGGTGCCGGCCTTGTTCGACGTGCAGCACACCGGCCGGGTGCTGGGCATGACCAGTACGGTGCAGGCGCAGCTGCAGCCCGGCGCCGACCTGGCCGCACTGCTGCGCGCCGTATTCCCCTGCGGCTCGATCACCGGTGCGCCCAAGCGCAGCACCATGGCCTTGATCCAGCAGCTGGAAACCGCCGCACCCGCCCCGCACCTACGCGGCCTGTATACCGGCGCGATCGGCTGGCTGGATGGCGGCACCGATGCGGCGCGCATGCAGCTGTGCCTGTCGGTGCCGATCCGCACCATCGAACTGCGGCCCCACGCCGATGGTGGCTTCCACGCCCGCCTGCCGGTGGGTGCCGGCATCACCATTGATTCGGACGCGGCGGCCGAATGGGCCGAATGCCAGCTCAAGGCCGATTTCGCCCGCCACGACATGGCCGGGCTGGAACTGATCGAAACCCTCCGTGTGGAGGCTGGCCAGGCCGCACTGTGGCCGCAACACCGGGCGCGCCTGTGTGCCAGTGCCGCGCAGTTGGGCCTGCCGCTGGACACCGCGCAGCTCGATACCGCCCTTGCCGCCCAACTGGCCGCACTGGACCCGGCCCGGACCTGGCGCCTGCGCCTGGCCCTGGCCGCCGATGGCCAGCTGCACTGGCGCAGCGCCCTGCTGCCCGCCCTGCCTGGCAATGGCCCGGTGCAGGTGCTGCTGGCAGACACACCAGTAACCACACCGACCTGGCTGCTGGGCCACAAGACCAGCCTGCGCCAGGCCTACGATGCGGCCATTGCCCGGGCCGAGGCCGCCGGCGCCTTCGACATGCTGTTTTTCGACACCGATGGCTGGCTCACCGAAGGGGCGCGCAGCAATGTCTTCGTCCAGCTCGACGGCCACTGGTTCACCCCGCCGGCCAACGGCAAGCTACTGCCCGGGGTGATGCGCGCCCAGTTGCTCGCCGATTCCCGGCTGGGCGCACGGCAACGGCCCATCCACCGCGACGAGTTGGCCAAGGCCAGCCAGCTGTTGCTGTGCAACGCGCTGCGCGGGGCAATCCCGGCCGTTCTGGCCGCTGCCACGGCCTGATTGCACGCTGCGGCCAAGCACAGTGCTTGGCATCGGCCGCGTCATGCGGATAATCAGCAGGCTGTGCCGGCGCCTGGCGCCGCCTTTCCTGGCTACTGGTAACTTTCCGCATGACCGACCTTGCCCGCTCCTCGTTCCACGGTTTTGAGCAGCTGCCGCTGCGCGAATACGCCGAACGCGCCTACCTGGACTACTCCATGTACGTCGTTCTGGACCGCGCTCTGCCGTTCATCGGCGACGGCCTGAAGCCGGTGCAACGCCGCATCATCTATTCGATGAGCGAGCTGGGCCTGAATGCCGCCTCCAAGCACAAGAAGTCCGCACGTACCGTCGGTGACGTGATCGGTAAGTACCACCCGCACGGTGACAGCGCCTGTTATGAAGCGCTGGTGCTGATGGCCCAGCCGTTCTCCTACCGCTACCCGCTGATCGACGGCCAGGGCAACTTCGGCTCCTCCGATGACCCCAAGTCGTTTGCGGCCATGCGTTACACCGAGTCCAAGCTCAGCCCGCTGGCCGAAGTGCTGCTGGGTGAGCTGGGCCACGGCACCACCGACTGGAACCCCAACTTCGACGGCACCCTGGAAGAGCCGACCTGGATGCCGGCGCGCCTGCCGCACCTGCTGCTCAACGGCACCACCGGCATCGCCGTGGGCATGGCCACCGACGTGCCGCCGCACAATCTCAACGAGATCGTGTCGGCCCTGATCCGCCTGATCGACGCCCCGGACACCACCCTGGACGAGCTGTGCGAGCACGTGCGCGGCCCGGATTACCCGACCGCCGCCGAGATCATCACCCCGGCCGCCGACCTGCGCCAGATGTATGCCACCGGCCACGGCTCGGTGCGCGCGCGCGCGATCTGGGCCAAGGAAGCCAACAACCTGGTGGTCACCGCGCTGCCCTACCAGGTGTCGCCGTCCAAGGTGATCGAGCAGATCGCCGCGCAGATGCGGGCCAAGAAGCTGCCGTGGCTGGAAGACATCCGCGACGAATCCGACCACGCCAACCCGACCCGCATCGTGCTGGTGCCGCGCTCGGCCCGCGTGGATGGTGAGCAGCTGATGGGCCACCTGTTCGCCACCACCGACCTGGAGCGCAGCTACCGGGTCAACATGAACGTGATTGGCCTGGACGGCCGGCCGCAGGTCAAGAACCTCAAGCAGCTGCTGTCCGAATGGCTGCGCTTCCGCACCGACACCGTCACCCGCCGCCTCAACCACCGCCTGGGCAAGGTCGAGCGTCGCCTGCACCTGCTCGACGGCCTGCTGGTGGCCTTCCTCAACCTGGACGAGGTGATCACCATCATCCGTACCGAGGACGAGCCCAAGCCGGTGTTGATGGAGCGTTTCGGCCTGACCGAAGACCAGACCGACTACATCCTGGAAACCCGCCTGCGCCAGCTGGCCCGCCTGGAAGAAATGAAGATCCGGGGCGAGCAGGATGCGCTGAGCAAGGAACGCAACAAGATCATCGCCACCCTGGAAAGCCCGGCCAAGCTGAAGAAGCTGATCAAGGACGAGCTGCTGGCCGATGCCAAGAAGTTCGGTGACGAGCGCCGCTCGCCGCTGGTCGCCCGCCAGGCGGCCCAGGCCATCGATGAAACCGAGCTGGTGCCCAGCGAAGCGATGACCGTGGTGCTGTCGGAAAAGGGCTGGATCCGTGCGGCCAAGGGCCACGACATCGACGCGGCCGGCCTGTCCTACCGCGATGGCGACAAGCTGCAGGCCGCCGCGCGTGCGCGCAGCAACTGGCAGGTGGCCTTCCTGGACAACACCGGGCGCAGCTATTCCACCCCGGTGCACGGCCTGCCCTCGGCCCGTGGCAACGGCGAGCCGCTGACCGGGCGCTTCTCCCCGGCCGCCGGCACCCGCTTTGTCACCGCGACCAGTGCCGAGCCGAGCCAGCACTTCCTGCTGCTGTCCAGCCACGGCTATGGCTTCATCACCAAGTTCGAGAACCTGATCGGCCGCAACAAGGCCGGCAAGGCACTGCTCAACCTGGCCGATGGCGCCGATGTGCTGGCCCCGGCCCCGGTCAGCGCCATCGACAGCGACCGCCTGGTTGCCGTGACCAGCTCGGGCAACCTGCTGGCCATTGCCGCCACCGAACTGCCGGAACTGGACAAGGGCAAGGGCAACAAGCTGATCGAAATCCCCAAGGCCAAGCTGGCCACCGAACGGGTGATCGCCATCGCCGCCGTCAGCCCCGGCCAGAACCTGCAGGTGCTGTGCGGCGCCCGCACCATGACCCTGGCCTACAAGGACCTGGAAACCTACCTCGGCACCCGCGGCACCCGCGGGCAGTTGCTGCCGCGTGGTTGGCAGAAGGTTGACGGGTTGGCGGTGGAGTAAGTCCACAAGCCCGGCACATCACTGCCCGGGCGCGTGGCGACGCGTTCGTCATTCCTGCCGCTCATGGATGTACATGGCGCGGCAGAAGGTGGATGGTCTGGCGGTGGAATAAGCGCAAGCCCACTGCGCACTGCATCGGCGCGCGGCGAGGCGCTTAAACAACAAAAGGCCCCACTTGGTGGGGCCTTTTGCTTTCCTGCACCAATGCCTCCGCGCCTTGTGGGAGCGGCTCAAGCCGCGACAACTCAACCTCACCTGTTGCCCGATCGCGACCGGAGGTCGCTCCTACAACCCCGGCCAGCGTTGCCGGCAGCCGCCAACCTTTGACATTGATTGCCACCTCGGGCGCAGCGCCTGAACTTGTGCCTACTGAGCGGAATCGGGGCGCGGGGACGGTCAGTCATGCCGCCGGCCCTTCCCCAGGGCAGCCCACCCGGATGGCGCGCGCGGCCTCGATCATTGACGCCACCACTTCCTGCAGCATGCCCAGTGCTTCGTAGTTCACATCAATCGTGGCCACCTCGTCGTCGCCCAGCAGGATCAACCCCATGCAGCTCGGATTGGGCTTGTTGTAGTTCTGATAGCAGTGCACACCCGCCCGCTGGGCCGGGTTGATGATCACCAAGGGCGATTTATCACTCAGATAGTCCGGGCCGTCTGCATAGACCCAGAAGCCATCACTGACCGGGAACGGCGCTTGCATCGGCACGTAAACCCGCTCCTCCCCCGAACTGGTCGTGTATGGAATCTGTTGCTGCGTACGCCAACCGGGCTCCACCCCAGAAAGAACCTCCAGGATGATCGCGTGTACCCAGTGTGCATGTTCATCCAGTGGCCGTCCCAGCGACAGCACTGCAACATCCTGCAGCAAGCCCCCCCGGCGAATGGTACCGGGCAGCGTGTTGGCGGGCGGCACTCCCAACTGCGCATATTCGGCCTCCAGGCGCACCTCCGTGGTGGAGCTAGGATATTTGGTCACCGAACTGTAGCCCGGTGGAAATCGTCCCCATGGCCCCGGTTTTTCGTAGCGCTGATGAACCAGCTTCCGCCATGGAGCAGGCAGCTTGCCCAGTTCACGACAGGTGCCACTGCCATAGCGATAGAGCTGGCGCGCTGGGTCAAGCAGCTCTTCGTAATAAAAATCCTTGCTGCCAGTCTCAGCTTCAGCAGACATTGCTGTCTGCTCGGAATACGATTTTTCAGGCGTGCAGGCCGCCAGCACGGCCGCCAGGCTCAACCACGCTGCGAAGGCCGGCGTGCCTGCAAAGCAGGTATGCATGTCAAAACCTCCTGTCTTGGCAGCATCATCGGCGCCGCTACCGATACGGCAGGTCATTGCACCCGTCCTTGCACAGGACAGTCCACGCGGATGGCGCGTGCGGCGTCGATCATTGACGCCACCACTTCCTGCAGCATGCCGAGCGCTTCGTAGTTTATATTCATCGTCGCGACCTCACCCTCTCCCAGCGTGATCACGCCCATGCAACTCCGATTAGGCCAGTTGTAATCCTGTTTGCAATACACACCCGCACCCTGGATCGGGTTAATGATCACCAGCGACGACTTATCGCTAAGGTGGTCCGGACCTTCAGCATAGACCCCGTACTGAGCGCTGACCGGAAACGGGGCCTTCATGGGCACGTACACCCGGTCCTTCCCCAAAGGGCTCTTGAACGGAAGCGGTTGCTGCGGGCTCCAATCAGGCAGCGCCACAGACAGTGCCTGCTGAACCACTCTCATTTCTCGGAAAGAACTCCTGTCGATGCGCCCTCCAAGTCCCAGCAACGCAACATCCTGTTGCAATCCTGATCGGCGTATCGTGCCGGGCAACGTATTGGCAGGCGGCACCCCTAACTGCGCATACTCTGCCTCCAGAATCAGCTCGGTGGCGGTAACGCTGACCATCGGCCCCCAATCATACCCCGGTGTGAATCGCCCCCAAGGCCCCGGTTTTTCATAACGCCTGCTGTCGTACTTCCGCCATGGCGCAGGCAGCTTGCCCAGTTCGCGACAGGTGCCACTGCGATAGCGATAGAGCTGGCGCGCTGGGTCAAGCAGCTCTTCGTAATAAAAATCCTTGCTGCCAGTCTCAGCTTCAGCAGACATTGCTGTCTGCTCGGAATACGATTTTTCAGGCGTGCAGGCCGCCAGCACGGCCGCCAGGCTCAACCACGCTGCGAAGGCCGGCGTGCCTGCAAAGCAGGTATGCATGTCAAAACCTCCTGTCTTGGCAGCATCTACGGAGCCGCATTCACTCAGTCAAGAATGCAACGCACGGATATTGCCATCGCTGAGCGATGAATATCGTGACCGGGCTTCCGATACGGTCAGTCATGCTGCCGGCCCTTCCACAGGACAATCCACGCGGATGGTGCGCGCGGCCTCGATCATTGACGCCACCACTTCCTGCAGCATGCCCAGCGCTTCGTAGTTCACATCAATCGTGGCAACCTCGTCGTCGCTCAACAGGATCACCCCCATGCAGGTGGGGTTCGGCATGTTGTAGTTCTGGTAGCAATGCACACCCGCCCGCTGAGATGGGCTGATTATCACAAGTGGAGACAATTCATCTTCGTTGGGACCCGCTGCATACACCCAGAAGCCATCACTGACTGGGAACGGCGCCTTCATCGGCACGTAAGCAAGCTCCTCCCCCCAACTGGTTTTGAATGGAATCGCTTGCTGTGTCCGCCAACCTGGCTGTATACCCGAAAGCACCTCCAGTATTTTCGAGTGTATCCAGTGCGGACTATCTTCCAGTGATGGCCCCAGCGACAGGACTGCAACGTCCTGCAGCAAACCACCCCGGCGAATGGTACCGGGCAGCGTATTGGCGGGCGGCACTCCCAACTGCGCATATTCGGCCTCCAGGCGCACCTCCGTGGTGGAGCTGGGATATTTGGTCACCGTACTGTAGCCCGGTGGAAATCGTCCCCATGGCCCCGGTTTTTCGTAGCGCTGGTGAACCAGCTCCCGCCATGGCGCAGGCAGCTTGCCCAGTTCACGACAGGTGCCACTGCCATAGCGATAGAGCTGGCGCGCTGGGTCAAGCAGCGCCGTTGAATCACGATTGCTGGCGCGCCCCATGGCGTTGGAACCTGCTTTCCCCGGAGCGTCGCTTGCGGTGCAGGCGGCAAGCAGCATCAAGGACGCTGCAAGGGCAAACGTATGTGGAAACCTGGCGGACATGTCACGACCTCCTGTCATCGCAGCCTGGGATACAGCACTGTATTCCAACCAGCACACAGCGTAGGCATGGCCATGGCGATGCAGCCGGCCTTGATAGCGCCAGTGCGGCACAAAAAAACCCGGGCAGTGCCCGGGTTCTTGTTTGTTGCCTGAAACCGCTGCGCTCAGTGGCCGACGCTGGTGCCACCGGCCAGCTTGCTGGCCTGGTACAGCTCCAGGCCGATGCGCTTGATCAGGCTCAGCTGCTGCTCCAGCCACCAGGCGTGGTCCTGTTCGGTGTCCTTGAGCTGGGCCAGCAGGATGTCGCGGCTGACGTAGTCGCCCTGCTCTTCACACAGCTTCATGCCGGCGGCCAGGTTGTTGCGCACCAGGTACTCAGTTTCCAGGTCCTTCTGCAGCATGGACACCACGTCCACGCCCGGCTCGAAGGCCACCGGGCTCATGTCCGGGTTGCCACCCAGGAACAGGATGCGGCGCAGCAGGGCGTCGGCGTGCTGGGTTTCTTCTTCCATCTCGTGGTTCAGGCGCTCGTACAGCGCCATCAGGCCTTGGTCCTCGTAGCGACGGGAATGGATGAAATATTGGTCGCGCGCGGCCAGCTCGCCACGCAGCAGGGCCTTGAGGCAATCGATAACGGCGGTGTTGCCTTTCATGTCGGGGGCTCCCTTGCAGTGATGGCGGGCATCATGCCCGATCTTTTCCGGCCATGTTCAAAAGCCAATCAGTCGCACTTGCACTTCGTTTGCAGGTGGCCGGGGTGACGTGCTGCAATCGCCGTATTCATCCTCTGGGGAAACACCATGGCCCACCCGCTGCGCCGTTGGTCACGCTGGTTGTTGTGGGCCGTAGTGGCC
Source organism: Stenotrophomonas ginsengisoli (assembly GCF_001431485.1). Taxonomy (GTDB): domain Bacteria; phylum Pseudomonadota; class Gammaproteobacteria; order Xanthomonadales; family Xanthomonadaceae; genus Stenotrophomonas; species Stenotrophomonas ginsengisoli. The sequence continues at coordinate 135,776 of NZ_LDJM01000018.1, read as the reverse complement.
GTGCTGGCCCTGCTCGCCATCACCCTGCTGGCCGCGGTGTTGGCCCTGCGCGGCAGCCTGCCGCAGCTGGATGGGCAGCAGGCGCTGGCCGGCCTGGGCAGCAGCGTGAGCGTGCAACGCGACCCACTGGGCGTGGTCAGCCTCCAGGCCGACAACGAACAGGACATGGCCCGGGCACTGGGCTTCATCCATGCCCAGGAACGCTACTTTGAAATGGACCTGATGCGCCGCTCTGCCGCCGGCGAGCTGGCCGAGTTGTTCGGCCCGGCCGCCCTGCCGATGGACCGCAAGATGCGCGTGCACCGCCTGCGCGCACGCACCCAGGACAACCTGGCCCTGGCACTGGGCGACAAGCGCGCGGTGATGGAGGCCTACCGCGATGGCGTCAATGCCGGCTTGGCCGCGCTCGAAGTGCGCCCCTGGCCCTACCTGCTGCTGCGCCAGCAGCCGCGCCCGTGGACGCTGGAGGATTCGGTGCTGACCGGCCTGGCCATGTATGCCGACCTGCAGGACAGCAACAACGGCCGCGAACTGGGCCTGGCCCAGCTGCAGGCGCACCTGCCACCGGCCTTGTTCGCCCTGCTCAGCCACCCTGGCAGCAGCTCCGATGCCCCCCTGTTCGGCGCAGCCTTGGGCGATGCCACGCTGCCGGATGTGCAGCAGCTGGACCTGCGCCAGGGCCCGACCGCAGCACCCGCACACTCCTCGCCCTCGCAGGACGAGGTCAAGGGCAGCAACAACTTCGCCGTGGCCGGGGCACTCACCGCCGATGGCCGGGCGATTCTGGCCGATGACATGCACCTAGGCCTGCGTGCGCCCAACATCTGGTTCCGCGTGCGCCTGCGTTATGCCGATGCGCTGGCGGCCGATGGCCAGGTGGATGTCAGCGGTTTCAGCCTGCCCGGCCTGCCGGCGGTGATCGTGGGCAGCAACGGCCATGTGGCCTGGGGCTTCACCAACAGCTATATCGACACCGCCGATTTCGCCCCGCTCAGCGCCGCCCAGCTGGCTGGCGTGCGCCGCCATCAGGAGACCCTGCGGGTGGCCGGCGCCGCACCACAGACCTTGACCGTGGAAGAAAGCGATTGGGGCCCGGTGCTGCACAAGCGCCCCGATGGCGGCGCCCTGGCCCTGCGCTGGACCGCACATCTGCCCGGCGCGGTGCGCCTGGATTTTGCCGACATGGCCCGCGCCACCGACATCGACAGTGCCCAGGCCATCGCCGACCGCTCCGGCATCCCGGCACAGAACCTGCTGCTGGCCGACCGCCACGGACGCATCGGCTGGCGCCTGATCGGCACCCGCCCGGCACGCGATCCTCGCTGCCCGGCAGCGGCCATGAACACCGGGCAGACAGCCGCCAACTGCCCGGCCTGGGACAACCGCACCGACCAGGCCCCCAGCCTGATCGACCCGGCCGAGCACCGCCTGTGGACCGCCAATGGCCGTGTGGTGGGCAGTGAAGACCTGGCCGTCGTCGGTGATGGCGGATATGACCTGGGCGCACGCGGGCTGCAGATCCGCGATGGTTTGTTCGCCCGGCAACAGTTCGACGAAGCCGACCTGCTGGCCATCCAGCTCGATGACCGCGCCCTGCTGATGCAGCGCTGGTGGCAGCTGCTGCGGCAGACCGTCAGTGGCAGCGATGACCCCGCCCTGCAGCGGCTGGAAGCGGCCAGCCGGCAATGGGAAGGCCGCGCCTCGGTGGATTCGGTGAGCTACCGGCTGGCCCGTGGCTTCCGCGGCATCACCCTGGACACGCTGGAAAGCGCCTACACCGCGCCGGCCCGCGCCGCCCTGGGCAATGACTACGTGGCTCCGCGCCTGCCGCAGCTGGAAGGCGTGGTCTGGCCGCTGCTGCAGCAACGCCCGGCCCACCTGCTGCCGCCCGGTCATGCCAGCTGGGACGCCCTGCTGGCCGATGTGGCGCGGCAACTGGAAACCGACCTGTCCACCCAGGGGCCGGACCTGAGCCAACGCAGCTGGGGTGAGCGCAACACCACGGCCATCTGCCACCCGGTATCGCGGGCACTGCCGGCACTGGCCAAGCGCTGGCTGTGCATGCCCGCCCACGCCCTGCCCGGGGATGCGCACCTGCCGCGCGTGCAGGGCCCGGCCTTTGGCGCCTCGCAGCGCATGGTGGTCTCGCCCGGGCACGAGGCCGACGGCATCGTGCACATGCCCGGCGGCCAGAGCGGCCACCCGCTCTCGCCCTACTGGGGCACCGGCCATGACGACTGGGAAGCCGGCCGCCCCACCCCGTTCCTGCCCGGCCCGGCGCAGCACACCCTGCAACTGCAGCCAGCGCGCTGAATCCGGCTACCTGCGGTGGCCCCCGCCCATGGGGCCATCGGCGGCGCAAGCAAGTCAAACACAGCATTGCAGGAGCGATGACAGACAGCTCCCGGGGCCTGTGCAACCCTGTCATGCCGATCAACAGGATGCCCCCATGACCGAACTGTTCGCCCCCTATGACCTGGCCGGCACCACGCTGGCCAACCGCATCGTGATGGCACCGATGACCCGCTCGCGCAACCCGGACCTGATCGCCAACGCGCTGACCGCGCAGTACTACGCCCAGCGGGCCAGCGCCGGCTTGATCGTCACCGAAGGCACCCCGGTAACCCCGGCCGGCCAGGGCTATATCGGCGTGCCGGGCATCTGGTCGGCGCAGCAGACCGCCGGCTGGCAGTTGGTCACCGATGCCGTGCATGCCAAGGGCGGGCGCATATTCGCCCAGATCTGGCACGTGGGCCGCATGTCGCACAGCTCGCTGCAACCCGATGGTGGCGCCCCGGTGAGCGCCAGCGCGGTGCCGGTGGCCGAGAGCCCGTACAGCTTTGCCTTCATCACCCTGCCCGATGGCACCCCGGGCCGCGCACCGCCCACCCCGCCACGCGCAATGCAGACCGATGAGGTCGCCCAGCTGGTACAGACCTTCGCCGATGCCGGTGCCAATGCTGTGGCGGCCGGTTTTGACGGGGTGGAAATCCACGCCGCCAATGGCTATCTGTTCGAGCAGTTCCTCAACCCCAACGTCAACCAACGCCAGGATCAATACGGCGGCAGCCGCGACAACCGCCTGCGCTTCACCCTGGAAGTGGTGGACGCGCTGGTGGCACGCATCGGCGCGGACAAGGTCGGCATCCGCCTGGCTCCCAACGGTTTCGTGTTCGACATGCAGCCCTATCCGGACAACCGCGAAACCTACCTGCAACTGGCACGCGAGCTGGATGCACGTGGCATCGCCTACCTGCACCTGTCCGACAACGGCACCGGCGATGGCCAGCCGCACGCGATTGACCAGGCCCTGCTGGCCGATTTCCGTGCCGCCTTCCGCCCCAGCATCATCCTGGCCGGCAAGATGACCAAGGCCCGCGCCCAGGCCCTGCTCGATGCCGGCCTGATCGATCTGGCCGCCTTCGGCCAGCCCTTCATTTCCAACCCGGATTTGGTGGCCCGCCTACGCGATGACCTGCCGCTGGCCGAGCCGGACCGCAATACGTATTACGGTGGCGATACACACGGCTATACCGATTACCCCACCGCCGACGGCTCCCCCGCCTGAGCCTGCACACATCGCCATACAGACAACGGGCCGCATGCTGCGGCCCGTTGTCTGTCACCCACTGGGATCAAGCCAGCACGGATCAGATGGCGCTCACCGCCTGGTCATGCACACCGGCCACGGCGCGTCCCGAAGGGTCGGCCATGGACGCAAAGCTGGCATCCCAGGCAATCGCGGCCGGGGTGGAGCAGGCAATGGACTTGCCGCCCGGCACGGTCTCGGCGGCGGCCGGTGTGGGGAAGAACTGCTCGAACAGGGTGCGGTAGTAATAGCCTTCCTTGGTCTGCGGCGGGTTGACCGGGAAGCGCTTGTCGGCGGCGGCCAGTTCGCGATCACTCACCTGCGCCTCGGCATGGGCCTTCAGGCCATCAATCCAGCCGTAACCCACGCCATCGGAGAACTGCTCCTTCTGCCGCCACAGGATTTCATCCGGCAGATAGCCTTCGAAGGCCGCACGCAGGATGCCCTTCTCCATGCGCTGCGCCCCGCCGCTGGCTTTGTCCACCATCTTGTACTTGGCATCAAACGCCATGGCCACATCCATGAACTCCCGGTCCAGGAACGGCACACGCGGCTCCACGCCCCAGGCCATCATCGACTTGTTGGCGCGTAGGCAATCGTAGTTGTTGAGCGCGTCGAGCTTGCGGATCAGCTCCTCGTGGAACTCGCGCGCGTTGGGCGCCTTGTGGAAGTACAGGTAGCCGCCAAAGATCTCATCCGAACCTTCGCCGGAGAGCACCATCTTCACCCCCATCGCCTTGATCCGGCGTGCGAGCAGGAACATCGGGGTCGAGGCGCGGATCGAGGTGACGTCATAGGTTTCGATATGACGGATGACCTCGGGCAGTGCATCCAGGCCTTCCTCGAAGGTGTATTCGAAGCCGTGGTGGACGGTGCCCAGATGATCGGCGGCGACCTGGGCGGCAGCCAGGTCCGGCGAACCCTTCAGGCCAATGGCAAAGCTGTGCAGGCGCGGCCACCAGGCCTCGGTCTGGTCGCCATCCTCGATGCGGTGACGGGCATAACGCGCGGCCACCGCAGCCACCAGCGAGGAATCCAGGCCACCGGAGAGCAGCACGCCATAGGGCACGTCGGTCATCAGCTGGCGGTGCACGGCGGCCTCGAAGGCCTCGCGCAGTTTGGCCGTATCGGCGGCAACACCCTCCACCGCCTCGTACGCGCGCCAGGGGCGGTTGTAGTACTTGGTCAGCTGGCCGGTGGCACTGTCATACCAGTGGCCGGGTGGGAACTGGGCCACGTCGGCGCAGGTATCGACCAGCGACTTCATTTCCGAAGCCACGCGCAGGCGGCCCTGGCTGTCATGGCCCCAGTACAGCGGCACCACACCGATGGTGTCACGCGCAATCAGCACGCGGCCCTTGGCCTTGTCCCACAGGGCGAAGGCAAAGATGCCGTTGAGGCGGTTGAGAAAACTGCCCGGCTCGTCTTCGCGGTACAGCGCGTTGATCACCTCGCAATCCGATTCGGTCTGGAAGGCATAGGGCTGTTTCAATTCGGCCTTCAGCGCCTTGTGGTTGTAAATCTCCCCGTTCACCGCCAGGGCAAGTTCGCCATCATCGGAGAGCAGCGGCTGCGAACCGCCGGCAGGGTCCACGATGGCCAGGCGCTCGTGCACCAGGATCGCCCCGTCATCCACATACACGCCGCTCCAGTCCGGCCCGCGGTGACGCTGGCGCTGGGAATGCTCAAGGGACTGGCGGCGCAGCGCGGCCAGGTCGTCGCCGGGTTGCAGGCCGAAGATGCCGAAGATCGAACACATGGGTAGTACTCCAAAACATGGGGGAAGACGGAGATACGGCGGTGTTGCGATGAAGCGTGTGACGGTGGTGCAGGCCCCAGCCGGGCCCAACAAAAAACCCGCATCCTTCGATGCGGGTTTTGTTGGTCTGGCTGAGTGTCTCAAGCCAGTGCGCGGGTCCGCATCCTGCCCACGCGATCGTTCCCAATCGCATTGTTGCGATTGTTCGGATTGTTCACGTTGGCGTTGAGGACGGCGTGCATGGCAACGACACTAACCCGGAAGATCAGGCGGCTGCAACGGTTTCATTGGCAACAGATACATTTATCATTATTAGACCTCACGCCTGTATCCGATAATGAAGCAATCTTACAGATCAAACTTGAAAATTAATTTCGATAATTTCCTCGTTCGAAAACCACTCACTCTCCTTGATACGATTCAGCGCGGCCGAAGGATCGGAGGACCAAAGAACTAGCGCTAGCGACTCCTTGGCTCTGCTGCAGGTGACGTACAGGAGGCGCAAGCTACGATCGATAGTCGTCTCCTTACCTTTTCCCGCATTATCCAAGTCCGATTTGCTTAGCCGGACACCACCAAAAATCTTGTCGTACGAGAACCGATTGCCGCCGGCCAGCTTATCGTCCATCACAACCATGACATGAAGAAACTCTGATCCTTTTACCACTTGGTGAGTGGCAAGCACCGAATTTCCCGCGAGATAAGTACAGTATTTCTGTAGCTGACTCCATGGGGTAGCGAACAACGCACACCAACCCCGACGTATCCGGTCCTTCTTGGACTCCTCTTCGCCCCTACCTGGAGCTGGTGGCGCAGGAGACTTGTCGGCAAATGCCGCTGAAAGACGAGGATCGACTTCGAACAGTTTTGCATTCAAGACCGATGTGAGAACTTGTTCGACTGTAGCTTCAGGATTTGCACAGGCAGCAGCGAAATCTGAGATACCTTGAAGTATTTCCTCGAAACGCTTCGCGCGCTCGACCTCGCTCTCCGGCATGTTATCGAGACGACCGAAACAACGAAAGACTTCGGTGGCCTTGAACTCGTCGATGGCACCATCCTCACCAACACATGCCTCCAACCGTGAAAGCTCATTCAAAAGCATCTGCACAGCTGCGGGCCCCTTGTTCTCGCCGCTTCCCGTAGGCGCGGCCGAATTCGGGTCGATCAAAGCCATTGCACTGTACGCATCGAGAAAAGAACCACGAGTTGCCACGAGTTTATGCTCCAGAGCAAGCAACTGATACTGATCCTCACTCCAGGCATCAGACCCGCTCGCTTGTCGCATCTGATCTGCGCACCAACGTTCGGCCTTGACTTTTTCCTCCGGCGAGAGGGAAGTATCACCGATGAAGATTCGGACCACCCCGCCAGCTTTCTCCATTCGCGGGTGCTGTTCGACGCCATTGGCTGGCTGCGTTCGACCTTCGAGCTCCGCCTCCCAGATTCTGTTAATGAGCGTCACGATTCGACGCTGACTGCGATGGTTCATTTGCAGCTCTGGCGTCGCCCAGCTCACCGGGACTAGGCTTGGAAGGTCAGAATGACCGTCGGTATAGATGCGTTGCCGATGATCGCCAAGCAGTCCAAGGGTGAGCCCACTCCCCCTCGGCTCTGCAAGGCTCATCAAGGCATCCAGCATGCCCTTCATCGTGTCTTGCGACTCATCAATAAGAATGATGGGGTGACGGTCTTTCAGAATGGTCTGCAGCGTAGGCCTGTGCAGCAGCAGCCAAGCTGTAGCGTCCAGCACGTGATTGTGGGCGAGTGCGCCGGCACCATGTGTCTCCCGGTCTGGATGATAGATGAACACATCTGTCAGCTTGAATGCCTCGATGTCTGCCTTAATTTCATCCAAGTCTCGCTGCTTAGCTGGAGTGATTCCCCTCGGCTTGGCCGCCGCTTCTGCCGTTTCCTTTTCAAGCTGAGCTTGCTTGATGGCGACGAGCGCTGCTCGAATGTCATCATTAAATCCGCTGACGAGCTCCCAGCAGAACGCATGAATTGTGGAGACGCTCACAAGATCGTTGTCTCCGAGACGTCCATTGATGACCGCGACCGCGTTCTTCGTGTATGTGACCACACGTATCGAACGGCCATACGTTCGCAGTCGTCGGGCAAGCTGCCCGCCCTTTTCGTGCCGCACAACACCTGTCATTCGACGCAGAACCTCGACTAAAGTACGCGTCTTTCCGGAGCCAGCACCAGCAAAGAGGAAGTAGTTACGCGGCGGCTCCTCAGTAAGATATCCGCATATTTCCTCGACGACCCCTGCATCGCGCTCGTTATCGGCAAAGATGGGGATAGCATTCATGCCACCGATTCCTTGCTGGGCTCAAGCTGAGCCTGTAGCCAGGCCAAGGCATCTGCGATGTACTTTGGGCAGACAACTGATTCATCAGAGGCCAGTTTCTCGAAGATGCTCGCGGCAAGCTCGCCTTTGTTGAGCGATCCGTGCATTACCTTATGAAGCGCAGCGACCATCTCAGCAACACTTCCAGCATTGGCGACAGCTTTAGCTACAGAACCAAGCGCCCCAGTTGGCGGCTCTATCTCCAGGCCATCATCACCTACCTTCTCATCCATGAGACCCTTGAACCAAGAAATGTTCGAAAGAACGAGAGAGTCCTCAAAAGAGCTAGGCCAGCTGCCGTCTGCTTCAGCAACAGGCAGCTGCCAGGCGAATCGAACGAGGCACTCTGCAGTCTCACTCCATACCAACTGAGCGTCGGTCGGACTCTTGAAGTCATCTAGCTTCTGAAGCTTCGGGTGCCAACCTCGGAGCGTCGGGTTGCCACATTGGAGGCCTGCTTGGCCCGTGTTTGCAACAGCGACCAACTTCTTAGTTGGCTCACCGTTCTTCTTGGGTTTGCCGACCTCTTCCTCGCAAGGATCTACGTCTGTGATGATGACGGTAGGAATCCGGAGCTTCTCGACTAGAGGCTTGAGTCGATGGGCATGGCTCCCTCCAATATCAAGAAAGGATACATACCGACTGCTCAAATCCTTGAAATCCCGTTCCATAAAGAGGGGGACAAGCATGCGCTCGGCAACGCCTTCAACGAAGATGGCCGCATTCGCGAATAGCAGGTCGGTGTGTTGAACACGGAAGTAGCGCTCTGCAAACTGACGTGTTTTCTTGTCGTCACCAAAGACCTGACCAAGATTGACCACTTCGGTTGTCGGCATTGGACTCGCGGAACTCTTAGCAATGCGCCGGACATACCGGAGACGATCAAAGTTCTCGGCGTGTGCAAGATGGCTCGAGTGGGTACTAATGAGTAGCTGGCTGTTGAGGGCGGAAACGTCCGCCCCCACCGGGCTGATGAGTTTGTGTGCCTTGTCGGAAAAGATGCGCTGCACCTGGACGTGAAGATGCGCTTCAGGCTCCTCAATCATCACTAGGTGAACGGGTGCAGGAGATTCCTTATCCGGCTTGAGCCGTGCTGCCTTGAATGACACCAGCTGATAGCTGAGTGACTGGAGGTTCTGGTAGCCAAGTCCTATAGAGTATTCAGGGAGTAACTCCTCGAGCGACTCCTTCTGCATGCTGTACTGGACTGCAGTTCCGTGGTCTAGCAGATCAGCCGTCTGAATGCGTGTGCGAAAACGAATCTCTTGAGGATCGTGCAGACCGGGATAGCCGAGCTCCTTCACTTCTTCAACTGAATCAGCAATTGCTTCGTGAATCTTCTTATCGAGGTCTCTCTGCGCGTCCGCCACAGCTTTGATTAGATCCGCTCGTTGACTATGCCCTGAACTGGAGACGTTCAAGTGCTGACGGGCGAACTTAAGGAGCTGGTTTGAGAACATACCTACTCGATGAGGGCCGGAGGCGGATCGCGACTCAGCCTCTTCGCTGCCCAGCCCACGTTGTGCGGCAACAAAGTCCACCCGTATGACCCTGGAAAGATGCTTGCGCTCAATATGAATGGCATTTGCAGCAAGTGTCGGGGTGACGTAGGTCTTGAAGCCAGCTATAGGATTGTTTTCTGCATCGAGCTTGTATGCACGAACCTGGCCAAGCCTTGAGGGCTCACGGAGCCAAAAGTCTAGAAGGTCGATAGGCCAGGCCAGCGAGTCAGCGCCCATATCCTTCACTGGCTCGCGTGCCGCGCGATATACCCAAGCGAGTTGCTTCAGCTCTTCAGCTGTTGATGCCGGCTCCAGGCGCAGGCGGATACCCACGGCACCGCCCTTCCAGCTGAACTTAGATAGAAATGGAGCAACGTAGTGGTACATACCCGCCTCCGCATCGAACCAGAGGTCCAGCGTTGGCATGGCCGAGAGAAGGCTTTGAAGCTGCTGCTCCCAATGTTCCTCGTCACCACTCACGGTCAAAGGATCTTCCAACAACGCTTCCCATGCCTTTCCAAAAGCTCGCAGCTTTGGCCACTGCGAAAGGCTGATGTCGAATGCACCGAACGGAGATCCGTCCGCAAGGAAGTGCCGGAGAGCTGCGAGTATCGATGTTTTTCCACTATTATTTGCGCCGACCAGAATAGTAGTCTTCTGATCAATTTCCATCTGAATCATTTCCAGACGACGAAACCCAGTCAGCTCAATAAATCTTAGCGACATACCCCCTGTCGCACTGCGAGATACCATCCAATCGCCCCCTGAGAAAATCAGCCTTAAGCCAAGTAAAGAAAAACCCCCACAATAAATATCAATCCAATCACGCCGAGACAATAAAATCAAATGATATTTGCTATCTAAACCAACAACCGCTCAATCAACTGCCGGTACAGTTCCGGCAGCCGCTCCAGCTCCTCCACCCGCACACACTCATCCACCTGGTGGATGGTGGCGTTGACCGGGCCGACCTCGATGCACTGCGCGCCCAGTGGGGCGATGAAGCGGGCATCGGATGTGCCGCCGCCGGTGCTCTCGATCGGCGCCTTGCCGGCAAACTGGCCCAAGACGTCGCGGGCGACCGAACGCAGGCGGCCTTCGGGGGTGTAGAACGGCTCACCGCTGCGGTGCCACTTGATCGAATAATCCAGCCCGTGTGCATCGAACAGGGCGTGGATTTCAGTTTCCAGCTTCTGCGCATTCCACAGCGGGGTGTAGCGCAGATTGAACATCACCTCCAGCGTGCCGGGAATGACGTTCGAGGCGCCGGTGCCGGCGTTGATGTTGGAGACCTGCAGGCTGGTCGGCGGGAAGGTTTCATAACCCTCGTCCCAGCGGCGGGCGGTCAGCTCGGCCAGCGCCGGTGCGGCCAGGTGGATGGGGTTTCTGGCCTTGTCCGGATAGGCGACATGGCCCTGCACGCCGCGCACGGTAAGCGTGCCGGTGAGCGAGCCGCGACGGCCCACACGCAGCAGGTCGCCCAGCACCGCGGTCGATGAGGGCTCGCCGGTGATGCACCAGTCGATGCGCTGGCCGCGCTCGGCAAACAGGCGCGCAACATGGCGCACGCCATCAATCGCATCACCCTCCTCGTCCGAGGTCACCAGTACGGCCAGGGTACCGGGATGCTCCGGATGGGCGGCCACGAACTGTTCGGCGGCCACGACAAAGGCGGCGACGCTGCCCTTCATGTCGGCCGCGCCACGGCCATAGAGCACGCCATCTCGGATTTCCGGGGTGAACGGGTCGCTGGTCCAATCCTGCCGCGGGCCGGGCGGCACCACGTCGGTATGGCCGAGCAGCACCAGCACCGGCTCGCCCTGCCCGTGCGTGGCCCAGAGGTTGTCGACCTCGCCAAAGCGCAGGTGTTCGATGGTGAAACCCGCAGTGGCCAGGCGGGAGGCGATCAGCTGCTGGCAACCGGCATCGATCGGGGTGATGGACGGGCGGGCGATGAGATCGCAGGTCAGATCAAGAACAGAGGACATGTCAGTCGATGTTGAAGCGCTTCTTGAAACCGTTATCAGAGAAGCCCTGGCTGACCACGCCGTCGGCGGTGACCACGACCGGGCGCTTGATCAGCTGCGGGTATTCGCGCAGCAGCAGCTTCCATTCGGCATCCGAATCGGCCGCCTTGCGGTTTTCCGGCAACTGGCGCCAGGTGGTGGAGGACTTGTTGACCATCGCGGCCAGGCCGCCGAGCTGGGCGGCCCATTCCAGCAGGGTTTCCGGGGAAGGCTTGTTGTCGCGGTAATCGACGAAGCTGTATTCCACACCGAAACGGTCCAGCCACTTGGTGGCTTTCTTGCAGGTGTCGCAGTTCTTCAGGCCATGGATGGTGGCAGTCATGTGTGTTCCTTCAATACAAAACGGCCGGGACAAGCCCGGCCGTGGTTGGATCAGTCGGCCAGGCCGCGCAGCAGTTCGTTGATGCTGGTCTTGCCGATGGTCTTTTCGTCCACCTGCTTGACGATCACCGCGCAGTACAGCGAGTGGCTGCCGTCCTTGCTCGGCAGCGAGCCGGAAACAACCACGCTGTACGGCGGGATGTAACCGTAGCTGATCTCGCCGGTGGCGCGGTTGTAGATGCGGGTGGACTGGCCCAGGAACACGCCCATGCCGATCACCGAGTGGTGGCCGACGATCACGCCCTCCACCACTTCCGAGCGCGCACCGATGAAGCAGTGGTCCTCGATGATGGTGGGGCTGGCCTGCAGCGGCTCGAGCACGCCGCCGATACCGGCACCGCCGGACAGGTGGCAGTGCTTGCCGATCTGCGCGCAGGAACCCACGGTGGCCCAGGTGTCCACCATGGTGCCCTCGCCCACATGGGCGCCGATATTGGTGAAGCTGGGCATCAGCACCACGTCACGCCCGAAGTGGGTACCACGGCGGGCAATCGCACCGGGAACCACGCGCACGCCGGCTTCGCGGAACTGCTTGGCGGTGTAGCCGGCAAAGCGGGCTTCCACCTTGTCCCAGAACGGTGCCGGGCTGGCGCTGGTCACTGCCATGTCGTTGATGCGGAAGTACAGCAGCACGGCCTTCTTGAGCCATTCGTTGACCTGCCAGCCACCGTCAGCCAGCGGCTGGGCCACGCGGAACTGCCCGCTTTCCAGGCCATTGACCACGCGGTTGACCAGCGGGGCCACCTCGGCCTTGATCTGCGCGACGGTCAGCTCGGCGCGGGCATCGAAGACCACGTCGATACGGGCCTTGAGCTGCTCCACGCTCATGGCGTTGAACTGTGCGGCCAGCTTGCGTGCAGCGGTGTTGCGCGGCGCGGACTTGGCGGCCGGCAACTTGGCCGGACGTGCCGACGGCTTGGCAGCCGGCTTGCGCAGCGCGGCCACCTTGGCAACGGGCTTGCTGGCAGCACCCTTGCTGGCAACTGCCTTGGTGGCAACAGCCTTCTTGGCAGCTGCCTTGCCGGCAACAGCCTGCGGCTTGCCAGCTGCGGCCTTCTTGCCGGCCGGCTTGTTGGCTGCAGCGGTCTTGGCCACAACCTTCTTGGCCACAGCCTTCTTTGCCACAGCCGGCTTGGCTACAACCTGCGGCTTGCTGGCAGCGGCCTGCTTGCCGGCCGGCTTCCTGGCCACAACCTTCTTGGCATCTGCCTTCTTGGCCACGACGGCCTTGCCGGCAGCCTTGCGCACGGCCGGCTTGGCGGCGGGCTGGGCAACAGCCGGCTTGGCGGCGTCGGCCTTGGCTGCTGCCGGGGTTTTTACTGCGGTGTTGCGCGCAGCAACCTTTTTCGCCACGGGCGCTTTTTTCGCGGCCGCCTTCGGGGTGGCGGTCTTGGTCACAGTGGCGGTCTTGCGGGTTGCCATGGGGGATGGGCTCCAGTTCAACGGGGGGCCAGCGCGGCCTGCAGCGCTTCGCGCAGGGCCTGGCGGGCGGTTTCGTCCAGCGGACGGTCTTGATGGTCGGTGAGCAGGAACTGGTCCTCGCCCCGCTCACCGAAAGTGGCAATGCGCGCGTCGTGCACGCGCAGGTTCTGGTCGCGCACCACTTCGGCCACATCAGCCAGCAGGCCGGGGCGGTCGGGCGCCACAAGGTTGAGCAGGGTGCACTGGCTTTCGCCGGCCTCGGGGAAATCAATGCGCGGGGCAAAGCGGAAATGGCGCAGCTGGCGCGGCACCACCCGGCGCACCGGGCGCAGGCCTTCCAGCGGCGCGGACAGCACACGCTGCAGGCTGGCCACCAGGGCCTGCGGGTCCGGGTCGGCAAAGCTGTCGGCCGGGCTGACCTCGAAGGTATCCAGCACGGTGTCATCCGGGCCATCGAGAATGCGCGCCCGGTGGATGGCAAAGCCGAGGCGGTCCAGGCTGATCACGATGGCCGCAAACAGGCCGTCGCGGTCGGGCGAATGCACCAGCAGCTCCAGCGCATTGGCGCCGTGCTGGATCGGCCGCGCCCGCACCAGCAGCTCGCCCTGCCCCACTTCAGCCAGGGCCTGGGCCTGCCACATCAGTTGTTCGATACGGAAGCGCACAAAGGCTTCGTCGGGCATGCGGGCCAGCAGGCCGGCCACCTGGTCGGCGCTGTAGCCACCTTCGTGCAGCCAGGCACCGACCTCGCGCCGGGCCGCGGCCACGCGTGCGGTCTCGGGCAAGGGCGGCTCCAGGCCTTCGCGCAGGGCGCGGCGGGTGGCGAAGTACAGGTCGGCCAGCAGCCGGTCCTTCCACGCATTCCACAGCTTGGGGCTGGTGCCGGCGATGTCGGCACAGGTAAGCAGATACAGGTAATCCAGGCGCTCGCGGCTGCCGACCAGGCGGGCAAAGCCGTGCACCACATCCGGGTCGGTGATGTCCTGCTTCTGCGCGGTGACCGACATGCGCAGGTGCTGTTCCACCAGCCAGGCCACCAAATCGGTGTCGTGCGCATCCAGGCCATGGGCCTGGCAGAACGCGCGCGCATCCACCGCACCCAGCTCGGAATGGTCGCCGCCGCGGCCCTTGGCGATGTCATGGAACAGGCCAGCCAGCAGCAGCAACTCCGGCTGGCTCAGGCGCGGCCACACCTGGTGGGCAATGGAAAAGCGCTCATCGGCCGCGCCAGCGGCGAACTGGCCGATATTGCGCAACACCATCAGCGTGTGCTGGTCCACGGTGTAGGCATGGAACAGGTCGAACTGCATGCGCCCGGACACCTGGGCAAAGGCCGGGATCCACTGCCCCAGCACGCCCAGGCGGCCCATCCGGGCCAGGGTCTGGGCACCGTCGCCGGCGCGCATCAGGCGCATGAACTTGTCGCGCGTAGTCTGGTCCACGGCGGTGTACGGCACCATTTCATCCAGGTATTCGGCCACCGCACGCGCAGTGAGCGAATGCAGGCCGCGTGCCTGCGGGGTTACCGCCCAGGCTGCGAACAGGTCGAACAGGTCGCCCATGCGGCCATACGGCCAGGCCGGGTCATCGGCATTGAGGTAGCCGTTGCGCAGGCTGAAACCCGCCTGCACCGGCAGCGGCTCGCCACTGCCGTCAAACTGCTCCTCGAAACGCTGCAGCATGCGGTCGGAGACACGGCGGATCACCGCGGCAGAGCGGTAGAAGCCCTGCATCATCTTTTCCACGGCCAGGCTGCCGTCGTCATCGGCATAGCCCAGGCGTGCGGCCAGGGCCTTTTGATGGTCAAAACGCAGGCGCTCCTCGCCGCGCCGGGCCACCAGATGCAGGCCGTAACGCAGGCGCGAGAGCACGATGCGCTCGCGCTTGAGCGCGGCCGCCTCGTCAAGGCCCACATGGCCCAGCCCCACCAGCGCCTCGATGTCACGCACGCCGAAGGCACGCAGCGACATCCAGCCCAGGGTATGCAGGTCACGCAGGCCACCCGGGCCGTCCTTGATGTCCGGCTCCAGGTTGTCGGCGGTATCGCCAAAGCGCTTGTGCCGGGCCTGCAGCTCGGCGCGCTTGGCCTGGAAGAACTCGCGTGCCGGCCACATCACCTCCGGGGCGATGGCCCCGGCCAAAGCCTTGCGCGTGGCGCTGTCGGCCACCACCGGGCGCGCTTCGATCAGCGCGGTCATCACGGTCTGTTCGGCCGCCGCCGCTTCGGCGCACTGGGCCAGCGAACGCACCGCATGGCTCACCGCCAGCCCGGCATCCCAGAGCATGGCAAACAGGCGCGCAATGGCCTCGGCATGGGCCGCCTGGGCGGCCGGCTCGCCGAGCACCAGCACATCGATATCCGAACGCGGGAACAATTCACCGCGCCCGTAGCCGCCCACCGCAAACAGGCTCAGGCCGCTGTCATTGGCAATGCACTGGACCCAGGCATTGCGCAGCAACTGATCCACTGCGCGGGCGCGCAGTGCAATCAGTTTTTCAGGGTTTTCGGTCTGGCCGAAGCGACGATCCAGGCGCGCTTCGGCTTCCACCAGCACTTCACGTGCACGTGCTGACCAGGCCCCGTCACCGGCAGGGTCGACCTGGGCGTCGGCCCGCGTGGCAACGAGGTCTTGGGTCATACGCGGGATGCTTCCCCGTCAGCCAGGGTCAGCACTTCCACACCGGTCTCGGTCACGGCAACCATGTGCTCCCACTGTGCGGAGAGCTTGCGGTCCTTGGTGACCACGGTCCAGCCGTCCGGCAGCACCTTGGTATAGCGGGTGCCTTCGTTGATCATCGGCTCGATGGTGAAGGTCATGCCCGGCTTGAGCACCAGGCCGGTGCCCGGCTTGCCGTAATGCAGCACCTGCGGCTCGTCGTGGTAGACCTTGCCGATGCCGTGGCCGCAGTATTCACGCACCACAGAGAAACGCTCGGATTCGGCGTATTCCTGGATGGCATGGCCGACGTCACCCAGGGTGGCGCCCGGCTTGACTGCGGCAATGCCGCGCCACATGGCTTCGTAGGTCACTTCGCACAGACGCCTGGCCATCACCGACGGGGTGCCGACGTAGTACATGCGCGAGGTGTCGCCATGCCAGCCGTCCTTGATCACGGTGACGTCGATGTTGACGATGTCGCCGTCCTTCAGGACCTTGGTTTCGCTGGGGATACCGTGGCAGATGACGTTGTTGACAGATGCGCACACGGTCTTCGGGAAGCCGTGGTAGCCGACATTGGCCGGGATGGTCTTCTGCACGTTCACGATGTGTTCGTTGCAGATCCGGTCCAGCTCTTCGGTGGTCACGCCAGGCTTGACGAACGGACCGATCATGTCCAGCACTTCGGCGGCCAGGCGGCCGGCGATGCGCATCAGCTCGATTTCTTCTGGGGTTTTAAGGTTCACGCTCATGACCCCCATTATCACCCATCCAGCGCACACTGGCGGCATTGATCGATCCAATCGCCAGCCCCGGCTCAGGCAATGACTTGCCAGCACCCGGCAAGGCTGCCATACTCGGCAAGTTTTCACGGCCCCATGACCGTCAGAGACCGCCAACACCGGGCGACATCGGTGAATACACACCTGCTGCCCAAACCCGTGCCGGGGTGCCTCTTCAATGGGGTTCGGCCACGGCGCGGCAGGGAAGCCCAACCCCGGAACCTTGCGCCGCGTCGCGGCCTGCCCATCACTCAAACCCGGGCAGAGGGTTCCCATTCTAGGAGTTTTGCAATGCCCCAGGTCACCATGCGTCAGATGCTGGAAGCCGGCGTCCATTTCGGTCACCAGACCCGTTACTGGAACCCGAAGATGGGCCCGTACATCTTCGGCGCCCGCGGCAAGATCCACATCATCAACCTGGAAAAGACCGTCCCGCTGTTCAACGACGCGATGAACTTCATCTCGTCGATCGCACAGAAGCGCGGCACCATCCTGTTCCTGGGCACCAAGCGTTCGGCCCGTGAGTCGATCAAGGAAGAAGCCGAGCGTTGCGGCATGCCGTTCATGAACCAGCGTTGGCTGGGCGGCACCCTGACCAACTTCCGTACCGTCAAGCAGTCGGTTGCCCGCCTGAAGGAACTGGAAGCCGGCGAAACCGACGGCACCTTCGAAAAGCTGGTCAAGCACGAAGTGCTGGGCCTGCGCCGCGAGCGTGACAAGCTGGAAGCCTCGCTGGGCGGCATCAAGGAAATGGGCCGTCTGCCGGACGCCATCTTCGTCATCGATATCGGCCACGAAGACATCGCCATCAAGGAAGCCAAGAAGCTGGGCATTCCGGTGATCGCCGTTGTCGACACCAACTACAACCCGGAACTGGTTGACTACGCCATCCCGGGCAACGACGACGCCATCCGCGCTGTGCAGCTGTACGCCCGCGCCGCTGCCGACGCCGTGCTGGAAGGCAAGGCTGCTGCTCCGCACGCCGCCACCGTCACCGAAGAAGAGTTCGCTGACGCCGCTGGCGACGACGAAGCCAAGCCGGCCCGCCGCGCTCCGGCCAAGAAGGGCAAGAAGGGCGACGACGCCGCTGCCTGATCTGGCCATCCGCCGGGCGTGAACTCCACGCCCGGCTCCGTTTCCGGCCTGCGCCGGTGATGGAGCAAGGAAACCGCAACATGGGCCGGCGACACTTACTGACGCCGGCCCGCCCTTTTCTATACGTGAGGTAATCCCCATGGCTGAAATCACCGCATCCCTGGTCAAGGAACTGCGCGAGCGCACCGGCGCCGGCATGATGGAGTGCAAGAAGGCACTGGCTGAAAACGGCGGCGACATCGACGCTGCTGCTGAAGCCCTGCGCAAGTCCGGCGCCGCCAAGGCCGACAAGAAGGCTGACCGCGTGACTGCCGAAGGCCGCGTTGGCGTGGCTTCGGAGGGCGGCAAGGCCGTCCTGGTCGAGATCAACTCGGAAACCGACTTCGTTGCCAACGACGTCAACTTCAAGCACTTCGTCGACACCGTTGCCAAGGCCGCCTTGGTCTCCGGCGCCACCGACGTGGAAGCCCTGAAGGCTGCTGCTTTTGCCGACGGCCAGACCGTCGAGGAAGCCCGCGCTGCTGCCATCCAGAAGCTGGGTGAGAACATGCAGATCCGTCGCCTGGTCAAGATCGAAAGCACCGGCACCATCGGCGCCTACATCCACACCAACGGCAAGATCGGCGTGCTGGTCGAACTGGCCAACGGTTCGGACGAGCTGGCTTCGGGCCTGGCCATGCACGTGGCTGCCATGAACCCGCCGTACAACAAGGCTGCTGACGTTCCGGCCGACTACATCGCCAAGGAAAAGGAAATCGAACTGGCCAAGATGTCCGAGAAGGACAAGTCCAAGCCGGCCGAAATCCTGGAAAAGATCATGGCCGGCAAGACCGCCAAGATCGTCAACGACGTGACCCTGTACGGCCAGAACTACGTTCTGGACAACGACGGCCGCACCGTTGAAGCCGTGGTCAAGGCTGCTGGCGCTGACGTGGTCAGCTTCACCCGCCTGGTCGTCGGCGAAGGCATCGAAAAGGTCCAGGAAGACTACCTGGCCGAAGTTGCCAAGGCCATGCAGGTCTGATCGACCCGCACTGCTGCAAGAAAGCCGCGAATCTTTCGCGGCTTTTTTGTTTGCGCAAAACCAAGTGTGATGAACGTCACAACAACTGCACTGACGTTCGCATTTTTGTATCCTCACAAGACAAACACATCCACGTCACGGCAATGTCGTCCGAGTTGATCACCGCAGCCCCGTTGTGCCGCAACCTCCCCAGCCCGCCGGGGATTGCCCTGCGCATCATTGCCCTGGCCCAGGACCCGGATGCCGACCTGGGCCGCGCGGCCGAACTGATCGCCCTGGACCCGGCCCTGAGCGCGCGCGTGCTGCGCCTGTCCAACTCGGCCCTGTTTGCCAGCCGCCGGCGCAGTGAAAACCTGCAACAGGCGATCAACAAGCTCGGCCTGCACCCCACCCTGCAGCTGGCCCTGGGCTTCAGCCTGCTCACCGACCTGCGCGGCGGCAACCCGCCGCATGCCGAGCACGAGCAGATCTGGCGCCGCAGCCTGATTGCGGCCATGGCCTGCCGCGCCCTGGGCGAGGCACTGGGGGTCAACAAGCCGGACGAACTGCTGCTGGCCGGCCTGATCCAGGACATCGGCGCCCTGCTGCTGATGCAGCACCACAGCGCACGCTACCTGCCCATCACCCACCAGGCCGGTGGCGACAACCAGCGCCTGCTGACCCTGGAGCGCAGCGAACTGGGTGCAGACCATGCGGCCATCGGCGCCGAGCTGGCGCGCCAGTGGGATCTTCCGGCCTATCTGGTCGATGCGATTGCCAACAGCGAAACCGCCCCGCAGGGCGCAGCCGACCCGATCCAGCAGTGCGTCCATGCCTCCGGCCTGCTGGCCGACATCTGGCTGGACAACACGCCCGAACAGGCCCACCAGTACGCACAACTGACCCTGGCCGACAGCCTGGGCCTGGACAGCGATGCACTGGCCGCGGTGATTGCCCGTACCAGCGAGCTGCTGCCCGAGGCGGCCAGCGCCTTTGACACCACCCTGTGCACCCCGGAGTACATACACGACCTGCTCGAACAGGCCCGCGAGGTCAGCCAGTTGCGCGAGCTGCTGGCCGCACAGGAGGCCGAAGTGCTGCGTGAGCGCTCCGACACCCTGGAGCGCCACGCCATCGAGTTGAGCAGCATGGCCAACCGCGACGCCCTGACCGGGGCGATCAACCGCGGCCATTTCGAGCAGGCCCTGGGCGCGGCATTTGACCTGGCCAACCTGCAGCAGCGTCCACTGGCCGTTGCCTTCATCGACCTGGATGATTTCAAGAAGATCAACGACCGCCACGGCCATCTGGTTGGCGACGACGTGCTCAAGGCCGTGGCCCGCCACCTCAAGGACAGCGTGCGCAGCGTGGACACGGTGGCCCGTTTCGGCGGCGAAGAGTTCGTGATCATCTTCCCGGACACCCCACTGGCCGGCGCCCGTGCCATCATCGAGCGGGTCCTGAGCGGGCTGTCGACCCAGCCAGCCACCCACATCGCCGGCCAGGCCCTGCATGTGACCTTCTCGGCCGGCATCGCCTGCCACCTGCCTGACCAGCCGTTTGCCAGCGCCCACGCCCTGCTCGATGCCGCCGACCGCGCTCTCTACCAGTGCAAGGACCAGGGCCGCAACCGGGTCGGCATCCACCAATGGCCAGGCGCCATCGCTACTGCTGGCTGAATGCGGCAAGCCGACGGCGCACGGACACGCATCCGCGCACGCCGACGAGCATCCGGCAGCGCATGGCTTCCGGTAGAATCTGCGGGTAATCCCGTCTTATAGAGATCGTCATGTCCAAGCTCGCCTATCAACGCATCCTGCTCAAACTTTCCGGGGAGGCGCTGATGGGAGATGAGGACTACGGCATCGACCCGAAGATCATCCACCGTATCGCCGCCGAGGTGATGGAAGCCCAGCAGGCCGGCTGCGAAATCGCCCTGGTCGTGGGCGGCGGCAACATCTTCCGCGGTGCCGGCCTGGCTGCCGGCGGCATGGACCGGGTCACCGGCGACCACATGGGCATGCTGGCCACCGTGATCAACGCCCTGGCCATGCAGGACGCGCTGGAAAAGCTCGGCGGCAAGGCCCGCGTGATGAGTGCGATCAAGATCAACGACGTGTGCGAGGACTACATCCGCCGCCGCGCCATCCGCCACCTGGAAAAGGGCCGTCTGGTCATTTTCGCCGCCGGCACCGGCAACCCGTTCTTCACCACCGATTCGGGCGCCGCCCTGCGTGCGATCGAAATCGGCGCCGACCTGCTGCTCAAGGCGACCAAGGTCGACGGCGTCTACGACAAGGACCCGAACAAGCACGCCGATGCGGTGCGCTTTGATTCGCTGACCTATGACGATGTGATCGGCCGCGGCCTGGAAGTGATGGACACCGCAGCCTTCGCCCTGGCCCGCGACAGCGACCTGCCGCTGCGCGTGTTTGACATGAGCCAGCCGGGCGAACTGCTGCGCATCCTGCAGGGCGAAGAGATCGGCACCCTGGTGCGCGGCCGCAACCAGGATTGACAAGACCCATGCTCCGGCGGCCCCCGGCCGCCGGCTTGACCTATAATCGTGCGCTTTCACGCACTGCCAGGAGCCAAGACAATGCTCAATGAAATCAAGCAAGACGCGCAGGCGCGCATGGCCAAGAGCATTGATGCCCTGCGCCAGATCCTGACCACCATCCGCACCGGCCGCGCTTCCCCGGCCCTGCTGGACCGCATCACCGTCAATGCCTACGGCAACCCCAGCACCCCGCTGCAGCAGGTTGCCTCGATCTCCAATGCCGATGCCCACTCGCTGCTGGTCACGCCCTTTGACAAGAGCATGATCAAGGAAATCGAAAAGGGCCTGTACAACGCCGAGCTGACCCCCAACACCATCGGCACCACCATCCGCATCAACCTGCCGCCGCCGACCGAAGAACGTCGCCGCGAACTGGGCAAGCAGGTGCAGAAGGAAGGTGAAGACGCCAAGGTTGCCGTGCGCAACATCCGCCGTGATGCCAACCAGTCGGTCAAGGACCTGCTCAAGAGCAAGGAACTGAGCGAGGACGACGTGCGTCGTGGCGAAGACGATATCCAGAAGTTGACCGACAAGGCGATCAAGGACATCGACGAAGTCGTGAAGAAGAAAGAAGCCGAGTTGATGGCCGTCTGAGCGCAGGCGTGCTCATGACTTCGCCGTTGCCCAAGCACGTTGCCATCATCATGGATGGCAACGGCCGCTGGGCCCAGCAGCGTTTCCGCCCACGGGTCATCGGCCACCGCGCCGGGGCCCGTGCGGTCAATGACTGCATTGATTTCTGCATCGAGCGTGGCATTGCCGCGTTGACCCTGTTTGCCTTTTCCAGCGAGAACTGGGGCCGGCCGAGCCAGGAGGTCGATGCGCTGATGAAGCTGTTCATGGGTGCACTGGAGCGCGAGGTGGCTGAACTGCACCGGCGCGGCGTGTGCATCCGCTTCATCGGCGAGCGCGAGCGCTTTTCCCCGGCCATCGCCCAGCGCATGCACAATGCCGAGACCCTGACCGCCGGCAACCAGGTGCTGCAGCTGTCCATTGCCGCCAGTTATGGCGGGCGCCAGGACATCGCCATGGCCGCCCGCGCCCTGGCACGCGAAGTGGCCGCCGGCCGCCTGGACCCGGAAGCGATCGATGAAACCCTGCTCGGCGCCCACACCGCACTGAACGAACTACCCGCCCCGGACCTGTTCATCCGTACCGGTGGCGATGTCCGCATCAGCAATTTCCTGCTCTGGCAGCTGGCCTATACCGAGCTCTGGTTCACCGATGCCCTGTGGCCGGATTTTGACCGGGCAATGTTCCAGCAGGCGCTCGATGCCTATGCCCAGCGCGAACGCCGCTACGGCCTGACCAGCGCCCAGATCGCTGCCGGCCAACACGAGACCAACACACCATGACCAAGACCCGCGTCATCGCCGCCCTGATCATGGCGCCGGCGGCCATCGCCGCCATTTTGCTGCTGCCCACCAACTGGCTGGCCGCGGCCGCCGCACTGGTGTTCCTGATCGGCCTGTGGGAATGGCTGCGCCTGGCCGGTATCGATGGCCTGCCGCGCACCGTGCTGCTGACCCTGAACCTGCTGCTGATGGTGCTGCTGGTCTGGGCCGATGCCGGCAATGGCGCGCTGTATCCGCTGACTGCCCTGATCGGCGTGGCCGGCTGGGTGCTGGCGCTGGCCTGGCTGCGCTTTCCCAAGGCCGGCAGCGCCAACCAGAGCGCTGGCCGCATGGGCAAACTGCTGGCCGGCAGCTGGGCGGTGATTCCCGCCTGGGCGGCGCTGGTGTTGCTGCACATGCACGCCGACAACGGCCCGTTGTGGCTGCTCACTGCCTTGGCCACGGTCTGGGCCGCCGACTCCGGCGCCTATTTCGCCGGCCGCGCCCTGGGCAAGCACAAGCTGGCCCCGAGCATCAGCCCGAACAAGACCTGGGAAGGCCTGGCCGGCGGCGTCATCGCCGGCATCGTGGTCGCCGTGGGTTTTGGCCTGATCGCCGGTACCGGCGTGACCCAGTTGCCCGGCCTGGTGGCCGTGGCTCTGGTCACCACCCTGTTCTCGGTGGAGGGCGACCTGATTGAAAGCCTGCTCAAGCGTCAGGCCGGGGCCAAGGACTCGGGCACCCTGATCCCGGGCCACGGCGGTGTACTGGATCGTATCGATGGCGTGCTGGCAGCCCTGCCGGTGTTTGCCATCGGCAAGGAAATTGCAGGCTTCTGACATGCAACATGATCACTTCCAGCAAGTAGCGGTACTGGGCGCGACCGGTTCGATCGGCACCTCGGCACTGGATGTCATCGCCCGCCACCCGCAGCTGATGCGGGCCAGCGTGCTGGCCGCCGGCAACAATGTGGACGCGCTGGTGGCCCTGTGCGTGGCCCACCGCCCGGATCATGCGGTGATTGCCAACCCGGCCCAGTACGCCAACCTGCGCGACGGCCTGGCCGCCGCCGGCCTGGCCACCCAGGCCCATGCCGGTGATGCCGCCATTGCCGAGCTGGCCGCCTCCGATGCCTGTGACACCGTGGTGGCGGCGATCGTCGGTGCGGCCGGCCTGGCCTCGACCCTGGCCGCGGCCACGGCGGGCAAGCGCCTGCTGCTGGCCAACAAGGAATCGCTGGTGATGGCCGGCGACCTGGTGATGGCCGCCGCGCGCAGGGCCGGCTGCGAGATCATCCCGATCGACAGCGAACACAACGCCATCTTCCAATGCCTGCGCTCGCGTGACGCTTCGGCTGCGGCTGGCGTGCGCAAGATCATCCTGACCGCCTCCGGCGGCCCGTTCCGCGGCTGGAGCCCGGCCCAGCTGGCCGATGTGACCCCGGCCCAGGCCGTGGCCCACCCCAAATGGAGCATGGGCCCGAAGATTTCGGTGGACTCGGCCAGCCTGATGAACAAGGGCCTGGAAGTGATCGAGGCCCACCACCTGTTCGACATCCCCGGCAGCCAGATCGACGTGGTCGTGCATCCGCAGAGCCTGGTGCATTCGCTGGTGGAATTCGTTGATGGCTCGATGCTGGCCCAGCTCGGTCTGCCGGACATGCGCACCAGCCTGGCCGTCGGCCTGGGCTGGCCGCAGCGGATCGAATCGGGCGTCTCCGGCCTGGACCTGATCCAACACGGCCGCCTGGACTTCGAAGCGCCTGACCGCAGCGCCTTCCCCTGCCTGGACCTGGCCTGGCGCGCGATGGAGCGCGGCGGCATTGCACCGGCCGTGCTCAACGCCGCCAATGAAGTGGCCGTGGCCGCCTTCCTCGGCGGCAACATCGGCTTTGCCGGCATTCCGGCGGTGGTCGAGAACGCCCTGGCCGCGGTCAGCGATGGCCAGAGTGACAGCATCGAAGCCCTGCTCGATGCCGACCTGCGTGCCCGCCAGGCCGCCAGCAGCGCCATTTCCTGCCTGTACAACGACTGATCCCACGGCCACGAGGAACGCAGCCCAATGATCGACCTGATCGGTTCAATCTGGTGGATGGTGGTCAGCCTCGGCATCCTGGTCAGCTTCCATGAGTACGGCCATTATTGGGTCGCCCGCCGTTGCGGGGTGCATGTGCTGCGTTTTTCGGTGGGTTTCGGCAAGCCGCTGTGGATGCGCCGCAATGCCATCGGCACCGAGTTCGCCCTGGCCGCGATTCCGCTCGGCGGTTACGTCAAGATGCTCGACGAGCGCGAATATGACGTGCCCGCCGGCCAGCGCCAGATGGCCTTCAACAACAAGAGCGTGTGGCAGCGCATTGCCATCACCGCGGCCGGGCCGGCCGCCAACCTGCTGCTGTGCGTCGTGCTGTTGTGGGCGGTGTTCCTGATCGGACGCCAGGACTACTCGGCCACCCTGGGCGCCAGCACCGGCATGGCCGCCGAAGCCGGCCTGACTGCCGGCAGCCGGATCGAAAAGATCGACGGCCGCCAGATCAACACCTGGGCCGAAGCCACCATGGCTCTGACCATGGCCGCGATGGATGGCCGCGATGCCGAACTGGAGCTGCGTCAGGCCAATGGCCAGAGCAGCCGCCGCGACCTGCCGCTGTCCAACCTGCCGGCAGGCTTTGACGAACGCCAGGTCAGTGCCCTGGCCGGGCTGAACTGGGCCTTCATGGCCGTGCCGGCGCGGATTGGCGAGGTACCGCCCGGCGGCGCGGCCGAAGGCATCCTGCTGCCCGGCGACCTGATCCTGGCCGTGGACGGCCAGCGTGTGGACGATGCCAACCAGGTGCCCGGCCTGATCGAGCGCCTGGGCCAGGCAGGCCATCCCGGTCTGATCGAGGTGCAGCGCAACGGTGAACGCCTGGCCCTGGAACTGAGCCCGCGCCTGGACAGCAGCGATACGGCCGACCCGCGCTGGCTGCTGGGGGTGAAGTTTGCGCCGATGCAGATGCCCGCCCCGGATGCCAGCCAGCGTTATGGACTGCTGGCCGCTTTCCCGGCCGCGCTGCGCGAAACCGGCAAACTGACCGCCGACACCCTGGGCATGATGCGTCGTCTGGTCACCGGCAACGCCTCGCTGCAGAACATTTCCGGCCCGGTCACCATTGCTCGCGTGGCCAATGCCTCGGCCAAACGCGGGGCTGACTGGTTCCTGTATTTCCTGGCCCTGATGTCGCTGAGCCTGTGCATCATCAACCTGCTGCCGATTCCAGTCTTGGACGGCGGGCATTTGCTGTATTACCTTATTGAATTGGTCAAGGGCAGCCCGCTGAGCGAGAAGTCCATGGCCATGGGCCAAAGCATCGGTCTGGCGCTGTTGGCCGGGTTGATGGGACTGGCGTTCTACAACGACATCCTTGGCCTGTTCTGAACCCAGAACTTTTCCGGCGTGGCATGGTCTCAAGCCGTGGCAAGCCTGTACTACCGATAACGACTCCAACCGGACGTGACATGACGCGACTTCCTCATCGCCGCCTGCTAGCCCTCGCCCTCGCCGCCGGCCTGAGCGCCCCGGCACTGGCCTTGGCCGCCGAGCCCTTTACCGCGAGCGACATCCGCGTCGACGGCCTGCAGCGTATTGCTGCCGGTACCGTTTTCACCTATCTGCCGGTGGAGCGTGGCGACCGCATCGATGATGCCAAGATCGCCGACACCATCCGTGCGCTGTACCGCACCGGTTTCTTCGAGGACGTGCAGCTGGACCGCCAGGGCGACATCCTGGTGGTGACCGTGCGTGAGCGCCCGTCGATCAACAAGCTCACGGTGACCGGCAACAAGGACATCAAGACCGAGCAGCTGATGGCCGGCCTGAAGGACATCGGCCTGAGCGAGGGCGGCACCTTTGACCGCCTGAGTCTGGACCGCGTGACCCAGGAACTGCAGCGCCAGTACAACGACCGCGGCAAGTACACCGTCTCGATCACCCCGACCGCCAGCCCGCTGGACCGCAACCGCGTCGATGTGACCCTGGCCATCGAGGAAGGCAAGGCGGCCAAGATCCGCCACATCAACCTGGTTGGCGCGGAGAAGTTCGACTCCGCCGACATCCTGGAAAGGTGGGAATCCAAGCCCAGCAACTGGGCCTCGTGGTACCGCCGCGATGACCAGTACTCCAAGGAAAAGCTGTCCGGCGACCTGGAAAAGCTGAACTCGTGGTACCTGGACCGTGGTTATGTCGACTTCAATGTCGAGTCCACCCAGGTGGCGATCAGCCCGAACAAGCGCGACATGTTCATCTCCACCAGCGTCAGCGAAGGTGAGCAGTACAAGATTTCCGACATCCGCGTCACCGGCGACACCGTGCTGCCGCAGGAGGATGTCGAGCGCATGGTGATCCAGAAGAGCGATGACGTATTCTCGCGCGGCCTGCTGGAATGGAGCGCCGACGCGATCACCAACTCGCTGTCCAACATCGGCTATGCCTTTGCCAAGGTCAACCCGATCCCGACCCCGAACCGTGCCGAGCAGACCGTTGCGGTGAACATGCAGGTCGTGCCGGGCCCGCGCGTGCAGGTGCGCCGGATCGAGTTCCGTGGCAATTCGCGCACCTCCGATGAAGTGCTGCGCCGTGAAATGCGTCAGTTCGAAAACGCCTGGTATTCGCAGGCCGCGATCGACCGCTCCAAGATCCGCCTGCAGCGTCTGGGCTACTTCGAGTCGGTGGAAGTGGAAACCCCGGCCGTACCGGGCTCGGCCGACCAGGTCGACGTGGTCTATACGGTCAAGGAAACCACCTCCGGCCAGTTCACCTTCGGCCTGGGCTATTCCCAGTCCTACGGCATGACCACCTCGATCCAGCTGTCGCAGAACAACTTCCTGGGCGGCGGCAACCGGGTCAGCGTGGATGCTTCCAGCTCCAGCTACCAGAAGCGCTACGGCTTCTCCTACACCAACCCGTACTTCACCGACGACGGTGTCTCGCTGGGCTACAACCTGTCCTGGCGCGAGCTGGATTACTCGGACTTCAACACCGCCCAGTACAACAGCACCAACGGTGCGGCACAGGTCGTGTTCGGCGTACCGATCACCGAAAACGACACCGTCTCGGTGATGTTCGGCATCGACTCCAACCAGATCACCACCTACCAGGGTTCGACCCCGCAAAGCATCATCGATTACATCGATGCGGTGGGCAAACGCACCTTCAAGAGCTGGCGTGCCGAAGCCGGCTGGGCCCGCGACACCCGCAACGACTACTTCATGCCGACCCGCGGTACCTACCAGCGCATCGGCCTGGAAGCGACCCTGCCCGGCTCCACCGCCGAATACTTCAAGCTCAACTACCAGTTCTCCAAGTACTGGCACGTGCACCGTGCCCTGGTCCTGAACACCCGCGTGGACCTGGGTTACGGCGACAGCTATGGCAAGGACATCAGCCGCACCATCTGCTGGAACGATGTGGCGGCCACCAGCACCAGCTACGCCTATTCGGACGTGGTGGACTGCAGCCAGCCGCACGCCAACACCAAGACCGTGACCGCTACCGGCCTGCCGTTCTTCGAGAACTTCTACGCCGGCGGCACCAACTCGGTGCGCGGTTTCGAGGACAACACCCTGGGCCCGCGTTCGGAACCGACGGCCTACTACTACCAAGGCCAGCCGCTGGGTGGTTCGGTGAAGACGGTCGGCTCGATCGAAGCCTACTTCCCGACCCTGTTCGACAGCCCGTCGGCCCGCGTGTCGGCCTTCATCGACGTGGGCAACGTGTTCAATTCCACCAACGAAGCCAAGGCCAAGGAACTGCGCGCCTCGGCCGGCGTGGCCCTGCTCTGGCGCGCGCCGGTGGGCCCGATCTCGATCAGCTATGCCTTCCCGCTGAAGAAGGAAGACGGCGACGAAGTGGAACGCCTGCAGTTCAATTTCGGTGGCCAGTTCTGATCGGCAAACGCTGATCCGTACACCAACGCATTGATATGTAAGGCTTGCAAGGCCCGGCTCGTCCGGGCCTTGCCATGACTGCGGCCCCCTATCCGGCTACACTAACCTCGTGAATACCAACTCCTACACCGCATCCGAACTGGCCCAGCGCTTCGGCCTGGAACTCCATGGTGACGGCCAGACCGTGGTCACCGGCGTGGCCACCCTGGCCCAGGCCGGCCCCGGCCAGCTGGGTTTTCTGGCCAATCCGCGCTACCGCAGCCAGCTGGAGAGCAGCCAGGCCTCGGTGGTCGTGCTGCGCGCCGATGACGCTGCGCATGCACCCGGCACTGCCCTGATCGCACGCGATCCGTACACCACCTACGCCCGGATCAGTGCCCTGTTCGAGAAGCTGCCGGTGCGTGCCGCCGGCATCCATCCCAGTGCGGTGATCGACCCCGGTGCCACGGTCGCGGCCAACGTGCACATCGGCCCGTTCGTGTGCATCGGCGCCGGCTCGGTGATCGAGGAAGGCGCGATCATCGGTGCCGGCAGCATCATCGGCGAGGACTGCATGGTCGGCGCCGGCAGCGAGTTGATCGCCCGAGTCACCCTGGTCACCCGCGTGCAGGTGGGCAAGCGCGTGCGCATCCACCCCGGCGCGGTGCTCGGCGCCGCCGGCTTCGGCCTGGCCATGGATGCCGGGCGCTGGGTCAACGTGCCGCAGCTGGGCGGCGTGCGCATCGGCGATGACTGCGAGATCGGCGCCAACACCTGCATCGACCGCGGCGCCCTGGAAGACACCGTGCTCGACGACGATGTGCGCGTGGACAACCTGGTGCAGATCGCCCACAACGTGCAGATCGGCTCGCACACCGCCATCGCCGGCTCCACCGGCATTGCCGGCAGTGCCAAGATCGGCCGTTACTGCCTGCTCGGCGGCGCGGTCGGCGTGGTCGGGCACCTGGAGATCTGCGACAAGGTCGTGGTCACCGGCAAGTCCGTGGTACGCAACTCCATCACCGAACCGGGCGAGTACTCCTCAGGCACCCCGCTCACCGACAACCGTACGTGGCGCAAGAATGCCGCCCGTTTCAAACAGCTCGACACGATGGCCCGCAAGCTGGCTGCCGTGAGCAAGGACAAGGAATAAGCAATGAGTTCGCAGATTCAGTTGCCGATCGACGTCACCACCATCCAGACGCTGATCCCCCACCGCTATCCGTTCCTGCTGGTGGACAAGATCGTTGATCTGGACATCGAGGCCAAGAAGATTGTCGGGGTCAAGAACGTCACCAACAACGAGCCGTACTTCCAGGGCCATTTCCCGGGCAGCCCGATCATGCCGGGCGTGCTGATCATCGAGGCCCTGGCCCAGGCTGGCGGTGTGCTGACCCAGCTCTCGCTCGGCCGCGATGCCCAGTCCAAGCTGTTCTACCTGGTCAAGGTGGACAACGTGCGCTTCAACAAGCAGGTGGTGCCGGGCGACGTGCTCGAGCTTCACGTGGAAGTGAAGCGGATGATCCGCAACATGGCCGTGTATTACGGCGAGGCCAAGGTGGACGGCGAAGTGGTCGCCTGCGCCGAGGTCCTGTGCGCAGGCACCCGCGGCTAACACTGAGTATTACCGGAGTCATCGATGAGCCAAGCTTCTCCCCTGATCCACCCGTCCGCGGTGGTTGATCCCAGTGCACAACTGGGCAACAACGTGCGTGTCGGCCCCTTCAGCTACATCGGGCCGGACGTGGTGATCGGCGATGACACCGAAGTCGGTCCGCATTGCACCATCCACGGCCCGACCCGCATCGGCCGTGGCAACCGCTTCATCGGCCATGCCGCCATCGGTGGCGAGCCGCAGGACAAGAAGTTCAAGGGCGAGCGCACCACCCTGGAAATCGGCGACCGCAACGTGGTGCGTGAATTTGTCACCATCAACCGCGGTACCGCCACCGGCACCAGCATCACCCGGGTCGGCAACGACAACTGGCTGCTGGCCTATGTGCACGTGGCCCACGACTGTGTGGTCGGCGACAGCTGCGTGTTCTCCAACAACACCACCCTGGCCGGGCATGTCACTGTGGGCAACTGGGTGATCATTTCCGGCTTTGCCGGCGCCCACCAGTTCTGCCGCATCGGTGACCATGCCTTCCTCGGCATGGGCGCCCTGGTCAATGGCGATGTGCCGCCGTTCACCATGGTCGGCAGTGATTCGCTGGGCCGCCCGCGCGGGATCAACTCCGAGGGCCTGAAGCGCCGCGGTTTTGCCCCGGACCGGATCAGCACGATCAAGCGTGCCTACCGCACCCTGTACGTGGCGGGCCTGCCGTTGGCCGAAGCCAAGACCCAGCTGTCCATCCAGGCCGAGGCCAGTGATGACGTGCGCGAGATGCTCGAGTTCATCGAGCAGGCCGAGCGCCCGATCCTGCGATGAAGCCACAAGCACGACCGTTGCGCATCGCCCTGGTTGCCGGGGAAACCTCCGGCGACGGCCTGGGTGCCGGTTTGATCCAGGCCCTGCGCGCCGCCCATCCAGAGGCCGAATTTGCCGGCATCGGTGGCCCGGCGATGCAACAGGCAGGCTGCCGGACCTGGTATGACGCCTCCGAACTGGCGGTGATGGGCCTGGCCGAAGTGCTGCGTCACCTGCCGCGCCTGCTTTCCCTGCGCAAGGCGTTCCGCCAGCGCGTGCTGGACTGGCAGCCGGATGTGTTCATCGGCATCGACGCGCCGGATTTCAACCTGCCGGTGGAAGCCTGGCTCAAGGCCCGCGGGGTGACCTGCGTGCACTACGTCAGCCCTTCGGTCTGGGCCTGGCGCGAGAAGCGCGCACAGAAGATCGGTGCCAGCGCCGACCGCGTGCTGTGCCTGTTCCCGATGGAACCGGCCATCTATGCCAAGCACGGCATTGATGCGCGCTTTGTCGGCCACCCGATGGCCGATGCCATCGCCCTGGATACCCCGCAGGCTCCGGCCCGCGCCGAGCTGGGCCTAGCCGCCGATGCCACGGTCCTGGCCCTGCTGCCGGGCAGCCGCCATGGCGAGATTGCGCGCCTGGGCCAGCCCTTCCTGGCCGCCGCCGCGCAACTGCTGGCCGCCAACCCGCAGCTGCAGGTGGTGATCCCTGCGGCCAACCCGGCCTGCCGCGCCCAGTTGCAGCCGATGCTTGATGCCAGCGCCCTGCCCGCCGCACGCGTGCAGCTGCTCGATGGCCAGGCCCGCGCCTGCATGGAAGCGGCCGACGTGGTGATGCTGGCGTCGGGCACCGCCACCCTGGAGACCATGCTGGTCAAGCGGCCGATGGTGGTCGGTTACAAGGTGGCCCCGCTCACCGCCAACATTGTGCGCGCCCTGGGCCTGCTCAAGGTCAAGCGTTTTGCCCTGCCCAACGTGCTGGCCGACAAGGACCTGGCGCCGGAGCTGATGCAGGAAGACTGCACCCCCGAGGCCCTGGCCGCGGCGGTACAGCGCTGGCTCGATCACCCCGAGCGGGTACAGGCCCTGCAGGCTGACTACCTTGCCCTGCACCAGCAGCTGCGCCGCGATGCCTCGGCCAGTGCCGCCGCTGCCGTGCTCGATCTGGTCCAGCGCTGATGGGTCGTCGTCATGCTGCCGCAGCGACGCTGTTGCTGTTTGGCCAGGCCGCCGCCGATGACGGCCTGCCCACACCGGTGGCCGGCGTGGACGAGGCCGGCCGCGGCCCGCTGGCCGGCCCGGTCGCCGTGGCGGCGGTGGTGCTGGACCCGGCCCGTCCGATCGAGGGCCTGAACGATTCCAAGCAGCTTTCCGAAGCCCGCCGCGATGCGTTGTACCCACAGATCATCGAGCGCGCGGCCGCCTTCCACATCGTACTGGTCAGCGCGGCGCAGATCGACCGGCTCAACATCCTGCAGGCCACCTTCCACGGCATGCGCGAGGCGGTGGCCGGGGTTGCCCATGTGGCCCGCAGCGCCCGCATCGACGGCAACAAGGTGCCGCCGGGGCTGTGCCTGCCCGGGCAGTTCCTGATCGGCGGCGACGGCAAGGATGCGGCCATTGCCGCCGCCTCGATCCTGGCCAAGGTGACCCGCGACCGCTACATGCTCCAACTGCACCAGCGCCTGCCCCATTACGGCTTTGACCGCCACAAGGGTTATGGCACCGCCGCCCACCTGGCCGCCCTGGCCGCGCACGGGCCTTGCCCGGAACACCGCCACAGCTTTGCCCCGGTGCGCGTGGCCGCTGCCGCCCGCGCCGAAGTCGGCTGATGCTCAGCGCTTTGGCGCTACTCTAGACACCCTGCTTCCCGTGCCGCGCCTGCGCGCCGGGACACCGTTCACCGTGTGCCGCGGCCACCGCCGCCCACCCCATCGCGTACCGGCATGACCCACACCAACCGCTTCGTCCACCTGCACATCCACACCGAGTATTCGATGGTCGACTCGACCATCCGGGTGCCGGCCAAACCCGACCAGGCCGATCCGAAAAAGGCCAAGCAGGCCAACCTGCTGTCGCGTGCGGTGGAGATGGGCATGCCGGCGCTGGCGGTGACCGACCTGTCCAACCTGTGCGCCTTGGTCAAGTTCTACAAGGGTGCCCAGGGCGTGGGCATCAAGCCGATTGCCGGTGCCGATGTGATGGTCACCGAAGAAGGCCAGGCCCCCTGGCGCATCACCCTGCTGTGCCGCAACCGCGATGGCTACCTGAGCCTGTCGCGCCTGCTCAGCCGTGGCTGGCTGGAAGGCCACCACAATGACGGCGGCATTGCCGTGCACCCGGACTGGCTGCGCGAGCACAACGGTGACCTGTTCGCCCTGATGGGCCGGCAGTCACTGGCCGGGCGTCTGGCCCTGAGCGGGCGCACCGACCTGGCCGGGCAGCACCTGGCCGACTGGCAGGGTGTGTTCGGCGACCGCCTGCACCTGGAGCTGGTCCGCACCGGCCGCGATGGCGAGGAAGCGTTCATCGGCTTTGCCCTGGCCACCTCGGCCGAGCGTGGCATCCCGGTGGTGGCCAGCAATGACGTGCGTTTCCTCTCCCCCGATGACTTCGAGGCCCACGAAGCGCGTGCCTGCATTTCCTCCGGCCGTGTGCTCGATGACCCCAAGCGCCCGCGTGAGTACAGCCGCGAGCAGTACCTGAAGTCCACCGAGGCGATGTGCGAGCTGTTTGCCGACATCCCCGACGCGCTGGAAAACACCGTATTGCTGGCCCAGCGCTGCAACGTGGAAATGCGCCTGGGCACCTACTTCCTGCCCGATTACCCGGTGCCGGAAGGCGAGAACCTGGACAGCTGGATCCAGTCCGAGGCACGCAAGGGCCTGGAAGAGCGCCTGCTGAAAAATCCGCTGGCCCCGGGCAAGAGCCGCGAGGAGTACTTCGAGCGCCTGGAATTCGAGCTCAACACCATCATCAAGATGGGCTTTCCCGGCTACTTCCTGATCGTTGCCGACTTCATCCAGTGGGGCAAGAACCAGGACATCCCGATCGGCCCGGGCCGTGGTTCGGGTGCCGGCTCGCTGGTGGCCTGGGCGCTGAAGATCACCGATCTGGACCCGCTGCCCTACAACCTGCTGTTCGAGCGCTTTCTGAACCCCGAGCGCGTGTCGATGCCCGACTTCGACATCGACTTCTGCATGGACCGCCGCGAAGAGGTCATCGACTACGTCGCGCGCAAGTACGGGCGCGAGAAGGTCGGCCAGATCATCACCTACGGCACCATGGCCGCCAAGGCGGTGGTGCGCGACTCCGGCCGTGTGCTCGGCTTCCCCTATGGCCTGGTCGATGGCGTCTCCAAGCTGATCCCCAACATCCTGGGCATCGGCCTGAAGGATGCACTGGGCAAGGGCAAGGAGGGCGTGGACTCGGAAATGGCCAGCGCCGACCTGATCGCCCGCTACAACAGCGAGGACGATGTCCGCGACCTGATCGACCTGGCCCTGCAGCTGGAAGACCTGACCCGCAACGCCGGCAAGCACGCCGGTGGCGTGGTGATCGGGCCCGAACCGCTGCACGAGTTCTGCCCGCTGTACGCCGAACATGACGAAGGCAGCCGCGGCAAGAACCCGGTCACCCAGTTCGACAAGAACGACGTGGAGGAAGTGGGCTTGGTGAAGTTCGACTTCCTCGGCCTGCGCACGCTGACCATCATCGACTGGGCGGTCAAGGCGATCAACAAGCGCCGCGCCGGCGAGGGTCTGGAGCCGGTGGACATCAGCCAGATTCCGCTGGATGACGCGGTCACCTACAAGACCATCTTTGCCAACGGCAACACCGGCGCGGTGTTCCAGTTCGAATCCTCGGGCATGCGCCGCCTGCTCAAGGACGCCCGCCCTGACCGTTTCGAAGACCTGATCGCCCTGGTCTCGCTGTACCGCCCCGGCCCGATGGACCTGATCCCCTCTTTCAACGCGCGCAAGCACGGCGATGAGGAAATCATCTACCCCGATCCGCGCACCGAGGGCATCCTCAAGGACACCTACGGCATCATGGTGTACCAGGAGCAGGTGATGCAGATGGCGCAGATCGTCGGCGGCTACTCGCTGGGCGGCGCCGACCTGTTGCGCCGTGCGATGGGCAAGAAGGTGCCGGCGGAAATGGCCAAGCACCGCGAGATCTTCCGCGAGGGTGCGGCCAAGGGCGGTGTGGACGGGCCCAAGGCCGATGAAATCTTCGACTTGATGGAAAAGTTCGCCGGCTACGGCTTCAACAAGTCGCACGCGGCCGCCTACGCCCTGGTCTCCTACCAGACGGCCTGGCTCAAATGCCATTACCCGGCCGAGTTCATGGCCGCCACCCTGTCCTCGGACATGGACAACACCGACAAGGTGGTCGGCTTCCTGGCCGAGGTCGAGCATCTGGGCCTGACCGTGCTGCCGCCCAAGGTCAATGCCTCGGCCTTCATGTTCCAGGCCAGCGATGCACGCACCATCCGTTACGGCCTGGGCGCGATCAAGGGCGTCGGCCAGGGTGCCTGCGAAGCGGTGGTGGCCGAGCGCGAACAGGGCGGCCAGTACGCTTCCCTGCTGGATTTCTGTACCCGTTGCGCCTCGGCCAAGCTCAACCGCCGCACCCTGGAAGCGATGATCAATGCCGGTGCGCTGGATGACCTGGGCCGCAACCGCGCCTCGCTGACCCTGCAGCTGCCCGAGGTGCTCAAGGCCACCGAGCAGATGGCGCGCGAACGTGCCTCCGGCCAGGTCTCGCTGTTCGGTGCACCGGACCCGGTCAGCGCGGCGGCCCAGCTGGACCTGCCCGAGTGCGCCGAATGGCCGTTGGGCCAGCTGCTGCAGGCCGAGCGCGACACCCTGGGCTTCTACCTGTCCGGCCATCCCTTTGATACCCATGCGGCCGACGTGCGCGACATGGTGGCCGCCGACCTGGGCCAGCTGGAAAGCATGATTGCCCCGGCCCGGCCCGCGCGCGATGGCGAAAAGCGCGCCTGGCGCGCCGAATCGCAGGTGGTGCTGGCCGGCCTGGTGGTCGGGGTGCGGCGCAAGGGTGACAGCCAGGTCTTCGTCACCTTGGAAGATGGCCGCGGCAAGGTCGAATGCAGCACCTTCTCCGACGGCATCGCCGAGTTCGGCCATCTGCTGGTCAAGGACCGCGTGCTGGTGGTCAAGGGCGGCCTGCGCGAGGACGAATTCAATGGTGGCTACGCCCTGCGCCTGCGCCAGTGCTGGGACTTCGAACAGGTCTGCCGTGACTACGCCGCACGCATGCAGTTGCGCGCCGACCTGCGCCAGGCCGGCAGCTGGCAGCGCCTGACCAGCCTGCTCGAGAGCGCCCGCCCCGGCCGTACGCCACTGCGCCTGGACCTGATCCTGGACGCGGCCAGCGGCCCGGTGGCCGGCATGCTCGACCTTTCCGGCGCCGGCGCACTGAAGGTGTCTCCGGACCTGCTGCAGCAGCTGCGTGCCGATCCGGCCATCCTCAAGCTGCAGGTGCGCTACAGCCCACCGTGGCAGCAACACTGAGGGCGTGACCGCACGCCCTCGTACGGGGTGTCTTCACACCATCAGCTACACTCCCTTTTTTGAACCGGTTGATTGCCGATGAATCCGAACTACCTCGACTTCGAGCAGCCCATTGCCGACCTGGAAGCCAAGATCCAGGAACTGCGCAGCGCCTCAACCGGCCCGGCGGTAAACGTGGAAGCCGAAGTCAACGCCCTGCGCGACAAGCTGCGCAAGCGCACCGCGCTGATCTTCCGCGACCTGACCCCGTGGCAGGTATCCCAGCTGGCCCGTCACCCGCAGCGCCCCTACACCCTGGACTACATCAAGATGTTCTGCGATGAGTTCCAGGAGCTGGCCGGCGACCGCGCCTATGCCGATGACAAGGCCATCGTCGGCGGCCTGGGCCGCATCAACGGCCGCTCGGTGATGATCATCGGCCACCAGAAGGCACGCGACACCAAGGGCAAGGTCATGCGCAACTTCGGCATGCCGCGTCCGGAGGGCTACCGCAAGGCCCTGCGCCTGATGAAGATGGCCGAACGCTTCAACATCCCGCTGCTGACCTTCATCGACACCCCCGGCGCCTACCCGGGCATTGGTGCCGAAGAGCGCGGCCAGTCCGAAGCGATCGCCCGCAACCTTATGGAAATGGCCGAGCTGAAGATCCCGGTGATCTGCACCGTGGTCGGCGAAGGCGGCTCCGGTGGCGCGCTGGCCATCGGCGTGGGCGACCGCACCCTGATGCTGGAATACGGCACCTACTCGGTGATCAGCCCGGAAGGCTGCGCCTCGATCCTGTGGAAGGACGCCGGCCGGGCCAAGGATGCGGCCGAGCAGCTGGGCCTGACCGCCCCGCGCCTGAAGGCCCTGGGTCTGGTGGACAAGGTGGTGCGTGAGCCCACCGGTGGCGCCCACCGCAACCCCAAGCAGATGGGCAAGCGCCTGAAGGCGGTGATCCTCAACGAGCTTGAAGCACTGGAACAGCTGCCGCTGGAACAGCTGCTGGAGCGCCGCTATGCGCGCCTGCGCAGCTACGGCGCCTACGAAGCCGCCTGAGTCATCGCGCATAGCGACCCACTGCATGCGCACAGCAAAAAGGCCGGCAATGCCGGCCTTTTTGTTTGCTGGCAGAACGCCTCAGAACGGCTTGGCCAGCACCAGGTAGACCACGCCGATGAAGGCGATCAGCGGCAGTTCGTTGAACCAGCGCAGGCTGCGCGAGGACGGCAGTGCGCCGCCGGCGGCAGCCCGCTTCACCCAGCGCCCGCTGACGATGTAATACACCAGCAGCGCCACCACCAGGCCCAGCTTGGCGTGCAGCCAGCCGGCCGCGCCGCTGGCCACCATGGTCGGGAAATCCGGGATCACGTGGTAACCCAGCCACAGCACCAGGCCGAAGATGAAGGCCAGGCCGAACATGACATGGCCGAAGCGGTACAGGCGCTTTCCCATCAGGCCCAGACGCGCCTGCACTGCCGGCTCGCCCGCCGCCTCGGCCTGGTTGACCAGGATGCGCGGCAGGTAGAAAACGGCCGCCATCCAGGCGGTCATCATCACGATGTGCAGGGTCTTGACCCAGAAATAGGCTTGCATGCGCGCACTCCGGTGGCTGGCGTAGGATGGGGTCCATTTTCACCGATTGGCAGCACACACGCACATGGACAAGCAGTACGACCAGGCCTATTTCCAACGCTGGTACCGCGATTCGGGCCTGGACAACCCCCGCCAGCTGGCCCGCAAGGTGGCCCTGGCCGTCAGCACGGCCGAGTACTACCTGCAGCGTGAGGTGCGCAGCGTGCTGGACATCGGCTGTGGCGAGGGTGCCTGGCGGGCGCCGCTGCGCAAGCTGCGGCCCAAGGCCAGCTATCTGGGCTTTGACCCCAGCACCTATGCGGTGAGCCGCTATGGCCGCAGCCGCAACATCCATCTGGCCAACTTCGGTGACTTTGCCTGGCTGCGCCCGTGTGCGCCGGTGGACCTGGTGATCTGTTCGGACGTGCTGCACTACGTGCCCAGCCGCGAGCTGCGCGCCGGTCTGCCCGGCCTGGCCGAGATGTGCGGCGGCGTGGCCTGGCTGGAGACCTTCACCGCGGCCGATGCCTTTGAAGGCGACCAGGAAGGCTTCCAGGCCCGCGATGCGGCCTGGTACCGGCGCAATTTCCGCGCCGTCGGTTTCCAGCCACTGGGCAGCCACCTGTGGCTGGGCCCGCAGTGGGCCGGGCAGACCAGCGCCCTGGAGACCCCCGTACGCTGACGGACAGACGGCGCTCAGGTTCCGGTGTTATGCTGCACGGCAACAATAAGTACAGACATACCCGGCATGCTCTACCAGTGGCACGAAATTACCCGCAACCTGTTGGCCCCCTGGGTCCATCAGGCACAGGCCAATGCGGCGTTCTTCGCCAATTCCGGCCACTGGTGGTCGGCCATGCCCGGCGCCGACCGCATGGCGGCGATGAACGAGCTGTTCCACCGCATCGGCAAGGACTACCAGAAGCCGGCCTGGGACCTGCATGAAGTGCTCATCGACGGCCAGCCGGTGCCGGTGGCAGAGCGCGAGGAGCTGTCGCTGCCGTTCTGCCGGCTGATCAACTTCAAGCGTCACAGCAACGATGCCGCCCAGGTGGCCGCGTTCAAGCAGCAGCCGGTGGTGCTGGTGGTGGCGCCGCTGTCCGGCCACCATGCCACCTTGCTGCGCGACACCGTGCGCACCCTGCTGCGCGACCACCGCGTGTATGTGACCGACTGGGTCGATGCGCGCATGGTGGCGCAGGGCGAAGGCCGTTTCGGCCTGGATGACTACATCGCCTACGTGCGCCGCTTCATCACCCACCTGGGCGCCGCCGACCTGCACGTGGTCAGCGTCTGCCAGCCCACCGTGCCGGTACTGGCGGCTGTGTCGCTGATGGCCAGCGCCGGTGAAACCACCCCGCGCTCGCTGGTGATGATGGGCGGGCCGATCGACGCGCGGCGCAGCCCGACCGCGGTCAACAACCTGGCCACGCGCAATCCGCTGTCCTGGTTCCAGACCAACCTGATCCACCCGGTGCCCGGCAATTACCCCGGTGCCGGCCGCCAGGTCTACCCGGGCTTCCTGCAGCACGCCGGCTTCCTGGCCATGAACCCCAGCCGCCACCTGATGTCGCACTGGGATTTCTACACCTCGCTGGTGCAGGGCGACCTGGACGATGCCGCGGCCCATCGCTCGTTCTATGACGAGTACAACGCGGTGCTGGACATGCCGGCCGAGTACTACCTGGACACCATCAAGGTGGTATTCCAGCAATTCCTGCTTCCGCGTGGGCAGTGGTTCGTCGATGGCCAGCGGGTGGACCCGGCGGCGATCACCAGCACCGCCCTGCTGAGCATCGAAGGCGAGCTGGATGACATCGCCGGCCTGGGCCAGACCGAAGCGGTGCATGACCTGTGCACCGGGGTGCCGGCCGGCCGCCGTCAGCACATCGTGGTGGACGATGCCGGCCACTACGGCATTTTCTCCGGGCGCCGCTGGCGCGACCAGGTCTATCCGCAGGTGCGCGACTTCATCGCCGCCCACCATGCCGACCAGATCGCCCCGCGCAAGCGCCGGGCCAGTGCCAGCGTCACCGCCCTGCGCCCGCGCAAGGCCGGCTGAGCCCCGGCCAACCCGCCAGACACACAAAAGGCCGCTGCCCGTGCAGCGGCCTTTTGCTTTGCATCACCCCTCAGCGGTGATGCACCAGCAGGTGCTTGGCCAGATGGCCATGGCCACGGCCGAGCAGGCGGGCCAGATGCAGGGTGGCGGTCAGCATCACGGCACCGGCCAGCATCAACAACGGCCAGGTCCATGGGTGCTCGATCAGGTCCATGCCACCGATGTACACCCCGCCGTTGCCGAGCAGGCCCAGCAGCGGTGCGGCCAGGGTGCTCAGCGACAGGCTCAGGCCGACCACCGCCACGCTGAAGTAGGCAATGCCCAGCGGCAGCATCAGCAGGAAATAGGCCAGCGTTGCCCAGGTCCGCGGGTCGGTGAACATCGCGCCGATGCGCTTCAGCCACGGGGTGCTGGGGTCCTGCCAGTTGGGCCGGCGCGGCATGCGCACCCCGAGCAGGGTTTCCACCGCACGCCCCTCGATGAAGGCCAGCGCGCGGATCGAGCCCAGGAACAGCACCAACAGCGGCACCCCGATGATCAGGATCAGCATCGACAACGACAGGCTGGCCCCGACCACCGCCCAGGTGAAATAGAACACGCCGGTCAGCAGGGACAGCAGCAGGTAAAACAGCGCGCCATAGGTGGTCGGATCGGTGTAGACGCCGAAGACGCGGCGCAGCCACCCTGGCTGCCGCTTGGCCGGGGTTGCCGCCGGGGCAGCGCCACTGGCGGCGTCGTGGCCCTCGGCCAGCACACTGACCGGCGTGGGCGGCTGATAGGGATTGACCAGGGCCGGCAGGCGCAGCGCACGGTTCACCGTGACCTCGGTCTGCAGGTAGATCTGGGCCACCTCGTCCGGCGCACCATAGCTGCCGGCGACTTCGGCGACCACCTGCGCTTCGTCGCGGCCGGCCTGTTCGGCCAGCTCGCTGCGCAGGTACTCCTCGGCGTCATACAACGCATCCTGGATCAACGCCGGATCGGCACCGGCCAGGGCCTGGCGCAGCTGGGCCAGGTACTGCTCGACACTGCGCGGCAGCGGTTGCGGGTTGTGGGCAGGCTGGCTCATCTCAATTCACTCCTTGCAGAAGGGTTTGCACGCTGTCGCGGGTGGTGTTCCACGCCGCCGTCCACTGCGCCAGCACCTGGCGGCCGTCGTCATTGATGCGGTAGTAGCGCCGCGGTGGCCCGGCCACCGATGGCTCGACATGGCTGTCCAGCAGGCCGGCCGCCTCCAGGTTGCGCAGCACCGGGTACAGCGCGCTCTGCTTGCCGGCCAGCACTCCCCCGCCCTGCTGCTCCAGCGCCTTGGCAATCTGGTAGCCGTACAGGGGTTCGGTGGCCCGGCCCATCACCGCCAGCAGCACCAACGACACGGTGCCGCTGGCCAGCTCCTTTTCAAACTTGCGTTGCAGGCCTTCGATATCGGCCATGACTGCACTCCACCACTAGGTTGAAGTGGATACTAGTGCGAACTTCGCTATAGCCAACGTGCCAGTAGTCATGGTCACCACCTCCACCGCAGGTGCCGGCAATGACGCACAATCAAGCCCCTTGTTCAGCGTCAGGCCTGCCATGTCCACCACCCGTCCGCGTCTGTCCATCCTGTCCCTGGCTGCTGCCCTGCTGCTGGCACATCCGCTCGCCGCCTCTGCCAATGAGGAGCAACCCGCTGCGCGCAGCGCGGCCGAGATCATCGCTGCCGCCCCGGACAGCGACTGGCGCACCCCGGACCCGGACAACCTGCTCTACATGACCCTGCCCACTGGCCTGGTGGTGTTCGAGCTGGCGCCGCAGTTCGCCCCGCGCCATGTGGCCAACATCCGCCAGCTGGCCCGTCAGGGCTTCTGGGACAACACCAGCGTGTACCGGGTGCAGGACAACTTC
Organism: Stenotrophomonas ginsengisoli; assembly: GCF_001431485.1. Classification (GTDB taxonomy): domain Bacteria; phylum Pseudomonadota; class Gammaproteobacteria; order Xanthomonadales; family Xanthomonadaceae; genus Stenotrophomonas; species Stenotrophomonas ginsengisoli. The sequence continues at coordinate 93,954 of NZ_LDJM01000018.1, read as the reverse complement.
GTGGCCCAGTTCGGCGACATCCACGGCGAGGATGCCGACAAGCGCAAACCGCTGGGCGCGGCCGATGTGGCCCTGCCGGCCGAATTTGAAGTGCCCTCGGCCAGCGTGCAGTTTTCCGCCCTGCCCGATGCCGATGGCTGGAGCGATGCAGCCGGTTTTGTCGATGGCTTTGCCGCCGCCCGTGACAACCGCAGCGCAACCATCTGGATGGCGCACTGCTACGGCATGCTCGGCGCCGGCCGCAACAACGCACCCGATTCCAGCCAGGCCGCCGAGCTGTACGTGGTCACCGGCCAGGCCCCGCGCAACCTGGACCGCAACATGAGTTCGGTGGGTCGGGTGATCCATGGCATCGAACGGCTCTCCGCGCTGCCGCGTGGGCCCGAGCCGATGGGCTTCTACGAAGACCGCGGCCAGGACACGCCGATCCTCAAGGTGCGTCTGGGCAGTGATGTGCCGGCTGACGAACGCCTGCCGCTGCAGCTGCTGCGCACCGATTCGGCCAGTTTTGCTGCCGCCACCGAGGCCCGCCGCAACCGTCGCGATGCCTTCTACGTACGCCCGGCCGGGCATATTGACCTGTGCAACGTGCCGTTGCCGGTGCGCTTGAAGAGCTGACAAGGCAGCTCACCCAACCTTGCATGCGGATCGGTGAGGATGTGGGCTCCCCCATCTGACAGGAGACGCCTCATGGCCGGACTCAACCTGCGCATCACCGGCAGCGACGACGATGCGCGTCTGGTCGCCAATCTGCTGACCAGCGTGGAAGGTATCGAGCATGTGGAACATATCAATGACCTGATGCCACAGATGGATGACCCGGATTCCAGCTCGGCCGGCCTCTCAGACCTGACCCAGAGCCCGGGCAGCCATGTCCTGGAGGTGCAGGCGAGCAACCCCGCCAGTGCCGCCCGAGCCAGGCAGCTGGTGCAGGAGCTGGCCTTCCAGCGTGACCTGCTGGTGGAATTGGAGGATATGCCCTGACCCAACCGATGGCAGGGGTCGGCGCCCGCCGTCCCTGCCATGCTCGACGCTTCGTTGCATTTTTCGAGTGCTGTCCGATGCGTACCACACTGCTCAGTTCCGCTCTGATCCTCGCCCTGGCCGGTTGCCAGCCCAGCACCGCGCCGGACACGGACGCCGCCACCACGGCACAGGTCCAATCGCAGGCCGATGCACAGTTTGCCGCGCTGGCCGACAAGACCCTGCAGCAGTGGATGGCACTGTCGCCGGTGGCCGCCACCCAGATCGGCGAACACCGCTACGACAACCGCATCGACGATGTCAGCGCCGCCGGGATCAAGGCCGGCGCCGAGCAGACCCAGGCCCTGCTCGATGCCCTCAACGCCATCGATGCCGCATCGCTGAGCCGGGAAAACCAGGTCGATGCGGCGATCCTGCGCAACCAGCTGGAAGGTGACCTGTTCCGGGTCAACACCCTGGCCGACTGGCAGTGGGACCCGCAGTTCTATTCCGGCCTGGCCGGCAGTGCGATCTATGGCCTGATGGCGCGCGAGTTCGCCCCCCTGCCCGACCGCCTGCGCTCGGCCACCGAGCGCATGGAGCAGATCCCGCAGATCTTCGCCGCCGCCCGCGCCAACCTGGACCCGGCGCGGGTGCCGAAGATCCACGCCGAGACCGTGGCCAAGCAGAACCGCGGCCTGCTCAGCCTGGTGGCCACCTTCATCACCCCCAACCTGGACCAGCTCAGCGGTGCCCACCGCGAGCGCCTGCAGGCGGCCATCACCGGCCTGGAAAGCGCGGTCAACGAGCACCAGCAGTGGCTGGACAACGAGCTGGTGCCCAAGGCCGCCGGCGACTTCCGCATCGGCGCGGACATGTATGACGCCAAGCTGCGCTTTGCCCTGAATTCGGAACTGAGCCGGGCGCAGATCGGCCAGCGTGCCCAGGCCGAGCTGGACCGCGTGCGCGCGCAGATGTACGGCATTGCCCAGCGCGTGCTGGCCGGCCGCGACGCCGCCCCGGCCACCCCGGACAACCCCACCGCCCAGCAGCAGCAGGCCGCCATCGAGGCCGCACTGGAACTGGCCTACGCGCAGAAGCCGGCCCGGGATGCGGTGGTGCCCGATGCCAAGGCCGCGCTGGATGTGGCCACCGCCTTCGTGGCCGAGCACGACCTGATGACCCTGCCCGATGCGCCGGTGGAGATCATCCTGATGCCCGAGTTCCAGCGCGGCGTGGCCGTGGCCTATTGCGACTCGCCCGGCCCGCTGGACAAGCACCTGAAGACCTTCTACGCGGTCAGCCCGATTCCCGAGGACTGGAACGAAGGCCAGGTCGATTCGTTCCTGCGTGAGTACAACAGCCGGATGATCCACCTGCTGTCCATCCACGAAGGCACCCCGGGCCATTACCTGGAAGGCTGGCACTCGGCCAAGCACCCCTCCACCCTGCGCGCGGTGCTGCGTTCGGGCCTGTTTGCCGAAGGCTGGGCGGTGTACACCGAGCGCATGATGCAGCAGGCTGGCTACATGGACAGCGACCCGCTGTTCCAGCTGGTGCAGCTGAAGTTCTACCTGCGCACCATCGCCAACGCGATCCTGGACCAGGGCGTGCATGTGGAAGGCTGGGACCGCGAGCGCGCCATGCAGCTGATGGTGCGCGACAGCTTCCAGCAGGAAAGCGAAGCCTCGGGCAAGTGGATCCGTGCCCAGCTCACCAGTGCCCAGCTGCCGACCTATTTTGTCGGCGCGCAGGAGCACTTTGATACCCGCGCCGCGGCCGAAGCGGCCTGGGGCAAGGACTTCAACCTGAAGACCTACCACGACCGCATGCTCTCCTTCGGTGCCCCGCCGGTGCGCTATGCCCGTCAGCTGCTGCTGGAGCAGCCGATCCAGTAAGCCTGCACCGCCCGCTGCCGGATCGCGCAGCGGGCAGCGGACGCCGCACTGCCCTGGCCAGACCGGCCGGGGCATTTTTTTGCCTGGAATACTGGGCTGGATCCATTGCGCCGGGCAGTCCCGGTGCCGGCACCACCAGCATGCGGCCCGCCCCCTCCCCCCAACGGAGGAGCGTCAGCCACGCTAGCGGCCCGCTAGTCTGCGGCGGTTCTCGCCCCCGTGGCGAGCTGAGACCCGCCCACGCGCTGCAAGGAATGCCGCCATGTCGCTGACGTCGACCAGAACCTGTGCCATGGCCCTGGGCCTGAGCCTGCTCTCCGGCTGCAATCCTGTGGCCGGCAGCCATGCCAGTACCGCCGCATCACCGTTTCTGGCCCAGGCCAGCAACACCAGGACTGCAGCAGCAGCGCCCTCCAGCGCGCCAGGCCCACTGCGTCAACCCGTCACCCTGGACAACCCGTCTGGCGCTGTGCGCTGCCACTACAGCCAGACCGTCGCCCACCCGCAGGGGCTGGACGTGCGTGCCGCACCGGATGCAGGCGCCGCCGTGCTTGCCCACCTGCCGCAGGACTGGACCGTGTTCGGCTGCACGGTCAGCACCGACCAGATGTGGCTGGGCATCGTCCACGAGCACGGCCTGCCCGCCATCGAAGACTGCCCCGCCGACGACGCGCACTGCGCGTTGTCCTGGCAATGCGCCCTCACCGTTGCCCAGACAGTGGCCGGGCAAGCCTATGCCGGGCCCTGCCACAGCGGCTGGATTGCGGTGGGGCACACCTTTTCACTGAGCGACTGAGGACACACCATGACCTGCAAGATTCCTCTGCTTTCTGTTTCCCTGCTGCTGACCCTTGGCCTGGCCGGCTGCGGCCCGGCGGGCACCGGCGCCGATACCGCCCCGGTGGCCGAGGCCCCGGCGGCGGCCCCGGCCTCCCCGCCGGCTGACAGCGCGCCGGCCGCCAGCACCAGCGGCGAAGCTCCGGCCGCCGCTGGCGGCGCGGCCGTGCCGGTGATGGTCGGCGGCGAGCCGGAACTCGATGCCTGCTCCACCGCCGCCATCCAGAGCGAAGGCAAGACCGCCGTGCTGGCCGGCCCGGGCACCGAACACGCCACCGTGGCCGAACTGGCCAATGACCAGCTGGTGTATGTCTGCGACCCGGGTGAAGCCCATTGGTATGTCGGCATCGTCTGGAGCACCGATACCAGCGTGGATTGCGGCCTGAGCAGCCCGATTGCCCAGCGCCAGGCCTACAACGGCAGCTGCCAGAGCGGCTGGGTCAGCCTGGCCGCGTTGAAGCAGCTGGCCGGCTGACAACCGCGCCCCAGGGCCGTGGCACTGCCGCGGCCCCCGCCACCACTGCAGCCAGCCCTGGCCACAGCGCCCCTACAGAGCATCCCTGCCATGCCCCTGCGCCCCACGTCCTACACGCTTGCCTTGACCTGCGCCTTGACCCTGCTGGCCGCCTGCAGCAGCCCGGCCGCCGCCGCGCCGGAAGCGCAACCGGTGTGGGTCGGCGAGCAGCCCGATCTGGATGCCTGCGGCGGCCTGGGTCAGATCAGCGGCAACGGCCCGCAGGCCGTGCACGCCGGCCCCGGCAACCAGCACGCGGTGATTGCCCGACTGCAACCCGGCACCCCGGCATGGCTGTGCGACAGCGCCGGCGACGGCCAATGGATCGGCATCGTGCATGCCGATGATCCTGATCAGGACTGCGGCGTCAGCGTGGCCGTGCCTACCCACCAACCCTATCGTGGCCCCTGCCGCAGTGGCTGGGTGCGTGCAACGGCAGTGCAGCTGCTGGCCGGCTGAGTGCCCGGCGAGCCATCCGGCAGCCAGGTCCAGGCGGCCGTTGCCGCAGGCAGTGCAATCGGCGCAACAACAGGCAAAAACCCGGCCACGGTGATCGATCAGGCTGGCTGCACCGTTCATCCGAGCCGCCCAGCATGGACCCGCAAACACCCCTGCAGGCACCTGCACGCCCAACGGCTGCCGACAATGGCCGCGCACCGCACCCGCCATTGCCTGCCCTGCTCAGCATCGCCGGCCTGCGCCTGCGCAGCCAGGCCGCACCGCGCCTGTTCAATGCCGCTTTGCGCCGCCGTTACCGTTACCAGGGCGTGGACACGGCACTGCTCAGCGCCACGGCCGTGTTCTATGCCCTGCATCCGGACGACGCCCTGCACCACCTGCTGCAGCATCTGGGCGTGGGCGACGACCTGTTCATGCTCGGCCTGGCCGGGCGCTGGATCAACAATGACCTGGAGGATTTCCTGCACTGGGAGCGCGATCAGGCCGCGCTGCCGGCCCAGCCCCGGTCATGAGCCCCGGGGCTGGACACGGGCTCAAGGCTGCTGCCGGCGCAGGTCCAGGTCCTGGAAGTCAAAGCTGAAGTCCGTCAGCGAAGACACCGCCTGCATGCGCGCACTGCTGACCTTGCCATCCACGTCCAGGGCAAAGTTGACGAAGGCATCGGCGTTGAGCGAGCGGTCGTCCCAGCGCACGATGAAGGTGTCGTGCTGCCAGTGTTCCAGCGTGCCCACCAGCATCGGCGTGCGCGAGAAGCGCAGGCGCAGCGCATCGCCCTGCTGCTGGACGATGACATCGCCATACCAACGGTCGCGGTAAGTGGCCGCATAGCCGGCCAGCGCCAGCGACGGCGTGCTGCCGGCCACGCGCGCGGCGACATGCTTGTCCCACTGCTCATCGGCATTGCTGCGGCCCTTGGCCACCGCCTTGGCATAGGCATCCACCCAGTCATGCGCCGGTGCGCCCAGCATCGCGTCCAGCACGCTGTAGGTGATCGCATTGAAGGCCGCGCCCACTTCCTGGTTGGTCAGCACCACGATGCCCAGCTTCTGCTCCGGCACCAGGGTCACCCGCGAGACCATGCCCGGCCAGCCACCGGTATGCCAGACCAGCTTCTGCCCGCGGTAATCGCTCAGGCTCCAGCCCTCGCCATAGCCGGCGAAATTCGGCTTCATCGGTGCCAGTTCCGGCACCGCCGGCTCGGCCACGGCCTGCGGCGTGACCACCGACCACATCTGCTGCTGGCGCTTGTCATCGAACAGGCGGGCATCCCCGCCCGGCAGGCGGCCGCCGGCGAGCTGCACGTTCATCCAGCGCGCCATGTCGTTGACCGAGGAGTACACCCCGCCGGCGGCCGAGTTGTTGTGCCAGGTCAGCGGCGCCACCGTGCGCAGATCCTTCCAGTCATACAGCGCATGGCCGACGGCAGCCTTGTCGCCACGCTGGAGGTGGTCGGCATTGAAGCGGGTACCGGCCATGCCGGCCGGGGTGAAGATGCGCTGCTGCAGGAAGTCGGCAAACGATTGCCCGGACACCTCCTCGATCACCAGCTGGGCCACCCCGTAGAGGATGTTGTCGTAGGCATAGCGCTCACGGAAGCCACCGCTGAGCGGCACGTTGGCCAGGCGCTGCACCACCTCGCGCGTGCTGTAGTCGGTGGTCGGCCAGAACAGCAGGTCGCCCGCCCCCAGGCCCAGGCCGGAGCGGTGCACCAGCAGGTCGCGCAGGGTCATTTCGCGGGTGACATAGGCATCGCCCATGCGGAACCACGGCAGGTGGTCGATGACCTTGTCATCCAGGCTCAACTTGCCCTCCTGGGCCAGCACCGACAGCGCGGTGGCCGTCATCGCCTTGGTGTTGGAGGCAATGGCAAACAAGGTGTCGGCATCCACCGGCGCCGGCTTGCCCTGCTCGCGCACGCCCCAGCCGCGGGCCATCACCACCTGTCCGTCCTTGACCACGGCCACGGCAATGCCGGGCACCTGGAACTGCCCACGCACCTGTTCCACCGTGGCATCCAGAGCCTGCAGCCCGGCCGGCAGGGCCTGCGCCATCACATTGCCCATGGCCATCGACGCCAGCACCGCCACGGTGCCTCGCAACCACTTTTCCACTTGCTTCTCCTGTTATTGCGCATCAACGCAGGCCGCCTGGGCCGCATCCAACACCAGCACTCCGCTGGCATCCACATAAACCACATCACCCGGGGCGATGCGCACACCGCCCACGCCGATTTCCACGTCCACCTGCCCGGCTCCGCGCTTGTCGGTCTTGCGCGGGCAGGCACCCAGCGCCGCCACGCCCAGATCCATCGCTGCCAGTGCCGGCACATCACGCACGCAGCCGTTGATCAGAAAACCGCTCCAGCCATTGGCCAGCGCCGCAGCGGCAATCAGGTCACCGAGCAGGGCGTGCCGGCGGTCACCGCCACCATCGACCACCAGCACCCGGCCATGCCCCGGGGTGTTGGCCAGCTCGCGCACGCGCGAGTTGTCGGCCACACAGTGCACGGTCACGGCCGGCCCGCTGAAATGCTGGCGCCCACCGTAGTGGCGCCAGTGCTCCACGGCAATGCGTGCATCGGCGAACTGGTCACTCAGGTCCGGGGTGGTCCACGTCATGGCAGCGCTCCAGTGGCAGTCCCTGATGGTAACTGCCACCTGCATTGCTGACGAGGATGACCACCGGCACCCTCGGCAGCGGCGGCGCAAACAGCGACAATGGGCAATGAGTCAACAATTGCGTACTGCGCACCTGCAGATCCATCTGTGCGTGCTGCTCTGGGGTGTCACGGCCATCCTGGGCAAACTGATCAGCCTGGATGCCCTGCCGTTGGTGTGGTGGCGGATGCTGATCGTGGTGGCCGCCCTGGCCGTGTTGCCGCGGGTCTGGCGCGGCCTGCGGGCCATGTCCGGCAAGGACCTGGCCGGTTACAGCCTGATCGGCGCCCTGGTCGCCCTGCACTGGCTCACCTTCTACGGCGCGGTCAAGCTGGCCAATGCCTCGGTGGCGGCCACCTGCATTGCCTTGGCGCCGGCCTTTACCGCGGTGGTCGAACCCTGGCTGGCCAAGCGCCCGTTCAAGGCACGCGAACTGGCCCTGGGGGTGGCGGTGCTGCCCGGCGTGGCCCTGGTGGTGGGCGGGGTCCCCGACGGCATGCGCCTGGGCGTGGCGGTAGGCGCCGCCTCGGCCTTCCTGGTGGCGGTGTTTGGCTCGCTCAACAAGCGCATGGCCGGGCGTGGTGATGCGCTGACCGTGACCGCGCTGGAACTGGGCGCCGGTACCGTGCTGCTGACCCTGATCGCGCCGCTGCTGCCCAGCCTGTTCCCGGCCCTGGCCAGCAACCTGTGGGTAGTGCCGGACCTGCGCGATGGTGCCCTGTTGCTGCTGCTGTCCATCGTCTGCACCCTGCTGCCGTTCGCCCTGTGCCTGGTCGCGCTGAAGCAGCTGTCGGCCTACACCGTGCAGCTGGTGACCAACCTGGAACCGATCTACGCCATCGTGCTGGCGATGATCCTGCTGGGCGAACAGCGCGAACTGACCAGCGCCTTCTATGTCGGTGTCGGCCTGATCCTGGCCGTGGTCTTCTACGACCCGCTGCGCGGGGCCCTGGCAAGGCGTCGGCTGGCGCTCTGAGCGCGGATGCTACAAGCGTGGATGCAACAAGGGCGCCGTGATGGCGCCCTTGTTGGTTTGTGACGCGGCCTGCGGCCGCCTCAGAACTGCACGTTGCCCGGCAACAGCCCGCGCAGTTCCTGGTCGGTCAGGTTGCGCCACTGGCCCAGCTTGAGCGGGGCCAGCTTGACGTTGTCGATGCGCACCCGGCGCAGCTGGGTCACGCGGTAACCGAACTCGGCGGCCATCAGGCGGATCTGCCGGTTCAGGCCCTGCTCCAGGGTGATGCGGAAACCGTACTTGGCAATGCGCGAGGTACGGCACGGCAGGGTCATCTGGTCATGGATGCGTACCCCGCGGGCCATGCCACGCAGGAACTCGTCGGTGACCGGCTTGTTGACCTCGACCAGGTATTCCTTCTGCTTCTTGTTTTCCGAGCGCAGGATCTGGTTGACGATGTCGCCGTTGCTGGTGAGCAGGATCAGGCCTTCCGAATCCTTGTCCAGGCGGCCGATCGGGAAGATGCGCTGCTCATGGCCGACAAAGTCCACGATGTTGCCCTTGACCTCGCTCTCGGTGGTGCAGGTGATGCCCACCGGCTTGTTCAGGGCGATGTAGACATGGCGCCGGCCGGTGGCCTTGACCACGGCGCGCGCACGCAGCGGCTGGCCATCCACCAGCACGGTGTCGCCTTCGTCCACCTGGGCGCTCATCGTCGCCGGCTTGCCGTTGACGGTGACGCGGCGTGCGCTGATCAGGCGATCAGCCTCGCGGCGCGAGCAGTAGCCGGTTTCGGCGATGTGTTTGTTGAGTCGGTTGGTCATCTCTGCATTATCACTGATGCACCGGTCATCGGACCAATGCCGGAGGTGCGGATTCAGGCCGCAAACACCTGGTTGCGGCCCTGCTGCTTGGCCGCGTACATGGCCTGGTCGGCACGCCGCAGCAGCGCGGTCATGTCCACATCACCGGGGTGGTACTGGGCCACGCCGATGCTGGCGGTGACCAGCAGCCCCGGTGCAGTGGAGCGCAGCTGGATATGCGCCAGCTGCTCGCCGATCTGCTGCATGCGCGCCTGCGCCCCAGCCAGGTCCACCCCGGGCAGCATGACCAGGAATTCCTCCCCGCCCATGCGCACCACGTCATCACTGCGCACCGATTCGGACATCACCCGTGCCACTTCCACCAGCACCTTGTCACCGACGTCATGACCGTAGGTATCGTTGATGGCCTTGAAGTGGTCCACATCGACAAAGCCCACCGAGAGCAGGCCACGGTCACCGGCCTGGCCGATCAGCAGGCCCAGCCGCTGCAGGCCCACGCGCCGGTTGGGCAGGCCGGTCAGGCCATCGGTATCGGCCAGACGCTGCATCTGGTCGCGCTGCTCGCGCAGCAGGCCCAGGCGGCGATTGAAGGCAAAGGCGGTGATCAGCAGCAACCAGGTGGCCACCAGCTGCAACGCCTCGATCCGGTACAGCACCAGCCAGCGCGCACCGAGCAGCTCGCCCGCCACCAGCACCAGGAACGGTGCCAGCCCCAGCCAGCCAAGCAGGCCATCACGCATGCCACGCAGCTGTGCCAGCAAGGCCATGCCCACCACCAGCACCGCGCCCAGGGTCATCAGCACCTGCGGTGCGATGGCAAACATGGAGAACGCCGCTTCCGGCAACAGCATCGCCCCCAGGCTGAGCAGCAGCACCAGCTGCAACAGACGCCCCACCACCTTGCCCGAGCCGGGCAACAGTCGCAGGCCGCCGCACAGCCACCACAGGCCAGCCAGCATCAGGGCGGTGGTCATCAGGCTGGTGGCCGCCTGCCACTGCACCGCCCAGTCGCCCACCGGCAGCCACGGATAGGGGTAGCCGAACAGGCCTGTGATCAGGGCCTGCCAGATGAAAAACACCACACAACTGGCGGTGTAGAGCAGGAACATGCGGTCACGGCTGGCCATCCAGCCCAGCAGGGCGCTCAGGGCCAGGGCCAGGGTGACGGCCATGCACGCCGCCCGCACCAGCAGGCGCGCGGTGTCCTGCTGCTGCAGCGGGCTGGGCCCGCCGAGCATGATGGTGGGTATCCACTCCGGCCGTATCGGTGATTGCCAGGCCACCACGATCGGCTCCAGGTTGCCGGCGGCCGGCACCACGACCTGGCCGACACTGCTGCGGAAGCGCGAATCGCGCGTGCGCGCATCGGACATCAGCCCGCAGGTGACGCGTTGCCCATGGGCAATCATCACCTCGCCGGCAAACACGTTGGCCACCAGTACCGCCTGTGGCGAACCGGGCCAGCCACCGGGTGGCGGCATCAGCTGGGCCTGGTGGTCAAGCCGGCCGATGACATCCGGATCGCAGCCGCGCTGCGGGTCCAGGTGGTCACTGGCCTGGCCTTCGAGCACGTAACCGCGCTCGAAGGAGGCCGTGGACCAGCCCTGGGCCAGCAGCGTGGACGGCAGCAGGCAGGCCAGCAAGGCCAGCAACAGGGCACAGGCCCAGCGCTGCCGGCAAGTTCCGTCAGAAACACACATTCCGTCCGTTGATCTCAACCCCAGCCCCCTGCACCACATGGTCAATTCCGGCCGCAGCAACCATGACATCGGCCCCTGCCCGCGCGCCTTGAGTGGCGCTGCACAGCAGTGTCGTGCATGGGCACGCATGCCGGAATGAAAACGGCGCCATCCGGCGCCGTTTTCATTACCTCAGCTCAATGCTCAGAACTCACGCGGGCCACGGCCGCGCGGGCCACGCGGACCGGCACCCGGGCCACGCTCGAAACCACCTTCGCGACGCGGCGGACGGGCATCAAAGCCACCTTCGCGCGGGGCACGCGGGCCACGCTCGAAACCACCTTCACGCGGGGCACGCGGACCACGCTCGAAACCACCCTCACGCGGGGCACGCGGGCCGCGTTCGAAGCCACCCTCGCGCGGGCCACGCTCGAAGCTCGGACGCGGTGCACGCGCCTTGGCTTCGGCATCGGCACGTGCCTGTTCGGCATCGATGCGCTGCATCTTCAGCTGCTGGCCGGCAACCCAGACCTTCTGCAGGTGGCCGAGCACGTCAGACGGCATGTCCGCCGGCAGGTCCAGCACCGAGTGTTCGTCATGGATGTCGATACGGCCGATGAAACGGCTTTCCAGACCGGCTTCGTTGGCAATGGCGCCGACGATGTTGCCCGGCTTCACACCGTGGCGGTAACCGACCTCGATACGGAAGGTTTCCATGCCGTTTTCCGGGTTGCCACGCGGTGCCGGCTCGCGGCGCGGACGCTCTTCCTGGCCGCCGAAGCGATCTTCACGCGGGCCGCGTTCAAAACGCTCACCGCGCTCGGGACGGTCAAAACGGCCCTGGCTGCGCTCATGGCGCTCACCACGGTCGAAACGGTCGGCAGCACGGGTGAAACCGCCTTCGCGCGGGGCACGTTCCGGACGCTCGCTGCGCGGCTGGCGCACCGGCGGGGTCAGCAGGAACGGGGTATCACCCTGCAGCTGGCGGGCCAGCGCGGCGGCCACGTCCAGCGGATTGGCCTGGTTTTCGTTGCAATAGGTCTCCAGCATTTCGCGGAAGAACTTCAGGCCGTGCTCGTTCTCCAGCTCGGTGCTGATGCGGCCCAGGAACTTGTTGACGCGGTTCTCGTTGACCGCTTCAACCGTCGGCAGCTGCATTTCCTCGATCGGCTGACGGGTGGCGCGCTCGATCGAACGCAGCATGCCCTTCTCGCGCGGGGTCACGAACAGGATGGCCTCGCCACTGCGGCCGGCACGACCGGTACGGCCGATACGGTGCACGTAGCTTTCGGTGTCGTACGGGATGTCGTAGTTCAGCACGTGGGTGATGCGCTCCACGTCCAGACCACGGGCAGCCACGTCGGTGGCGACCAGGATGTCCAGCTTGCCTTCCTTGAGCTGGCCGACGGCGCGCTCGCGCTGGGCCTGCTGCATGTCACCGTTGATGGCGGCAGCAGCCAGGCCACGGGCCTGCAGCTTCTCTGCCAGTTCTTCGGTGCCTGCCTTGGTACGGGCGAAGATGATCATCGCATCGTAGGTTTCCACTTCCAGGATGCGGGTCAGCGCATCGAGCTTGTGCATGCCGGCCACCCACCAGTAACGCTGGCGGATGTTGGCACTGGTGGTGGTCTTGGAGGCGATGGTCACTTCCACCGGCTCGCGCAGGTAGGTCTGGGCGATGCGACGGATGGCCGAGGGCATGGTGGCCGAGAACAGGGCCACCTGACGCTGCTCCGGCAGCTTCTTCAGCACGGCTTCGACGTCGTCGATGAAGCCCATGCGCAGCATTTCGTCGGCTTCGTCCAGGACCAGGGTCTTCAGCTCGGACAGGTCCAGGGTGCCACGGTCCAGATGGTCGATCACGCGGCCCGGGGTACCGACCACCACGTGCACGCCACGGCGCAGGGCCGACAGCTGCAGGCCATAGGGCTGGCCGCCGTAGACCGGCAGCACGCGGAAGCCCGGCATCGAAGCGGAGTAGCTCTGGAAGGCTTCGGCGACCTGGATGGCCAGCTCACGGGTCGGGGCCAGCACCAGCACCTGCGGCTTGTGCGCGTTCATGTCGATGTTGGACAGCACCGGCAGGGCGAAGGCGCCGGTCTTGCCGGTACCGGTCTGGGCCTGGCCCAGCACGTCACGGCCTTCGAGCATGGCCGGAATGGTGGCAGCCTGGATCGGCGACGGGGTTTCGTAGCCAATGGTGGCCACGGCCTGCATCACAGCATCGGACAGGCCAAGATCTGCAAAACGCAGGGAGGGGGTTTCTTGCGACATGGGGGTAACTCCGGGATGCACCATTGCCGGAAGCGGCAACGGGCGGGATAAGGCGCATAAGAGCGCCCTGCGCGGTATCGGTCAGGAACTCGGTCAGGGCAGTTGTGGAATCAGGCCCTACCGCTGCACGCCGGAAGTACGGTTAGACCCTAAGGTTTGAGAGGATAATGCATTTCTCCCAACCGCAGCGTTAACGACAGCATGATCACCCTCGCATTCGCCCTTGATGGCGACTACATCGAACTCAAGTCCCTGCTCAAGCTCACCGACCTGGTCAGCAGCGGCGGTGAAGCCAAGGTCGTCATCGACGAGGGCCTGGTCACCGTGGACGGCCAGGTGGAGACCCGCAAGGCCTGCAAGATCCGTCTGGGCCAGGTGGTGCAGTTCGGCGAGACCCGGATCCTGATCGAAGCAGCCTGAACCCAGGCCGCGCCGACGCATCGACGCGGCGCCCGGCCGGCGGCGTTCAGCCGGTCAAGTGGCTGCGCAGCAGCTGCCGGAACGGCGGCATCGACGAGGCCAGGGCCATCGCCCCGCCCCGGGCCAGCCGCGCCGGCCAGCGTGAATCGGCAAACAGGCCGGCCACCACGCCGGTGGCAGTGAACAGCGGCGCCGTGGCCAGGCGGTGCTCGCGTGCATAGCGCGCCAGCGCCGCATCGCGCGCGGCCGGGCCTCCGCTGCCGCGCAGGGCCCGGGCCAGCACACCGGCGCTGCGCAGGCCGAAGTTGAAGCCATGCGCGGTGACCGGATGCATGCCCACGGCCGCATCACCGGCCAAGGCAAAACCCGGCCCGGCGAAACGGTCGGCATACACGGTCACCATCGGATACAGATGCGCGCTGGAGCAGGCCTGCATGCCCCCCCAGCGTGACTGGAACAGCGCCTGCACCTGCTTGCCGAAGGCCTGCTCATCCAGGCCGGCCAGGGCCTGGGCCCGGGCCATCGGCAATGTCACCACGGCCGAGGCCACACCCGGCTGCAACGGCAGCAGCGCACGCGTGCAGCCATCGCCAAACCATTCCCAGGCCACCTGCTGGTGGTCTTTTTCGATGCGCATGTTGCATACCACCATGGCCGTGCCATGGTCGCGGCTGCGCGCCCCCACCCCGAGCAGGCGGCGGCTGGACGAGAAGCGGCTGTCCGCCGCAATCACCGTTGCCGCGTGCAGTTGCCGGCCATCGGCGAGCCGCAGCAGCCAGCCATCGGCCTGCCGCTGCAACCCTTCCAGGCCAACGCCTGCATGCAGCTGCCAGCCTTCATGCTGGCTGGCCGCCTCCCAGGCGGCCTGGCGGATGCGCCAGTTGGACACCAGCCAGCCCAGCGGCGCGCCGGCCGGATCACGCTGGTTGTCCACATCCAGCGCGAACGGCAGATGGCGGTCGCGTACGCTGGCCTGGCGCAACGGCCAGATCGCCGCCGGGTCCAGCTGCTGCCAGATCCCGGCCTGCTCCAGCCAGCTGCGCGAGGCATGGGTCAAGGCGATCTCGCGGCCATCGAAGGCCGGGCTGGACAATCGCCCGGTGGGTTGCTGCTCGATCACCGCCAGCGCCAGGCCGCTGCCGGCCAACAGGTTGACCAGGCTCAAACCGACCGGGCCGGCACCGATGATTGCCACATCCACCTTGTCCACACACCACTCCTTGCACCACGACAGCGCACCACGTTAAGTGCGCTTGGCCCCGCCGGCCTTGATCTGGATCAGGGCCGGCCCGGGCCAGCGGTCACTGCCCGACCGGGCGCACGCTGTAGCCGGAAACACGCCAGGTACGGTCCTCATCCAGACGGAAGGACACCAGCTCGCGCACCGGCTGTGCACTGTTGGCAAAACGGGTGGCAAAACTCACATTCAGATACAGCCCCTGCGGCACCGCACCGCCGGCCGTGTACTGGACCCGGGTCACGCTGGGCTGGGCACGCTGGGCCAACGCCCCCAGACGCTGCCGGTCAGCGCCCATGGCCTGGATGAAATCGGCGCGGCTGGCCGCCTTGCGCATCACCTCCGACGCCCCGTCCCAGACCTCGCCGGCACGCCCGGCATCGATCAGGCTGGCCACCTGGGTCGCTGCAGCCGACATCTGGGCATCCTGACGGACCAGAGCCTCGCGCTGCTGTGCGCTGGCCGCGCTGGCTGCAGGGCTTGCGGTGGTTACAGCCGGCGTCGGCGCCGGGGCCGGAGTCCGCGGGGCGGCCGTCTGGCCCCAGGCCAGCAAGGGCGTGGCCACCAGGGCGGCAGAGAACACGACAGACAGCATCGAACGCATCATCAACTCCGTGATCATCCTCAAGGCGCCACTACCGACGGTAATCGCGGCCGGCACAACCCGGCGCTGGCAGCATAGAACACCGCAACCGGGTCTGTGTGCGGCCGTCGGCATTGCTGTCTGAAAACGGCCAGCGGCGGTGCCGGCCGGCCCTTACACTGCCCCCATGCACGCTGCCGCCCTGCCCAGCCCGACCCAATGCGAACAGGCCCGACGGGCCCGTGATGCGCGTTTTGACGGCCTGTTCTACACCGCCGTGCGCACCACCGGCATCTACTGCCGCCCGGTCTGCCCGGCACCACCGGCGCAGCCGCGCAACGTTGCGTACTACCCCAGTGCGGCAGCGGCCGCGGCGGCCGGTTACCGGCCTTGCCTGCGCTGCCGGCCGGAGCTGTCCCCGGCCAATGCAGGCCGGCAGCACGACCAGACCCTGCAACGCGCCCTGGCCCTGGTCAATGACGGTTTCCTGCAGCATCAGTCCAGCGACGCGCTGGCCCGTGCCGTTGGCCTGGGGCCACGTCAGCTGCAACGCATTTTCGTCCAGCAACTCGGCGCCACTGCGCACCAACTGCACCGCAACAACCGCTTGCTGCTGGCCAAGCAGCTGCTCAGCGAAACCGGCCTGGGCATCACCGAGATTGCCGAGGCGGCCGGCTTCAACAGCCTGCGGCGTTTCAATGCCGCCTTCGCCGCGGCCTGCCACATGCCGCCATCGGCGCTGCGCCGGCAGTCCACGGCGATCAACAGCGGCCAACCGGTGCTGCGCCTGGCCTGGCGGCCGCCACTGGATTTTGCGGCCATGCTGGCCTTCCTGGACAAGCGCAGCGTGCCCGGGATCGAACTGATAGAGGCGCAGCATTACCGCCGGGTGATCGTGGTGGACGGCAAGCCCAGCATCATCGGCGTACGTGCCAGCAGCCAGCAGCACGAACTGCTGCTGGAACTGGGCGACACCGCGGCGGCGGCCATCCCCGGCGTGGTGGCACGGGTCCGGCAGATGTTCGACCTGGAGGCCGACCTGGACACGGTGCATGCCTGCCTGCAACGCGACCCCTTGCTGGCCCAAGGCATTGCCGCCCGTCCGGGGCTGCGCATCCCCGGTGGCTGGGACGGCTTCGAAGTGGCGGTGCGCGCGGTGTTGGGGCAACAGGTCAGCGTGAGCGCGGCCACCACCCTGGCCCGGCGCCTGCTGGACCAGTACGGCACCCATCTGCCGGGGATGCCGGCCGGGCTGGATCGGCGCTTTCCCGACCCGGCGCAACTGGCCAACGCCCCCCTGGAACAGATCGGCCTGCCGCGCAGCCGCGCTGCCACCCTGCGCAGCCTGGCCCGGGCCTGCCTGGACGGCCAGCTGGATTTCAGCCGGGGCCAGTCCCTGCCCGGGTTCATCGCACGCGCCACTGCCCTGCCCGGCATCGGCGCCTGGACCGCGCACTACATCGCCCTGCGCGCACTCGGCCAGCCCGATGCCTTCCCTGCCGGCGACCTGGTGCTGCAGCAGGTCATCGGCCAGGGCCAACGGCTGAGCCAGGCCCGCACCGAGCAACATTCCCAGGCCTGGCGCCCATGGCGCGCCTATGCCGTCCTGCACCTGTGGCACCTGGCCGCCACCCGGACCCGTGAACCGATATGAGCACTGCAACAAACAGCACCGTGTACTACGACCGTTTTGACAGCCCGATCGGGCCACTGACCATTGCCGCCGATGCTCACGGCCTGCGCCATGTGCTGTTTGCCGAGCATTGCCGGCCAGCTCCGGGCCAGGCGCAGTGGCTCTATGCCCCCGAGGCCGAGGCGCTGGCTGCGCCGCGTCAACAGCTGCTGGAATTCCTGCACGGCCAGCGGCGCCACTTCACGTTGCCGCTGGCACCGGTCGGCACCGCCTTCCAGTGCCAGGTATGGCAGGCACTGGCGCAGATTCCCTACGCGCAGACCTGGAGCTACCGCCAGCTGGCGGTGCATGTCGGCCGGCCCACAGCAACCCGTGCGGTGGGTGCGGCCAATGGGCGCAACCCATTGCCGATCATCCTGCCCTGCCATCGGGTGGTCGGCAGCAACGGCAGCCTGACCGGCTTTGCCGGTGGGCTGGCGGTCAAGCAGGCCCTGCTGGCGCTGGAGGCGCAGGCCCGGGATTACTGACGGCGCGCCCCCGACGCGGCCTTGTCCTTGCCCTTGTCTGCCGCAGGTTCGGCGGCAGCGGTCCCGGCCTGCGGCGCTGCCGGCGCAGCGTCGGCATCCGCGGTCCGCGCCTCATCGCCGCCCTCGGCCTCCGGTTCCGGGGTGGCTGCCGGCGGCACCAGCTCGCCGTGGCCGTTGTCGATTTCGGCCAGCGGGCTTTCATCCGGGCAGGTCGCATCGGGGAAGCCGAAGCGCTCCTTCAGGCCCTGGCCGCAACTGGTCAATGCTTCCAGATCATTGCGACCGTTCTTGCAGCGCTGGTCGAAGGAGACCAGGAAGGCATCCTTGCGGCGGACGAAATCGGCCCCGCACTTGCGCATCTGGCGGATCCGCTCCAGGTCGTCCTGCACCGCATTGGTGCCGTCCAGCCCGTACTGGCGCAACTCCTCGCTGGTGAGCAGGCGCAGGCTGCGGTTGGGCACGGTCATCATCAGGTCGGCCACACCCACGGCCACGCCGTTGCGCTGCAGGTAATCCTTGACCTTGCCGTAGACCTGCTGCAGCTCGTCATTGAGCTCGGCACGCGAGGTGGCCTTGGAGGAGATGCGCATCATGCGGTGGATGCCGACCTTGCCGGCCAGCAGGCGGTTGTCACCGGCGGCCAGCACGAACACGCATGCGCTGTGGCAGACCGAGCCCTCACGGACCCAGATGGTCCAGCCCGAGGCGCCGATCTGGTCACCCACGCGAATGGCCGCCTCGACCTGGCCGCCGCTGGAATCCAGGTCCAGCACGCGCCGGCTGATGGCCAGCGCATCGGCGACCTGGGTGATGCGCCACATCGCCTCGACGAACACGCCGGTGATCTTGCCCTGGTAGCGGACCCGCAGCAGGCCACGCTCCTGGCAGGCCGAGAGCACCTGTTCGATATCCGGGCGCGACAGCGCTTCCAGCGCCTGGCCATCACCGCCGCCGGCGTAATCCACATCACAGCTGACAAAGATGCGGTTGCCTTCCAGGTCCACATCCGGCCACTGGTCGGTCTGCGGGCGCGGCGGCAACGGCGGCGCATCGGCACTGTTGATCGAGACCATGTGTTCGCCATCGGCTGCCTGCGCACCAAGCCCGGCATCGCCGGCGGTGTCGGTGTGTTTGTCCGGCACGGTGCAACCGGCAAGCATCAACAAGGGCAGAAGGCAGCGCACAACACGGTTCATCACGATCCATCCATCACGCAAGAGCAGTAGCGCAGTCTAGGCGTTGCCATGTGACCGTGACGAACACAGACTGAACCATCGACACATGCCTGCCGCAGCCACGCTGGGTATGCTGTTTGCATGAAAGCGCATTACCTGTTGATCAGCCTGGCTGCCGGCCTGCTTGCCGCCTGCAGCAGCCTTCCTGCCACCACCGACACTGCCCCGGTAAACAGCGTGGTGCTGTTGTCCATCGATGGCCTGAACCACAGTGCCCTGGGCAAGGGCCACAGCCCGACCCTGGACCAGCTGGCCGCCGAAGGCGTGCAGGCACGCTGGATGACGCCGTCCTATCCGTCGATCACCTTCCCCAACCACTACAGCATGGTCACCGGCCTGCGCCCGGACCATCACGGCATCATCCACAACCAGATGGAGGACGCCCAGCTCGGCCGCTTCGAGCTGCATAACCTGCAGGCCCTGCGCAAGCCCGGCTGGTGGGCCGATGCGCTGCCGATCTGGCTGCAGGCCAGCCGTGCCGGTCTGCGCAGTGCCACCCTGAGCTATCCCGGTGGCGAGGTGGCCATCGATGGACAGCATGCCGACCTGTGGCATCCCTATGACGAAAGCCTGGACCCGCAGCACCGCGCCGAGCTGATGCTGCAGTGGCTGGACCGCAGTGACCGGCCCGACCTGCTGGTGGCCTATTTCGAGCATGTGGACAAGGCTGGCCATGCGTACGGGCCGAACTCACCGCAGTATGCGCAGGCCATCGGCCTGATCGACCGTGCCGTGGGCACCCTGGTGCAGGGCCTGCGTGATCGTGGCCAGCTGCAGCACACCAACCTGATCATCGTGTCCGACCATGGCATGAGCGAAGTGCCCGACGGCAACACCGTGGCGGTGGAGGACATGGTCGCGCCGGAGCTGGCCCGCGCGGTCAGTGTCGGCCAGGTGATCGGTTTTGCCCCCACCCCCGGCAACCAGGATGCCGCCCTGAAGCAGCTGGTGGGCGCCCATGCCAATTACGACTGCTGGCCGCGCGGGCAGCTGCCGGCACGCTGGCATTTCGGCCAGCACCGCCGGGTGCCGGCGATCATCTGCCAGATGCATGAAGGCTGGGACGCCAACACCCGCCAGGTACTGGCCAAGCGCCGCCCCGGCGTGCGCGGCTCGCACGGCTATGACAATGCCCTGCCCTCGATGCGCTCGCCGTTCATCGCCATCGGCCCGGATTTCCGCCGCCACGCGGTGATCGAGCCGATCAACAACGTGGACATCTACCCGCTGCTGGGCCGCCTGCTGCACATCGCACTGCCGCACAGCGACGGCAACCCCGATGCCACCGTGGAAGCAATGGCGCCCTGAACCGGCGCGGCAGGCAAAAAAAAGCGCGACGCCCAGCGTCGCGCTTTCCATGCAAGCCCCGGCGCCGTTATTCGGCTGCCGCTGACTTCTTCACCGCCGCCTTCTTGGCCACGGCCTTCTTGACCACCGCCTTCTTGGCCACCGGCGCGGCAGCCGCAGCCGCCGGCTTCACCTGGGCAGCAGCACCGGCATGGTCTGCGATCGGCAGCACATGGCGGCGGGCATTGCCGTAGCTGGAATTGAAACGCTTGCCCTTGGCAGTCTTGCGGTCACCCTTACCCATCTTTCTTCACTCCTGGAAAATAGTGGTATCCAACCGGCCTGCGCGGCAGCGCTGCAACAGCACCGGCCAGCAGCAGGTCACTGCAGACTAGCACGCCGATCAGTGGGCACACTGCGGGCCATGGACGTGGCCGCGGTTCAAGCGCAGGTTGGTCAGATGGGCCAGGCCGACCAGCACCCCGCCGCAGGCCATGGCCAGGGCATGGGCAGGCACGGACTGGTGCACCGCCGGTATCAGCAGGGCCGACCACATCAGCAGCAGCCCTGGCACCATCAGCGCCAGCGCACTCCAGCCGCGATGGCGCAGATGTCCCAGGCCCAGCGACAGGGTGACCACCACGCTGACCACGATCACCGTGATCCGCTCGACCTGGTCATCCCACCACACCCCCAGGGCAAAACTGGGCGCCAGCACCAGCACCAGCGGCAACACCGCGCAGTGGACCGCACACAGCAAGGACCACAACGCGCCGAAACGGTCGATCAAGGTGCGCAGGGCGGAATCTGTGGACATGACTTTTGGCTGGTGGAAGCTGGAATTGGAATACTATAACATTTCCATCCAGCCGGCAGACCACCGGTTTTTCTCTGCCATCCTATTGATACAAAGTAACAACAGGAACAACCATGACCTCCAGCCCCCTGCCCCGCCACCTGCTTGCCCTGAGCATCAGCAGCCTGCTCGCCCCGATGGCCCTGGCCCAGTCCACTACCTCCGGGCACGACCATGGCGACCACCTGACCGAGCTCAATGCGGTCAAGGTCACCGCCTCGCCGCTGGCCGGTGATGCCGAGTCGCTGGCACGCCCGGTCAATGTGCTGGCCGGCGAAGCACTGGATGCGGCCAAGGGGGCCACCCTGGGCGAGACCATCGGCCGCCTGCCCGGCGTGCACAGCGCCAGCTTTGGCGCCGGCGTCGGCCGGCCGATCATCCGTGGCCAGGACGGCCCGCGCGTGCAGGTGCTCAACAACGGCCTTGCCAACCTGGATGCGGCCAGCCTGAGCGCGGACCATGCCGGCAGCGTGGAGCCGTTCCTGGCCGACCAGATCGAGGTGCTCAAGGGCCCGGCTACCCTGCTGTTCGGCAGCGGCGCGATGGGCGGGGCAGTGAACCTGGCCGATGGCCGCATCGCCCGCGAGCTGCCCGAGCGCGCGCTGTCCGGCCGTGCCGAGTTGCGCGGCGGCAGTGTCAATGACGAGCGCAGCGGCATGTTCCGCCTGGACGGGGTGGCCAACGGCAACTGGGTAGTGCATGTCGATGGCCTGGTGCGCAACACCAGCGATGTGCGTATCCCCGGCCCGGCCCAACGGGCTGAAGCCGGCCACGACGACCATGACGACCATGACGACCACGATACGCATGCCGATCATGACCACGCGCAAGCGTTCAACGGCCGGCTCGGCAACAGCGCCCTGTCCACCCGCGCCGGCGGCGTCGGTGCCACCTGGTTCGGCGACAGCGGCTATGCCGGCCTGGCCCTGAGCACCTACCGCAGCGATTACGGCATCCCGCCCGGTGCCCATGTGCATGGCGAGGAAGGTCATGACCATGGCCACGATGCCCATGATGACCACGACCACCACGATGAGCACGAGCCCCGCGTGCGCGTGGACATGGTCAGCAACCGTGCCGAATTGCGGGCCGGCCTGACCGATCCGGTGGGCTGGCTCAAGGGGGTGCACCTGCGCACGGCCTGGACCGATTACGAACACCACGAGCTGGAAGACGGCCAGGCCGTCACCCGCTTTGCCAACCAGGGCATCGAAACCCGGCTGGAAGCCGTGCAGCAGACCATCAACGGCTGGGACGGCGCCTTCGGCCTGCAGGCCAGCAATACCCGTTTCCGCGCCGACGGGGCCGAAGCCTTCGTCCCCGGCACCGATACCCGCAGCGCCGGGCTGTTCGTGCTGCAGGAGAAGCGCTTTGGCCAGTTGAAGCTGGAACTGGGCGCGCGCTATGACCACAGCAAGCTGCGTCCGCACGATGCGCAACCGGCGCGTGATTTCGATGCGTTCAGCGCCTCGCTGGGTGGCATCTGGACGGTGAGCCCGCAGCTTGACCTGCGTTTTGGCCTGGACCATACCGAGCGCGCACCGGCCCATGAAGAGCTGTATGCGGCCGGCGAGCACATTGCCACCGGCAGCATCGAGATCGGCAACAACCAGCTGGGCAGCGAACGCGGCCAGCGGGTGGAACTGGGCCTGCACGCGCACAGCGACCGGGTCGAGTTCAGCGCCGCGCTCTACCACACCCGTTTTGCCGACTACATCTACCTGGCCCAGACCGGGCTGGCCTCCCACGGCACCCCGGTGCGGGCGTGGACCCAGAACGATGCCACCTTCAGCGGTGCCGAAGCCGAGGCCACCTTCCACCTGGCCCACGGCCACAGCGGCGACTGGGACCTGCGCCTGTTCGGCGACATCGTCAACGCCAAGCTGGACGGGCATGGTGTGCGCGAGGTGGACCTGGATGTGCCGCATGGCGATCACGCCCACCAGCATCATGCCGAGCTGGCCAACAGCGGCTACCTGCCGCGCATTGCCCCGGCCCGTGTGGGGGCGGACCTGCGCTGGAACCTGGGCAACTGGCGGGCAAGTGTGGGTGCCACCCACCACAGCCGTCAGGACAAGGTGGCCGCCAACGAGGAGGCGACCGCCGGCTACACCCTGGTCAACGCCCAACTGGCCTGGCGCAAGGACGGCAGCGACGGCAAGGCCTGGGAGGTGTTTGTCGATGGCCGCAACCTGACCGACCGCCTGGCCCGCGAGCACACCTCGCAGCTGCGCGACTACAGCGTACTGCCCGGCCGCGGCGTGGCCTTCGGCATCCGCGCCTGGTTCTGAGCCGCGCGGCGTAAAACCTGACCAACCATCAAGGGGCCTGCGGGCCCCTTGATCACTTCCGGTTGCCACGTGCAGCTGAATCCCTGAAAACAACGGGCAGATGCCACGCATCGTGCCGTTGTAAGCGGACACTTTTGTCCGCAAACTGTGCGCCATGACTTCCCAGCGCTCCGATGCCGCCGCCCGCCGTGCCAGCCTGCTCGATGCGGCCGACGCGGTGTTCACTGCCCACGGCATCACCGCGCCGCTGGAGCTGATCATCGAACACGCCGGGGTTGGCCGGGCCACCCTGTACCGCAACTTCCCTGACCGCGCCGCGCTGATCCAGGCGCTGCTGCTGCGCACGGTCGATCGCATCGAACAGCACACCGCCGAGCTGGGCGAACGTGACGACGCCCTGTTCGAGCTGCTTGATGCGATGGCCGCGCGCATCGTGCATTCGCCGGCCCTGGCCGATTACTGGCGCGCCGTGGACCCGGATGAGCCGGCCATCGCCGCTGCACGCAAACGCATCCTGGCGGCAATGACCCCGGCCCTGCAGCGTGCCGTTGCCGCCGGCCTGTGCCGGGCCGACCTGCAACCGGCAGACATCAGCCTGTATGCCAGCATGCTTGGCGCGGCCCTGCGCGGGCGCAACGCCGCCCAGCGGCGCCAGCTCGCCGCCCGCGCCCTGCAACTGCTGATGCCCGGCCTGCGCGGGCCCGGCCACGGACATGGCTGAGCTGCTCAAACCCCTGCCGGACTGGGAAGAACACGAAAAGCCCGCCCTGCCCGGCACCGCCTCCTATCCCTGGCATCCACTGCGCCGGCGCCTGGCCTATGCGGCCATTGCGGTGCTGGTGGCATTGACCGGCGGCCTGGGCAATGCCCTGGTCAGCGTCAACCTGGCCCAGATCCAGGCCCAGCTCGGGCTGGATCCGGCCCAGGGCAACTGGCTGCTGGCGGCCTGGCTGATGTCCAATATCTCGGCCAACCTGCTGCTGTTCAAGGCCCGCCAGCAATTCGGCCTGCGTCTTTTCACCGAGGTCGGGCTGGGCCTGTATGCGCTGCTGGCCATCGCCCACCTGTGCAGCGGCAGCCTGCTGACCACCGTGCTGCTGCGCATCGCCAGCGGCTTTGCCGGTGCGGCCTGTACCGCGCTGGGCACCATCTACATGCTGCAGGCCTTCCCGCGCCGGCATGTGGGGCGGGCGCTGATCATCGGTGCCGGCCTGCCGCAGCTGGCCGTGCCGCTGGCCTGGATGCTTTCCCCGGCCCTGCTGGAGCTGGGCAACTGGCACCAGCTGTACCTGTTCGAGGCCGGCCTGGCCCTGTGTGCGTTTGCCGCGGTAAGCCTGCTCAAGCTGCCGCCGGGCATCCAGACCCGGGTCTTCGCGCGTGCCGACCTGCTCACCTTTGCCCTGCTTGCCCCGGCCCTGGCCCTGCTGGTGGCCGTGCTCAGCCAGGGCCAGCTGCGCTGGTGGTTCGATACGCCCTGGCTGGGCTGGGCCCTGGCGGCGGCCTGGCTGCTGGGCCTGCTCGGGCTGGCGCTGGAGCACCACCGCCACAGCCCCCTGCTGCAGGTGCGCTGGCTGCTGAGCCCGCTGATGCTGCGCTTCATCGCCGGCGCCTTCATCATCCGCCTGCTCACCAACGAGCAGAGCTTTGGCATGGTCAGCCTGCTGCGTCTGCTGGGCATGGGCCCGGAGCAGATGGCCCCGCTGTTTGCCGTGATCGCCCTGGGCATGGTCTGCGGCATCGCGCTCAGCGCCCTGACCTTCGGCCCACGCGCCCTGCCCTGGCAGCTGGCCGGCTCGATCCTGCTGTTTGCCGTGGCCGCCGGCCTGGACATGCAGCGCAGCAGCGTGGTGGTACCGATGGACCTGGCCTGGAGCCAGTTCCTCGCCGCCGTGGCCACCGGCATCTTTTTCGGCCCGCTGATGCTGATCGGCTTCCGCCTGACCCTGGCCCGCGGCACAGACCATGTGGTGTCCTTCATCGTGGTGCTGTCGCTGACCCAGACCTTCGGCGGCCTGGCCGGCTCGGCCCTGCTGGGCAGCTGGCAGGTCCACCGCGAACATGTGCACTCGGCCGCATTGAGCGCCCAGCACACCCCCGCCAACGCGGCCCGCCGCCAACAACTGGCGCAGTACCTGCCCGCCTTTTCGCGCACCCAGACCGACCCGGCACGGGTGCAGGCCCTGGCCGCCGCCCAGCTCGCCCAGGCCACCCGCATCCAGGCCAATGTGCGCGCCTTCAACGATGTGTTCGCCCTGAGCGGGCTGATCGCAGTACTCACCCTGGGCGGCGGCCTGCTGCTGCCCTGGCTGCAGTCCCTGCACCAGCGCCGCCAGGCCCCACCTGCCCTGCATTGATCTCCGGAGCCTTGCCATGACCTCCCCCACCCCGGCAGCGCCTGCCGCACCGCCCAAATACCTGCTGCCGAGCCGGCGCAGCGTCCTGCTCATGGGCCTGACCGGCCTGGCTGGCCTGGCGCTGATCCTCTACGCCTGGCAGCTGGGCCCGTTTGCCAGCGCCATCAAGCAGACCGACGATGCCCATGTGCGTGGCCAGGTCACCGTGCTCTCGGCCAAGGTTGCCGGCCACATCACCGAGGTGCTGGTGGATGACTTTGCCCAGGTAGAAGCCGGCCAGCCGCTGCTGCGCATCGACCCGCGCCCGTTTGAACAGAAATTGGCACAAGCGCGCGCCGAGCTGGCCCAGGCCCGGGCCGGGCTGGCCGCCTCGCAGCAGACCCTGGCCGAGGATGCCGCGCGCATCGACGAGGCCAGCGCCGCCCTTGCCGTGCAGCGCAGCGAGCGCGAACAGGCCCAGCGCGAACTGGTGCGCTACCGCGCCCTGGGCAGCCAGCAGCTGGTTGCCCGCAACGATGTGGAGCGGCTGGACAGCAGCGCCCACAATGCCGATGCCCGGGTGGCCCAGGCCCAGGCGCAGATCCGCATTGCCCAGCAGAGCCAGGCCGGCACCCGCACCGGCCAGCAAGGCCTGGCCGCGCGTGTGGCCACCGCCGAGGCCGCCGTGGCCATGGCCGAGCTGGACCTGGAGCAGACCCTGGTGCGTGCACCGCGCGCCGGCCAGCTGTCTGAAACGGGGGTGCATGTGGGCCAATACGTGGCCAGCGGCAGCCAGCTGCTGTATCTGGTGCCCGACCAGGTCTGGGTGGTGGCCAACTTCAAGGAAACCCAGGCCGGGGCCATGGCCCCCGGGCAGCCGGCCGAGCTGGCCGTGGATGCATTTGGCGGGCAGGTCCTGCGCGGCCATGTGCAGTCACTGGCCCCGGCCACCGGCTCCGAATTTGCCCTGCTCAAGCCGGACAACGCCAGCGGCAACTTCACCAAGGTGGTGCAGCGCCTGCCGGTGCGCATCAGCATCGATCCCGGCCAGCCGCTGGCCAGCCGCCTGCGCCCGGGCATGTCGGTGGCCGCGCGGGTGGATACATCCGCCCCCGCCGCCGGCTTGCAGGCCAGCGCCCGCTGATCCGGCAGAAAAAAACGCTCGCTTGCCCGGAGCAGGCCGTTGTGTGGCGGCTACATCGGCAGGGTCATGTCTCCCTGCCTGGCGGCTCATCAGCGGGCAAGGCCACTTGGCCCGGCTGGCGTCATCACCACATTCCCGTAAACCAGCCGCCTCCCTGCGCACGCACGGCAGCGAGGAGCCTTCGCATCCCCCATCCAATTGAGGCAGGCCTGATCCTGTCATCGGCCAGGGCTTGGACGCCTGCCATGCAGGCGACGTGGCAGGCAGCAACGGCCTATGCTGTTCCGGTTTCACCCGGTGTGCGGCCTCGGCCGCGCCAGCTTCCTCTTTACACGGAGTTCCACCATGTCCCTTTCGATGTACAGCGCCTCGGTCCCGGTTCTCAAGCAGATGCTCACCGCCCTGTCCGAGGTGCTGGCCAAGGCCGAGGCACACGCCAGCGAGAAGAAGATCGACCCGAATGCACTGCTCGGTGCACGCCTGTTTCCGGACATGTTCCCGCTGCTGCGCCAGGTACAGATCGCGGCGGATTTCGCCAAGGGCATCAGCTCGCGCCTGAGCAATACCGAGGTGCCGTCCTGGCCGGACAACCCGCAAGCCGGCTTCGCCGAGCTGCAGGAACTGCTCGCCAAGGCACTGGCCCACGTGGACAGCTTCAGCGCCGAACAATTTGAGGGCAGCGAATCGCGCGAAATCGTGCTGCGCCCCGGCACGCTGAAGGAAAAGAAGCTGCCGGGCAACGTCTACCTGCTGCAGTACGGCCTGCCGCAGTTCTTCTTCCACGTGACCACCAGCTACGCCATCCTGCGCCACAACGGCGTGGAAATCGGCAAACGCGATTACATGGGCAGCTACTGAGCCCATCGGCGACGCCCGGTTGTTGGATAAAAGCCTCCGTCAGCACCGCTGGCGGAGGCTTTTTGCATTTTGGAGCGCTGGCGCGCACTGCCCCGCCGCAACGCGGGCGCTGAGCCCTCGACACTCACTATGGAAGCCAACCTGACCCTGAGGTTTCCCCGCGTTTCTGCCATTGATATCAACAACTTGTGATCATCACAGCAGAAACAGACGCGCGCATGACGCAGCCTTGGAGGTGACTAAACCAAAAAAGGACTGACGATCATGCGCGCCAGCCAAGTATTGCAGAAGTGTCTGCGCAACTCACTACCCGGCATGCACGCGCTGCGGCGGCGGGCGCTGCTGCAAGCCGTTGAGGCATTGATCCAGGGCCGCCGATTGACCCTGAGTGACATTGCGCGATCCTGGCCTGGCGCCCTGCGCGTGCGAGCTCCGCTCAAGGCCTTTGACCGCCTGCTCGGCAACCGGCACCTGCATGGTGAACGCCATGGCATCGAGCAGGACATGGCCCGCTGGCTGCTGCGTGGGCCACAACCGGTCATCCTTATCGACTGGTCGGATTTGAAGCCCGACAAGAGCTGGTGCCTGCTGCGTGCGGCCATACCCGTCGGTGGCCGTACATTGACCCTGCTGGACATGGTTTTCCCCGGCCGTGAGCAAGGTTCACCGGGCGCTGAGAAACGCTTTTTACAGCAGCTGCACAAGCTTGTGCCGGCGCAGGCAACGCCGATCCTGGTCACCGATGCCGGCTTCCGTAGCCCTTGGTTCCGGGCTGTTTCAGCGCTGGGTTGGCATTGGGTGGGGCGATTGCGTGGCACCACCTTCATCAAGCCACAGACTGTTCCCGATCACCCACAGCAATGGGCCGACAGCAGGCACCTGCATGCGATGGCCACTGCAACGCCGCACGAGTTGCCATTGATGCTGATCAACCGCAGCGCCCCACTTGCCTGCCGGTTGGTGGTCTATGCCAAAGCACGAAAAGGCAGGGAAAAAGCCAACCGGCGTACGCCAAGCAAGGTGTCGCGTTCCTCGTCGAGCCTGAAAGCCGCCGCCCGCGAGCGTGAGCCGTGGTTGATCGTGGCCTCGCCGGAACTGAGCAATGCCAGCCCCCGGCAATTGGTGAAACTCTATGCCCGCCGGATGCAGATCGAACTGGCGTTTCGTGACCTGAAATCACACCGCTATGGCCAAGCATTGGAAGACAGCCTGACCCGCCAAGGTGGTCGGCTGCAGATCCTGCTACTGGTCAGCACCCTGGCCAGCTTCGTCAGCTGGCTTGCCGGCATGGCCTGCGAAGCAACGGATATCGCCCACTGGTTGTGGCCGGTCAAAAGCACCCGAAAGCTGTATTCCACCCTGCGTATCGGCCGCGAAGCATTGGCCAGAGGCTGGCCACTGGGACCAGCATCGCGCTGCCTTGAACATCTCAGATCACCGCCACAGGCCGTCTTGGAGCAGATGTCTCTACGCCCGTCAAAACGTGGGGAAACCTAAGAACCTGACCCCGTTGTTCGACTGATGCGGCGGCATGTTGCACGTCGTTGCTGGAAGGAGCGCGTTGAGAGTCGCCCTCACTGATCAGGTGCTGCCACCACTTCCTGTCTGGTAGGTCGTTGGTTTGTTCGCGGTTGTACGGGCTTCCTGGCACAGGGTCCGGGATGCTCTTGAAATCCCTGATGTTGTTCAAGGGTTTGAGCGCACCCTCATATCCCCTGTTCTCGAACGTGATCGGAGTATCGAAATCTTCCCTGGGCTGCAAGGTAATGCGTGCATGTATCCCTGCGTGTCTCAGCCCACCCCAGGTGAAGTCGATGCAACTATTGGTAGCGCCATTGTATTGAAGATTGAAGTATTGCTGATTCCTTTCCAATCCTTTTTCACCATAGTCCTTGAGCGCGTTGTATTGCGCCTCATCGATTTCCATGGTTCGCGAGTAGGCAGGGGCCTTGTAGACTTCAAATTCATTGCGAACAACATGGCCAGGCCCGGTCATGCCACTTTCGATTGGGGAAAATCCGTAGCCGCGCTCGTTTTGCCCATCGTTGATACTATAGTACACATGCCCTACCCGGGAACTACCGATGGCATTGCCTTCCCTGTCAAGCAATGGCGTTCCCGCTGCGGCAACATAAACTGTTAGCGTATATATTTTTTGTGTCGATCCGGATTCGGATTGTGGAGTGGTCATGACAGAATTTCTTTTTTGTGTCATTGCAGGCAGGACAAGAGATTGCTACTCAATACCACGCTGGTAGTAGTGTGACACCAACAATTCATAGTGCAAGACAGGAAGTTCGCGTTTCAGATCGATCAGGATTGGATGCGACTCCAGACTTTCAACTTCCAGTCGGTAACGGCCCGGGGTAGGCGGGATGATCCGGGCGAACCCATGAATGTAGTAGGCCCTGTCCAAATCGTAGTGTCCGAAATCAACCAATGGGCGGTTGTCCGTACTTGCGGCACTGTGATGGGTAAACGTCGCATCTGGGTGAAGATGCCATGAGGCGCGTTTGGCCGGCACATCCCAGTGCATGTCGCTGAGCACGATGGGCTTGGGTTCTCCTTCATCAATTCGCCAGAGCTTCAGTCTCACCGGCATGGGGGCTTCATGCAGGTAGTCCATGACTTTTTGAGAGTTACGGAACTTTTCTTCGGTTCCGCCCGCTGCATTGACCGCTCGGAATCCGATGAATACCGGGCGCAGGATGCCGTTGTCGCGCGCATCCGGAAGTTCGAAGATCACGGAGTGCTTGCTCCCCCCCTGATCTATGGCGAATGGTTCGACGACGGGGAAGTTCCCGGAGCGAAGCGATGGTTCCGGAGGGGAAATCCGGCTGTTTTCCCCGCATGCGGTCATGAGAAGTATTCCTGTGAGCGTAACGAGAGTGGTCAGGAACGTCCGGACATAGCTGACCACATGGCGTCGCGTGCGCATTTTTCGGTTGTTTTTACTATCAGCGATCTGGATCGGGAGCATGGGGGACTCCATGTTGGTCGTGATGCGGCATCTGCGTGTACCCTTCCGGCGTTGGGCTTGCCTTGAAAAAGTGGGCACCAGCTGACCAGGCGCATGCACGCAAAAACCGAACGGGCGATTGGTGATTAAGTGCCGATTTTAGGAATTGGTGGCTATAGAATCCATATTGCTGCGCAAGAAAGAACGCAGTCTGTGATCAGTGTTGAAGAATGGCGGTTTCAGAAGGGCGAATTCAACTCGGCGAAGCAACACCCTCAACGGTGAAACGGCCCTGACGACTTGTAATGGGCAACCACACCGCCAAGTGGAGTTGTCATGACATCAGCCCGCCTGAACCCCAAGGTCAGGTTCACTTCTCTTGCTCCCGGCCCCCTCAACGTCGATGCAACACTTGCCGATGACCAGTTCTCGCTGGCGGAAGCGTTACCGCGCACGATTGTGGAAAAACAAAGGCCGCACAATGTGCGGCCTTTGCAGTAACCACCCGATATCAGGGCTCAACCAGCGCAGTTGGCACACAACCCGTGCACTTCCAGGGTCTGGGCCTGGGGCTTGAAGCCCAGCGCGCGGGCGCGGGCTTCGAGCTGGCTGACGATCTCGCTGTCTTCCAGCTCCACCGCGTTGTGGCAGCTGTTGCAGATCAGAAACGGTACCGAGTGCTGGTGGCTGGACGGGTGGTGGCAGGCCACGAACGAGTTGACCGAGGCCAGCTTGTGCACGAAGCCGTTGGCCATCAGAAAATCCAGCGCACGGTACACGGTGGGCGGGGCATCGGCGCCCACGCCCTTGCCGGCGCGTACCCATTCCAGCAGCTCGTACGCCTTGACCGGCTTGCCGGCCTCGGCAATCAGACGCAGCACATTGGCCCGGATCGGGGTCAGGCGCAGGCCGCGCTCATGACAGACCCGCTCCACCACCCTCAAGAAGGCGGCAGCATCGTCCACATGGTGATGCGGGGCGGTGCAGGTATGCGGGTCGGTCATGAAGGCTCCTTGCTGGCTCAGGCAGCCGGCACCATGGCGATGGCGGCGTTGATGCGGGCAATGGCCTGCTCGCGGCCGGCCAGGTAGACGGTGTGGGAGATGTCCGGGCTGACCTGGGTGCCGGTAATGGCCACGCGCAGCGGCTGGGCCACCTTGCCCATGCCGATTTCCAGCGCGGCAGCGGCGTCGTGCAGGGCCACGCCCACGGCTTCAGCGCTCCATTGCGGGGCTGCAGCGAGCAGCTCGGCCGCCTTGGCCAGTGCCACATCGGCGCCCGGTTTGAAGTGCTTGGCCACGGCCGCCTCGTCGTAGGTGGTCAGCGGGGTGTACCAGACCACGGCCTTCTCGGCCATTTCCTTCAGCGTCTGCACGCGCTCGCGCAGGGCAATCACCACGTCCAGCGGGGCCGGGCCGCCGGCCAAGTCCAGGCCCAGCTTTTCCAGCTGGTAGACCAGGTGCGGGACGATCGATGCCGGCTCGTCGGACTTCAGGTAATGGGCGTTGACCCAGCCCAGCTTGGCCATGTCCAGGCGCGAGGCCTTGGAGTTGCAGTTGGTCACATCGAACAGGTCGATCAGCTCGGCGCGGCTGAAGATTTCCTGGTCACCGTGCGACCAGCCCAGGCGGGCCAGGTAGTTGAGCAGGGCGTGCGGCAGGTAGCCGGCGTCCTTGTACTGCATGACATCGGCCGCGCCGGTGCGCTTGGACAGCTTGGCCCCCTGCTCGTCCAGGATCATCGGCATGTGGCCGAAGGCCGGCACTTCCACCCCCAGCGCCTTGTAGATGTTGATCTGGCGCGGGGTGTTGTTGATGTGGTCATCGCCACGGATGACCTGGTTGATGCGCATGTCCATGTCATCGACCACAACGGCGAAGTTGTAGGTCGGGAAACCGTCCGGGCGGAAGATCACCATGTCGTCCAGCTCGCTGTTGGCGATCTCGATGCGGCCCTTGATCAGGTCATCGAACACCACCGTGCCATCGAGCGGGTTCTTGAAACGGATGACCCGGTTCGGGTCATCTTTCTTGGGCAGGTTGAGCTCGCGCGCGGCGCCGTTGTAGCGGGGCTTTTCCTGCTTGGCCATGGCGGCCTCGCGCATCGCGTCCAGCTCCTCGCGGGTCTCGTAGGCGTAGTAGGCCTTGCCCTCGGCAAGCAGCTGCTCGGCCACTTCCAGGTAGCGCGCCACGCGCGCGGTCTGGTAGATCGGGCCTTCGTCGTAGTTCAGGTCCAGCCAGTCCATCGCCTCCAGGATCGCGTCGATCGCGCCCTGGGTGCTGCGTTCACGGTCGGTATCCTCGATGCGCAGCACGAACTCGCCAGCGTTGTGGCGGGCCTGCAGCCAGCAATACAGCGCAGTGCGCGCACCACCGATGTGCAGATAGCCGGTGGGACTGGGGGCGAAACGGGTACGGACGGTCATGTGAATGGGTCTGGGAAACAGGTATGCGCCGATTTTACCCCGCCCGGCGCGCGGTTGCCTGACCTGTTGCCCTGCCCGGCCGCCGCTGCCCACCGGCCGCACCAACGACAAGGGCCGGCATTGCCGGCCCTTGAGACTGATCCACACACGCGCCGGTCAGGGAGCCGGCTGCGGCTCCGGCTTGCGCGGCATTTTCTCTTCACGCATGGCGGCGTGATAGGCAAAGCTGGCCATCACCGCCGCAGCCTGTTTCAGGTCCTCGGCCTCGATGTGGTCCCAGGTGTCCAGGTGGGTGTGGTGGACGTTGGAGAAGTAGTCCAGACGGTCCTGGATGAACTGGAAGCCCGGCAGGCCGACGCGGTCAAAGGCGATGTGGTCGGTGGAGCCGGTGTTGCGGGTGACCACGGTGGTGGCGCCGACATCGTTGAACGGCTTCAGCCAGGCCTCGAAGATCGGCATCGCGGCCAGGTTTTCCTGGGCGTAGATGCCACGGAAGCGGCCCGAGCCGTTGTCCATGTTGAAGTAGGCCGAGAAACGGTCGTAGTCACGCAGCTTCTGCAACGGGCCGGTCGGCTCGCGCAGCGAGGCCGGCAGGGCCAGCTGGGCCGGGTCGGTCGGCTCCGGGAAACGGGCAAAGTTGCGTGCCACGTAATCCTGCGAGCCGATCAGGCCCTGCTCCTCGCCACTCCACAAGGCCACGCGGATGGTGCGCTTGGGCTTGGCCCCGATCGCCTTGAGGATGCGCATGGCTTCCATCGCCACGGCCACGCCGGCGCCGTTGTCGGCCGCACCGGTACCGGTGTGCCAGGAGTCCATATGGGCGCCGATCATCACGATCTCGCCGGCCTTGGCACCGTTGCCGGGGATTTCGGCCAGGGTGTTGTAGCCGGGCTGGTCGCCCTCGTCG
Source organism: Stenotrophomonas ginsengisoli (assembly GCF_001431485.1). Lineage (GTDB taxonomy): Bacteria > Pseudomonadota > Gammaproteobacteria > Xanthomonadales > Xanthomonadaceae > Stenotrophomonas > Stenotrophomonas ginsengisoli. Next base: position 60,199 of record NZ_LDJM01000018.1, on the reverse strand, counting down.
GTGAAGCGGGCATCCACGCGGATGCGCAGCTTGACCGTCTCGCCGCCTTCCAGCGCGCGCACCAGCGGGTTGAAGTGCTCGGTGATCATGGTCAGTTCGGGGATGCCGGCCGATTCACCGGCCTTGCGCGAACCACCACCGGCCACACGGATGATGCCGTTGTCCCAGCTGGACAACGAAATGGCTGCCAGCGCGCCTTCGGCGGCGAAGAATTCGTTGGTCTTGGCCACCAGCTCCTGGCGCTCGTGGTACTCGCGCAGGCGCTTGGCGCGGTCGGCCGCTGCCGTGGCCGGGATGGTGAACTGCTGCAGGCCTTCCAGCGAGGTGGCGTCGTGGCGATGGCTGTCGGCCTCGGTGCCGCGCTTGTAGGCGCGCGAGTCGCCCAGCAGCAACACCTTGCCGGCCAGCTTGCCCTTGTACTTGTCCAGGTCGGCCAGCTTCTTGATTTCCACCCGCACCAGCTCGCCTTCGACGATGCCGTCGGTGCCCGGGGTCCAGGCCTTGGGCAGGGCGTGCAACGGCAGCTCGCGGTCGCCGATCATGGTCACGCTGGCATGGGTGAACTCCCAGCCACGGCCGAAGGCCGGGAAGGCGTCGTCGTGCACATTGCGCAGGCCCCACTGGTTGAACTGGCCACGTGCCCAGGCATTGGCGGCGGCCATCTGCGGCGAGTTGGTCAGACGCGGGCCGATGTTCTCGGTCAGGTGGGTGAGGTGTTCCATCACCTTGGAGTTGTGGAAGGCTTCGGCACGGATGCGGGTGACCACATCCAGATCCACCGGTTCAACCGCCTGCGCAGCGGCAAAGGAAACGGGCAGCGGGGCAGCCACGGTGATGGCCAGGGCCAGCAGGCAACGTTTGAACACGTGCACGACTCCAACAGGACAGGAAAGATGACAGCTTAATGAACTGCCCCCAGGCCCGGAACGGGCCACAGGTCATGGCCCGGTGTCCGTTCTGGCTCAGCCGGACAGCTGGGCCTGGGCCAGGGCCGGCCGGCACTGGGCGGGCCAGTCCCGGTCGTTGGCCACCTGGGCCCGGGCGCGGCTGCCATCCAGCGCCGCAATGTCCAGCTCGGCCAGGGCCCAGACCTGCCCGCCCTGGGTCTGGGCGACCACGCCGTCATCAGGGAAACCCACATCCATCGGCGCAAACACCGCCGCCTCGCCGGTGTTCACATCCAGCGCCGGGCTCCAGGCGGCCAGCCCGGCAGTGACCGACTGCGCCACGAACAGGCGGTTTTCCAATGCCCGGGCCAGGCAGCCGACCCGCACCCGGGTGGCACCGGCCGCGGTATCGGTGCAGCTGGGCACCACCAGCAGGCGGGCACCGGCCTCGTACTGGGCCCGCACCGGCAGCGGGAACTCGCTGTCATAGCAAATCGCCACGCCCACCCGCAGGCCGTCGATGTCGAACACCTTCAGCGTGTCGCCCGCATCAATCACCCCGGTCTTTTTCTCGAAACCGGTCAGCTGCAGCTTGTCCTGCCACAGGGCCCGGCCATCGGGGGTGAACCAGTCGCAGCGGTTGCGGTAGCGCCCGGGCACGTGCTCGAGCAGGAAGCTGCCGGCGGCGATGTGCATGTCCAGCCCGGCGGCCAGGCCGGTGAACAGTTCCAGCCATGCCTGGCGATAGCGCTGGATCCCGGCCAGCGAGGCCGGCAGGTCGGCAAACACCGGCGCGCCGAGGCTGGCGGCCAGCTCCAGTGACAGGTATTCGGGCAGCACCGCAATGCGCGCGCCCGCCTCGCGCGCCTGGCCCAGCAGCTGGGTCAGGCGCTCGGCGAAGGCGGTAAAGTCGGCCGGGGCCTGGATCGGGTATTTGGCGACGGCAATCTTCATGGCTTACTCGCGTTGCGGCGCGCCGGGCTCCAGCGCGCGGGTCCAGAAGGTCAGATCGTGGCGCAGGTTGCCCTGCCCCAGCTCCTCCCACTGCAGTTGCAGGGTCATCCCGGGCTGGCGCACATAGCCGCGCTTGGCCCAGAACAGGTCGTTGTCACGGTGGCCGGGCGGGCGGCGCGGGTCATCGGCGCGGCGGTCCACCGCACAGAAGGCGGTCATCGCAAAGCCCCCAAGCGTGCGTGCATGGGCCTGCCGCGCATCGAAGAAGGCGTGGCCCACGCCCTGCCCGCGCCAGGCCGGCAGCAGCACCGATTCGCCGAAATAAAACACGCCTGCCGGGTCGATCCCGGCGGCGGCGAACGGGGCGGCAAACGCCGGGCCGTCATCAAGCAGCGGCAAGCCGGTGGAAGCGCCGACCACCTCGCCGGCCGGCGTGCGCGCCAGCACGAACACACTGCCGGGCGAGGCCGCGTAGGCGGCCAGGTAGTCGCGCTCGTAGCCGGCATCACCGACATACAGGTAAGGCCACTGGGCAAACACGGCCATGCGCAGGGCGGCCACGGCGTCCAGCTGCGGCAGCACCTGCGGCCCGCGCAGTACATCGATGGTCAGGGCGGTGGTGGTCATGCCCGGCATTATTCCACCACCGCCCCACTTTCAACGCTGGCGGCAGGCGTACAGCCGGCAGCCATCGGCCGACAACCACCAGCACCAACCGGCGTGCTGCCGCCGCCAATGCCGGCCCTGCTGCTGCCAGCCCGCACCGGCATCAGCAGCCCGTGGCTGCCAGGGCCGGGCCAGCTGCAGGCACAGGCGCTGCGCACACCACAGCCGTGGCCAGCGCCGCCACCCGGCCAGGGCCATGCTCGCCGGCAGCTGCCGGCGCAGGCGCTGCCACAAGCGCCCGGCAGGGACCAGCAACTCACTCATGGCTGCGCCCCAGCTGGCGCCAGTCCAGCCGCCGGGTCAGGCCCATCACCGCCGCCAGCACCGCGAACAGCAGCAGGGAACCCAGCAGCAGGGCGTTCTGCTCGCTGACCAGCAGCCCGTACAAGGCGGCGTACAACGCGGTGAGCATGGCCGCAAAGCCCAGTGCGCGCGGCCAGCTGCGCAGCACCCCGGACAGGTACCAGGCCTGCAGGGCGATACAGGCGCCACTGGCAACCAGATAGGCCAGCACGAACGGCAGCTGCTCGGACAGGCTCAGCAGCAGCAGGAAGAACATCACCAGGGCCAGGCCGACCAGCAGGTACTGCAGCGGGTGCAGGTTCAGGCCCTTGACCAGGTCATAGATGCCGAAGCCGACAAAGGTCAGCACGATGAACAGCACCCCGTACTTGGCCGCGCGCAGGGCTTGGGCATACACATCTACCGGGTCAACCAGGCTCACCTGGACCTGCTCGGCATGCACGCCATGCCCCTGGGCAATGGCCTGCTGCAATTGCTCCTGGGCCTTGGAAGCCAGCGAGGACACCGCCCAGCTGGCGCGAAAACCCGCATCGCCCACCTCGCGCTGGGCCGGCGCGAAGGCACCGCCGAAGGACGGGTGCGGCCAGCTGGAAGCCAGCTGCACACTGTTGTCATCAGCCACCGGCACCAACGCCAGCGAGCGGGTACCGTCCAGATCCAGGGCCAGACGCAGGGCCGAGGCCGGCAACTGCCCGCTGTCATCCAGGGCCAGCGGCACGTGCACGCCACCACCCAGGGCCTCCAGACCCAGGCTGCCGGCCTGCAGCTGTGCACTGTGGCCGTCAATCTGCAGCTTCGGCGTGCCCACCACCCCACGCACATCGGAGATGCCCATCACCAGATAGGGCTTGCCGTACACGCGCCCGGGCACACCTTCCGGCTGCATTGGTGCAAAGCGTGCGGCCAGCGTGCCGCGCCAGGCATATACCGGCACCTGGAACATGCCGACCCGACGCTGCTCGGGCAGCATCTGGCCATCCACCTGCAGCTGCACGGGCATCTGCACCTGCTGCCCGTGCACCACCCGCACCCGCTCACCGTCGGCGCCCTGCACCCGCTGCTGCTCGGTCCACGGGATCACCCGCAGCGGGCCTACCAGCACCTGCTCGCCAGCACGGCTGGCCGCCACCTTGGCCACCGCCTGGTCGCGGTACTGCGTCCGTTCGGCCACCAGCGAGCGCACCAGCATCAGGGCCAGCATCAACACCAACACCACCACCCCGGCCACCGCGATGCGGCCGAACAAACGCAAGCTATCCATCATTGCCACCCATCCATTGCGAGGAGTGGCCAGTCTTGGCGGCGCCGGTGTCGGCAGCAGGAAGTGAATTTGAAGTGGGTGTGAAGTGGCGCTCAGCGCCGCGGCAACCACAGGCGGGCGCAGGCACCGCCACCGGGCAGGTTGTCCAGGGTGATGCGGCCACCGTGCAGGCGCGCCACCTCGGCCACCAGGTTCAGGCCCAGCCCGGAACTGCGCTGGCCATTGCGCGGCCGTGCGGTGGAGTAAAAACGCTCGAAAATGCGGCCCTGCGCGTAATCAGGCACGCCCGGCCCGTCATCGTGCACCTGCAGGCACCAGCCGCCATCGGCCGGGACAAGCTGCACCTGCAGCGGGCCGGCAGCGGCAAAATCCAGGGCGTTGTCGACCAGGTTGGTCACCGCCTGGCGCAGGAAAAAGGCATCGCCCTCCACCACCGCGCCGGCCGGCAGCCGGCAATCAATGAGCAGCCCACGCTGGCTGGCCCGTGCCTGGCTGTCAGCCACCACGCTGCCCACCAACCCGGCCAGGTCCAGCGGCGCACGCTCGGGCAGCACCTGCTGCTGCTCCAGCGTGGCCAGGGCCAGCAGGCGGTCGATCATCTGCGCCAGGCGTGCGCCCTGCTCGCCGATGCTGGCGGCAAAACGGGCGCGGTCTGCCTCGGGCATGGGCGCGGCCAGCAGTTCGGCGCTGGCATTGATCGCGGCCAGCGGGCTTTTCATCTCGTGGGTCAGGGTCTGCACGTACTGCTCGACATAGGCCTTGCCGTCCAGCTGCTCGCGCATGGTGGCCAGGGCCCGGCCGAGCTGGCCGAGCTCGTCGCGGCTGGCCTCGGGCTGGATCACCGTCGCCCCGCGGGTAATGGCCTCGGCATAGCGGCGCAGGCGCCCCACCCGCCAGGCCAGCCAGGCCGAGAAACCACCGCCGATCAGGATGCACAGCGCGGCCAGCCACAGGCCCTTGCGCACCACCTGCTCACCGGCGGCATGGATGTAGGGGTCAAAGCTGGCATTGGGCTGGATCACCGTCAGCACACCGAGCAGGCGGCCGTCACCATCGCGTACCGGGGCAGCCACATGCATGGCGCTGGGGCCGTCCGGATCGGCCGGGTCCACCGGGCTGGAGCGCACCCCGTAATGCCCGCGTAGGGTCAGCAGCACATCGTTCCAGCGCCCATGGTCCTGGCCCAGGTGCCGGCTGCTGGAGTCATACACCACGATCCCGCGGGCATCGGCAATGCGCACCTCCAGCTCGATCGCGCGCTTGGGAAAACGCCAGATCGCCGCCTGCGGATCGCGCCGTACCGCCCGCGCCACCGCGTCGGCAAACGCGCCCTGGCCGATGTTGCCGGCGGCCATGTCAGCGGCAGCCAGCTCGGCCAGCAGGTTGGCCGTGTTGACCAGGTTGGCCTCCATCGCCTGACGCACCCCGGGCTTGACCTCGGCCACCAGCACCTGGGCCACGAACACCCCGGCCAGCAGCGCCACCAGGGCAAAGGCCAGCATCACCTTCAGGGCCAGACGGCGCATCGCCTAGACCTCCAATGCATAGCCCAGGCCACGGTGGGTGCGGATCAGCTGCTCCCCGGCCCCGGCACCGCGCAGCTTGCCGCGCAGGGTCTTGATATGGGTGTCCACGGTGCGGTCGGCGCTGTCGCTGGCCGCATCCCAGATCCGGTCCATCAGCTGGGCCCGGCTCAGGATCGCGCCCGGACGCTGGGCCAGCGCTTCCAGCAGCAGGTACTCGTAGCGGGTCAGTTCCAGCAGCAGGCCGGCATGGCGCACGCGCCGGGCCTGGCGGTCGATCTCCAGCCCGCCCAGCGCCTGCCACTGCCCCGCAGCCGGCGCATCGGCAGCGCCCAGCGCCGGCCGCCGCAGCCGTGCCCGTACCCGGGCCACCAGCTCGCGCGGCGAAAAGGGTTTGCCCAGGTAGTCATCGCCGCCCAGTTCCAGCCCCAGCACGCGGTCGATCTCCTCGTTGCGCGCGGTCAAGAACACCACCGGCACCTGGCTGCTCTGGCGCAGCTGCCGGCACACCTCCAGCCCGCTGATGTCCGGCAGGCCCACATCCAGCACCACCAGATCCACCGCCCCGGCCTGCAGCCGGGCCAGGGCCTGGCTGCCCAGGGCCACGTGCTCGACCTGCCAGCCTTCGGCCTGCAGCGCATACACCACGGCCGCGGCAATGGCCGCCTCGTCTTCCACCAGCAGGATCTGGATACCGGCATTCATCGTCCCAGCATAGCTGGCACCGGCGCCTGCCCGTACACTTGCGCCCATGAATTATCGCCACGCCTTCCATGCCGGCAACCATGCCGATGTCCTCAAGCACGTCACCGTGCTTGCCCTGCTTGACCAGATGCAGCGCAAGGACAGCCCGTTCTTCGTCCTCGACACCCACGGTGGCGCCGGCCGCTACCTGCTGCACAGCGAGGAAAGCCGCAAGACCGGCGAAGCCAGCGAGGGCGTACTCAAGCTGATGGACGCCCCGCGCCTGCCCGAAGCGGTGGAGCGCTACCTCAAGGCGGTACAGGCCGACAACGAACCGGGCACCCTGGTCACCTACCCCGGCTCGCCGCTGCTGGCCAGCCGCTACCTGCGCGAGCACGACCGCATGGGCGTGTGCGAGGTACAGGCCGAGGAACTGCAGACCCTCAAATCCCTGTTTGCCGGCGACAGCCGCATCCAGGTGCGTGGTGGTGACGGCTATGCCGGCATGCGCGCCTTCCTGCCGCCCAAGGCCGAGGGCAAGAAGATCGGCCGCGGCGTGGTCCTGATCGACCCGCCCTACGAGGACCAGCAGGCCGAATACCCGCGCATCGTCGAGGCCGTGGCCGATGGCCTGGCCCGCTGGCCGCAGGGCATGTTCGTGATCTGGTACCCGATCAAGCAGCGCCGCACCCTGCAGCCGTTCTTCCGCGCCTGCCTGAAACTGCCGGTGCGTTCGGCCCTGATCGCCGAATTGATGGTGCACCCGGATGACTCTCCGCTGCGTCTGAATGGCAGCGGCATGCTCCTGCTCAATGCCCCCTACCAGTTCGACCAGGTGCTGGCCCCGGCCCTGGCCTCGCTGCGCGCCCATCTGGCCAACGCCGGCGGCAGCCACAAACTGGACTGGCTCAAGGCCCCGGTCTGAGGCCGCCCCCCGGCAGGCGATGGATTGTGCATATTCACAATCCATCGGGGTTGGCAGTGCCAGAATCCGCCCAATCCCCCTGGAGCTGTCCGGACGATGGCAACCCGCAACCGCATGCCGCCATGGCATGAACATTTCAAGGCACCCAGTGGCCGCGAGCTGCTGATCCGCCCCATCCGGCCGGAGGATGCCGCACCACTGCAGGGCGCCTTCTCGCTGTTCGGCCCCGAAGAAGTGCGTGACCGCTTCCTGCAGGCGGTCAACGAACTGTCCGACCAGACCGCCGAGCGTCTGACCCATCCCAACCCGAAGACCGAGATCTGCCTGGTGGCCGCCGAACCGGAAGCCCCGGGCGAAGCGGTGGTCGGCGCGATTGCCCGGGCCAGCATCATTCCCGGCACCCGCGAGGCCGAATACGCCATCCTGGTCAGCCGCTTCCTGGCCGGTCAGGGCCTGGGGCGCCAGCTGATGCGCAAGCTGGTCAAATGGGCGCGCGGCAAGTACCTGGACCGCCTCTACGGCTACGTGGCCGAGGACAACGTGCCGATGCTGCAGCTGGCCGCCTCGCTGGGTTTCGTGCGCGTGGACACCCCCCCCGGCACCGCCAGCGGGCTGGTGCGCATGGTGCTGGAACTGGATGCCTGAGCCCCCCGGCCGGTCTGCTAAGATCGGCCGGTCATGTCGCACGATCGCCTCCCCTCGCCGCCGCTTCCGCGTGCCGGCCAAGCCCGCGCCTGGTGGCGCGCCCCGTCCTCGCCCTCGGCCCTGGCCTGGTATATCGCCGCCGCTGCGCGTGCCCATGATGGCCCGCTGCTGCTGGTCGCCCGCGACAACCAGAGCGCGCAGCAGCTGCTGGCCGACCTGGCCGTGGTTGGCGGTGACCCGTCCCAGCTGCCGGTGATTGCCTTCCCGGACTGGGAAACCCTGCCCTACGACCAGTTCAGCCCGCACCCGGAGATCATCAGCCAGCGCCTGGCTGCCCTGAACCGGCTGCCGACGCTTGCGCGCGGCATCGTGGTGGTTCCGGTGCAGACCCTGCTGCAACGCCTGGCCCCGGTGGCCCATATCGCCGGCAACAGCTTTGACCTCAAGCTGGGCCAGCGCCTGGACATGGACGCGGAAAAGCGCCGGCTCGAAGCGGCCGGCTACCGCCATGTGCCGCAGGTGATGGACCCGGGCGATTTCGCCGTGCGCGGCGGCCTGCTCGATGTATTCCCGATGGGCGTGGACGCGCCGCTGCGCATCGAGCTGCTGGATGACGAGATCGACACCATCCGCCTGTTCGACCCGGAAAGCCAGCGCTCGCAGGACCCGGTCAAGCAGGTACGCCTGCTGCCCGGGCGCGAGGTGCCCAGCGATAACGCCGCCCTGTCCCGGGCGATGGATGCGCTGCGCGAACGCTTTGACGTCGATACCCGACGCAGCCCGCTGTATCAGGACCTGAAGGCACACACCCTGCCGGCCGGCATCGAGTACTACTTGCCGCTGTTTTACCGCGATACCGCCAGCCTGCTGGACTACCTGCCCGGCAACGTGATGAGCGTGGTCGCCCCGGGCACGGTGGAAGCGGCCGATGCGTTCTGGGAACAAACCAAGCAGCGCTATGAGCAGCGCCGGCATGATGTCGAGCGCCCGTTGCTGCCGCCGGCCGAGCTCTACCTGCCGCCGGAGCAGCTGCGCGAACGCCTCAACACCCTGCCGCGGATCGAAGTCTGCCCGCCGGGCCACCTGCGCCACGAGCAGGCCCACGCGCTGGGCGACATCGCCCTGCCGCCGCTGCCGATCGCCGCCCCGCATGTGGCCGCCGGCAGTGCCCTGCGCAGCTTCCTGGAGGGCTACAACGGCCGCGTGCTGGTTGCCGCCGATACCGCCGGCCGCCGCGAGGCCCTGCTCGAGGTCCTTGCGGCCGGCGAACTCAAGCCGGCCGTGGTGCCGACGCTGGAGGCCTTCCTCGACGGCAAGCAGCCCTTTGCCATCACCGTGGCCCCGCTGGAAGACGGCTTTGCGCTGGAGGCACCGGCCATTGCCGTGCTCACCGAGCGCCAGCTGTTCCCCGAGCGTGCCGGCAACCCGCGCCGCAACCGCCGCAGCGGGCGTGAGCCGGAAGCGATCATCCGTGACCTGGGCGAGCTCAGCGAAGGTTCGCCGATCGTCCATGAGGACCACGGTGTGGGCCGTTACCGCGGCCTTGTAACCATGGACGTGGGCGGCATGCCCGGCGAGTTCCTGGAAATCGAATACGCCAAGGGCGACCGGCTGTATGTGCCGGTGGCCCAGCTGCACCTGATCAACCGTTACTCCGGCGCCTCGCCGGAAACCGCCCCGCTGCATTCACTGGGCGGCGAGCAGTGGACCAAGGCCAGGAAGAAGGCGGCCGAAAAGATCCGCGATGTGGCCGCCGAGCTGCTGGAGATCCAGGCCCGTCGTCAGGCCCGGGCCGGGCTGGCGCTGAAGATCGACCGCGCCATGTACGAGCCGTTCGCCGCCACCTTCCCGTTCGAGGAAACCCCGGATCAGCTGGCGGCCATCGAAGCCAGCTTGCGCGACCTGCAATCCAGCCAGCCGATGGACCGGGTGGTGTGCGGTGATGTGGGCTTCGGCAAGACCGAGGTCGCCGTGCGTGCGGCCTTTGCCGCAGCCAGTTCCGGCAAGCAGGTGGCGGTACTGGTACCCACCACCCTGCTGGCCGAGCAGCACTACCGCAATTTTGCCGACCGTTTCGCCGACTGGCCGCTGCGGGTGGAAGTGCTCTCGCGCTTCAAGTCGACCAAGGAGATCAAGGCCGCGCTGGACAAGGTGGCCGAAGGCACCATCGATGTGATCGTCGGCACCCACCGCCTGCTGCAGCCGGATGTGAAGTTCCGTGATCTGGGCCTGGTGATCGTGGACGAGGAACAGCGCTTCGGCGTACGCCAGAAGGAAGGCCTGAAGGCCCTGCGGGCCAATGTGCACCTGCTGACCCTGACCGCCACCCCGATTCCGCGCACGCTCAACATGGCCATGGCCGGGCTGCGTGACCTGTCCATCATCGCCACCGCGCCGGCCAACCGCCTGGCGGTCAAGACCTTCATCACCGGCTGGGACAACACCCTGCTGCGCGAGGCCTTCCAGCGCGAGCTGGGCCGCGGTGGCCAGCTGTACTTCCTGCACAACGATGTGGAATCGATCGGGCGCATGCAGCGCGAGCTGTCCGAGCTGGTGCCCGAGGCGCGCATCGGCATTGCCCATGGGCAGATGCCTGAGCGCGAGCTGGAACGGGTGATGCTGGATTTCCAGAAGCAACGCTTCAACGTGCTGCTGGCCACCACCATCATCGAGTCGGGCATCGACATCCCCAACGCCAACACCATCATCATCAACCGCGCCGACAAGTTCGGCCTGGCCCAGCTGCACCAGCTGCGTGGCCGCGTCGGCCGTTCGCACCACCGCGCCTACGCCTACCTGGTGATCCCGCCGGACAAGAAGGCGATCACCGCCGATGCGCACAAGCGTCTGGAAGCAATCGCCTCGATGGACGAGCTGGGCGCCGGCTTCACCCTGGCCACCCACGACCTGGAAATCCGTGGTGCCGGCGAACTGCTGGGCGAGGACCAGAGCGGGCAGATGGCCGAGATCGGCTTCAGCCTGTACACCGAGATGCTCGAACGGGCGGTCAAGGCGATCCGCTCGGGCAAGCTGACCAGCGTGGACCTGGGCGAGGAAGCGCGCGGCGCCGATGTCACTCTCAACGTGCCCTCGCTGATCCCGGATGACTACCTGCCTGACGTGCACACCCGCCTGACCCTGTACAAGCGCATTTCCAGTGCGCGCGACAGTGCGGCCCTGCGCGAGCTGCAGGTGGAGATGATCGACCGCTTCGGCCTGTTGCCCGATGCCACCAAGCACCTGTTTGCCATTGCCGAGCTCAAGCTGCAGGCCGATGCCCTGGGCATCACCAAACTGGAACTGGGCGAGAACGGTGGCCGCATCGTGTTCAACAGCCAGCCCAACGTGGATCCGCTGGCGGTGATCACCATGATCCAGAAGCAGCCCAAGCTGTACCAGATGGATGGCCCGGACAAACTGCGCATCAAGCATCCGCTGCCCGAAGCCGAAGACCGCTTCAATGCCGCCCGTGCGCTGCTGACCACCCTGAGCCCGGGCCCGCAGTAATCCGCTGACAGGCACACCGTGCAGCAGGCCCCCCTGCTGCACGGCGCTACCCGTCCCTCGTTGCTCGTTGCCCTTCACTCTTTACTCGTTGCTCGTTGCCCTTCACTCTTTACTCGTTACTCGTTGCTCTTCACTCGTTACTCTTAGCCCGCCGCCCGCTGCAGTCCGGCATTCCCCTTGCATCCGGCAAACAGCTGAATTGCCGCGTTTTCAAGCTGCCACGGCGCATCGTCCAGCCGGTAGACTTGCCCACCCCACCTGCAAACGCTGCGTGTTCCCCCACCCGCAGCGAGATTATGTTCGAACTGGATTCTGCTGCCTGCCCCATCGATACCGAAGACCTGTCTGCCTCGGTACTTGTCCTGACCACGGCATTGCATGAGCGTGATGCCTACACCAACGTGCACTGCAACCGTGTCTGCCAGCTGGCCCAGGCCCTGGGCCAACGGCTGGGCTTGAACGAGAAGGAGCTGGCCCAGCTGATACTGGCCGCGCGCTTCCACGACATCGGCAAGATCGGCATTCCCGACGCGGTATTGCTCAAGCCCGGACGCCTGGATGCCAGCGAAATGGCCATCATGCGCAGCCACCCCGTCCGCGGCGAGCGGGTTTTCCTGGCCACCGGCCGGGATGACGCGGCGGCAGTGGCCTGCATCATCCGCCAGCACCACGAGGCCTGGGACGGCAGTGGCTATCCCGATGGTCTGGCCGGCGAACAGATCACCCTGCCTGCACGCATCCTGTCCGTGGTCGATGGTTATGACGCCATGGTCACTGACCGCCCCTACCGCCCGGGCATGCCGATGGACAAGGCACTGGCGATCCTCGCCAGCGAAGCAGGCACTCGTCTGGATCCGCGGGTGACACGCTGCTTCATGGAGCAGATGGGCAGCAGCACCGAAAGCTGAAAATGCGCAGCCCGTCACATCCGTGCATACAGGCTGCAGGCGGCGTGCCCTAAAGTGGCCGGGCGACGGACCGTTCGCCCACCCTGCAAGGAGTGACCGCATGCAGCTGCACACCCGCCTTCTGGCCACCGCCGTACTGATCCTGCCACTGGCAGGCGTGGCCAATGCCTCGCCTGCCACCGACACCCACGATCCAGCGGCGTGCCTGCCGCTGTCAGCCGACAGCCGGACCATGTCTCCACCGCAGCTGTACCGCTCCATGCTCAACTGCCTGCGTGATGGCCAGGCGGCACCGGTCCTGCCACTGTATTTCCTGGGTACCGCCTACGGCCGTTTTGACCGCGCCCGGGTAGCCGACACCACCGCCCACCAAGCCAGTAGCGCACTGGAAATGCAGTTGCGTGAGGCCCTGGGAGAGGCAGATCACGATCGTTTCATGGGCATCATCACCGAGCTGTCCGCCGATCCCGGCAAACGCGCCCCGCTGTGCCAGGCCGTGGCCAGCATCGGCCCACCCACCTATCACCCGTCGTGGATGATCAACCACGGCATGCGTCAGTTCACCGGAGGCAACGCGCCGGACCTGGTCGCCGGCTTTGATCCCGCCGCGTCCTGGCAGGCGGTAATGGACAACTACCTCAAGTGCGCGGTCCAACCGGGTTGATGGCCCCTCAGTCGCTTGCGCATACAACAAACCCGGCCTTGGCCGGGTTTGTTTTTCCACCAGTGCGTTGACGACGCCTTACTTGGCCTTGCCCTGGTTGGCCACGGCTTCGGCGGCCGCCTTGGCAGCCTCCTCATCGCCCAGGTAGCGCCAGCTGATGACCTTCAGGTTGTCATCCAGCTCGAACTTCAACGGCATGCCGGTGGGGATGTTCACTTCCAGGATTTCCGCCTCGCTGGCACCGGTGAGGTACTTGTACAGCGCGCGCAGCGAATTGCCGTGGGCAGTGACCAGCACGGTCTTGCCTGCCTTGAGCTGCGGAGCGATGGCGTCATGCCAATACGGCAGCACGCGCTCCAGGGTGGTGGCCAGCGACTCGGTGCCCGGCAGGGCGGCGGCATCCAGGCCGGCATAACGGCGGTCATTGGCCGGGTGGCCCGGGTCGGCCAGATCCATTGCCGGCGGCGGAATGTCATAGGAACGACGCCACACCTTGACCTGGTCCTCGCCGTGCTTGGCCGCCGTCTCGGCTTTGTCCAGGCCCTGCAGTGCGCCGTAGTGGCGCTCGTTCAAGCGCCAGGTCTTGTTGACCGGCAGCCAATCCTGATCCATCGCCCCCAGCGCACCCTGCAGGGTGCGGATGGCGCGCTTGAGCACCGAGGTGTGGGCCACATCGAACTGCAGGCCTTCGGCACGCATCACCTCACCGGCAGCCACCGCTTCGGCACGCCCCTTCTCGGTCAGGTCCACATCCACCCAGCCGGTGAAACGGTTTTCCAAATTCCACTGGCTCTGGCCGTGGCGCAACAGCACGAGGGTACGGGTCACTGCAAGTCTCCGAAGGACAGGTTCAAGAAGAGAAGGATTGTACCCGTTGCCGATCACCCCGCCTGCGGCCGACCACTTCCCAAGCGGCTGACGCCAGCCCATGATGCGGCAGACATCCTTTCCCGACCGAGGTACCTGCAATGGGCATGAGCAAACGCTTGACCGCCGAATTCATCGGCACCTTCTGGCTGGTCCTGGGCGGCTGCGGCAGCGCGGTGCTGGCGGCCAACTTCGGCGGCCCGGGCAATCCGCTGGGCATCGGCCTGCTTGGTGTGTCGCTGGCCTTCGGCCTGACCGTACTGACCGGTGCCTATGCCCTGGGCCACATTTCCGGCGGCCACTTCAACCCGGCGGTGAGTTTCGGCCTGTGGGCCGGCGGCCGTTTCGACGGCCGTGACCTGCTGCCCTACATCGTGGCCCAGGTCGCCGGCGGCGCCCTGGCCGGCTTCATCCTGCTGCAGGTCGCCAGCGGCCAGAACGGCTTTGCCATTGACCCGACCGCGGCCGGCACCTTTGCCACCAACGGTTACGGCGCCATGTCGCCGGGTGGCTACAGCGTGGTCGCGGCAGCGCTGATCGAAATCGTGCTCACCGCCATGTTCGTCATCGTGATCATGGGCGCCACCCATGCGCGCGCACCGGCCGGCTTCGCCCCGATTGCCATCGGCCTGGCCCTGACCCTGATCCACCTGATCTCCATCCCGGTGACCAACACCTCGGTCAACCCGGCCCGCTCCACCGCTGTGGCCCTGTTCGCCGGCAGCGGCGCGCTGTCGCAGCTGTGGCTGTTCTGGGTGGCACCGATCATCGGCGGCCTGATCGGCGGCGCGATCTACCGCCAGCTGGGCCAGGACAAGGCCTGATTGCCGCGCATGACGCCCCGCCCGCCCGGTCAGCGCCGGGTGTGCGGGGCGTTGTCGTTTTCGGGCTCCGGAAGGCGACCGTCCGTCATGGCGCAGCCTGCAATCGATGCACAGCACGCAGATTGGCCCGATCCCTCTCGCACCTTGGCCGCAAATGCGCTACAAGTATCCGTACACGTTGCGTTCACATTTCAACCAACGCCCCCACGTCCGTCGTTGTAGTTGCCGTAACCGCCTTACCGCTGTTGCCAACCCGGTGCATTGCGTGGCCCTGCCCGCAGGCCCGGCTCACCTTACGCGTACGCTTACCGGGAGTCGAAGTGAACTACCTGCAATCCTGTCTGATGCTGTCCAGCCTGTTGGCCATGAGCCTGGGGGCCAGCGCCCAGCAGCCAACACCCACCCATTGCCCTGACCTGCCCGGCGGCAGCAACCTGCAGTGGGACCAGCAGCAGCGCGACGGCTATGTGCTGTGCCGCGCAGTCGATGACAGCGGCAATGATGCCTTCAACCTGATGCTCACCGGCCAGGAGCCGAACCTGCACCTGGCCCGCGCCCTGCGCGCCGAGCGCGCCAGCTTTGCCGACCAGTCCATCCACTGGTACCGCATGGACCTGATCGCCGACAACAGCGAGCAGGCCCAGTACCGGCGCATCACGGTGACCAAACTGGCCAAGAACCAGTATGTGCAGCTGTGGTTCAACGCCGGCAACCAGGCCGAGCTGGACACCCGCATCGAACAGATCGGCAACCTGCGCCTGAACCACACCCTGTTGGGCAACCGCTGAGCCGGCCTTAATCCAAAGCCGTATGGCCGGCGCCGGCCGGTAGCGTTTGAATGGCACCACCATGCATGGCGGAGAGACATCTATGAAAGGGTTCAACAAAGGCCTCTGGGCCCTGCTCGCTGTCATCGGCGCCGCCTGTCTGGGCGTGGTCGCGCTGCGTCGTGGCGAACACATCAATGCCTTGTGGATTGTCGCCGCGGCCGTGTCGCTGTATCTGGTCGCCTTCCGCTGGTATGGCCTGTTCATCGCCAACAAGGTGCTCGGCGTGGACCCGGGCCGGGCCACCCCGGCCTGGACCCGCAATGACGGCCTGGACTACGTGCCCACCAACAAGCACGTCCTGTTCGGCCACCACTTTGCCGCCATCGCCGGCGCCGGGCCCTTGGTCGGCCCGGTACTGGCCGCACAGATGGGCTACCTGCCCGGCACCCTGTGGCTGATTGCCGGTGTGGTCCTGGCCGGCGCGGTGCAGGATTTCATGGTCCTGTTCATTTCCAGCCGCCGTGATGGCCGTTCGCTGGGCGAGCTGGTACGCGAGGAAATGGGCCCGGTGCCCGGCACCATCGCCCTGTTCGGGGTGTTCATGATCATGATCATCATCCTCGCCGTGCTGGCGATGATCGTGGTCAAGGCCCTGGCCGAGAGTGCCTGGGGCATGTTCACGGTGATGGCGACCATGCCCATCGCCATCCTCATGGGCATCTACATGCGCTACATCCGCCCCGGGCGGATCGGCGAGATCTCCATCGTCGGCCTGGTCCTGCTGATCGCCGCGATCATCTACGGCGGCAAAGTCGCAGCGCACCCGACCTTGGGCCCGATGTTCACTTTCACCGGCACCGAAATTACCTGGATGCTGATCGGCTACGGCTTCGTTGCCGCGGTGCTGCCGGTGTGGCTGCTGCTGGCCCCGCGCGATTACCTGTCCACCTTCCTGAAGATCGGCACCATCGTTGGCCTGGCCCTGGGCATCCTGATCGTGATGCCGGAGTTGAAGATGCCGGCCCTGACCCAGTTCACCGATGGCACCGGCCCGGTCTGGAAAGGCTCGATGTTCCCGTTCCTGTTCATCACCATCGCCTGCGGCGCGGTATCCGGCTTCCACGCCCTGATCAGCTCGGGCACCACGCCCAAATTGATCGCCAGCGAAGGCCATGCCGCCTACATCGGTTATGGCGGCATGCTGATGGAATCATTCGTGGCGATCATGGCCATGGTCGCCGCTTCGGTGATCGAGCCGGGCATCTACTTTGCGATGAATGCCCCGGCCGCGGTGATCGGCACCGATCCGGTGCATGCGGCCCAGGTCGTGACCAACTGGGGCTTTGCCATCAGCCCGGAACAGCTGACCCAAACCGCCCAGGACATCGGCGAGGCCAGCATCCTGTCGCGCGCCGGCGGTGCGCCGACCCTGGCTGTGGGCATCGCCCAGATCCTGCATGCGGTGATTCCCGGCGACGGCATGATGGCCTTCTGGTACCACTTCGCGATCCTGTTCGAAGCCCTGTTCATCCTCACCGCGGTGGACGCCGGTACCCGCGCCGGCCGCTTCATGCTGCAGGACCTGCTGGGCAGCTTCATCCCGGCCATGGGCAAGACCGATTCCTGGCTGGCCAGCATCGTGGCCACCGGCGGTTGTGTCGCGCTGTGGGGTTACTTCCTTTACCAGGGTGTGACCGATCCGCTGGGTGGCATCAACATGCTGTGGCCGCTGTTCGGCATCGCCAACCAGATGCTGGCCGGGGTGGCCCTGCTGCTGTGCACGGTGGTGCTGTTCAAGCTGAAGAAGGACCGCTACGCCTGGGTGCCGGCCCTGCCGGCGGTGTGGCTGCTGATCTGCACCATCAGTGCCGGGCTGATCAAGCTGTTTTCCAGTGACCCGGGGGTGGGTTTCATGGCCCAGGCCAACCGCTACCGTGACGCCATCGCGGCCGGCAACCTGCTGCCTCCGTCCAAGGACTTCGGCCAGATGCAGCAGGTGATGGTCAACAACTACGTCAATGCCGGGCTGACCGTGCTGTTCCTGTTCGTGGTCCTGGCCGTGCTGCTGTATTCGATCAAGACCATCCGCAGCGCCCGCGCCAACCCGCAGCGCAGCGACCGCGAAACCGCCTATGTGGCCTTGAAGCCGGATCAGCTCCAGCCATGATCGCGCGGCTCGGGCAGGCCCTGGGCCACCTGTGGCGGCGGCTGGTGCAGACCGGCCGCCTGGCCTGCGGCCTGCCCGACTACGACACCTACCGTGCGCACATGCGCCTGCATCATCCCGGGCAACCGGTAATGGATTACCCCACCTTCTTCCGCGAGCGCCAGGACGCCCGCTATGGCGGCAAGGGTGGCGGGCGCTGCTGCTGAAGTGCCTGCCGGCTTGCCGAGCTGGGAGAGAGGTCACAAAACCAGCACGTTTTGCCGCACACAGGCGCGGTAGCATTTTTGGTACGTCGCTTCTGAGCGCCGCAACACGGAGTGCAACCGGTGTCTGCAGGTCTCCAGATCCCGCCGTTATCGACCGCGCTGGCCTTGATCCTGGCCCTCGGTCTGCCCCATGCCCATGCCGAGCAAATGCCCATGCCCCTGTCCCACATGGCTGCCGCGTCCCCCTTTCCCAGTGAGCTGCATCCGCTGGCCCAGGCCGTTGCCGATGGCGACACCGGCGACATCGCCTCACTGAGCAGCCACACCCGGCCCAATCCGAGTGGTCAGGACAATGTGACCCTGCTGGAATGGGCGATCTGGAACCGTCAGCCCGGCTCGCTGGCCGCCCTGCTGCTGGCCGGCTTTGATCCCTCCACACCGGGCATGGACGGTGAGAGCGTGGCCCACCTGGCCGCCAGCGTGGATGACCCACGCTACCTGCAGGTATTGATTGAACACCGCGCCCCGGTCGATCTGATCGGCGGCCGCGCAGCACGCACCCCGATCTTCCGCGCCGTGCAGAGCCGTCGCGATGCCCAGTTCGCGTTGCTGCTGGCTGCCGGGGCGGACATCAACCGTGCCGATGCCATGGGCAACACCCTGCTGCATGTGGCTGCCGAGGTTGGCGATGCCGCCCGTGCCCTGCAGCTGCTCAAGGCCGGCGCCAACTACGACACCACCAACATCCGTGGTGTGCGCTTCCAGTCGCTGTTGTTCGAACAGGACAGCGCACGACTCAACGCCAAGGGCCGCGCCGATCGCCAAGCGGTGCTGGACTGGCTCACGGCCAACCAATGACCGTGGCACCGCTTCCTGCAGCCACCACGCACAAGGATATGCGCATGTCTGCCCAGCAAACCCCGGCCGCCGACCTGGCCGCCAGCATCAGCGGCCAGAGCCCGCACCAGGTGGATCGCGAACTGGCCCAGTTGCTGGCCAGCACCTACACCCTGGCCGCGCATCGCCGTGACCCCTCGGTGGCGGTGCAGGCCTTGCCACCCGGCTGGCAGCCCGTCGAAGGCCCTGCCCTGGCTGCGGCCGGCATCAGTCCGGCAGACCTGAACGATGCCAAGAGTGGCTTTGATGCCGCCCTGTACCGCAATGAGCAGGGTCTGGTGGTACTGGCCTTCAACGGTACCGACCAGGGCCGTGACTGGCGCAGCAACCTGCGCCAGGGCCTGGGCCTGACCGATGTGCAGTACGACCAGGCCGTGGCCCTGACCAGCAAGGCCAACCAGGTCTGGGGCCCGGAGCTGGTCCTGAGCGGACATTCGCTGGGCGGCGGCCTGGCAGCTGCCGCCGGCATGGTCCACGAGGTGCCGACGGTGACCTTCAATGCCGCCGGCGTGCATGATTCCACCCTGGAACGCTTCGACTGCGATGCCGGCGTGCTCAAGCAGCAGGCCCGTGATGGCCTGGTGCGCAGTTACGAGGTACGCAACGAACTGCTCACCTACCTGCAGGAAGACAACCTGCTCAGCCGCTGGGTCATGCCCGATGCCCCCGGCCACCGCATCGAGCTACCTGACCCGGATCCGAAGAACCTGTTCGAACGCATGGTCCCGGGGGTGATGCTCAAGCACCGCCTGGACCTGCACGGCATCGACGCGGTACTCCAGGCCCAGCAACTGGCCGGGCTGGAGGAACGCCCGTGGCCGGTGCCCAGCCAGGACAACGGCCAGCAGCTGCTGCTCGATGCCGCGCGCGGGCTTTCCGTGCAGCGTGCACCGCTGGGCCTGCACGATGACAACCGTTTTTTCAACACCGCCAGCCATGTCGCCGCCCATGCCAGCCAGGATGGCCTGCAGCGTATCGACCACCTGCTCCTGACCCCGGACCAGCAGCGTCTGGTGGCCATCCAGGGCGGTCGCGATGACCCGGCCCAGCAACGCAGCGTGGTCCTGGCCGAAGCCGCAGCGCGTGAACCGGCCCTGCACAGCTACCAGCGCCTGGAACACACCAGCCAGCAAGCAGCACAGGAACAAGCGGCCAGCCAGCAGACACAGCGCAGCAATGCCCTGAGCCACTGAGCACCGGCAACGCAGCAACAACAAAGGGCGCCTTCGGCGCCCTTTTTTGTTGTGACAACCCGGCCTGGCCCGTACTCAGGCGCCGGCCATCCACTTGAGCACCAGCCCGGTCAGATAGGCCAGCACGGTACCGGTGGCATAGCCCACGGTACCCAACAGCACCCCCACCGGCGCCAGGGTCGGATGGAAAGCCGCTGCCACCACCGGGGCCGAGGCCGCCGCACCGACATTGCCCTGCGAGCCGATGGCCAGGAAGAACATCGGGGCCTTGAGCAGGCGCCCGACCACGTACAGCAGCAGCACATGGGTGCCCATCCAGATCACCCCGAGCAGGAACAGCCACGGGCGTTCCAGCAGCGAGAGCAGGTCCATCTGCATGCCGATGCAGGCGATCAGGAAATACAGGAACAGGGTGCCCACCTTGGAAGCGCCGGCTGCCTCCAGGTTGCGCACCTTGGTGAAACTCAGGCTCAGGCCGGCAAAAGTGGACAGCATCACCACCCAGACGAACTGGTTGTCCAGCGAAGCCTGCTTGGCAAAGCTGATGTTGGCCGCACACCAGGTTGCCAGCGGCGCAGCCAGGGCATGGGCCGCACCGACCACGCCCAGGCCGACACCGACGATGACCATCAGGTCGGTCAGGGTCGGGATGCGGGCACTTTTGGCCTCGTAATCGGCAATCCGGCGCTTCATGTCATCGATGGCCGAGGTGTCGGCGCCGTTGCGGGCATCGATCTTCTCCGCGCGCCCGGCCAGCCAGATCAGGCCCGGCATCAACAGGATGCTGGCACAGACCACGTCCACCACGGCGAACTGACCAAAGGTGGTGGCATCGACGTTGAAGGTCTCGCGCATCGCCGCCATGTTGGCGCCGCCGCCGATCCAGCTGCCGGCCAGCGCCGCCATCCCGGCCCAGGTGTCGCCGGCCACGGTGGCCGGGTGGATCAGCTTCATCACCTGGAAGGAGACCACCGCGCCAAGCATGATGCCGATGGTGCCGGTGACGAACATGATCAACAGCTTCGGGCCCAGCTTGATGATGCCCTTCAGGTCGATGGACAGGGTCAGCAACACCAGTGCGGCCGGCAACAGCACGTCACGTGCGACCGGGTTGTACAGCTTGGTGCTGTGGCCATCGATGATTCCGGCGGTGTTGTAGATGGCCGGAATGAAGTAGCACAGCAGCAGGGCCGGCACGATGGCAAAGAACTTCTTCCAGAAGCCCTCGGTCTTGCTGGACAGGTAGAACACCGTGGCCAGGGTGGCGGCGATCAGCCCCAGGCCGACGATATCGTTGGTGATCAGCGTGGTTGCAGTGGTTGCAGTGGTATCAGGGCTCATCGCCCCTCCCATGGAGAATAGGTAGCAGGGAAACGGCGCGCGGCCAGCGGCCACGCGCCGTCAGTGCAGGGCCTTACTGGCCCAGGTGCTTTTCCAGCCAGGCATTGACGGTGTCATGCCACTGGATCGAGTTGTGCGGCTTGAGCACCCAGTGGTTCTCGTCCGGGAAGTACAGCAGCTGCGACTCGATGCCACGGCGCTGCAGGGTATGGAAGGTGGACAGGCTCTGGTCCAGCGGCACGCGGAAATCGTTCTGCCCGGCCACCACCAGCATCGGGGTCTGCCACTTGTCGATGTGGCGCGACGGGTTGAAGGCCTCGTAGCCTTCCGGGTGCGAGAACAGCGGGCCGCCGAATTCCCATTCGGTGAACCAGGTTTCCTCGGTCACCGCGCCCATCGAGCGGGTATCGAACACACCGTTGTGGTTGACCAGGCACTTGAAGCCGTCATTCCACTGGCTGGCGATCCAGTTGATCATGTAACCGCCGTAGCTGGCGCCCAGGGCGCAGGCATTGCCGCCATCGATGAAGTCGTACTTGGCCTGGGCCGCGGCCCAGCCCTTTTGCAGATCTTCCAGCGGACGGTCGCCCCAATGCTGGCTGATCGCATCGGTGAAGGCCTGGCCATAACCGGTGGAACCGTGGAAGTCGATCATCACCACCGCATAGCCCTGGCCGGCATAGGTCTGCGGGTTCCAGCGCTGGCTCCAGCTGTTGCCGAAGCTGCCCTGCGGGCCACCGTGGATCAGGAAGGCCACCGGATACTTCTTGCCGGCTTCGTAGTTCCACGGCTTGACCACGTAACCGTGCACGGTTTCATTGTTCCAGCCGGCAAAGCTGAACTGCTCGTAGTCGCCGAAGCCGACCTCGGCCACGCGCTCGGCAAAGGCCGGGGTGATCGCCCGCTGCGGCGCATCGACCGCGGTGGTGGTGGTGAACACCTGATCGTTGCTGTGCAGGGTATTGCGGGTGAAGGCCAGGGTGTCGCCGGCCACATCGAAGCTGCCCACGGTGCCGCCGGCCACCAGCTTGGTCACTTCCCCATTGGCGATGGTCACCGCGAACAGCGGATGCTCGCCGGTGTCCTGGGCGCCGGTATACAGGGTCTTGCCATCGGCCGACAGCACGATGCCATCGGCCGAGCGGTCCCAGCCCGGGGCGATTTCACGGCTGCTGCCGCTGCGCATGTCCATGGCCATCAGGCCGAAGCGGTCCGCCTCGAAACCCGGGCGCTTCATCGCGCGGTAGTACAGGGTCTTGCCATCGGCAGAAAACACCGGGCCGGCATCCCAGGCCGGGTTGGCAGCAGTGAGGTTGCGCGGTGCCTGCCGGCCGGCCGGGTCAATCCGGTACAGGTCGAAATTGGTCGACCACGGCTCGCCGGCACCGGCCACACGGATGGCAGCCACCACGCTCTTGCCATCCGGCGACCAGGTGTAGTCCTCGTTGCCGCCGAACGGCTTGGACGGCGCATCCCCGGCAATGCCGGCGCTGATGGCCGTGGCCGTGGTTGCCTTGCCGGCCTTGATGTCGGCCACGAACAGGGTGTTGCGGCGGCCATCGGCCCAGGTATCCCAGTGGCGTACGAACACGCCATTGTGGATCTTGCCGCTGGCCTTGTTCGCCGCCCGGGCATCCAGGCGCGTGCTGGTGCAGGCCAGGTCCGAACCGCAGTCCTGGTAGACATCGGCGGCAAACAACACGCGGTCACCGGCCGGAGACACCTTGTAGCTGTCCAGGTCACGGGCCAGTTCGGTCAGCTGCACCGGCTCGCCACCGGCCACCGGCATCGAATACAACTGGTTGCTGCCGCCCTTGGCCGACAGGAAGTACAGCGTTGCGCCATCGGCCGACAGGCTCGGCGCGCTGATGTTCCAGCCCTGCGGGGTCAACTGTTCCGGCGGGCGGTTGTCGCGGGTGAGCAGGTTGCGCTTGAACACCGCCGCGCTGCCCTTGTAGTCGGCATCGGCCGTGCGCTGGACGAACAGCACATGGCGGCCATCGGCAGTGAGCATCGGCGCGGACACCCGCTCGATGGCCACCAGGTCCTGGACCTGCAGACCGCGCGAGGGGGCTGCCTGGGCGGCTGCCGGCAGGGCGGCCAGCAGGCACAACGGCAACAGGGCGTGGCGAAATGTCATCGCACTCTCTCCAAAGGGTTTACGGCAAACCTCCGATGGTAGTGCGGGCTGTGGCGTAGTCCAAGGGCCGGCAGTCATGGCCTGCCCTCGTCCCGGGGCCGGGCCTATACTGCCTTCCACCCATCCATGCGGAAAACCCATCCCGTGACCACTACCGCCCCAGCTGCAACGCTGGCCGGGGAGCAACTGCTCGGCCACCCCAAGGGCCTGTTCGTCTGCTTCCTGACCGAAATGTGGGAGCGCTTTGCCTTTTATGGCATGAAGGCGCTGCTGCTGCTTTACCTCACCAAGCACCACCTGTTCAACGATGCCGACGGCTACCTGCTGCTGGGCACCTACGCCGGCCTGGCCTACGCCCTGCCCCTGCTCGGCGGCATTCTCGCCGACCGCTTCATCGGCATGCGCAAGGCCGTGATCTACGGCGGCATCCTGCTGGTGCTGGGCCAGCTGGGCATGGCCTGGACCGGCCACGCGGCCGAAGGTGTACAGGGCCAGGCGGTACAGGACACCGGCGCGATCCAGATCATGTACTTCTCGCTGGCCCTGATCGGTGTGGGCGTGGGCTTCCTCAAGCCCAACATCTCCACCATCGTCGGCCGCCTGTACCCCGAGCATGATCCGCGCCGCGATTCGGGCTTCACCATCTTCTACATGGGCATCAATGTCGGCGCCTTCCTGTCCTCGCTGATCGTCGGCTATGTCGGCATCAACTATGGCTGGGGCTACGGCTTCGCCCTGTCCGGGCTGATGATGGCCCTGGGCCTGGTCCAGTTCGTGCTGGGCCGCCGCCACCTGCTCGGCCAGGCCGAACCGCCGGCCGGCCACACCCCCAAGGCCGAATGGCTGATCTACGCCGGCGGCGTGGTGATGACCTTCGCCGTGTGGCAGGTGCTGCAGACCAAGATCAACTTCGGCCCGCTCTCGGCCCTGGTCGGCGGCCATGAGGTCACCCTGACCGAACTGGTTGCCGTGGTCCTCGGCGCGGGTCTGTACCTGTGGTTCATCAAGCTGCTGCTGTCGGGCATCTCGGCCGCCGAAAAGGGCCGCATGGTCATGCTGATGGTGCTGATCACCGTGTCGGCCCTGTTCTGGGGCCTGTACGAGCAGACCTACGGCCCGTGGCTGGCCATGGCTGACCGTGCCATGGACCTGACCACCTTCGGCATCCGCTGGAACGCCGCCCAGACCACCGCGATCGGTGCCCTGGCCGTGATCAGCCTGTCGCCGGTATTTGCCTGGCTGTGGCCGCGTCTGGACCGGATCGGCCTGAACCCGTCCTACCCGGCCAAGTTCGCCTGGGGCCTGGTGTTCTGCGGCCTGGCCTTCGCCGTGCTGGCCTATGCCGCGGCCAACCCGAATGCCGACACCGGGCTGGTCAGCCTGTGGTGGATGGTGCTGGCCTACTTCGTGCTGGTGATGGGCGAGATGGTGCTCTCCCCGGTCGGTCTGTCGGCCGTCACCAGCCTGTCCATCCCGCGTGCCGTCGGCATGATGATGGGCGCCTGGTTCCTGTTCTCGGCCTTCGGTGAAATCATCGCCGGCCGCCTCGGCACCTGGGCGGCCGTACCGCACGATGCAAGCCGTGAAATGGCCCTGGCCACCTACAGCAGTGTGTTCACCTCGATGATGTGGATCGGCCTGGTGGCCGGTGCCGCACTGTTCGTGGTCACCCCGCTGCTCAAGCGCCTGACCCGCGACTGATCGGCTTGCCACCATGCAAAAACAACAACGGCGCCGCAGGGCGCCGTTGTTGTTGCTGACACTGACAATACGTCAGGACGCAGGCTTGCCACGGCATCATCAAAAAACGCCCCTGTCGGGGCGTTTTCATCAACAGCCAGACAACAGCACGTGGCTCAGTGGCTGCGGCTCACCGCGTAACGGGCCAGGCCACGCAGGGCGGCAATGGCCTCGTTCTCGCCCAGGCCGTCCAGCGCGGCTTCGGCGGCATCGGCATATTCAACCGCACGCTGGCGGCTGTATTCCAACCCGCCAGTAGCCTGGATGGCGGCCAGCACTTCGGGCATCGCCGAGCTGTCACCGTCCTGGATGATCTGGGCCAGGCGGGCACGGGTGGCGACATCGCTGTGGGCCATGGCATGGATCAGCGGCAGGGTGGCCTTGCCTTCGGCCAGGTCATCGCCCAGGTTCTTGCCCAGCTCTTCGGCATTGGCCGAGTAGTCCAGTACGTCATCGGCAATCTGGAAGGCATAGCCCAGG
The DNA here is from genome assembly GCF_001431485.1 of Stenotrophomonas ginsengisoli. Taxonomy (GTDB): domain Bacteria; phylum Pseudomonadota; class Gammaproteobacteria; order Xanthomonadales; family Xanthomonadaceae; genus Stenotrophomonas; species Stenotrophomonas ginsengisoli. Next base: position 34,647 of record NZ_LDJM01000018.1, on the reverse strand, counting down.
GCCATGCCGTAGTCGTACAAGGCCTGCTGCACGGCTGCGTCGGCGCCGCAGGCCAGCGCACCCAGCTGGGTGCCCGCGGCAAACAGCACCGCGGTCTTGCGCTCGATCACCCGCAGGTAGGCCGCTTCGTCGGTATCGGGGTTGTGCACATGCAGCAGCTGCAGCACTTCGCCCTCGGCGATCTTGTTGGTGGTATCGGCCAGGATGCGCATCACCGGCATCTGGTCCAGCTCGACCATCAGCTGGAAGCTGCGCGAATACAGGAAGTCACCGACCAGCACGCTGGGCGCATTGCCCCACAGCGCATTGGCGGTGCTGCGGCCACGGCGCAGGTCCGATTCGTCCACCACGTCATCGTGCAGCAGGGTCGAGGTGTGGATGAACTCGATGATCGCCGCCAGCTGGTGGTGCACCGGGCCGGAACCGGCCAGCGCGCGCCCGGCCAGCAGGACCAGCATCGGCCGCAGGCGCTTGCCGCCGGCAGAAATGATGTGGTCGGCAATCTGGTTGATCAGCACAACATCGGAGGCCAGCCGCGTCCGGATCAGGGAGTCGACCGCAGCCATGTCCGGTGCGGCGAAGGTCTGGATCTGGGCCAGGCCCAGGGCGGTGCGGGGGGCGTCGATGATGGTCATGCGGTCGATACTGTGAATGACCGGGCAATTATAGGCCGGCAAGGCCGTGTACGCCCGGTCATTGCCGCTTTTGTGGCCACCCGCAGCCAGATCCGGCACGCCCCCAGGCCAGCTTGCGGCAAGGCCTGACAGCGCCGGCCAGACCGCTATAATCCACTGGCTAGACCCGCGTATCCGGCGGGTTCACCCAACGGAAAAGAAGGACTCCCATGGCACGCGGCATCAACAAGGTCATCCTGGTCGGCAACCTCGGCAACGACCCGGAAGTGAAGTACACCCAGGCCGGCATGGCCATCACCCGCGTCTCCCTGGCCACCACCTCGGTGCGCAAGGACCGTGACGGCAACCAGCAGGAACGTACCGAATGGCACCGTGTGGTGTTCTTCGGCAAGCTGGGCGAAATTGCCGGCGAGTACCTGCGCAAGGGCAGCTCGGTGTATGTCGAGGGCTCCATCCGCTATGACAAGTACACCGGCCAGGACGGCCAGGAACGCTACAGCACCGACATCGTCGCCGACGAGATGCAGATGCTCGGCGGCCGCGGTGAAGGCGGCGGCGGTGGCATGGGCGGCGAGCGTCCGCAGCGTCAGGCCCGCCCGCAGGGCGGCAATGATTTCGGCGGCGGCAACGAAGGCTACGGCAACCGCGGTGGCAATCGTGGCGGCAACCAGGGTGGCAACTACGGCGGCGGCAACCAGGGCGGTTACGAGCAGCGCCCGCAGCGTCAGGCTCCGGCCCCGGCACCGCAGGCACCGCCGATGGACGACTTCGCTGACGACGACATCCCGTTCTGAGCCGACACCCGGCTGAGCATGGCAGCAACCCGGCATCTGGCGATGCCGGGTTTTTTATTGCCTGGATCCTGCGTCTGCGAGGGCAGGCAGGCACTTCCGCCCCCCTGCCCCGGCCCGGGATCAACCGGGGTTGGCCCGCAGTCATGCAGGTGCCGTCCATCACCTGATCTATCCGTTGGCGATTTTATAAATGCAGCTGACCGATACACGAGCGCACATGCATGCCCAAGAGAACCGCAACCTGCCGCCGGGGTAACCCATCAGCCACATCGCCATTGCCCACCGCACCGTTGCAGGACCTGCCGTGACCCGTCACATCGCCTATGTCAGCACGGCCCAACCCGACCTCTCCGCCCAGTGCATCGACGCGCTGCTGCTGGATGCGCGCACCTTCAACGCCCGTATTGGCGTGACCGGGGTGCTGCTGTACGACGGCCAGCGATTCTTCCAGTACTTCGAAGGCACTGACTACGCCACCGACCAGGTGATGGCACGCATCCTGGCCTCCCAGCGGCACAGTGCCATCCATCTGTTGGCCGATGGCCGGCACCCGGGCCAGCAGTTCGACCGTTGGTACATGGGCTTCAGCCACAGCCCGGCGACGTTCATCCAGCACCTGGAAAACGGCAGCTGGCAACAGACCCTGTACACGCTGCGTCAGCAGGCCAACCACTGCCCGGCGCTGGAAGCGCTGAACCAGTTCCTCGACGAACAGCCCGCCCCGGCCCGCATCGGCCAGGCACTGACCTGCCCCTGATCCGCCCCATGCCCAACCAGCAGATGCCACCTGTTGCAGCAAGCAACACTGCCCCAGCCCCATTGCCGCTGGTGGTGATCGCCGCCAGTGCCGGTGGCCTGGGCCCGATCAGTGAAATCCTGGACGCCTATCCGGGCGATCTGGGCGTCGCCACCGTGGTGATCCAGCACCTGTCCCCGGCCTACCGCAGCGAGCTGGTCAGCCTGCTGCAATCGCATACCAGCCAGCCGGTGCATGAGCTGCACGATGGCCTGGAGCTCAAGACGCACAACATCCATGTGATCCAGCCCGGCACACAGATCATGCTCGACGGGCACACGGTCAAGTCCATTACCCGTGATGAGTCCGAACGCCCTTACTTCACCATCGACGTGTTCCTGGAATCACTGACCCGGCGTGCCGATCCGATCGATACCTGCGTGGTCCTGCTCTCCGGCACCGGCAGTGACGGCACCGCCGGCTGTCGTGCGGTGCATGAACATGGCGGCTATGTACTGGTGCAGCAGCTGTCCGATGCCAAATTCGACGGCATGCCGCTGTCGGTGATCAACGCCGGCTGCTATGACGAGGTACAGCCGCCACGCCTGATCCCGGCACGCATTGCTGCCTGGCTGGACAACGGCATGTGCAAGCCCGCCACCCCCGACGGCTACCTGGACACCGATCCACTGACCCTGCTGTACACCGAACGTGACAGTCAGCCAGGCAATGACATCAACCCGTATGCCGGCATCTTCGAGCTGATGCGGGCCAACTTCGACCTGGATCTGAATGCCTACAAGATCGGCACCATCGACCGCCGCATCACCCAGTGCATGCGCCGTCTGGGGCTGACCACCATCGATCAATACCACCAGATCCTCCGCCAGGGCGGGCATGAGCTGCGGGCACTGTTCACCGACCTGATGATCGGCGTGACCTCCTTCTTCCGCAACCCGCAGGTATTCGAACTGCTGGAAAGCAAGATCCTGCCGGACCTGCTCGAACGCAACGGCAGCGAGCCGCTGAAGATATGGGTCTGCGCCTGCTCCACCGGTGAAGAAGCCTATTCGTTGGCCATGCTGCTGCAGAAGCTGGTCGAGCAGACGGATGCCGCGCAGGAATACCGCATCTACGCCACCGACCTGAACCCGGATGCGATCCGTCGCGCCGCTGAAGGCATCTACGAATACAGCACCCTGCAGCCGTTCATCAACCGCTTCGAACTGCAGGGCTTTGTCAATGCCAGCGAGGATTTCGGCCGCCTGCGGGTGGTCAGCGAGATCCGCAGCAAGATCATCTTCAGCGTACAGAACGTGCTCAAGCATTCGCCGTTGCATGCACTGGACCTGGTGCTCTGCCGCAACATGTTGATTTACCTGCGGCCTGAGGCGCAGCGCAAGGTGATTTCCAACTTCCATTTCGGTTTGAAGGAAAGCGGCGTACTGGTACTGGGCGAGAGTGAGGGCCCTGCCGGACTTGAGCCATACTTCGCCGAGGTCGATACGCGCCTGAAAATGTTCGCCAAGCGTGCCGGAGTGCACTTGAGTGCCAGCGACCGCTGGCAATTGAACCGTTCCATTGCCATGCCCCCTGCACACCGCCAGGCCGCGATACAGCGCGAGCCTGACCAGATGACCGTTGCGCGCGGTGCATTTGAAGCGGCCTTCGCCACGGTGGCTGGCAACAGCCTGATCGTGCGTGCAGATGGCGAAGTACAGTATTTCACCGGCCATACCGGTGAAATCTTCAGCCGTGCGATACCAGGACGCCCGGGGCTGAACCTGCATACCCATCTGCCCGATCCGCAACTGCAGGCCCTGCTCCAGCTCGGACTGGCCGAAACGCTGGACAGTGACACCCCGATCCAGTGGGACTATCCCTACCGCAACCAGGACAGCAAGCTGGCCTTTGACCAGCTGCGTTTTTCACGCTTGCCCACCGCCTTCGAGCGCGAGCCCTCGGTGCTGGTGCAGATGCTGGCCGATGACCGCAACCGGCAGGCGCACGATCTCCATCCCGGGCCGCTGCGACATGCCCGCGATGTGCTCAGCGTCCTGCAGTCCGGCACCGGCGGGCTGGGGCGACTGGCCCGGCTGGAGCAGGAAAACGCCCAGCTGCGCCAGATCGTCAGCGAATCGGTACAGGACAAGGAAACCTTCCACGAGGAGCTGCAAAGCGCCAACGAGGAGTTGCTCTCCAGCAACGAAGAGCTGCAGAGCACCAACGAGGAGCTGCAGTCAGTCAACGAGGAGTTGCATTCGGTCAACGCCGAGCTAGAAGAAAAAATCCGCCAGCTCACCGATGCCAACAACGACATCACCAACCTGCTCACCAGCACCGACGTCGCCCTGATCTTCCTTGACGAGCGCCTGTGCATCCGCCGCTATACCGAGGCCTCGCGTCGTTACTTTCCGCTGGGTATGCAGGATATCGGCCGCCCGATCCAGGACCTGGCCACCAACCTTGCCGGGCTGGACATTTCCAGCCTGGGCCGCAACGTGCTGAGTGACGCCGGCATCCAGCGCCACGATGTGCACCTGCGCGAGCAGCAATGGCTGCAGGTGGTGTTCTTCCCTTACTACAACCACGAAGGACAGGTGCGCGGCGTGGTGATGACCATTTATGACATCAGCCATACCCGACAGCTGCTGCAGGTCGAGCAGCAGAACCGCCTGCACCGTGATCTGGTCGAAGGCGTGCTCAACATCGGTTACCTCAACATTCCCGACACCCGCGAGCAGGCGCTGCTGCTGGATGACAACCTGCAACAGCTGTTCGGCATCAGCGAAGGACAGAGCATCGGGCTGGAGGATATTCTGGCCCGCATCCACAACCAGGACCTCGAGCAGGCACGCAGCGTGCTGGGCATGGATCCCCGCAGCAAGGAACGCCACACTGCCGAATTCCGTCTGCGCGATGGACAGGGCAGATACCACTGGATGCTGTGCAATGCCGCCAGCAACCCTTCTTCCCAGGGCGAGCGCGGCCTGATTGCGATGCTGCTGGACATCGACGACCGCAAGCGGGCATCAATCCAGAACCACGAGCACGAGATCAGCACGATCCACGCCAACCGCATCTTCAATATCGGCATGCTGGTTTCCGGGGTGGCGCACGAGCTCAACAACCCCCTGTCTGCACTGCGCCTGGGTACTGAACAGCTGCAGGCCCAGGCCAGGAACAGCCCACCCGATGCCAGTCGCGTGGCCCGCATTGCCAAGGCCCAGGCCGATGCCGTCACCCGCATGGACCGCATCATTTCCAGCCTGCTGCGCTTTGCACGCAAGGATGAAGACACCACGATGAAAGTGGTCCACGTCGACACCCTGATCCAGGACACGGTGCAGCTGACCCGGGCCATGGCCAGCGAGAACAATGTCGATGTCACCTACGATGCCGTCCCCGACCAGCTGACCCTGCTCGGCCACCCACTCGAGCTGGCCCAGGCGCTGGTCAATCTGGTCAGCAATGGTATCCAGCATGTGGCCAACCTGCCCCGCCCACGCTGGGTCAACATCCAGGTCGAGATCCACCAGGGCGACTATATGTTCAGGGTCAGTGATTCGGGCCTGACCAGCGCCATCGAGCACCCCGAGCGCCTGTTCACCCCGTTCTACACCACCAAGGATGTCGGCCATGGCACTGGCCTGGGGCTGCCCTTGTCGCTGGGCATTGCCGAAGCGCACGCAGGCAGCCTGTCGCTGGACAGCAATGCCAAGCACACCACCTTCGTGATGAAGATCCCTTCACGTCCTGTCAATAAAAATTGAGATAATCATCACATTCAACCGGCGGCCCCAGGCCGCCGTTTTCCCCAGGAGCACCATGGAAAACGGACAGCACCCGGATCAGGCTGCATCGCTCCCGTCAGCACCACATGTGCTGCTGGTGGACGACAACCAACCCCTGCTGGAGTTCCTGGTACTGCTTTTGGAAGGCGAAGGCTTCCGCCTGACGGCAGTCACCTCTCCGCTGCAGGCCGCAATGCTGGCCCGGCAACAACGCTTTGACCTGGTGCTTTCCGATGTCCGCATGCCGCACCTGTCCGGCCCGGAACTGCTGACCGAGATTCGCAAGACCGCCGGCAACCATGCGGTTCCGGCGATCCTGATTTCCGGCCAGTCCAGCATCGAGCTGGGCGACTGGCTGCCGGACAGCAGCAATACCCACTACCTGCGCAAGCCCTTCGGCGGCAACGAGCTGGTCGAACTGATCCACCGTACCCTGCGCCGGCCACTGGTGCGCTCTGAATAGGCCTCTCCAGGCCGCTACCGATCCGACCTTGGTCTTATCCGGCAGGCATTGCCCATTGCCGCCCGGGGGGCTAGCCTAAAGCCTCGTTTTCAATCCATTTGCATGGATGCAGAAGGAGAGGCTCATGGCCAACGCAATCCCCCCGGTGCTGGTCGTCGACGACAACCCCGAACTGGTCGAACTGATCGAAATGCTGCTGCTCAACAGCGGCTATCAAGCTGTGGCGGTGCATTGCTCCAGCCAGGCCCTGGCACTGGCCGAACAGCAGCGCTTCTCCGCACTGTTCACCGATCTGATGATGCCGGGCATGAACGGTCATGAGTTGATCAAGGCCATCCGCGCCACCGAGGACAACCGTGAGCTGCCCGTGGTGATCATGTCCGGCCTGGCGATGAGCGAGCAGGCCATTGACCAGCCCGGCATCTATCACCTGGAAAAGCCCTTCAGCCTGGCCGACTTCAACCGCGCCCTGGAACGGGCCATGGTCTGGCAGGCGGTCGACTGACCGCCTGCGCATTACGTTATCAACAATCAATTTACGCCGAGGCCGGGGATCTGGCTGATCAAGGCCGGGTCAAACCCGGCCAGCTCGGCGAAATGCCGGCCGCGCGCCACATAATCGGTGTAGACCCCGAAACTCGGGGCACCGGGCGAGAGCAGCACCACCCCACCCTGCGCCCCCAGGGCCTGGCGCGCCAGCCTTACCGCATCGTCCAGATCCGCAGCGGCATGCAGGCCGAAACGGCCGGCCGCCAGCGGCTGCAGCAAGGCATGGATGCGCGGGCCGTTGGCGCCCATTGTGATGATTTCCAGCGGCGCCTGCTGCTGCATGTGGGCAGCAAAATCGTGCCAGTCCAGGCCACGGTCATGGCCACCGACCAGCAGGGCGATACGCCAGCCGGCGAAGCAGTCCAGCGCCGCCAGCGAGGCATGCGGCGTGGTGCTGATCGAGTCGTTGACGTAGCCGATGCCATCGCGCTGGCCCAGCCACTGCAGGCGGTTGGGCAAGGGGCGGAAGGACTGCACCGCCGGTGCCAGCGCCACCGCATCCAGGCCCATGGCCTCGATCGCAGCCAGCACCGCGCACAGGTTGCCGCGGTTGTGGGCACCGGGCAGCGGGCTGTTGGCGGTATCAAATACGGCCTGGCTGCCGCGATGGACCACGCTGCCGACCATGTGCCAGCCCTCGGGCTGGTTGAACCAGACCACCTGGCTGTGCGGCAGTTGCAGCGCCTGCAAATGCACATCGGCGGCGTTGAGTACGGCGATGCGCGGGTGCCCTGCCGTGACCAGGCTGAGCTTGTCGTCGATGTAGCGCTGCTCGCTGCCGTGCCAGTCCAGATGCTCGGGGAAGATGTTGAGCACGATGGCCACCGCCGGGCGTACGCCGGCACGGCCGACCTCACCGGTCTGGTAACTGGACAGCTCCACCGCCCAGTAATCCGGTGCCGGCTGCGGATCGAGCACTTCCAGCAGCGGCAGGCCGATGTTGCCGGCCAGGCCGGTGCGGTGGCCGCCGGCGCGCAGCAGGTGCGCCAGCAGCGCGGTGGTGGTGCTCTTGCCCTTGGTCCCGGTGACGCAGACGGTGTTTTCCAGCACCCCGTCCGCGTTGGCATGGGCGGCAAACCACAGGCTGCTGCCACCGATGAAGCGGGTGCCGGCGGCCTGTGCCGCCAGCGCCTCGGGCTTGTACGGGCTGATGCCCGGCGACTTGATCACCAGCGCAAAAGCGCCCAATGCCTGCGCCGTGCCATCGGTACGCACCGTCAACAGGGCATCGCCCAGTGCCTGCGCCTGGTCCAGCTCGGCCGGGCTGCAGAACAGGGTCAGCGGCTGCGCCGGCAACTGCGCACGGATGGCGTGGTAGGCCGCACGGCCCTCACGGCCCCAGCCCCACAGGGCAACGGCCATGCCTTCAAGCTGTGAAATCAACACGGACCTTGTCCCAGAGCGCGGCAGGAATACGGTGGACACGGTCCAGTACCAGTTGCGGCGGCAACGCCAGCGCAGCCGGGTCCAGCTGCGGGGCAATCTGCTGGCTGAAACGGGCCACGATGGTGTCCTGGTTCCACTCGGCCCGGGCAGCCAGCGCGGCCATCGCCGCGCGCGACTCGCGGCCCTCGCCCACGCATTCGAACGGCTTGTGGTCACCGTATTCGAGCAGGGCGTCGTAGCCGGGGATCTGGCTGCTGTCATCGAGCAGGTTGCGGCCGAAGATGCTCACCAGACGCGTCTTGGGCATGAACGGGGCCAGGGCCAGGAACACGAAGTGGCACTTCGGGCAGACCCCGCACCAGCGGTTGACCGGACGCTCGCCGAGGATGTGGAAATTGCGGTTGCAGCTGGAAAAGTGCGCGTCGTAATGGTCGTTGCGGGCGAACTGTCGTGCTACCGCCAGCTCGGAGAGCGGACGCAGCAGCGAGTAGTACTGCAGGTCGGCGGCCACATGGTTGGCCACATGCTCACCGAAGGCCTGCTCGAAGGCCCAGCCCTTGGACCACTGGTGGTTGACCTCGCCGGTGCCGGGAATCTGGCTGCCGTAGCTGGCCGAGCGTTCGTTGGAGAACACCACCTGGCCGCTGCCGCGCAGCACCGCAGCCAGCACGAAGATGGCCGAGTTCACCGCGGTGACCGGGATATGCCCGTTCCAGGCGCCCTGCTGGTTGAGTTCGAACAGCTCCGGGGCCAGGCTGCGGCCGATGTTGAGCACGGCCAGGCCGGTGCGCTCGGCACAGGCCCGGATCAGCTGCGAACCGCCGATCCAGGTGATGGTCTGCTCCACCCCGGCGCGGCGCAGGGCCTCGATGGAAACCAGCGAATCCTTGCCGCCACCGATGGCCACCAGGGCATCGGCGCCCAGGCCGATGACCGGGGCCGCCGGGGCCGTACCGGCCGCCGGCAGGCTGAAGCGGCCGCGCAGGTCCAGCCCGTTGCGGTAGGCAAACTCGCCCAGACCATTGAGGTAGATGCTTTCCACCAGGGCGGCGGTGTCGGCATCGACCTCGTAGCCCTCCACCACCACCTGGGCCGGCACACCGGCCTTGTAGTAGCTGACACCGGCAATCAGGTGCAGCAGGCGCAAAGCGCGCTGGGCCGCCTCGGCGCGGGCCGGATCAAGGGTGAACGGCGCACCGGGGATGGTCACCGTTTCGGTCATCTCCGGGCCGTCGTCGAAGGCATAGACCAGCTGTGCCACGCCACTGGACGGATCCAGCCCACAGCGGACGAAGCGGAAGCGGGCAACCTGGTGTTTGTCAAAAGCAGTCATGGGCAACCTGAAAAAATCAAACGGCGCGCGGTTTTCGCGCAGGCCGGCCGGTTGGGGCAAGAAAAACGGTGGCAGTGGCGCGCGGCTTACGGCACATCATCCAGGATGTCCTGGGCCGGCAGACCACGGTTGTTGTAGTGGCTGGCCATCGAATAGCCGTAGGCACCGGCATCGCTGATCACGATCACATCGTCCGGTGCGGTGGAAGCCGGCAGTTTACGCCCCCGGCCGAAAATGTCGGAGGACTCGCAGATCGGCCCGACCACGTCGAACTCGGCATCGGCATAGCCGCCCTGGCGGGTCAGGTTGTCGATGTCGTGCCAGGCGTCATACAGCGCCGGGCGGATCAGGGTGTGCATGCCGGCATCCAGACCGACGCGGCGCACGCCCTCCTTCTCCACCACCTGGGTGACCGAGGACAGCAGCACGCCGCATTCGGCAGCGATGAAACGGCCCGGCTCGATGATCAGGCCGAACTGCGGGTGCACGCGCTTGAGCTCGTCCAGGCCCTCGGCCCAGTCGACCAGGTCGAACGGCTCGTCATCGGCGCTGTAGGGGATGGGCAGGCCGCCACCGATGTCGATGGTGCGCACCGAGCCGATGCGGCGGGCAAAGCCGGCCAGCTCGTCATACATCAGCTTCCAGTGCTCGCGGTTGCCCACGCCGCTGCCCAGGTGGGCATGCAGGCCGACAATGCGCACATCCAGCTCGCCGGCCAGGCGCACGAATTCCTCCACCCGCGCGGTGGGCAGGCCGAACTTGGAATCCTTGCCGCCGGTGGTGACCTTGGCATGGTGGCCATCGCCACGGCCCAGGTCGATGCGCAGCCACACCTGGCGGCCGCGGAAGATGTCCGGCCAGCGCTGCAGCAGCTCGACATTGTCCAGGGTCACGGTCACGCCCAGGCCCAGGGCCTCGGTGTACTCGCTGCGCGGGGCAAAGCTGGGGGTGAACAGCACCTGCTGCGGGGTCAGCCCCGGCACCGAAGCCAGCACATGGCGGATCTCGCCCAGCGACACGCACTCCAGGCCGAAGCCCTCCTCCACCACGGTGCGCAGGATGGCCGGGTGCGGGTTGGCCTTGATTGCGTAGTAGCGCTTGTCGATCGCACCGATCGCGGCCAGCGAGCGTGCCCGCGCACGCACGGTGGGCAGGTGGTAGACGTAACGCGGGGTGCCCTCCCAGGCCATGGCCAGCAGCTTCTCGCGCTGGCCCTTCCACCACGGGGTCTGGCGCGGGCGGATGCCACCGGCGATCTCGCGCCAGCGCACGCCGAACACCTCGCCCTTGTTGACCGGCAGCGCGCCCGAATCAATCAGCTCCTCGTGCAGCACCGGCAGCAGGCCGTCGGCGGCCGCCTCGTCGATGACGAAGGTCAGGTTCAGGTCGTTGGAGGACTGGCTGATCATGTGTACGCGTTCTTTACCAAAAGTGGCCCAGACATCGGAGAGTTTGTGCAACAACGAACGCATGCCGCGACCGACCAACGTAATGGCCGCACACGGCACGATCACCTTGACCTTGCAGATCTGCGCCAGATCGGCCGACAGCGCGTTGAGCACGTCGGTATTGACCAGGTTTTCGGACGGATCCAGCGAGACGGTGACATTGGTTTCGGCCGAACCGATCAGGTCCACCGACAACCCGTGTTTCTTGAACAGGGCAAACACATCGGCCAGGAAGCCGACCTGCTGCCACATGCCGATGCCTTCCATGGACACCAGTACGATGCCGTTGCGACGGCTGATCGCCTTGACCCCGGGCACCGCCGCGGCCAGGCCGTCGATGCGGGTGCCGGGCATGTGCGGGCGCTCGGTGTCCAGGATGGCCAGCGGCACCCCGGCATCACGGCACGGCTTGATCGCACGCGGGTGCAGCACCTTGGCCCCGGTGGTGGCAATTTCCTGGGCCTCGTAATAATCCAGCCGGGTCAGCAGGCGCGCGTCGGGCACATCCTTCGGGTTGGCCGAGAACATGCCCGGCACGTCGGTCCAGATTTCCACCCGCGAGGCCTTGAGCAAGGCGCCGAAATAAGCGGCCGAAGTATCCGAGCCCCCGCGGCCGAGCACGGCGGTGCCGCCCTCGGGATGGGCAGCGATGAAGCCCTGGGTGATCAGCATGCGGCTGGGCTGGGCATCGAAGCGGCCCTTGAAGCCGGCATCACCCTGCCACTGGCAGTTGACGCTGAGACGGCGCGACCATTCGCTCTGGTTTTCCCCGGCCGGCGCGGCGATGAGCCACTGGCGCGCGTCCATCCAGCCAAAATCCAGCCCGCGCGGGCCGGACAGGTAGGCCGCACCAAGGGTGGAGGAGAGCAGCTCACCCTGGGCCAGCACCTCGGCCTGCCAGTCCACAGCCAGGCTGGCCGCACGCGGATCATCGAGCAGCCCTTCCAGCGCCGCCAGGCGCTCGCCCAGCACCGCCGCCGGGTCCAACCCCAGCTCCAGGCAGAAATCACGGTGACGGGCAACCAGGGCCGCCACCCGCTGCGCGCTGTCATCAGCGCCGGCAGTGATGGCCATCAGTTCGTTGGTGACCCCGGACAGGGCCGAGACCACCACCAGGATGCGGCCACCGGTTTCGTCCGCGCGTTTTTTTGCCAGTTTGCCGATCGTGCCCCAACGATGACGACGCGACACCGAAGTGCCACCAAACTTGAGCACGACCCAGCGGTCGCCTTGGGGAAGAACAGACATAAATACCTGTAGGGGATCAGGGGACACGATCGGTGCATTGCGCACCTTGCCGCCGATTCTATGCCAATGCCCGCGGCCCTGACCGATCCTGCGCCTCCACGTTAAGCTGCTCGACCCCGCATTTTCGAGAATCGCCCCCATGCAACGCCGCTACCTGCAACTGGATGTCTTCAGCGAACGCGCCGGACAGGGCAATCCGCTGGCCGTGGTGGCCGATTGCGACGGCCTGGACAGTGCCGCGATGCAGGCCATTGCCGCCTGGTTCAACCTGTCCGAAACCGCCTTCCTGCTGCCGGCCGATGACGGCGCCAGCTACCAGGTGCGCATCTTCACCCCGGTGCAGGAACTGCCCTTTGCCGGCCACCCCAGTGTCGGTGCGGCCTGGGCGGCGGTGGAGCTGGGCCTGGCCGAACCGGACGATGCGCGCCAGCTGATCCAGCAATGCGGCGCCGGTCTGCTGCCGGTGCGGGTGGTGGGCAGCCGCTGGTTCCGCCAGCTGCATGTGCGCAGCCCGCAGGCCAGCCGCCTGCCCACCGCGCTGGAGGCCCTGCCCCCGGGCCTGGCCGCACTGGCCCATCCGGCGCATGCCCCGGCGTTGTGGAACAACGGCCCGGACTGGTGGCTGCTGCGCGCGCGCAGCGAAGCCGAACTGCGCCGCTATGCGCCCGAGCTGGCCGCCATCGCGGCCCTGCCGGGCAAGGGCAAGCTGGCCGTGTACGCCCCGGCAGACCGCCCGGACGTGGGTTACCAGTACGTGGTGCGAGCCTTCGCCCCCGGGGTCGGCGTCAACGAGGACCCGGTCACCGGCAGTGCCAATGCCCTGGTGGCCGCCGCCCTGCTGGAGAGCGGCGAATTGAAGCCGGGCAGCCAGTACCTGGCCAGCCAGGGCCGCGAACGCGGCCGCAATGGCCAGGTACATGTGCAGATCGACGCAAAGGGCGAGGTCTGGATCGGCGGCAGCGTGCAGCCGGTGGTCAACGGCCAACTGCAGTGGTGAAGCCTGCACGCACCTGACCCAGCCACACAGCAACAAGGCCAGCCTCCAGGCTGGCCTTGTTGCATGCGCCATACGCAGCGCTACCCGGCGCGGCAGGCTTACTCGGCCTGGTACACCGGCACCCCGTCCACCCAGGTGGCCAGCACCTTCAGCTGCGACAGCGCCTTGCCGTCGACCTGCAACGGGTTGCCGTCCAGCACCACGAAATCGGCGCGCAGGCCTTGGCGCAGCATGCCCACCTCCAGCTCTCCGAAGCCGGCATAAGCGGCGCCGCTGGTGAAGCCGGCCAGGGCCTGGGCCGGGCTCAGACGCTGGTCGGCATACCAGCCACCGGCCGGCAGGCCCTGGCCATCCTGACGGGTCACCGCCGCCTGCAGGCCCAGACGCGGGTCCACCTGCTCCACCGGAAAATCCGAGCCCAGGGCCAGATGCGCACCACTGTCGGCCAGGCGCTGCCAGGCATAGGCCCCCTTGATCCGCTCGGCACCGACCCGATCCTGCGCCCAGCCCATGTCCGAGGTGGCATGGGTGGGCTGCATCGAGGCAATCACGCCCAACTGGCCAAAGCGCGCGATATCGGCCTCGGCCAGCACCTGGGCATGCTCCACGCGCCAGCGCAGGTCCTGCCCCGTATGGCCAGCCAGCACGCTCTGGTAGTTGTCCAGCACCAGGCGGTTGCCACGGTCACCGATGGCATGGCTGGCCACCTGCACCCCGCAGGCGGCGGCCTTGCGGCTGGCGGCCAGATGCTCGTCCGGCGTCATCATCAGCAGGCCATGGTTGTGCGGGTCATCGCTGTAGGGCGCCAGCATCGCCGCACCACGGCTGCCCAGTGCGCCATCGACAAACAGCTTCACCCCGCGCATCTGCAGGCGGCCACCGGCATGGCGGTACAGGCCGTTGGCACACAGGTCGGCCAGCGCCTGCCCGTCCCCATCGGCGTAGGCATCGATGCGCAGCGGCAGCTTGCCGGCATCGGCAAAGCGCGCGAACCGCGCCAGCTCATCGCGCGACACGCCCATGTCATGCACGCCGGTCAGGCCATTGGCCACGGCCACGGCCAGAGCCTGGCCCAGGCGACGGTCCAGTTCGGCCGGCGCGTGGGCCGGGATATGCGCGGCGACCAGGGCCGAGGCCGCGTCCACCAGCACGCCGCTGGGCTGGCCCTTGGCATCACGTTCGATGCGTCCGCCCTCCGGCTGCCAGTCCCCGGCCAGCGAGCGCCCCTGCTGCTGGGCCAGGCGCAGCGCGGCCGAGTTGACCCACGCCGCATGACCATCCACACGGTCCAGGTACACCGGGCGTTCGGGAAAAGCCGCATCCAGATCGGCCGCCGTCGGGAAGGCCTTTTCCGGCCACAGGTTCTGGTCCCAGCCGCGGCCGATCAGCCACTGCCCCGGGGCCAGGGTCTTCTCGGCGGCCTGCAGGCGGGCGATGACCTCGGCCTTGCTGTCCACGCCCCACAGGTTGGCTTCGCTCAGGATGTGGCCCAGGTTGACCAGATGGGCATGGGCATCGATCAGCCCCGGCACGATGGTGGCCGTGCCCAGGTCCAGCAGGCTGGCCTGCGGATACTGCGCCTGCAGCGGCTCGCGCTGACCCAGGGCCAGCACCCGGCCACTGTCGGCATCGACCACCATGGCCTGCACCTGGACCTGCTGCGGATCACCGGTCACGATCTGCCCGGCACTGACCAGCTGCACCTGGGCAGCGGCCGCCGAGGAAAACAACAGCGCACCCACAGCGCCACACATCAAGCCGTTACGTTGCATCACATCACCCCCAGGCTCATCAACACGGTCAGTGCCCCACTATGCCAGCTGCGCGCCTGCCTGCCACAGCGCCGACCCTTGCCGGACGCCCTGACGCAGCACGCTGGTGCTTGCCGGTCGCGCTGAAATGCCCCCCAAGTAGCAAAAACCCGATCTTTTTGCCGATAAAAACCATTCCCCCTATTGGCGCGGCTGCCTGATTGCCCTACATTTCGATTGCCGACGGGGTCGGCAGACCTAACAACCCAACCGTTCACGGATCAGGAAAAAATGGCAAAGACTGTCAGCAAGGCTGCCCCGAAGAAGGCAGTAAAGAAGGCCGCAACCAAGGTTGCCGCCAAGCCGGCCACCATCAAGCCGATCAAGGAAGCCCTGACCAAGTCCGGTCTGGTCGCCCACCTTGCCGAAACCACCGGCGTCGCTGCCAAGGACGTGCGTGGCGTGCTCGCCGCCCTGGAAGCCACCGTCACCGCATCGGTGCACAAGAAGGGCGCAGGCAGCTTCACCCTGCCGGGCCTGATGAAGATCACCACCGTGCACGTGCCGGCCAAGCCCAAGCGCAAGGGCATCAACCCGTTCACCAAGGAAGAGCAGGTCTTTGCTGCCAAGCCGGCCACCACCAAGATCAAGGTGCGCCCGCTGAAGAAGCTCAAGGACGCCGCGCTCTGATCTTCTGATCAGCAACGTGCCCAACGGGACGGCTCAGGCCGTCCCGTTTTTTTTGCGCCAGTTGAACCGCAGCTGCGCGCCGCACCGCAGGCATGTTCCCCTGCCCCTGCCGCATCGGTCACGATGGGCTACCCCCATCCGAGATCTGATGCCATGCGCCTGCCTTCGATGCTGCTGTACACCGTACTGGCTGCCACCAGCCTGGGCCTGGCCGGCACCGCCAGTGCGGCCCTGCAACGCCACGATGATGGTTTCAGTGTCGGCATCGAGCAGATCACCCCGCACCTGCAGCAGCAGTTCCCCTGGCAGCAGGCACTGATCGAGGGCGTACTGGAGGTGTCCCTGCAGCGCCCGGAACTGCAGCTGCTCGATGACCGCGCCCAACTGGCAGTGGACATCAGCACCCTGAGCCTGGGCCAGCGCAGCGATCTGGGCCGTGCCCAGGTGTCGAGCAAGCTGCGCCTGGATCCGCACAAGGGCGCGGTGTACCTGGAACAGCCGCAGCTGATCGGCTTCACCCTGGCCGATGGGCGCAGCGTGCCGGTGGATGCGCAGACCGCGCAGATGATCAACCAGGTACTGGCCAGCTATGCCAGCCAGCAGCCGGTCTACACCCTGCCTGCCGCCTATGCGGCGATGGCTGCCGGGGTGGATTCGCTGCAGATCGAGAACGGCTGGCTGCGCGTGCGCATGGCGCGCTGAGCCGGCCGCAAGACTCAGCGCTTGGGCTGGAGCATGGTGCCGGTGCAGTTGGGTGCGCCGCAGCGGCAGGCCCAGATCTTCTTCAGCCGCTCGGTATGACGCTCGGCCAGGCGGATGCCGTAGTTGTAGGTCAGCTCCTCGCCTACGGCGATCGGACGCAGCGCCTCGATCACCACCTGGTCGCGGCGGCGGTCATCGCCGTCATGCTCCACGATCAGCGCCTCGCAGTTGGGGGCGCAGCTGTGGTTGATCCAGCGCGCGACATTGCCCTTGCGGGTGCCGTCGATCACCCACTCATCGTTGAGGGTGAACAGGAAGGTGTGGCCGCTTTCCACGTCCCCGGCCTCACCGGCATCGACATCGGCATGGCTGCGCAGCTCGCCCTTGTACTCGATGATGCGCTCGCCCTGGGCGATGTCGGCCACCGCAAAGACGCCATTGCCATGGATGCTGGATTTGCGCTGCCGGATCTTCAAGGGCATGAGTTGGGTGCCGGTTGGTCAATGGGTGTGGGGTGATTCTGCTTGATCGCTGTGCCCACGCCCAGCCCCGCCCCGGCCATGGGCTGGCAAACACCCGCACAGGCAGTACTTGCGGCCAGCCTGGGCACATCCACTGCCGCCGCCTGAACCCATCACCCCGGGCTGACTTGGAGCCCCGGCACACAAAGCGTACAATTTCAGTCCCCTTTGAACCTTTCCTGTGATCGGCGATGCTGCGCGTCACCAAGCTCACTGACTACGCCACCGTGGTGCTGACCGTGCTTGCCGCACGGCCGGGCCAGGTGCTCAGCGCCACCGAACTGGCCGAAGCGGCCGGGCTGGAGGCCACCACCGTGGCCAAACTGCTCAAGCCGCTGGCCCAGGCCGGGTTGGTGGTGGGCCTGCGCGGAGTCAATGGTGGTTATCGCCTGGCCCGTGACGCCCAGGCCATCAGCCTGATCGAAGTGGTACAGGCGATGGAAGGCCCGCTGGCCATCACCGAATGCAGCCAGGACCACAACAACTGCGGTATTGCCCACCAGTGTGGCGTGCGCAGCCAGTGGCGCCTGATCAACGATGTACTGGCCGATGCCCTGCGCAGCGTCACCCTGGCGCAGATGCTTCAGCCCACCCCTGACACCCCGGCCGCGCGCTCGATCAGCGCCGCGCTGGTTTCCTGACAACACCGTAAGTAGGCAGCCCCCATGGCCACCGAATCTCCTGACGCCGGCATTGTCGCCGACACCTCCAATCGCGAAATCCACGAGCAGCTGGGCCGCAAGTACGACGCCGGTTTTGTCACCGACATCGAATCGGAATCCCTGCCGCCGGGTTTGAACGAAGACACCATCCGTGCCCTGTCGGCCAAGAAGAACGAGCCGGAGTGGATGACCCAGTGGCGTCTGGAGGCCTACCGTCACTTTTTGACCATGGACCAGCCGGACTGGGCCAAGCTGGAGATCGCCCCGATCGACCTGCAGGCCCTGAGCTATTACTCCGCGCCGAAGGGCCCGAAGTACAAGTCCTGGGATGACGTGCCCAAGGAGCTGCTGGACACCTACGACAAACTGGGCGTGCCGCTGCACGAGCGCGCCAAACTGGCCGGCGTGGCCGTGGATGCGGTATTCGACTCGGTCTCCGTGGGCACCACCTTCCGCGAGGAGCTGGCCGAGAAGGGCATCATCTTCTGCTCCATCTCCGAAGCCATCCATGACCACCCGGAGCTGGTACGCAAGTACCTGGGCTCGGTGGTACCGGTGGGCGACAACTACTTCGCCGCACTGAACTCGGCCGTGTTTTCCGATGGCAGCTTCGTGTTCATTCCCAAGGGCGTGCGCTGCCCGATGGAACTGAGTACCTATTTCCGCATCAACGCCAGCAACACCGGCCAGTTCGAGCGCACCCTGCTGATCTGCGAGGACAAGGGCTACGTCTCCTACCTGGAAGGCTGCACCGCGCCGATGCGCGATGAGAACCAGCTGCACGCTGCGGTGGTCGAGCTGGTGGCCCTGGAAGATGCCGAGATCAAGTACTCCACGGTGCAGAACTGGTACCCGGGTGACGAGAACGGCGTGGGCGGCATCTACAACTTCGTGACCAAGCGTGCCGAGTGCCGTGGCGCCCGCTCCAAGGTGACCTGGGCCCAGGTGGAAACCGGCTCGGCCATCACCTGGAAGTACCCGTCCTGCGTGCTGCTGGGCGATGACTCCTCCGGCGAGTTCCACTCGGTGGCCCTGACCCACCACCGCCAGCAGGCCGATACCGGCACCAAGATGATCCACATCGGCAAGCGCACCAAGAGCAAGATCGTCTCCAAGGGCATCAGCGCCGGGCGTGGCCAGAACACCTACCGCGGCCTGGTCAAGATGGACCGTGGCGCCGAAGGGGCACGCAACTACACCCAGTGCGACTCCCTGCTGATCGGCAAGCAGTGCGGCGCCCACACCTTCCCTTACATCGAGGTGCGCAACCCCACCGCCACCGTCGAGCACGAGGCCACCACCTCCAAGATCAGCGATGACCAGCTGTTCTACTGCCGCTCGCGCGGCATTGCCGAGGAAGACGCGGTATCGCTGATCGTGGACGGCTTCTGCAAGCAGGTCTTCCGCGAGCTGCCGATGGAGTTCGCCGTCGAGGCCAAGAAGCTGCTGGACGTGTCACTGGAAGGTTCGGTCGGCTGAGCCTGCTCGCCCCGCCTTCCCCTGCCCTTATCTGCGCGGCTGCGGCCGCCACACGGAAAAAACATCATGTTGAAGATCGAAAACCTCCACGCCCGCATCGGTGACAAGGAAATCCTCAAGGGCCTGAGCCTGGAAGTGAAGCCGGGGCAAGTGCACGCCATCATGGGCCCCAACGGCGCCGGCAAGTCCACCCTGGGCAACGTGCTGGCCGGCCGTGACGGCTATGAGGTCACCGAAGGCACCGTGCAGTTCGCCGATGCCGAGTTGCTGGAACTGGAGCCGGAAGAGCGCGCCGCCGCCGGCCTGTTCCTGGCCTTCCAGTACCCGGTGGAAATTGCCGGGGTCAACAACACCTACTTCCTGCGCGCCGCGCTCAATGCCCAGCGCAAGGCCCGTGGCGAGGAGGAACTGGATTCGATGCAGTTCCTCAAGCTGGTGCGGCAGAAGCTGGCCGTGCTGCACCTGAAGGACGAACTGCTGCACCGTGGCGTCAATGAAGGCTTCTCCGGTGGCGAGAAGAAGCGCAACGAGATCTTCCAGCTGGCCGTGCTCGAACCCAAGCTGGCCATCCTGGATGAAACCGACTCGGGCCTGGACATCGACGCGCTGAAGAGTGTGGCCGATGGCGTCAATGCCCTGCGCAGCCCGGAGCGTTCGTTCCTGGTGATCACCCACTACCAGCGCCTGCTGGACTACATCAAGCCGGACGTGGTGCACGTGCTGGCTGATGGCAAGATCGTCAAGACCGGCGGCCCGGAGCTGGCCCTGGAGCTGGAAGCCCACGGTTACGACTTCCTCAAGGACCGTGTCGTGCGCGAGGCTGCCAAGTAATGACCGCCCTGCTCACCTCCCTGGCCGAAGGCTTCAACGGCAGCGACGCGCGCCGTGCCGAGCTTGACGCCACGCTGGCCGCCGGCCTGCCCGGTGCCCGCAACGAAGCCTGGAAGTACACCCCGCTCAAGGCCCTGGAACGCCGCAGCTTCGCTGTGCCCGGCCCCGCCCAGCCGCTGGCCGATGCCGCCCTGCTGGCCGACATCCCGGCCCCGCGCCTGGTCCTGGTCAACGGCCAGCTCGATACCGGCGCCTCGGACCTGACCGGCCTGCCGGCCGGGGTCAGCGTGCAGTCGCTGTCCAGCCTGCTGGCCAGCGGCGAGGACAATGCCCGCTTCCTGGCCCGTCGCTATGACAAGGCCGAGGAGGTGTTTGCCCGCCTCAACGGCGCCCTGGCCAACGAGGGTGTGGTGATCAAGGTCGATGACAACATCGTCGCCGAAGCACCGCTGCACCTGGTGTTCGTGGCTCAGGGCGAGGCCGCCGAACAGGCCTGGCACCTGCGTCACCTGATTGAACTGCGCACCGGCGCCAGCCTGAGCGTGGTCGAACACCACCTGCAGAGCGGCAACGCCAAGCACCTGGTCAACCAGCTGATCCATGTCCACCTGGCCAGCGGTGCGGTGCTCGAACATGCCCGCGTGCAGGCCCAGGGCGACGGCCTGACCAGCTTCCTGCGCACCGACGCCGTGCTGGCCCGTGATGCGGGCTACAACCGTGTGGACCTGGAACTGGGCGCAGCCCTGAGCCGTCACGAACTCAATGCCCGCCTGGAAGGCGACAACGCCCAGCTCACCGCCAACGGTGTGCTGCTGGGCAGTGGCCGCCGCCATATCGATACCCGCCTGGGCATCGAACACATCGCCCGCGACACCAGCTGCGAGCTGCTCTGGCGCGGCGTGGGTGCGGAGCGTTCGCGCGTGGTGTTCCACGGCGGCATTGCGATCCGTGCCGGTGCCGACGGCACCAATGCCAACCTGTCCAACAAGAACCTGCTGCTTTCGGCCAATGCCGAGATCGATACCCAGCCGGTGCTGGTGATCGACGCCGACGAGGTCCAGGCCGCCCACGGCGCCACCGTTGGCCAGCTCGACCAGAACGCCCTGTTCTACCTGCGCTCGCGCGGCATCCCGGCCACTGCAGCGCAGGCCATGCTCTCGGCGGCGTTCTGCGTGGAGCCGCTCAAGGCCCTGAGCCCGCCGCTGCGCCAGGCCCTGGACGGCTATGTGCAGGCCGCGCTGGAAAAGGCTGGCATGGCATGAGCAGCATCGACTGGACCCAGGTCCGCAGCGACTTCCCGCTGCTGACCCGCCAGGTACACGGCAAGCCGCTGGTCTACTTCGACAACGCCAACACCGCGCAGAAGCCGGCGGCGGTGATCGAGGCAGTGGATGATTTCTACCGCCGTTACAACGCCAATGTCAGCCGCGCCGTGCATGCGCTGGGCAGCGAGGCCACCGACGCCTACGAGGGCGCGCGCGCCACCCTGGCCCGCCTGCTCAACGTGCGCAGCGACGAGCTGGTGCTGTGCAGCGGCACCACCTTCGCGATCAACCTGGTGGCCTACAGCTGGGCCCTGCCGCGCCTGGCCGCCGGCGATGTGATCGTAGTCTCGCGCATGGAGCACCATGCCAACATCGTGCCCTGGCAGCTGGTGGCCCAGCGCACCGGTGCCACCATCCGCGTGGCCGAGCTGCTGCCCGATGGCTCGCTGGACATGGACGCGCTGGGCAAGGCCCTGGATGGCCGGGTCAAGCTGCTGGCCATTGCCCATGTCTCCAACGTGCTGGGCACCATCAACCCGGTGCGCGAGATCTGCAAGCTGGCGCGCAAGCGCGGCATAGCCACCGTGGTCGATGGCTCCCAGGCCGTGCCGCACATGGCGGTGGACGTGGCCGCCATTGGCTGCGACTTCTACGCCTTCACCGGCCACAAGGTCTGCGGCCCGACCGGCACCGGCGCGCTGTGGGCCCGTCGCGAGCACCTGCAGGCGATGCCGCCTTTTCTGGGCGGTGGCGAGATGATCAAGGAAGTGTCGTTTGAAGGCACCACCTTCAACGATGCCCCGCACAAGTTCGAGGCCGGCACGCCCAACATCGCTGGCTTCATCGGCCTGGGCGTGGCCGCCGACTACCTGACCAGCCTCGGTCTGGACCAGGTGCAGGCCCGCGAAGCGCAACTGCTCGCGCACTTCACCGAGGAGCTGGGAAAGGTCGACGGCCTGCGCCTGATCGGCACCGCCAAGGACAAGGCCGCGGTGGTCAGCTTCCTGATCGACGGTGCCCATGCCCATGACCTGGCCACCCTGCTGGACCTGGAAGGCGTGGCCGTGCGTTCGGGTCAGCACTGCGCCCATCCGCTGCTGCAGTACTACGGGGTAGCGGCCACCTGCCGCGCCTCGCTGGCCTTCTACAACACGCACGAGGAAATCGAGGCCTTCATGGCCGCGCTGACCAAGGTGCGTCGCCTGCTGGGCTGAGCCGGCCAACCGGCAGCGGCCTACGGGCGGCTGCCGGCATCAGGCAAGGGCTAGAAAACGGGCAGATGCTTGATCGCCTGCACCTTTGGGTACAACGCCAGCATGGCCAGCAGCGCCGCCAGCAACAGCCACGGCCCGATGGCGGCGAACATTGCCCAGCCCTCACGTGCCAGCCAATGCAGTAGCGTGCCGATGCCGACCAGCCCCACCAGCCACATCGCCGGCAGGCAGACCAGCATCAGCAACCGCGACATCAGGCCCTGGACCGAGTGTGGCTGCGCCATCGCCAGCACCAGCAGGACGCCACCCACCGTGCACCACGCCAACACGGTGACCAGCAGGCCGATACCCTGCCACGGCTCCAGCGGCGCCTCAGGCAAGCGGCGCCTGATCGTCGCCCACCGTAACGGTCTGGACGGCGGCAGCGGCGGCGGTTCCGCGCCATACTGATGCCCTTGTTCCTGCTGATCCTGCCTGCGTTCCATGTCCAACCTCCCCAGCGTTTCATTCCGCCCGGCCACTGCGGCCGACATTCCCGCCCTGATTACCCTGGTCACCTCGGCCTACCGAGGCGATGCCAGCCGCGCCGGCTGGACCACCGAAGCAGACATCCTGGACGGCCAGCGTGTGGATGCCGAAGGCCTGCTGGGCGACCTGCAACGGCCGCGCAGCGTGATCCTGCTGGCCGAACAGGCTGGCCAGATCGTGGGCTGCTGCCATCTGGCCGATGAGGATGGCCACGGCTACCTGGGCATGTTTGCCATTGCCCCGACCCTGCAGGGCTCGGGTCTGGGCAAGCAGCTGATGGCCCGGGGCGAGGCCATGGTGCAGGAACTGTGGGGCCTGCAGAGCATGCAGATGACGGTGATCGACTGCCGCGCCGAGCTGATCGCCTTCTATGAGCGCCGCGGCTACGTGCGCACCGGCATCACCCAACCCTTCCCCTACGGCGATGCGCGCTTTGGCCTGCCCAAGCGCGACGACCTGCGTTTTGAAATTCTCGAAAAGAATCTGGAGCCCCACGCATGAGCAGCTGGACCTACATCTGCGCCAGTGCCGAGCTGCTGCCCGGCGAGATGCGCACCGGCTTTGACGAGGTTACCGAGGCGGCGATCGTGGTGTTCAACCTGGACGGCACCCTGTACGCGCTGGAAGACCTGTGCACCCACGATGAGTTCGAGCTCTCCGCCGGTGTGTTCAATGCCGACGAGGGCAGTGTGGAATGTGTGCTGCACGGTGCCCGTTTCGATGTGCGTGACGGCCGCGCCCTGTGCGCCCCGGCCTACACCAGCGCCACCCGCTTCCCGGTCAAGCGCGAGAACGATGGCATCTGGGCGCGCGACGATCGGGAAGACTGATAGCGAGAAAAGTTCTCGTCTACAGTTGCAAACGCGAATTACTCGCATTAGCATGGCGCACGGCATTCCGCCGTGCTCCCTGTGCCCATGCGCCCACTCCTCCATCCGCTGCAGCGTTTGACGATCGCGCACCATGCGCTGATCTGGCTGCTGCTGATGATCGGCATGGCCAGCCTGGCCCCGCCGCTGGCCGCGCAGCCCCACACCGGACCGGCCTGCAGCCAGGCCCTCACCCCCGACACACCACAGCCCGGGCCGGACCCGCAGCTTTACATCGAGCTGTTGGCTGAATCAGGCAACGCACAGGCAGAACATGCCTGCCCTGCGCATTGCCTGCCTGGTCGCTGCTCCGCTCTGCCCCTGTTCTGCAACTGGCCATCGCTGCCGGCGGACTGCACGTACCCGATCCCCTGCTTGGCCGCTACCAGGCCAATGCACCGCCACGCGCCTGATCGATCGAGCGGCCGGCTTGCCGGCCCTGTGTACCTGTAGATCCCTTCCGACCTCCGGGTCGGTACCGATGCCCTGACATGGCCACTGCGGCCATGCACTTCCTGCTGGAACCCCAATGAGCACTCTGCGTCCCACGCCCCTGTCCTCGGCCCTGCTGCTGGCCCTGGCTGCCCCCGCCCTCGCCCATGCCTCCACGGCGCCGGCAGATGAAACCTCCAGCGTCGACAGCGCCACCGATCTGGACAAGGTCCAGGTCACCGGTAGCTGGTTCGCGCCGTCCTCCTCCAAGTTCACCGCCGCCCTGCTGGACACCCCCAAGTCGGTCACCGTGGTCAACAAGGAGACCCTGCAGGAAATCGGCGCCACCACCCTGGTGGACGCCCTGCGCATGGTCCCGGGCATCACCTTCGGAGCCGGCGAAGGCGGCAACTCCACCGGCGACCGGCCGTTCCTGCGTGGCTTTGACGGCCAGAGCAACATGTTCGTGGATGGCCTGCGCGACGTCGGCACCCAGAACCGCGAAGTCTTCGCCCTGGAGCAGCTGGAAGTGGTCAAGGGCCCCAGCTCGGCCTACGGCGGCCGCGATTCGGGCGGCGGCAGCATCAACCTGGTCAGCAAGACCCCGAAGCTGACCGACCAGACCCGCATCAGCATGGGCGTGGGTACCGACGGCTATGCCCGCGGCACCATCGATGCCAACTACGTGCTGGGTGACGGCATTGCGGCCCGCCTGAACCTGCTCAAGCACGACAACGACATTGCCGGCCGTGACTTCGTCAACAACAGCCGCTGGGGCATCGCACCGTCGATCGCCTTCGGCCTGAACGGCCCGCTCAAGCTGATTGCCAGCCATTACCACCTGCAGACCGATGACCTGCCCGATGCCGGCGGCTTCCCGTTCGGCAACCCGGAAACCAAGACCACCGTGGGCCGGCCGATGGTGCCGGACCGCAACAACTTCTACGGCCTGCTTGACCGTGATTTCCAGCGCACCCGCGCCGACATCACCACCGTCGATGCCAGCTACGAGCTGGGCAACGGCCACACCCTGCGCAATGTCGCCCGCCTGGGCAACACCAGCAACGACTACCTGTGGACCCAGCCGGACGACAGCAAGAACAACCCGAACCTGTACGGCACCCTGTGGCGCCGTACCAACTCGCGCGCCATCGATACCCAGACCCTGGCCGACCAGCTCAGCCTGACCGGCGCCTTCCAGACCGGCCGCCTCAAGCACAGCTACAGCGCCGGCGTGGAATACAGCGAGGAAGAAAGCAGCAAGGGCAGCTATGTGCTCGGCGGCGGCGGCACCAACAACCCGCTGACCGGCAACACCGCCTGCGCCACCACCGGTGCGGCCACCGGCTACAACTGCACCGACTTTGCCAACCCCAACCCGCGTGACCCGTGGGCGGCCACCCATCCGGTGACCCGCAGCGACAAGGCCCTGGACGTGACCCAGACCACGGTCACCAAGTCGGCCTACGTGTTTGACACCATCGAACTGAGCGAGCGCTGGCTGCTCAACCTGGGCTTGCGCTGGGATGACTACGACACCGAGATCGTGACCCCGGTCGCCGGCAAGGCTCCCACCGTGCTGCCCTACAGCGACAGCTTCCTCAACTACCAGGCCGGCCTGGTGTTCAAGCCGACCAGCAACGGCAGCATCTACTTCTCCTGGGGCACCTCCTCCACCCCGCCGGGCATGGACAGCGGCGAAGGCAATGACTCGCTGACCGCGGCCATCGCCGACCTCAAGGCCCAGGAAACCAGCAACATCGAGCTGGGCACCAAGTGGGACCTGCTGGACAACCGCCTGAACCTGACCGCCGCCATCTTCCACACCGAGATGGACAATGCCCGCGTCACCGTGGACAACGGCACCACCCAGAACGCCGGCAAGAAGGTCATCGACGGCGTCGAGCTGGGCGTGACCGGCCAGCTGAGCCGCAACTGGAGCGTCAGCGCCGGCTACACCTGGATGGATTCGGAACTGAGCGAGAACGGCTACGTGTGCTCGGTTTCCAGCCGCAACGGCTGCCCGGCGCCGGGCGTGTGGGTGGTCTCGCCCAACAACGGCAACCTGTTCCCGAACACCCCGGAGCACTCGGCCACCCTGTGGACCAGCTACCGCTTCGGCTCCGGCCTGACCATCGGCGGCGGTGCCAGCTACGTGGGCAAGCAGTACGGTGATGCGGCCAATACCAAGTGGATCCCGGGCTACACCCGCTTCGACGCCATGGCCAGCTACACCATCAGCGACAACGTCAGCGTGCAGCTCAACGTGCAGAACCTGACCGACAAGCTGTACTTCACCAAGGCCTACGCCTCGCACTACGCCGGCATTGCCCCGGGCCGTTCGGCGACGCTGGCCCTGAACGTGGGTTTCTGAGCCTGGAACCCCGGCAGACCGACAAGCCCCGCTCAGGCGGGGCTTGTCGTTGTGGACCTCCTGCGCACAGCATGCACGCTGCGCGCTGGCGCTTTTTTCGATACAGGCTTTCTCCATGCAGCCAAGCACTCCCCAACTGGCCAGCGATGCCCTGGCCGCGCTGTTTGCCCGTGACCCGGGCGCCGCTGCCGCCCAGGTGCAGCAGCTTGCCCAGGGCGGCGACGTCCAGGCCCAGGCCGTGTACGCGCAACTGCTGTGCGAAGGCAAGGGCGTGCAGCGCGACCCCGAACTGGGCCTGCACTGGTACACCGTGGCGGCCACCGCCGGCCATCTGGGCGCCATGAACATGGCCGGCCGCTGCCTGGAACGCGGCTACGGCTGCAACGCAGACCCGGCCCTGGCCGCGATCTGGTACAAGCGCGCCGCCGGGCATGGCCTGGACTGGGCGATGTACAACCTGGCCAACCTGCTGGCCACCGGCCGCGGCCTGCCGTGTGATCCACAGCAAGCCTTTGCCCTCTACCTGCAGGCGGCCCGGGCCGGCCATGCCAAGTCGATGAACCTGGTCGGCCGCTACCTGGAAGAAGGCCTGGTGGTCCCGGCCGATCCGGATGCGGCCCTGGACTGGTACCGCCGCTCGGCGCAGGCCGGTGATTTCCGCGGCCAGGCCAGCCTGGCTTCGATCCTGGTCCAGCACGGCCAGCTGGAGCAGGCCTGCCACTGGCTGGGCCGTGCCATCGCCGCTGGCAGCCCCGCCTTCCTGCAGCAACTGGCCACGCAATTGCGTGCCGCCCCGTTTCCCGCCCTGCAGGCACTGCTGCCCGCCATCGAGCAGCGGCTGGCCAGCCTGGACCCGATGGCCACCGGCTGAAATCCCCCGCCATCGGTCAACAAACGACGGCCCGTCCTTGCGAACGGGCCGTTGTCGGTTCAGGCGCAGCCAATCCGTCCGGGGGCCGGGCTCAGCAGTCGGCCCAGCGCCGCAGCAGGTTGTGGTAGACGCCGGTGAGCTTGATCACCTGGGCATGGTCGTTGCCCAGGGTCGGCACCAGGCCCTGGATGGACTGATCCAGGTCGTACAGCAGGCGGCGCTGGCCATCGTCGCGGACCATGCTCTGCAGCCAGAAGAACGAGCTGACCCGTGCGCCACGCGTCACTGGGGTGACCCGGTGCTCGCTGGAGGACGGGTACAGCACCATGTCACCGGCAGCCAGCTTGACGCTGTGCTCGCCGAAGGTGTCCTGGATGATCAGCTCGCCGCCGTCATAGTCGGCCGGGTCGGTCAGAAACAGGGTGCAGGACAGGTCACTGCGCACACGGAAATCACTGCCACGCAGCATGCGGATGGCGTTGTCGATGTGGGTACCGAAAGCCTGGCCACCGCCATAGCGGTTGAACAGTGGCGGGAACACCTTCAACGGCAGTGCCGCGGCAATGAAGGCCGGCGACTTGCCCAGCGCATCAAGAATGAAATCCCCCACCTGGCGCGCCACCGGCGAGCCTTCGGGCAGTTGCTCGTTGCGCTTGGCCAGCGCCGACTGCCGCCCGGAGGTGACATTGCCGTCCACCCACTCGGCCGCATCCATCAAGCGTCGGCACTGGGCCACCTGGTCGGGGCTGAGCACCTGGGGAATCTGCAACATCATCGGCGCGGTCAGCCTGTGGGAATGTCGGCCCATGATACATGGGAATGGTTCTCATTCGATGATCTGGATCAAGGACATCCGCGTGTGGGCGTGCGAGTCTGTCGCAGCTCAGTTGTTAATGGTTTGCATTTGCGAATCAATCTCATTAACATACCCTCACAAGACTGAACCTTTGATTCACGTCGCCTTATTGCCGCCGGCCCTGCCGTTGCCGCACCTGCCGAGAACACACATGACTGCCTGCTCCCGACATACCCGCTCCCTCCACCGCGCACCGCTGGGCCTGGCCCTGCTGGCCATCCTGTCTGCGCCGGCCACCGCCAGCGCCGAGACCCTGGCCGCGCCGACCCTGGACAAGGTGGTGGTGACCGCAGCGGGCTTCGAGCAGAAGATCACCGATGCCCCGGCCTCGATCTCGATCGTCACGGCCGAGGAGCTGGCCCAACGCCCGTACATCACCCTGCTCGATGCGGTGCGCAACCTGGAAGGCGTGGACATCGGCGAGACCCGTGACAAGACCGGCCAGGGCACGGTGTCCATGCGCGGCATGGGCAGCGACTACACCCTGCTGCTGATCAACGGCCGCCGTCAGAACAACCACGGCGACATCTACCCCAACAGCTTCGGTGGCAACCAGTTCAACCACATCCCGCCGCTGGATGCGATCGAGCGCATCGAAGTGATCCGCGGCCCGATGTCCACCCTGTACGGTGCCGATGCGATGGGCGGTGTGATCAACGTGATCACCAAGCGCGAGCTGGACCAGTGGTCCGGCTCGGCCACCATCGGCCGCAGTTTCGAAAGTGACAGCGACTTCGGCGAAGACACCACCGGCGATGTCTATCTGACCGGCCCGCTGGTACCGGGCAAGCTCAACCTGGCCGTGCGCGGCAGCTGGTACGAGCGCAAGGCCTCCAACCCGACCTATGCCGATGTGATCGACCCGGCTGGTGAGGCGCACAGCCGTTCGCTGGGCTTTGGCGGCGGCGGCAAGACCGTGGACAACACCAACAAGTCCGCCGGCGTGTCGCTGGCCTGGACCCCGACCGACAACCAGACCATCACCCTGGATGCCGATGTCTCGCGCCAGGAATACGACAACAAGATCACCATCAACGATGCCGGCGTGGAGGAATACCCGGTCGGCACCGTGGACAACTACGGCGCGATGCTGCGCGTGGGCAACAACGGCCGCGTCGAGCCGCGTGCCGGCTACGCACCGACCCAGCAGTTCACCCGCAACAATCTCTCCCTGACCCACGAAGGCAACTGGGAGTTCGGCAACTCGCTGGTCTCGCTGGCCTACGTGGAAACCGAGAACAAGGGCCGCACCCTGCCCTTCACCGTGGCCGAGCGCCAGCAGGTGCAGCAGCTGTGGAACAGCGCCTGCACCAGCCTGGGTGGCAGCGTGTCCGCCGCCACCGGCTACTGCGCTCCGAGCGCAGCGATGGGCTACCGCAATGCCAACGCCTGGAACAACCTGTCCGAGGCACAGAAGCTGGCGGTGATGCAGGACAACCTGTCGGCCGAACAGTTCGCCGCCCTGCAGGGCTACCTGCCGCGCCCGCAGCGCAGCCTGGAAAGCAGCCAGCTGACCCTGGATGCCAAGCTGGACATTCCCTTCCAGGCCGCCGGTGACCACATCGCCGTGGTCGGTGCCCAGCTCATCCGTGGCGAACTGACCGATGGCGTGTTCGGCATGGAATCCGGCGCCCCCGGCGGCACCCAGGACCACAACATGGTCTCGCTGTTTGTCGAGGACACCTGGAAGATCGCCGCCCCGTTCTCGCTGACCGCCGGCCTGCGCTACGACGACCACGAGGTGTTCGGTGACCACTTCAGCCCGCGCCTGTACGGCGTGTACACGCTCAACCAAGCCTGGACCTTCAAGGGCGGCGTGAGCACCGGCTTCAAGACCCCCAAGACCACCCAGCTGTATGACGGCGTGGTCGGTTTCGGCGGCCAGGGCACCAGCCCGCAGTACGGCAACCCGGACCTGCAGCCGGAAACCAGCACCTCCTACGAGCTGGCGGCCTACTGGCAGAGCCCGGCCGGGCACAGCTTCAATGCCACCGCCTTCCGCAACACCTTCGATGACAAGATCAGCTCGCAGCCCTGCGGTGCCGGCCTGCTGACCCAGTGCGCAGGCACCGGCGACTTCGGCAACATCGGCTACACCCCGTCGGCCAGCCGCAACGTCAACATCGACAAGGTGGTGATCCAGGGCGCCGAGGTCTCGGCCAGCTGGCAGCTCAGCCCGGCACTGGACCTGCGCGCCAACTACACCTACACCGATTCGGAACAGCGCAGCGGCGCCGAAAAGGGCCTGCCGCTGGGCGACAGCGCCCGCCACATGGCCAATGCCACCCTCAACTGGCACCTCAACGAACAGTTCAACCTGTTCCTGAGCAGCGAAACCCGTTCCAAGCGCTTTGAAGGTGTCTCGGCCATCAGCGGCGCACCGCTGTACTACCGCGACTACACCGTGCTGCACCTGGGCGGCTCCTACGCGGTCAATGAGTTCGTCACCATCAATGCGCGCATCAACAACCTGCTGGACCGCGACTTCACCACCTACTCCACCGAGTTCACCGACCTCAACGGCGACGGTGTGTACGAAGACGGCAGCGACGAAGTGATCTACCGCGACCACTTCAACAACAAGGACAAGGCACGCAGCCTGTGGATGAGCGTGAACGTGCGCTTCTGATCCCACTGATCCGGTCCTGGCCCCCACACAGCCCGCCCCGTGCGGGCTGTGTGCTTTCTGCCCGGCCGGGGCGGGCACCGCCGCCAGCTTTGGCGCAATCGCGCGCAATATCAAAAGCCGGCGTCCGCCGCTGGCAAAGCGGCAATACCGCCCCCAGCGCGCCATCACCATCGCCATCGGCCCACTCACGGCAATGGCGATTTCAAACGCCCTTCAATGGCCGTTGAAACCATGTGCCCGGCGCGTTTTGCCCGTGTGCATCAAAGCCCCTGCCTGCATGGCCGGAAACGGCTTGCACGGCCTGCAACGCGTAGCCAGGCACTACCCTGGCCTGGCTCTGGCCGGCCGGGTTGACACGGGTGATACACAAGGATACATATTGCGAATCATTCTCATTAATGATTAACTAGGCAACTCGAACAACGGTCCTGCCTGCGTCTGTGAGTGCCCTTCCTTCCCCGACTGCCAAGCCTGCTGCGGCCAACCGTGGTTTCTGGCTGCGCACCCTGCACCAGTGGCACTGGATCAGTTCGGCGGTGTGCCTGATCGGCATGCTGCTGTTTGCCGTCACCGGCATCACCTTGAACCACGCCAGCCAGATCGAGGGCACCCACGAGGTCAGCCACCGCCAGGTCCAGCTGCCTGACGAGCAGCGCGAGAAGCTGCTGGCCATCGACGCCGACAAGGCGCCGCTGCCGGCCAGCACTGCGGCCTGGCTGGGGCGTGAGCTGGGCATCTCGATCGGCCGCCGCGAAGCCGAGTACAGCGCCGGCGAGGTCTACCTGTCCATGCCCGGCCCGGGCAGTGATGCCTGGATTGCAATCAACACCGATGACGGCCAGGTCGAGTTCGAACAGACCAAGCGTGGCGCGGTGTCCTACCTCAACGACCTGCACAAGGGCCGCAACACCGGCCCTGCCTGGGGCTGGTTCCTGGATGTGTTCGCCGTGGCCTGCCTGGTGTTCTGCATCACCGGCCTGTTCCTGCTGCACCTGCATGCCCGCCAACGCACCCTGACCTGGCCGCTGGTCGGCCTGGGCCTGGTGATTCCGGTACTGATTGCCCTGCTGTTGATCCACTGACCTTTGGAGCTTTTCATGCGCACCACCTTTACCCTCGCCCTGGGCGGCCTGGTTGCCAGCGCCCCGGCCGTTGCCGCCACCCTGGAAGTCAACGTCGAGATCCCGCGCCTGAACGTGGCCGAATACCACCGCCCGTATGTGGCGCTGTGGGTGGAAGACGCCAGCGGCAAGCACATGACCAACCTGTCGGTGTGGTACCAGCAGACCGCCAACGCCGAAGGCCACGGCACCAAGTGGCTGCCGGACCTGCGCCAGTGGTGGCGCAAGAGCGGCCGCACCCTGACCGTGCCGGTGGACGGCATCACCGGCCCGACCCGCCCGGCCGGCAAGCACCAGTTGTCCTTCAGCGACAGCCAGCCGCAGCTGCGCAACCTGGCCGCCGGCCAGTACGTGCTGGTGGCCGAATCCTCGCGTGAGGTCGGTGGCCGTGAGCTGGTGCGGGTGCCCTTCAGCTGGAAGAGCGCCGGTGCCACCAGCGGCAGCGCCAAGGGCGATGTCGAGCTGGGCGAAGTGCGCGTCAGCGTGCGTCGCTGATCCCTTATTCCTTTCACCACCAACGAGTGAACCCGATGAAGCGTACCCTTGCCCTGGCCGCCGCCCTGGCCATCCTGATCCCCTTCACCGCCAGCGCCCACAAGCAGTGGCTGCAGCCCTCGGCCACCGTGGTCGCCGGTGCCGCGCCGTGGGTCAGCGTCGATGGCGCCGTGTCCAACAACCTGTTCTACGTTGACCACGTGGCCATGCGCACCGACAACATCGTGGTCACCGCCCCGGACGGCAGCCACCCGGCCATCGCCAATGCCCACACCGGCAAGCTGCGCAGCGTGTTCGACCTTGAACTGAACCAGCCGGGCACCTGGCGCGTGGCCTCGGTCAACGCCGGGCTGATGGCCAACTGGACCGAAGACGGCAAGCCCAAGCGCTGGCGCGGCAATGCCGAAACCTTCGCCAAGGAAGTGGACACCAGCAAGGCCGACCTGCGCGTGTCTGAAACCGTGGGCCGGGTGGAAACCTTCATCACCAACGGCAACCCGAACGACACCGCGCTGGCCCTGACCGGCAAGGGCATCGAGTTGCAGGCGGTGGACGGCCACTTCAACGATCTGTTCGCCGGCGAGACCAGCACCTTCAAGGTGTTCATCGACGGTGCCCCGGCCGCTGGCCTGGAGTTTGAAATCATCCGTGGCGATACCCGTTACCGCAACGCCCAGGAAGAGATCAAGGCCACCTCCGATGCCAATGGCCAGATCAGCGTGACCTGGCCCAGCGCCGGCATGTACTGGGTGGAAACCACCAGCAGCGATGCCAAGACCTCGGTGCCGCAGGCCGCCCAGCGCCGCCTGAGCTATGTGGTCACCCTGGAAGTGCTGCCGCAGTAAGCCGTGTCAGCAACGCCGGGAGCCTGCCGCTCCCGGCGTTGTTGTTTGCCGTTGCCTTGAGTGAGCGTCATGGAACAACCGCCGACCATCGCCACCCTGGGTGGCCACAGCATGGGCACCACCTGGAGCGTGCGCCTGGTGGTGGCCGCGCAGCGCGACCTGCGCCCGTTGCATGACGGCATCACCGCGCGTCTGAACGAAATCATCGTGCAGATGAGCACCTGGGAAGAAGCCGCGCTGATCAGCCGCTTCAACCGTGCCCCGGCCGGCACCGGCTTCACCCTGCCGGAAGAATTTTCCTCCGTGCTGGCGGCCGCACTGGACGTGGCGCGCGCCAGCGACGGCGCGTTTGACCCCAGCATCGGCCCGCTGGTGGCCCTGTGGGGCTTTGGTGCCCACGCCGGTGCACAGCAACGCCCGGATGCCACGACCCTGGCCGCCACCCGCGCCCGCTGCGGCTGGCAGCGCCTGGCCTGGCAACCCGGCCAGCCCCTGGTGCAACCGGGCGGCCTGGAACTGGATTTTTCGGCCATCGCCAAGGGCTATGCGGTGGACCACATCAGCGCCTGGCTGCAGCACTGCGCTGTGCCGGCCGCGCTGGTGGAAGTGGGCGGCGAGCTGCGCGGCTACGGCCACAAGCCCGATGCCAGCCCGTGGCGGGTGCTGGTGGAAACCGGCCCGGAAGAAGATGCCGATGCCGACTGGCCGGCCCGCGTGCTGGCCCTGGATGGCCTGGCCGTGGCTACCTCCGGTGACCACTACCACCATTACCGCGATGCCGATGGTCTGGTCAGCCACAGCCTGGACCCGCGCAGCGGGCAACCGGTGGCCATGACCACCGCCGCGGTCACCGTGCTGGCCAGCAGCGCCATGCTCGCCGACGCCTGGGCCACCGCGCTGACCGTGCTCGGCCCGCAGGCCGGCCTGGCCCTGGCCGAGCAGCACGACCTGGCCGCCCGCTTTGTCAGCCGTCAGCCCGACGGCCCGCATGAACATTTGAGCCGCGCCTTTGCCGCGCTACTGGAAGACACCGCCATGGGAAGCAAGGCATGAACCGCGCGTTTTGGGGCAACACCGCCGTCATCGGCCTGCTGGTTGTGGCGGCCATCGTGCTGGGCCTGTGGCAGGC
>NZ_LDJM01000017.1 GCF_001431485.1 Stenotrophomonas ginsengisoli | reverse complement strand
GAGTTCGAATCTCTCCGGGCGCACCAACTCAAACAACCCTCACGGGTTACCATGCGCCCGTAGCTCAGCTGGATAGAGTACCTGGCTACGAACCAGGCGGTCGGGAGTTCGAATCTCTCCGGGCGCACCAGCTTTAAAAAACCACGACTTGTTCGTGGTTTTTTTATGCCCGACTTCCGGGCAACAACAAGCTGCCGGCACAGCGCCACCCCATCGATATCCCCGCACCCCATGCAGGTGATAGGCCCCGCCCCAGCCAGGCCGCACAGACCCACCCGACATACGGCGCAGCCCCAGAACTGCCCAATACGCACCACACCTTGCTTGCACGCCTGTCGACGCCGATCACCACACCATCCGCGCCCGCGCCACAATCCGGCGCCACGCATCGCACAGACCGACGGGATATCCCCAACCACCGACCCAGACGCAGCATCCACCTGCATGCCGACACCACACAAGCCAATTCACACCAATCCAAGCCCCAGGATGAGGGCGCCCATCAACTGCTGCACTCATGACCAGCTACCAGCGGCACCAGCATGCAATCAGCCGAAGCCACACAACCACAACCACAACCACAACCAGCCGCCCGGCATGCACCCACCGACGCAGCGACATGCAGACAGGCCGCAATCACCTCAATCGCCCGCAACTGCCAAAAAACGCACATACAAAAACACCCGCTTGCGCGGGCGTTTTGTATTGGCGGAGTGAGAGGGATTCGAACCCTCGATAGAGCTTTTAACCCTATACTCCCTTAGCAGGGGAGCCCCTTCAGCCACTCGGGCATCACTCCAATTTCTGGATCAGGCTGTGCCGAAACAGTGAGTAAATATTACCTGCAACGACGTGATCCGTAAAGCCTTTTTTACATATTTTCTTCGTTGCCAGCAGCCGGCTCGTCGCCACGCTGGATACGCTGGTAAATCTCTTCGCGATGCACGGCAACGTCCTTCGGCGCAGTGATGCCGATGCGGACCTGATTGCCCTTGACGCCGAGCACGGTCACGCTGACCGCATCACCGATCATCAGGGTTTCGCCTACGCGGCGGGTGAGGATCAACATGTTTCAAATCTCCAAGGTACCGACGGACAACTTCCGCCGGCAGTGCGCCCGACCAAGCGGGCGCCTTTCCCTACGGGAAGAAAGACAGCAAATCTTAACGGTTGCCGTCCCGCCTCTTCAAGGTGCCATAAGTTGCGTGGTTCAGCCCAGCTGGCTTTCCACCCAACCCGGCACAGCCGCCAGGGCAGAAATCAGGGCAGCACCATCATCACCACCGCCCTGCGCCATGTCCGGGCGACCGCCGCCCTTGCCGTTAATCTGCCCGGCCACGTGTGAAATCAATGCACCGGCCTTGGCCTTGCCCAGTGCGGCACCGGCCACACCGGCCACCAGCGCGGCCTTGCCATCACTGACACCGGCCAGCAGGATCACCGCATCACCCAGCTGCTGCTTCAGACGATCCATCGCATCGCGCAGGGCCTTGGCATCAAAACCTTCCAAACGTGCAGCCAGCACCTTGATCCCGGCCACCTCCACCGCCTGGCTGCCCAGGTCAGCGGTGGCACCGGCAGCGGCCTTGGCCTTGAGCTGCTCCAGTTCGCGCTCCAGCTGCTTGCCACGGGCCACCAGGCCGCGCACCTTCTCCACCAGCTCGGCCGACTGACCACCGACCAGGCCGGCCACTTCGGCCAGGCGGGCCTCTTCGGCCGCGATCACGTCCAGCGCGCCCTGGCCAGTAACGGCCTCGATACGGCGCACGCCAGCAGACACACCGCCTTCGCTGGTGATCTTGAACAGGCCGATATCACCGGTACGGCTGACATGGGTGCCACCACACAGCTCGGTGGAGTACTCACCCATCTTCAGCACGCGCACGTTCTCGCCGTACTTCTCGCCAAACAGGGCCATGGCGCCGAAATCCAGCGCTTCCTGCATGCCCATGTGGTGCACTTCGGCCGCATTGTTGGCACGCACCTGCTCGTTGACCTTGCGTTCGATCACGGCCAGTTCCTCGGCACTGATCGACTGGAAGTGCGAGAAGTCAAAACGCAGGCGGTCCGGCGCCACCAGCGAGCCCTTCTGCTGCACATGGGTGCCCAGCACTTCACGCAGGGCGGCATGCAGCAGGTGGGTCGCCGAATGGTTGAGGATGGTGGCGCCGCGACGGGCACTGTCGATGGCCCCGCTCAGGCTGTCACCTACGGCCAGGCTGCCCGAAGCCAGGGTGCCGACATGGCCGTGGAACTGGCCGGCAAACTTCTGGGTGTCCTCAACGCCGAACTGCACGCCGGCAGCAGCGAGCTCGCCGGTATCACCGACCTGGCCACCGGATTCGGCGTAGAACGGGGTCGCGGCGGTGAACACGATGGCGGCATCGCCCGCGGCGATGGACGACACCGGACGGCCGTCCTTGAGGATGGCCACCACGCGCAGGTCCTGCGCGCTGTGTGCGTCATAGCCCAGGAACTGGGTCGGCTGCAGCTGGGCCACCAGCTCGGCCGGCAGGGTCACCCCGCCACCGAACTTGCCGGCGGCGCGGGCCATTTCACGCTGGCCTTCCATTGCGGCCTCGAAGCCATCCATGTCCACCGACAGGCCACGCTCACGCGCGATGTCGGCGGTCAGGTCCACCGGAAAGCCATAGGTGTCATACAGGCGGAAGGCATCCACACCGGCGATCACGCTGACACCGTCCAGACGGGCAACGATCTCGTCGAAGATCTTCATGCCGGCATCCAGGGTTTCGGCAAAGCGCTCTTCTTCGGCCTGCAGGGCCTTCTCGACCATGGTCTGGGCAGCAGCCAGCTCCGGATAGGCCTCACCCATCAGGGCGACCAGGGTCGGCACCAGCTTGTGGAAGAAGCCACCACGCACGCCCAGCATCCAGCCGTGGCGCAGGGCGCGACGGATGATGCGGCGCAGGACATAACCGCGACCTTCGTTGGACGGCAGCACGCCATCGACAATCAGGAACGAGCAGGCGCGGATGTGGTCGGCAATCACGCGCAGCGACTTGTTTTCCAGATCGCTGGTGCCGGTGAGCTCGGCGGCCTTGCCGATCAGGGTCTGGAACAGGTCGATTTCATAGTTGGTGTGCACGTGCTGCAGGATCGCGGCCAGGCGCTCCAGGCCCATGCCGGTATCCACGCACGGAGCCGGCAGCGGCTGCAGGGTGCCGTCGGGCTGACGGTCAAACTGCATGAACACGTTGTTCCAGATTTCGATATAACGGTCGCCATCTTCGTCCGGCGAGCCCGGAGGGCCACCGGCGATGTGGGCACCGTGGTCATAGAAGATCTCGGTGCACGGGCCGCACGGGCCGGTGTCGGCCATCTGCCAGAAGTTGTCCGAGGCGTACGGTGCACCCTTGTTGTCGCCGATGCGCACGATGCGCTCGGGCGGCAGGCCGATCATCTTGTTCCACAGATCGAAGGACTCGTCATCGGTGTGGTACACGGTGACCAGCAGACGCTCCGGGTCCAGGCCCCAGACCTGGGTCAGCAGCTCCCACGACCAGGCAATGGCTTCCTTCTTGAAGTAATCGCCGAAGGACCAGTTGCCCAGCATTTCAAAGAAGGTGTGGTGGCGGGCGGTATAGCCCACCGAATCCAGGTCGTTGTGCTTGCCGCCGGCACGCAGGCAGCGCTGGACGTCGGCAGCGCGCACATAGCTGCGCTTTTCCGCGCCAAGGAACACATCCTTGAACTGGACCATGCCCGAGTTGGTGAACAACAGGGTCGGATCGTTGCCCGGCACCAGCGGCGCCGACGGCACGATGGTGTGGCCCTTGGACTGGAAGAAATTGAGGAAGTCGCTGCGGATCTGCGCGGTCGAGATTTTGGTTGTGTTGTTCATGTTGGCTGGCGATGTGGCCGGCTAGGCACGACCAGCGATGCATCACCGGCCACGCGTGAGGGAATTTTCAGCCCTTAAGGGTATCAGGCCTGATCGTCCCAGTCCTGCCCCGTGCCGCGCAGCACCTGCCCCACCAGATCGCCGCCGAAGCCGCGCCGGGCCAGCAGGTCGGCGGCCTTGCGCCGCCGTGTCGGATCGTCCAGCCCACCGGCAAAGCGCCGGCGCACCAGATCACGGGCATTGTCGGCCCAGTCGCCGTCGTAATCATCCATGGCCTGGCGCACCAGCTCCTCGGGCAGGCGGTGCATGCCCAGCTCGGCGCGGATATGCAACGGCCCATAACCGGCAGCGGCCCGGTTGCGGACCAGGCTGTGGGCGAAGCGCTCTTCATCCTGCCAGCCGGCCTGGGCGAGCTTGTCCACGGCGGCCTCGGCGTCTTCACGCTCGATTCCGCGTGCAGTCAACTTGCGCGTCAGCTCGTTGCGCGAATGCTCGCGCCGCACCAGCAGGCCCAAGGCGCGCTGGATCGGGGTCTGTTCGACCCGGCGACCACGCCGCTTGGGTGTCGGCGGATCCTGTTCATCAAACACATCGCACTCCTGCCCTGCCGCTGCGCGGCAGGCAACAATGCAACCACCGGGCCGCAGGCGTCACTGACAACACCTGCGGCCCGGCAGCCACAAAGACTTACTCTTCGTCGCCTTCCTCGCGGTTGGCTTCGGCCGGCTGGAACTTCTCGCGCAGCTGCGCTTCCAGGCGGGCGGCCAGTTCGGTGTGCTCGCGCAGGTAGCCACGGGCATTGTCCTTGCCCTGGCCGATGCGCTCGTCACCGACGCTGTACCAGGCACCGGCCTTCTCAACCAGCTTGGCGTCCACGCCCATCTCGATCAGCTCGCCCTCACGCGAGATGCCTTCGCCGTAGAGGATTTCGGTGACCACCTGCTTGAACGGCGGAGCCAGCTTGTTCTTGATGACCTTGATGCGGGTCTGGTTGCCGATGATTTCATCGCCACGCTTGATCGAGCCGATGCGGCGGATATCCAGACGCACCGAGGCATAGAACTTCAGCGCGTTGCCGCCGGTGGTGGTTTCCGGGCTCTGGCCCGGCATCATCACGCCGATCTTCATGCGCAGCTGGTTGATGAAGATCACCAGGGTATTGGAGCGCTTGATGTTGCCGGTCAGCTTGCGCAGGGCCTGGCTCATCAGGCGGGCCTGCAGGCCCGGCAGCTGATCGCCCATCTCGCCTTCGATTTCCGCCTTCGGGGTCAGTGCGGCCACCGAGTCGATGACCACGATGTCCACCGAGCCGGAGCGCACCAGCATGTCGGCAATTTCCAGCGCCTGCTCACCGGTATCGGGCTGGGACAGCAGCAGCTCGTCCACATTGACGCCCAGCTTGGCCGCATAGATCGGGTCCAGCGCATGCTCGGCATCGATGAAGGCGGCGGTGCCACCAAGCTTCTGGCATTCGGCAATGGCCTGCAGGGTCAGGGTGGTCTTGCCCGAGGATTCCGGGCCATAGATTTCCACCACGCGGCCCTTGGGCAGGCCGCCGATGCCCAGGGCAATGTCCAGCATCAGCGAGCCGGTGGGAACCACTTCCACCTGCTCCACCACGCGGTCGCCCATGCGCATCACCGAGCCCTTGCCGAACTGCTTTTCGATCTGGCCCAGGGCGGCGGCCAGCGCGCGCTTCTTGTTCTCGTCCATCGTGGTGTTCCTTGAAGTTTGTCAGTGAGTTTGTTGCTTCCCGGCCAGTGTAGGCAGCGTCCATCGCACAGGCTGAGACGCTGGCGGCCGGTTTTACTGTGATTGTCGCCTGCCCGGCCGGCCAGCAGCCAACCGGGCAGATGAACGTGGGATTTGCCGGCTTGTGTCTGCCGGAATTTCAGCGATTGGGCCGCAGCAGCCCGCAATACAGGCCCTCGATGGCGAAATCCTGGTCAGGCAGGACTTCAATCGGTGCGTAGTCGGGATTGCGCGGCAGCAGGCGGATGCGGTCCTTGCCCATCTTCAGCAGTTTGACGGTGATCTCCTCGTCGATACGGGCCACCACGATCTGCCCGGAGCGGGCATCACGGGTACGGTGCACACCGATCAGGTCGCCATCGAAGATGCCTTCATCGATCATCGAATCGCCCTGCACCTTGAGCAGGTAATCCGGCGCCGGCGAGAAGAACACCTTGTCCAGCACCACATAGTCATCGCTGGGCAGGTCCGCCCCGATCGGCAGCCCGGCGGCGACCCGGCCCAGGATCGGCAGGCGCAGCACGCTGTCATCGTTGGCCGCGGCCAGCGGCACATCTGCCGCAGCGGCCACCGGGGCCAGCACGCGGATACCGCGCATCTTGCCCGGCAGGCGCTCGATCGCCCCGGCCTGCTCCAGCGCCTCCAGGTGGTACTGCGCGGCCCGCACGCTCTTGAAACCGAAAGCGCGGGCGATCTCCGTCTGCGAGGGCGGCAGCCCGTCAGCGGCAATGGTGTCGGCGATCAGAGCCAGGATCGCCTGCTGGGTATCGGTCAGGTCCATGGTTAGTAGTATTACTACTAATTGCAGTGTACGCAACAGGCCAGATGCGGCAAAGCCTCAATGTCGGGCCGAACGCCAGATCGAGGCCACGATCCACACCGCGCACAGCGCAGCACCAATGAAACCAGCCACGCCAAGGGCCAGCAGCCAGGGGCTGGAATGGGCACCCACCGAATGCATCACGATCGACGAGCCCACCACCAGCGCGGCCGTGATCACGCCAACCACCAAGCGGTTGGCGGCACGCTGCACCTGCTCGCCAAATCGGTCCATGGCCCGGGTTTCGATGCGCAGCTGCAGGCGTCCACGACGGGTGGCCTGCAGGATCTGGCGGGCATCGCGCGGGAAGCTGGTGCCCAGATCCCACCAGCTGTCGGCATGCTCGCTGCCGCGTTGCCACAGCGCCTGCGGGCGGTAACGGCGGGCAATCGCACGCTGCAGGAACGGCGTGGCCGCCGTGGTCATGTCAAAGTCCGGATCGAGCTGGCGCCCTACCCCGTCCAGGGTCAGGAAGGTCTTGACCATCAGGGCCAGGTCCGGTGGCAGGGTCAGCCCGTATTGACGCAGCAGGGCCGTCACCTCGCCCAGCATCGCCCCCACCCGCAGGTCCTTCAGGGCCACCCCGCGGTAGGTATCCACCAGCACCGCGATGTCCTGCATCAGCGCCGCCTCGTCCACTTCCAGGCCGCCGGCCCAGTCCAGCAGCACTTCGCTGACCTGGGCCGGGCGCTGCTGGGCCAGGCCGTGCAGCAACATGGCCACCTCGCCACGGCGCTGCTCGCTGAGCCGGCCGACCATGCCGAAATCGATCAACGCAATACGCCCGTCGCGCAGGAAGAACAGGTTGCCCGGGTGCGGATCGGCATGGAAGAAACCATCCTCCAGCACCATCTTCAGCACGATGCGCGCGCCCTGCAGCGCCAGCTGGTGCCGGTCCAGGCCCACCGCGTCGATACCGGCCGCGTCATTGCCGGCAATGCCGTCGATGAACTCCTGCACCGCCACCGACGAGCGCGTCCACTGCCAGTACACCTGCGGGATATGCAGCTGGCCGCTGCCGGCGAAATTGCGGGCAATGCGCTCGGCACTGCGGCACTCGGCCACGAAATCCAGCTCACGCCGCA
This sequence comes from Stenotrophomonas ginsengisoli, assembly GCF_001431485.1. Lineage (GTDB taxonomy): Bacteria > Pseudomonadota > Gammaproteobacteria > Xanthomonadales > Xanthomonadaceae > Stenotrophomonas > Stenotrophomonas ginsengisoli. The sequence goes on along the minus strand of NZ_LDJM01000017.1, from coordinate 59,703 downwards.
GCGAGCGGCCAAACTGGGTGACCACCTCGGGCAAGTGGAAACGGGCCAGGTCCGGCGCCCGTGCATCCACAATATCGGCCAGCCGTGCCAACAGGCGCAGGTCGGCCTCCACCACCTCGCCAATGCCGGGACGACGCAACTTGAGCACCACCGCGGTGCCATCGTGCAGCCAGGCGCGATGGGCCTGGGCCAGCGAACCGGCGGCCATCGGCACCGGCTCGACGCGGGCAAACGCCTCGCTCAACGGCACGCCCAGCGCCACGGTCAGCGGGCCTTCGACCTCGGCCCAGGGCAGCGCCGGCACATCGCTTTGCAGGCGCGAGAATTCGGCAATCCATTCCGGTGGGAACAGGTCCACGCGGGTGGCCAGCACCTGGCCCAGCTTGATGAAGGTCGGCCCCAGTGCTTCCAGCGCCAGACGTACACGCTGGGCACTGGACAGGCGCGCATGCTGTTCGCTGCGGCGCAGGTGCAGCAGCTTGCCGGCACGCTCGAGCACATCGGCCAGGCCGATGCGACGGACCAGGTCGCCAAAGCCGTACTTGACCAGCACCGCGGCAATTTCCTGCAGCCGGCCCAGGTCGCGCACGGTGCCCAGGGTGTCCCACATCGCCATCGTCCGGCCTCCTTCAGCACATCGCCTGCAGGCCGCTCATCGCCGCGGCCACGGTCTGCCGACGCACCGCCTCACGGTCACCGTCAAACTGGAACAGCTGGGCCCGGGCATAGCCACCACGCTGTTTCCAGCCGATCCAGACCGTGCCCACCGGCTTGTCCTCGCTGCCACCGCCGGGCCCGGCAATGCCGGTCACCGCCACCGCGATACTGGCGCCGGAACGGGCCAGCGCACCGCTGACCATCTCCAGCACCGTTTCCCGGCTCACCGCCCCGTGTTCTTCCAGGGTCTGCGCACGCACGCCGAGCAGGGCCTGCTTGGCCTCGTAGCTGTACACCACCATGCCGCAGTCAAACCAGGCCGAACTGCCGGCGACATCGGTCATCAGCTTGGCTATCCAGCCACCACTGCAGCTTTCGGCCGTGACCAGGCTCAGCCGCAATGCCTGCAGCTGCTGCCCCAATGCCAGTGCCTGCGCCTGCAGCGCCGCGTCATCGATTCCCACCAGGCTTGTCATCGGCCCTGTCCCTCTGCTGAGCTGCTCCTCTTGTAACGCAAAAGCCGGCGCACTGTCTTGTGCGCCGGCCCAGCGTAGCGCCTCACCGCATCGCGATCAGTGCATCAGGTGCAGAGCACAATCCAGCCATGTCGCACACAGACGTAGCCATCGACCGGGCAGCCACAGGCAAACTTGCAGATGCCCGGCCGCCATGTGTCCGCGCGTAGCTGCTCACCACGCTGACGGCATGAGCAATGCCGTGCGATGGGTGCAGATGCCAAGCTGCGCCACCGAGATCACCACCGTCTGCTGGACAGCGCTGCCATGCACAGCTCATTGCCGGGACACAAAAAAGCCGGTACCCGCGGTACCGGCTTGATCAACACACTGGCAGCCTGGCCCGGCTCACCACTCCGGCGGCGGCACCGGAATCAAGGGTTTGATCGGCCCGCCATCGGCACTGCCGGCCAGTTTTTCGGCCTCGCTGCGCGGCAGGTCCACCTCCAGCAGCCAGCCCTCGTCGGTGTACTGCTCACTGCGGATGGCCTCCAGCGCATGCAGGCGCGCGTACAGACGCCCGGCCGAGGGCGGCAGGCTGACCTGGCCGCGGATGCGGGTAAAGCCCAGGCGGTTGCCCAGTACATCGGTGAGCAGGCTCATGCCCAGCCCATCGCGTGCCGACACCCACACCCGCTCACGCCGGGACGGGTCCGGAATGCCATCCGGAGCATCGTGACGCGGCTGTGCGCCGTCGATGCGGTCAATCTTGTTGTAGACCAGCAGCTGCGGCAGTTCACCGGCACCGACCTCGGCCAGCACCTCGTCGACCTGGGCGATGCGCTCCTCGCGATGCGGATCGGCCGCATCCACCACATGCAGCAGCAGGTCGGCCTCGCGGGCCTCGCTCAGGGTCGAGCGGAACGCGGCCACCAGCTCGTGCGGCAGGTCGCGCACAAAGCCCACTGTATCGGCCAGCACCACGTTGCCGCCGGGGATGCCGATCCGGCGCACGGTCGGGTCCAGGGTGGCAAACAGCTGGTCGGCCGCATACGCCTCGGCGCCGGCCAGGGCATTGAACAGGGTCGACTTGCCGGCATTGGTATAGCCGACCAGGGCCACGCGCGGCATTTCACTGCGCACGCGGGCGCGGCGCATCTGGGTGCGCTGCACCTCCACCTTCTCCAGCTTCTTCTGCAGCTGTTCCACCCGCTTCTGCAGCAGGCGGCGGTCGGTTTCCAGCTGGGTTTCACCCGGGCCGCGCAGGCCGATGGAACCACCGCGCTGGCGCTCCAGGTGGGTCCAGCCACGGATCAAGCGGGTGGCGATGTGGCGCAGCTGGGCCAGCTCGACCTGCAGCTTGCCCTCATGGCTGTGCGCACGCTGGGCGAAGATGTCCAGGATCAGCCCGGTACGGTCGATCACCCGGCGACCGAGGATCTTTTCCAGGTTGCGCTCCTGGCCCGGGCTCAGGGTGTGGTTGACCAGCACCAGGTCCGCGCCGGTGGCTTCGGCCGCGGCCTGGATTTCCTCCAGCTTGCCGGTGCCCACCAGGATGGCCGGATTGGGCCGGTCAATGCGCGCGGTCACCGTGGCTGCAATCGTGGCCCCGGCCGAGCGCGCCAGGTCGGTGAACTCTTCCAGCACATCTTCTTCCAGCTTGCCGAAATGGGGCTGGATCAACAACGCGTGTTCGCCGCGTTTGGAACGATCAAACACGCTTGTCTACCTGTGCAGGGTTACGGCTGGGCATCGACATCGCCGGCGTCTTCGCCGTCGGCCGACTGCACGTAGCCACCACTGGGCCCGACGCGCACATTGCGCGCCGGCACCACGGTGGAAATGGCGTGCTTGTAGACCATCTGGCTGACCGTATTGCGCAGCAGGACCACGAACTGGTCAAACGATTCGATCGTGCCCTGCAGCTTGATGCCGTTGACCAGGTACACCGACACCGGCACGCGTTCGCGGCGCAGGGCGTTGAGGAAAGGGTCCTGAAGCGACTGTCCCTTGGACATGATGTCTCCCGATTATTGTTCTTATTGGAAAGGGCCTGCCGTCGGCCGTGCCGGCGGCAGTACAACCGGCACAATCTTACACGCCCGGGGTGAGCACTGCCTTGCCGGCCGCCCCCAGGAACTGGGCCACGGCCTGGCGCAGCGGCCCGGACTGGGTAGCCGGATCAAACCAGCGTGCGTCCAGCTCGCCGCGCAGCCAGGTGATCTGGCGCTTGGCCAGCTGCCGGGTGGCCGCGATGCCCCGCTCGCGCAGGCCGGCCAGGTCGAATTCGCCATCCAGGTGCTGCCAGGCCTGGCGATAGCCGACCGCGCGGATGGCCGGCAGCTCCAGTGGCGCCGGATGTGTCGCCAGTTGCGGCAGGCTGCGCAGGGCACGCACCTCGTCCAGCAGGCCACCGGCCAGCATCAGGTCAAAGCGGCGGGCGATGCGCTCGTGCAGCACTGCACGCTCGGCCGGGGCCAGCACCAGCTTGAGCATGCGTACCGGCAAGCGCCCCACCGGCGGCTGCGCCTGCCAGTAGCTGATCGGCTTGCCGCTCAGGCGGTAGACCTCCAACGCGCGCTGGGTACGCTGCGGATCGGTGGCATGGATGCGGGCGGCGGCCACAGGATCAATGCTGGCCAGCTCGGCATGCAGGGCGGCCAGGCCACGTTCGGCCATTTCGCGGGCCAGCTGCTCGCGCATGAGCGGATCGGCCGCCGGCATCGGCGAGAGCCCCTGCAGCAGCGACTGGAAATACAGGCCGGTACCGCCGGCCAGGATCGGCAGCTTGCCCCGGGCCAGGATGTCATCGATGACGGCGCGTGCATCGGCGGCAAAATCTGCCGCCGAATACGCATCCCACGCATCACGCACATCCAGCAGGTGGTGCACCACCCCGTCACGCTCGGCCAGGTCCGGCTTGGCCGCACCGATATCCAGCCCACGGTAGACCAGGGCCGAATCGACGCTGACGATTTCACCATCCAGGGCCTTGGCCAGCGCAATGGCGGTGGCGGTCTTGCCCGAGGCGGTCGGGCCCATCAGGGCGATGCCCGATGGACGGGCATCTGCTCCCATCACAACTCCAGACTGCAATCAGTAACCGTGCTGGCGCAGCTCGTCGTGTACCGCCTTGTGGGTGGCCACGACTGCCGGCGCCGGCGCCTTGCCCAGCAGCGAGACCACAACGATGGCCACGGTGCAGGCGATGAAGCCGGGCACGATCTCATACAGGGCACTGCCAGTGTACTTCCACAGCACCACGGTCAGGGCACCGGCGAGGATGCCGGCCACTGCGCCGTTGCGGGTCATCCGCTCCCAGAACAGGGCCAGCATCACCACCGGGCCGAAGGCGGCACCGAAGCCGGCCCAGGCATAGCTGACCAGGCCGAGCACGCGGCTGTCCGGATCACGCGCAATGAAGATGGCCAGCAGGGCCACCGCCCCGACCATGCCCCGCCCCACCCAGACCAGCTCGCGCTGGCTGGCCTTGGGGCGCAGGAAGCCGCGGTAGAAGTCTTCGGTCAACGCCGAGGAACACACCAGCAACTGGCACGACAGGGTGCTCATCACCGCGGCCAGGATGGCCGAAAGCAGCACACCGGCAATCCACGGGTTGAACAGGTCACCGGCCAGGGCCATGAATACACGCTCCGGGTTGGCATTGACCGGGCCGGCCAGTTCCGGGTGCTGGGCGTAGTAAGCGATGCCGAACATGCCCACGGCGATCGCGCCGCCCAGGCAGGCGATCATCCAGACCATGCCGATACGGCGTGCGGCCGGGATCGTCTTGATGCTGTCGGCGGCCATGAAGCGGGCCAGGATGTGCGGCTGGCCGACATAACCCAGGCCCCATGCCAGGGCCGAGATCACCGCCACCATGCCGCCAGCACCGACCCAGGACAGACGCTGCGGGTCGACCTGCTCGATGGCCAGGGTGGCTGCATCCAGGCCACCGGCGCCGATGGCGACCATCACCGGGGTCAGCACCAGGGCAAAGATCATCAGGGTGGCCTGGACCGTGTCGGTCCAGCTCACCGCCAGGAAGCCGCCAATCAGGGTATAGGCGATCGTGGCCACCGCCCCCATCCACAGCGCGGTGCTGTAATCGATGCCGAAGACCTGTTCGAACAGGCGCGCGCCGGCCACCACACCCGAGGCGCAGTACACGGCGAAGAACACCAGGATCACCAGCGCCGAGAGCACCCGCAGCACCCGCGCCTTGTCGTCAAAACGATGGGTGAAGAAGTCCGGCAGGGTCAGCGCGTTGTTGGTGCGCTCGGTGTACACGCGCAGCGGGCCGGCGATCAGGCGCCAGTTCAGGTACTGGCCGATGCACAGACCGATGGCAATCCAGGCCTCGGCCAGGCCGGTGGCATACAGCGCACCGGGCAGGCCCATCAGCAGCCAGCCACTCATGTCCGAGGCACCGGCACTCAGTGCGGTCACTACCGGGCCGAGCGAGCGCCCGCCGAGGATGTAGTCGTCAAAACTCCTGGTCTGCCACCACGCCCACAAACCAATGACAATCATCACCAGCAGGTAGGCCAGAAACGTTACGAGCAGCGGGGTACTGACAGTCATGAGCACGCGTTCGGAAACCAGGACAATGACTGCACGCTAAACAATCACTGACAAGCCAGCAACAGCGCGCACTCAAAATTCATCGGGCCACGCCGGCTTTGCCGAATCCGGCACAGACGTGCGAGGAGCGGCGGCGGCGATGCGCTCCCACACGCGCAACCCGTCCACGGTGGCGGCAACATCATGCACACGCACGATCGCCGCGCCGTTCTGCACGGCCACCAGATGCGCCGCCAGTGAACCATGGACCCGTTCGGCCGCCTGCCCGCGCCCGGTGGCCTCACCGATGCAGCGCTTGCGTGACAGCCCGGCCAGCAGCGGCAGGCCAAGCCCACGCAGGGCGCACTGCCCGGCCAGCAGCTGGAAGTTCTGCACGCTGTCCTTGTTGAAGCCGTAGCCCGGGTCGAGCACCAGGCGCTGCCGGTCGATCCCGGAGAACTCGCATGCCAGCACCCGCTGGGCCAGGAAACCATGCACCTGCTCGACCACATCGGCATAGTCGGCCGGTTGCCCGGCGTCGTACGGGCCGCCGACCGCGTGCATCAGCACCACCGCCACCTCGCTGCCGGCCACCACCTCCAGCGCACCGGGCTGCTGCAGGGCCTGGATGTCATTGATCATGTGCGCCCCGGCGGCAATGGCCGCGGCCATCACCTCCGGCTTGAAGGTATCCACACTGACCACCGCATCACTGCTGGCCGCCAGCTGCTGGATCACCGGCACGACGCGGGCAATCTCATCGTCCGCACTGACCGCACTGGCACCGGGCCGGGTGGACTCTCCCCCCACATCAATGATGCTCGCCCCTTCGGCGAGCATCTGCCGGGCATGGGCCAAGGCAGCCTCCAGACCGTCGTACTGGCCACCATCGGAGAACGAATCCGGAGTCAGGTTGAGCACGCCCATCACCTGCGGCCGGTCCAGATACAGCTGACGACTGCCGCAGCGCAGGCTGGCGCGGGTATCAAACATCAGGACTCATCCCCGCGCTTGCGACGGCGCACCGCGATCCAGGTGTGCAACACACTGAGCACCACACCAGCGACCACGCCGACGAAGATGCCGGTCAGGTAATCATCATTCTTCAGGCCGTACATGACCCCGAAAATGGTACCGATGACCATCTCGGCAGTGTGATTGATCGGGGTCGGCGGCGTCGGCGTGGACATGGGGCAATACTCGGCATGGCAGAAATCAATGCCGGCATTGTCGCCCAGGCGGCGGCCGGCTGCACCCGCGCAGCCTGGCAAGGGACGGCCCGCACCAAACGGCATGCATGAAAAAGGGCCGGCAATGCCGGCCCTTTTCCACATCATCACTTCTTCAGTGCTGCCCGGCGGGTTGCTCAGCCACCGGCGTCGGTGCCGGATCCGGCGCACCGTCACTGACAGCCTCACCGGCCTGCGGGCCACCGTCATCGCTCTTGCCGCTGTCATTGGGCTTGACCCAGCCGGCCGGCGGAGCCGGCTCACGGCCTTCCATCAGTGCCTTGACCTGCTCGGCATCGATGGTTTCCCAGTCCATCAGCGCGGCGGTCATGGCTTCGACCACGCTGCGCTTCTCGTCCAGGATCTTGTAGGCAACCGCGTACTGCTCATCGAGGATGCGACGGATCTCGGCATCCACCTTCTGCTGGGTCGCTTCGGAGATGGTGCGGCTGGCAATGCCGTAGCCACCTTCCTCATCGGCGTACACCATGGTGCCCAGCACATCGCTCATACCGTACTTGGTGACCATCGCACGGGCCATCTTGGTGGCGCGTTCGAAGTCGTTGGAAGCACCGGTGGACACCTGGCCGACAAAGATCTCCTCGGCGATGCGGCCACCGAACAGGATCGCCAGCTCCTCGAGCATGCGGTCCTTGTACTTGCTGAAGGAGTCGTGCTCGGGCAGCTGCCAGGTCAAGCCCAGAGCCCAGCCACGCGGCATGATGGTGACCTTGTGCACCGGGTCGGCCTTGGGCAGGGACATCGCCACCACCGCATGGCCGGATTCATGGTAGGCCGTGGCCTTGCGCTCTTCCTCGCGCATGACCATCGAGCGGCGCTCCGGACCCATGTAGATCTTGTCCTTGGCGTCCTCGAAGTCCTTCATGTCGACTTCGCTCTTGCCACGACGGGCGGCAAACAGCGCGGCCTCATTGACCAGATTGGCCAGGTCGGCACCGGAGAAGCCCGGGGTACCGCGTGCCAGCACTTCCACCCGCACGTCATCGGCGGCCGGAATCTTGCGCATGTGGACCTTGAGGATCTGCTCGCGACCCTTGATGTCGGGCAGGCTGACCATCACCTGGCGGTCGAAACGGCCCGGGCGCAGCAGGGCCTTGTCCAGCACATCCGGACGGTTGGTGGCAGCGATCACGATCACGCCCTCCCCGCCTTCGAAGCCGTCCATTTCCACCAGCATCTGGTTCAGGGTCTGCTCGCGTTCGTCATTGCCACCGCCGGTACCGGAACCGCGGTGACGGCCGACGGCATCGATTTCATCGATGAAGATGATGCACGGGGCGTGCTTCTTGGCCTGCTCGAACATGTCGCGCACACGGCTGGCACCGACACCGACGAACATTTCCACGAAGTCCGAACCGGAGATCGAGAAGAAAGGCACCTTGGCCTCGCCGGCAATCGCCTTGGCCAGCAGGGTCTTGCCGGTACCCGGCGGGCCCACCATCAATACGCCGCGCGGAATCTTGCCGCCCAGCTTGGTGAAGCGGGACGGGTCACGCAGGAACTCGACCAGCTCGCCGACTTCCTCCTTGGCCTCGTCGCAACCGGCAACGTCGGCAAAGGTGACCTTGACCTGATCCTCGCTCTGCAGCTTGGCGCGTGACTTGCCGAAGGACATGGCGCCCTTGCCGGCCCCGCCACCGCCCTGCATCTGACGCATCATGAAGATCCAGAAGCCGATCAACAGCAGCACCGGCAGGAAGTTGAGCACCAGCGACCAGAAGCCCGGGCCAGCGGCCGGCTCCTGCACGATGTCCACCTTCTTGGCGCGCAGCACGTTGATCAGATCACGATCGAACGGCGCATTGACCGTGGTGCGGGTGGCACCACTGCGCGAGGTGTAGCTGATTTCACGCGCGTCACCACTGATGGTGACCTGCTGCACGTTGCCGGCATCGACCTCGTCCAGGAACTGCGAATAGGTCGGCATCGACGCACCGGCGCCACCGGCACGCGGCGAAAAACTCTGGAACACCACCATCAGGACGACGGCGACGACCACCCACAACAGCAAATTTCTGGTCACGTCGTTCATCCTCATTGGCTCCGGTTTCCCTTCAAATCGTGACGCTGGGTCATTGGTTCGAGCTTACTTGATCTGGGCACGCTTGCCTTGGCCCAACGCATAGACTTCCGGCGAACGCTTACGCGAGGCTTCAGGCTTGCGGATGACCACCTTGTCGTAACGGCGGCGCATTTCCTTCACGTAATCGTCAAACCCTTCACCGTGGAACAGCTTGATCAGGAACGCGCCACCGGTCTTGAGGTGGTTGTCGGCAAAATCCAGAGCAAGTTCAGCCAGATACATCATGCGCGGCTGGTCAACCGCATCCACACCACTCTTATTGGGGGCCATGTCGGACAACACAAGGTCCACGGCCGCACCGTCGAGCATGCCCTCAAAGGTAGCCAGCACCTGTTCATCACGGAAATCCCCGTGCAGGAAGTCCACCCCGGCCAGCGGCGGCATGTCCAGGATGTCCAGGGCAAACACACGACCCTTGTCGCCCATCTGCCGGCGCACCTGCTGCGACCAGCCACCCGGGGCAGCCCCAAGGTCGACCACCACCATGCCCGGCTTCAGCAAGCGGTCACGTTGCAAGAGTTCTTCAAGCTTGTAGGCGGCACGCGAGCGCATGCCCTCGGCCTGGGCCTTCTTCACGAAGGGGTCGGAAAAATGCTCTTTCAACCAGCGTTGGCTACTTTGACTGCGCGACATCGGGCAATACGGAGGTTCGGGGCGGCCATGATACCCTGATCGTCCCTAGCAACCTGTCATTACTGCATGTCCATCCAGCTTACCTCCGCCCAAACCCGTTTCCTCCGTGGCCAGGCCCATGATCTGAAGGCTCTGCTCCAGACCGGAGGCAAGGGTGTCAGCGAGGCGTTTCTTGCCGAGCTGGACCTTGCCCTGGAGCAGCACGAACTGATCAAGGTCAAGGTTGCCGCCGAAGACCGTGACAGCCGCAAGGAACTGATTGCCGTGATCGTGGAAGGCAGCAATGCCGCCCTGGTCCAGCATATTGGCCACACCGTGGTGCTGTACCGTCCGAGCAAGGACAAGCGTCAGATCGTCCTGCCGCGCGGCTGAGCCCTCCATGCATTTCAGCCACGACCGTCCCGATTACACCTATGCCCTGCGTGCGGCCGATGGCCAGCGCGCCAAGGTCAATGATCGCGTGCTCACCGCCAGTTTCGCCGTTGCCCCGGACCAGCTGCTGGAAAGCTGGGCGGTCAGCGATGCGCGCGCCCTGCGCGAGGAGGACCTGCAGCCGCTGCTGGCCATGGGCCCGAGCGTGCTGATCCTGGGCACCGGACAGGACCAGGTGTTCCCGCCGGCGGCGGTGATGGCCTACTGCCTGTCGCGCGGCGTCGGCATTGAAGTGATGAACAACGCCTCGGCCGCACGCACCTACAACGTGCTGGCCAGCGAGGCACGCAAGGTGGTCACCGCGTTGATCCTGCCCGGTTGATCCTGAGCCGGCGCCGGCGCGTGCGCTGCCCTGCATCCAGCAAAAAGCCCGGCCTGAGCCGGGCTTTTTGCTGGACCATAACCGCGGCAAGGGTCTCAACGGCGCGGCAGGTACTGCAGCGGATCCACCGGCTTGCCGTTGTGGCGGATTTCAAAGTGCAGCATGTCACGGGCGGCACTGGTACGGCCCATTTCGGCAATCTTGTCGCCGGCACGCACGCTTTGGCCTTCGTTGACCAGGCGCTTGCGGTTGTGGCCATAGGCGCTGAGCCACTGGTCGTTGTGCTTGATGATGATCAGCTCGCCGTAACCGACCAGGCCGGCACCGGAATACACCACCGTGCCTGCGGCCGCAGCGCGCACGTCATCGCCACTGGCACCGGCAATGTCCACGCCCTGCTTGGTGGCATCACCGTTGACGAAACGCCCCACCAGCGCACCATCGGCCGGCCAGCGCCAGCTGATGCCGGAAATGGCCGGGGTCGTGGTGGACGCTGCCGGCGTGGTGGCCGGACGCGTCGCTGCCGTGCTGCCGGTGCTGCTGCCCGAGGTACCGGCAGTGGCCGGGCGCGAGGCAGTGGCCGTGCTGCCACTGGAGGCCGTGCCCGGGTACAGGCGCAACACCTGCCCCGGGTGGATGTTGGACGGATTGCTCAGGTTGTTCCAGGCAATCAGGTCAGCCGGGGTGATGGAATGGATGCGTGCCAGCGCATACACCGTGTCGCCCTTGCGGATGGTCACCGTCTGCCCGGGCTTGGCCACCGAACGTACCGGCACACTGGAAGCGGCGGCACTGCTGCCACTGCTGCTCTGGCCCGGATACGGGCGCACGGTCGCCGTGCCGCAGGCACTGAGCATTGCCGCAGCCAGCATCGAGCCAGCCATCCATTGCAACCGCTTGCTGCGGTTCGCTTCGATCATGTTGTTGCTCCTGGATACATCAAGCCGGACCGGCTGTGCCGGACCGCGCTCGATCAACCTGAAAAATGTTGCCACAGCCCGTGCACGGCTGCACCACCGCCGCCGATGAGGAAGCTGAAGTAGACAACAGTGGCGATGTTGGCCAGGTGACCCAGCGCAATCGCACCACCGTCACGCTGGATCATGCCGATGGCGTACAGCAGCAAGGCCAGGCCGGGAATGGTGTTGCTGAACGGAATGAAGCCGAACGGCGCCATCAACAGCAGCGCGGCGGCAATGAAGCACAGGTTGTTGAACAGCTCCATCACGCGCCCATTGGCCAGTTGCGGCAGGCGCTGCGGGCGACTGATGCGCTCGAGCCGGCCGATCCATACCAAGCCACGATTGAGTGCCGGGCGCAGTTTTTCGGTGGCCAGCGGACGCTGGGCCAGACGCTGCGGCAACCACAGCGGCCGACCGCTGACCCGGCTGATGCCTATCAGCAGGATCGCCCCTCCAAACACCGTACTCACCCCGGGAATGGACACCGGGATCAGGAACACCAGGGTCATCATCACCGTGAGCAGCAGCAGGCCTTCATCGCCCACGCGCTTGAGCAGCTCGTCCAGGCGCAGGAAGTCAGCCGGCAGCTCGTCGATCAGCCGCGCCACCTGCTGCCCCAGCGAACCTTCGCCGGCGGCATTGTTTGTTTGATCGGTCATGTTCAATCCAGCAATCCCGCCAGCAATGGGACAAAGGTCACCGGTGCCAGTACCTGTTGTTCCAGCTGACCATCGGCCAGGCGGGTGATCTGCAGCAACGACTGGGCATTGCCCGCGCCGGCCACCGGTGCAACCAGTCGACCACCCACGGCCAGCTGGTCGACCAGGCCATCCACCAGGGCCGGCGCTGCAGCAGCGGCGGTGACCACGATGGCGTCGAACGGGCCATGCTCGGCCCAGCCCAGATGGCCGTCATCGTGCTTGCTGCGCACTTCGATACCGAGCGAGCGGAAACGCTTGCGCGCCTGCCGCAGCAGGTCACCGATACGCTCCACGGTGTGGACCTCCATGCCCAGCGCGGCCAGCACCGCGGCCTGGTAGCCCGAGCCGGTCCCCACTTCCAGTACCTTGCGTGGCGCCACCTGCTGTACCGCCTGGGTCATGCGTGCCACCACCCAGGGCTGGGAGATGGTCTGGCCATGGCCGATCGGCAGGGCGGTGTCCTCGTAGGCACGGCTGGCCAGCGCCTCGTCGATGAACAGGTGCCGCGGCACCAGCCGGATCGCCTCCAGGGTGGCCTCGTCACTGATCCCGTTCTCGCGCAGGCGCTCGACCAGACGGTCGCGCACGCGCTGGGAGGTCATGCCGATGCCGGCGGCCTGCGCCGGCAAACGGAACGCTGCCTTCACTGCGCCACCTCCAGCGACGCATCCAGCCCGCTGACCCAGCCGGCCACCTTTTCCAGTGACTGGAAACGGGTCAGGTCGACATGGATCGGGGTGATGGCCACATGGCCGCTGCGCACGCTGTGGAAATCGGTTCCCGGGCCGGCATCGGCCTCCGCGCCGGCCAGGCCGATCCAGTACACGACATTGCCGCGCGGGTCGGTATGCGGCACACAGCCCTGGGCGCGGTGGCGGTTGCCCAGCCGGCCGACCTCGAAACCGCGCAACTGCTCGTACGGCAGGTCGGGCACGTTGACATTGAGGATGGTGTCGCTGGGCAGCGGATCGGCCACCAGGCGGGCCACGATTTGCACGGCGGCGCGGGCTGCGGTTTCAAAATGCTGGGGCTGGTGGTTGCGGCTGACCAGGGACACGGCCACGGCCGGCAGGCCGAGGAAACGCCCTTCCATCGCCGCCGACACGGTGCCCGAATAGATCACGTCATCGCCGAGGTTGGCCGCATTGTTGATGCCGGACACCACGATGTCCGGCTCCTGCTCCAGCAGGCCGGTCAGGGCCAGGTGGACGCAGTCGGTCGGCGTGCCTGCCACCGCATAGGTGTGCGGGTCGACCCGGCGCACGCGGATCGGCAGGTCCAGGGTCAGCGAATTGCTGGCACCCGAACGGTCGCGATCCGGCGCCACCACGGTCACTTCGTGTCCGGCCTGGCGCAGGTGGCTGGCCAGTACAGCGATGCCTTCGGCATCGACACCATCGTCGTTGGAAACTAATACGCGCATGGGGTTCCTCGATTACCACCCCATGATAACGGCCCAACTGCCCCCGTGCTTGCTTGATTGCCCTGCTCAGGTAGGCTGTGTGCCATGTTTCCCGAAGATGATGAGGATCCGGCGGCCCTGTTCCGCTGGGCGATCGGCGAAGTGACGCCGTTGCCCGAGCAATCACCGTCGATCCCTGCCCAGCAACGCCCCCGTCCCAAGCCACGCGCACGCATGGCCGAGCAGGACGAGGCGCTGGCGCGCGGCGAATTTGCCCGCCTGCTGCAGTCCGCCTTGCCGGTGGAAGGCGGCGACGTGCTCAGCTACCGGCGCGACAGCCTGCCCAACCGCACCCTGCAACGCCTGCGCAAGGGCCAGTATTCGGTGCAGGACGAGCTGGACCTGCACGGCGCCAGTGCCGCCCAGGGCGAGCGCCTGTTGCGCCAGTTCCTGATCGAGGCGCATGCGCATGACTATGGCTGTGTGCGCATCATCCACGGCAAGGGCCTGCAGGCCGATGGCGGCGCCCCGGTGCTGAAGAACTTGGTGGACCGCCTGCTGCGCCTGCGCGCCGATGTCCTGGCCTTCCATTCGGCCCCGGCCAACCAGGGCGGCACCGGTGCGGTCCTGGTACTGCTGGCCCGGCAATAGCAACACCACCTGCGACAATCACCGGCAGGCGGGTGCTTGCGCACACCCGCGGCGATCAGCCCGCCGGCGTGTCCACTGCCTCATCGGCATTGCCGGCAAGCGGGGTCCGCGCACGCGCGGCCTGGCCGGCATCCACCGCCTCGCCCAGCTCGTGCACCAGAGCGGTGGCATAGCAGCCCGGCGGCAGGGCAAAGCGCAGCTGCAACACATCCTCGCCCAACCATTGCCAGGACAAACCGTCCGGCTTCAACCGCAAGGAGCGTCGCTCCTGGCGCAACTCGGCCTTTTCCAGCCCGGCGCGCAGACGCAGGGCCACCTCGTCAGCCAGGGCCTGCTCTTCCAGTTCACGAGCGGCACCGCTGCTGCGCAGCTCGCCCTCACCCCACAACGGGGCCGAAGGATGGATGTCGAAACCGGCCAGACGCTCGGCCAATGCCGACGTGAACTCCTCCGGACCGAACACGCTGCGGCTGCCATTGAGCTGCCAGACCTCGCCTTCCAGCGCGCTGTCCCAGTTGCCGGCAGCCACGCGGGCGGCCAGCACCTGGTTGAACAACTGCGAGCGGGCTGCCGAGAGCAGGATCGAACGCTGGTCACGACGCACCCGGCGCCCGGCAAACATGGCCAGGGCCTGGCCGATATTGCCGCCACCGTGGCCGAAACGCTGCTCGCCGAACCAGTTGGGCAGGCCGCGGGCAGCGATCTGCTCCAAACGCGTCTGGATAACTGCACGCTCACCCTGCACCTGGCGCAACACCAAGGTGAAACGGTTGCCGGTCAGCGCACCGCGCTGCAGCTTGCGGTTGTGCCGCGCCGCTTCCAGCACACGTACACCTTCCGGGGCGAAGCTGGCCGGGTCCGGCGAATCCTTGCCCGGCAGATGTACCGAAAAGCGCTGCACGGTCAGGGCATGACGGTCCTTCTGACCGGCATAGCTGACCGCCATTTCGCCCACGCCAGCCCACTGTGCCAGCCACTTGGCCACCTGCACGGTGTTCTGGCCGCGTTTTTCGATGGTCAACAACAGGTGCTCGCCATCGCCACTGGGGGCAAAGGCCGGCAACTCGGTGACCTGGAAATCCTCGGCACTGCTGCGCAGCACCGCCTGCATCACCGCAGGGCCAAAAGCACGCGGAAGATCGCTCACGGGGCAGCCACCAGCAATACGGCCGCCTGCGCGGCAATGCCCTCGCTACGGCCGGTAAAACCCAGCTTTTCGGTGGTGGTGGCCTTGACGCTGACCCGGTCCAGTGCAATCCCCAGCCCGCTGGCAATGCGTTCGCGCATGGCCTGGGCATGCGGGCCGACCTTGGGCCGCTCGCAGATCACGGTGACATCGGCATTGCCCACCTGCCAGCCACGCTCGGCCAACAGGCTGTTGCAATGGACCAGGAAGGCCATCGAATCGGCGCCCTTCCAGCGTGCATCGCTGGGCGGGAAATGCTGGCCGATATCACCCAGGGCCAGGGCACCGAGCATGGCATCACACAGGGCGTGCAGGACCACGTCACCATCACTGTGGGCCAGCACACCGCAGCTGTGCGGCACGGCCACACCACCGAGCATCACGGCATCGCCGGGGCCGAAGGCATGGACGTCATAACCGGTACCGATACGGACCGGCGGGAAAGGGGTATTGCTCATCACAGCCTCCTGGGCGCGACACGCACGCGGGCTGGGATCAGGCGCGGCGGGAAAGTTCAAATTCGAAACGGGCCAGGTCGGCCGGGGTGGTGACCTTGAAATTGTCCTCGGCACATTCGATCAGCAGCGGGCGCAGGCCCAGCCGTTCGATGGCCATGGCCTCATCGGTGACGTCCACACCGGCAGCACCGGCTTGTTGCAGCGCGCGCACCAGCTGGTGGCGGCGGAACATCTGCGGGGTAAAGGCGCGCCACAGGCGCTCGCGCGGTTCGGTGGCATCGATGCCGCCGTCATTGCCGGCACGCTTGAGGGTGTCGCGCACCGGCGCGGCAAGGATGCCGCCGACCGGATCGGCGCGCCCCACTTCCAGCAGGCGGGTCAGGTCGGACTGGCGCAGGTTGGGCCGGGCCGCATCATGGACCAGCACGAAGTCATCGGCGCGCACACTCTCGGGCAGGGCCAGCAAGCCGGCCAGTACCGAATCGGCACGGGTGGCCCCACCGGAGCAGGTCAGCACCGGTTTGTCGCCCAATGCGGTCCAGCCCGGCCAGTCGGCATCGTTTTCGGCGATCACCACCATCACCCCGGCCACGACCGGGTTGCCCAGCAGTGCCGCCAGGGTGTGGGCGATCACCGGCTGGCCACCGGCATCCAGGTATTGCTTGGGCACCGCCCCCCCAAAACGGGTGCCGCGGCCCGCGGCCGGCACCACCACCCAGATCGCCGCGCTCATTGCCCCACCCCGCCGGCCAGCGGCGCTTGCGGCTGTGCGGGCGGCAGGCCGCTGGATTCAACCACGCGATAGAACTTTTCGCCCGGCTTGATCATGCCCAGCTCGCTGCGGGCACGCTCTTCGATCGCACTCTCGCCGTCCTTCAGGTCCATGACCTCGGCGGCGAGGGCGTCATTGCGCTGTTGCAGACCCTCGTTGTCGCGCTTTTGCGCATCCACCTGGGCCTGCAGTGCCTGCACCTGGCCCGAATTGCCCGGGCCAAGCCAGAGGCGATGCTGCAGCAAGCCAACCACCAGGGCCAATACCAGCAGCAGCCATCGCCAGTCTCTCATCGCACGTCTCAGCGCTTGAGCGACACGAACGCATCACGGCCGGCGTAGCGGGCCTGGGCACCCAGCGCCTGCTCGATGCGCAGCAGCTGGTTGTACTTGGCCACACGGTCAGAGCGGCACAGCGAGCCGGTCTTGATCTGGGTGGCGGTGGTGGCCACGGCGATGTCGGCGATGGTGGTGTCTTCGGTCTCGCCGGAGCGGTGGGAGACGATGGCCGCATACTGGTTGCGGTCGGCCATGGCGATGGCCTCCAGGGTCTCGCTCAGGGTGCCGATCTGGTTGACCTTGATCAGGATGGCGTTGGCGGTGCCCGACTCGATGCCTTCGGCAAAGATCTTCGGGTTGGTCACGAACAGGTCGTCGCCGACCAGCTGCACCTTGCCACCAATGCGCTCGGTCAGCAGCTTCCAGCCGGCCCAGTCGTTCTCGGCCAGGCCGTCTTCGATGGTGATGATCGGGTATTGGTTGGTCCAGTCCGCCAGGAAGTCGACGAACTGCTCGGAAGTCAGGCGCTTGTTCTCGCCGACCAGGTTGTACTTGCCGTTTTCGAAGAACTCGCTGGAGGCCACGTCCAGGCCCAGCAGGATGTCCTCGCCGGCGGTGTAGCCGGCCTTGCCAATGGCTTCCAGGATGGTGTCCAGGGCTTCGACGTTGGAACGGAAGTCCGGGGCAAAACCGCCCTCATCGCCCACCGCAGTGCTCAGGCCGTGGCCCTTGAGCACGCTCTTGAGCGAATGGAAGATCTCGGTGCCGGCACGCAGCGACTCGGAGAAGGAATCAAAACCGACCGGCAGCACCATGAACTCCTGGAAGTCCACGTTGTTGTCGGCATGCGCGCCGCCATTGATGATGTTCATCATCGGCACCGGCAGGGCCGGAGCAACGCCGGTCTTGCCGGCCAAGTATTGCCACAGCTGCTGGCCGGCAGCGGCAGCAGCGGCGTGGGCAGCAGCCATGGAAACACCCAGCAGGGCGTTGGCGCCCAGGCGGCCCTTGTTCTCGGTGCCGTCCAGGGCAATCAGCCTGGCATCCAGGCCGGCCTGGTCGGCGGCGTCAAAACCGGCCAGCGCGGCGGCGATGGTGGTGTTGACGTTGTCCACGGCGTTGCGCACGCCCTTGCCCAGGTAACGGGTCTTGTCGCCATCGCGCAGTTCCACTGCCTCCTTGGTGCCGGTGGAAGCACCGGACGGCACGGCCGCGCGGCCGAAGGCGCCGTTGGCCAGGGTGACTTCAGCTTCCAGCGTGGGGTTGCCACGGCTGTCGAGGATTTCACGGGCGTGGATGCTGCGGATAGCGGTCATAGCGAGGTCGTTACCGTCAATTTGGAAGAAGGCCGGTCGGGCCGGCGGCAATTATCCCCTGCCCGGTGGCTTTGCGCCAAATCCAGACAGGACGTGCGGGCACATCACAACAAAAAACGGCACCCGAAGGCGCCGCTTTTGCAAACCACAGGATCAGGCGAAGCGCGAGAAACCGTGTTTCTTGGTCACTGCATCGAGCTCCATCAGGGTCTCCAGCAGTTCCTCCATGCGATCCAGCGGCCAGGCATTGGGGCCGTCGGACAGCGCCTCGCACGGATTGGGATGGGTTTCGGCGAACAGGCCGGACACACCCACGGCCACCGCCGCGCGTGCCAGCACCGGTACGTGTTCACGCTGGCCACCGGAACTGGTGCCCTGCCCGCCCGGCAGCTGTACCGAATGGGTGGCATCAAACACCACCGGGCAGCCGGTCTCGCGCATGACGCTCAGCGAGCGCATGTCGCTGACCAGGTTGTTGTAGCCGAAGCTGGCACCGCGCTCGCAGACCATGATCTGCTCGTTGCCGGTGGACTTGGCCTTCTCCACCACCGGCTTCATGTCCCACGGTGCCAGGAACTGGCCCTTCTTGATGTTCACCGGCTTGCCGGCCGCGCACACCTTCTTGATGAAGTCGGTCTGCCGGACCAGGAAGGCCGGGGTCTGCAGCACGTCCACCACCGAGGCCACTTCGTCCATCGGGGTGTATTCGTGCACGTCGGTGAGCACCGGCACGCCGATCTGCTTCTTGACCTCGGCCAGCACCTTCAGCCCCTCTTCCAGGCCCGGGCCACGGAAGGCGGTACCGGAGGTGCGGTTGGCCTTGTCGAAACTGGACTTGAAGATGAAGTTGACCCCCAGCTTGCCGGTGATTTCCTTCAGCTTGCCGGCGGTGTCCAGCTGCAGCTGCATCGATTCGATCACGCAGGGGCCGGCGATCAGGAACAGCGGCTGGTCCAGACCAACCTCAAAGCCACACAGTTTCATGTTGTTTCCTCATTGGCATTGGCGCCATCACCTGGGCCAGATGGTGGCACTGCCGGCAACAAGCAAGGCCTGTTGCCGGCGGCGGCGATCGGTCAGTCAGCCTTGGCGGCCTTGCAGGCGCGCGCGGCAGCGATGAAACCGATGAACAGCGGGTGGCCGTCACGCGGGGTGGACAGAAACTCCGGGTGCGCCTGGCAGGCCAGGAACCACGGATGGGCAGCGCGCGGCAGCTCGACCACTTCCACCAGGGTGTCATCCATCGACTTGCCGGCGATCACCAGGCCGGCATCCTCCAGCTGGGTGCGGTAGCGATTGTTGAACTCGTAGCGGTGACGATGGCGTTCAGCCACCACATCCTTGCCGTACAGCTCACGGGCCAGCGTGCCCGGCTTCAGGCGCTGCTCCTGCAGGCCCAGGCGCATGGTGCCACCCAGATCGGACTTCTCGTCGCGCTTTTCCACTTCACCGGTAGCGGTGCGCCATTCGGTGATCAGGCCGATCACCGGGTGCACCGACTGGCGGTCGTTCTCGGTGGAATTGGCTCCTTCCAGGCCGGCCACGTGACGGGCGTAATCCACCACCGCGGCCTGCATGCCATAGCAGATGCCGAAGTACGGCACGCCGTTCTCGCGGGCATAGCGGGAGGTCAGCACCTTGCCTTCAAAGCCACGGTCACCGAAGCCGCCCGGCACCAGGATGCCGTCCACATCAGCCAGGGCCGACATGTCACTGCCTTCCAGGTCCTGCGCTTCGAGCCACTTCAGGGTGACCTTGGTGCGCTGGCGCAGGCCGCCGTGCTTGAGCGCCTCGGCCACCGACTTGTAGGCGTCCTGGTGGTCGATGTACTTGCCGACCACGGCGATGGTGACCGCATCGTCCGGGTTCACGGTCGCATCAACGGCCGCCTCCCACTCGTGCAGGTCGGCCGGGCCGACCTTCTCGCGCAGGCCCAGCTGGTCGATCACGATCTCGTCCAGGCCCTGGCCGTGCAGGCCCATCGGGATCTTGTACAGCACGTCAACGTCCGGCACCGAGATCACCGCACGCTCGGGCACGTTGGTGAACAGCGAGATCTTGCGGCGCTCGCCATCGGGAATGGCATGCTCGGAGCGGCACAGCAGCACGTCCGGCTGGATGCCGATCGAACGCAGTTCCTTGACCGAGTGCTGGGTCGGCTTGGTCTTCAGCTCACCGGCTGCGCCGATGAACGGCACCAGGGTCAGGTGCATGAACAGCGCCTTGGAGGCGCCGCGCTCGGTACGCACCTGGCGGATGGCTTCCAGGAACGGCAGCGACTCGATGTCACCGACGGTGCCGCCGATCTCCACCAGGGCCACGTCAAAGCCTTCGGTGGCCGCATCGATGCAACGACGGATTTCGTCGGTGATGTGCGGGATGACCTGCACGGTGGCGCCCAGGTAGTCGCCACGGCGCTCCTTGCGGATCACGTTCTCGTAGATGCGGCCGGTGGTCACCGAGTTCTTGCGGCTCAACCGGGTACGCACGAAACGCTCGTAGTGGCCCAGGTCCAGGTCGGTCTCGGCACCGTCATCGGTGACATACACCTCACCGTGCTGGAACGGGCTCATGGTGCCCGGATCGACATTGATGTAGGGGTCCAGCTTCATCATCGTGACCTTCAGGCCACGGGCTTCAAGAATGGATGCCAGCGAAGCGGCAGCGATGCCCTTGCCAAGCGAGGAAACCACACCACCGGTAACAAAAATCAGGGGAGTCATGGGGCTTAAAGCCTCCCGGAAACGAATATGTGAAGGGCACCAGCAGCCACCAGGGCCACTGAGGACGGAACTAAAAAAAGTGCGCCCCGAGTCGAGTCGGGGCGCACGGACAGCGGCAGCAAGCCTTACGGCTTGCGCTTGGTTTCCTCTTCTTCCTCACGCGGCGGCGGGGCCTGCTCGCCACGCGCACGGTGCGCGGCAGCGGCAGCAGCGCGACGGGCGGCGCGGGCTTGGGCATCATCGGTGGGCTTTTCGGCCGACGCGGCGTCAGCCTTGCCGGCAGCGGCCGGCGGGGGATTGCTGGCCAGTACCACCGGGACGGCGACAGCGGCGCCCACAAGGGCGGCAAGAGTCAGCAGGGTGCGGGGCTTCATGGCAATCACTCCTTTTGATCGGAGGCCGGCCTGGTACGGCGAAAAGCGCTCGTACTGTCCAACCGGGTGGCAATGATACCGCGTTCGGGCCGCACTGGCACTGAACATGTGGGGTGCAAAATTCTCCCTTAGCCGCCACACTTGCCCGTCAACACATCGCTACACCGCCCATGAACACCCGTTATAACGCCGCAGACATCGAAGTCCTTTCCGGCCTTGACCCGGTCAAGCGCCGTCCCGGCATGTATACCGACACCTCGCGCCCGAACCACCTGGCGCAGGAAGTGATCGACAACTCGGTCGACGAAGCCCTGGCCGGGCATGCCAAGTCCGTATCGGTCACCCTGTTCAAGGACGGCAGCTGCGAGGTGGCCGATGACGGCCGCGGCATGCCGGTGGACATCCACCCGGAAGAAGGCATCCCGGGTGTGGAACTGATCCTGACCCGCCTGCATGCCGGCGGCAAGTTCTCCAACCGCAACTACACCTTCTCCGGCGGCCTGCATGGCGTGGGTGTGAGCGTGGTCAACGCGCTGTCCACCCTGGTGGAGATCCACATCAAGCGTGACGGTGCCGAGCACCACATCACCTTCCGCAACGGTGACCGCGCCAGCCCGCTGGAAGTGGTCGGCTCGGTCGGCAAGAAAAACACCGGCACCCGGCTGCGCTTCTGGCCCGACCCGGGCTATTTCGACAGCCCCAAGATCAACGCCCGCGCCCTGCGCCACCTGCTGCGCGCCAAGGCCGTGCTGTGCCCGGGCCTGACCGTCACCCTGCATGACGAAGCCACCGGCGAGACCGAGACCTGGTTCTACGAGGACGGCCTGAGCGATTACCTCAAGGCCGAGATCGGCGAGCGCGAGATCCTGCCGCCGAGCCTGTTCGTGGGCAGCGTGAAGAAGGAAACCGAAGTGGTGGACTGGGCCCTGGCCTGGGCCCCGGAAGGCGAGCTGGTCCAGGAAAGCTACGTCAACCTGATTCCCACCGCCCAGCACGGCACCCACGTCAACGGCCTGCGTACCGGCCTGACCGAAGCCCTGCGCGAGTTCTGCGACTTCCGCAACCTGCTCCCGCGCGGGGTCAAACTGGCCCCGGAAGACGTCTGGGACCGCGTCACTTTCGTGTTGTCGATGAAGATGACCGACCCACAGTTCTCCGGCCAGACCAAGGAGCGCCTGTCCTCGCGCCAGGCGGCCGCCTTTGTCGAAGGCGCGGTGCATGACGCCTTCGCCCTGGCCCTGAACCAGAACGTGGAAATGGGCGAGCGCATTGCCCAGCTGGCCATCGAGCGCGCCAGCGCGCGCCTGAAGACCGAAAAGCTGGTGGTGCGCAAGAAGGTCACCGCCGGCCCGGCCCTGCCGGGCAAGCTGGCCGACTGCATCAGCCAGGACCTCTCGCGCACCGAACTGTTCCTGGTGGAAGGTGACTCGGCCGGCGGCAGTGCCAAGCAGGCGCGCGACAAGGATTTCCAGGCCATCATGCCGCTGCGCGGCAAGATTCTGAACACCTGGGAGGTGTCCTCCAACAGCGTGCTGGCCAGCGAGGAAGTCCACAACCTGGCCATCGCCATCGGTTGTGACCCGGGCAAGGAGGACATCGCCGGCCTGCGTTACGGCAAGATCGTGATCCTGGCCGATGCGGACTCCGACGGCCTGCACATCGCCACCCTGCTGGCCGCCCTGTTCCTGAAGCATTTCCCCTCGCTGGTGCGGGCCGGCCATGTGTTCGTGGCGATGCCGCCGTTGTTCCGCATCGACCTGGGCAAGCAGGTGTTCTACGCCCTGGACGAGGACGAAAAGCGCGCCGTGCTGGAGAAGCTGGCCCGTGAGAAGGCCAAGGGCCAGCCCAGCGTGACCCGCTTCAAGGGCCTGGGCGAAATGAACCCCTCGCAGCTGCGTGAATCCACCATCCACCCCGATACCCGCCGCCTGGTCCAGCTCACCGTGGATGACAGCGAGCAGACCGTGGCCCTGATGGACATGCTGCTGGCCAAGAAGCGTGCGTCTGACCGCAAGGGCTGGCTGGAAACCAAGGGTGACCTGGCCTCGCTGGACGTCTGAGCGCGCACTGTCCCGGGGCGTGGCAACACGCCTGCGGGCAGAAGCCGGCCGCCGCCCACCCTTGCACGATCGACAGGACCTGCCCGAAACGGCAGGTTTTGTTTTGCCCGGCCACCGCCACCAGGCGCAGCCGGCCAAGGACAGCTACCGACAGCCCACCAAGCGCCGTGCACGCAGACAACAAAAAGCCCGCCGATTGGCGGGCTTTTTGTCTTGCAGGCAAGGCGAATTGCTGGCGGCAGGGCTTATGCCCAGCCCATCATTTCCATGCCCTTGAGGATGATCCAGGCGCACAGTGCCGAGGCCGGGATGGTCAGCACCCAGGCCCACAGGATGCGCTCGATCACGCCGATCTTCAGCGAACGCGGGTTCTTGGCAAAACCCACCCCCATGATCGCGGTGGAGATCGAGTGGGTGGTGGACACCGGCATACCGAAATGGGCCGCCGCCACCAGGATGGTGGCCGAGCCGGTCTCGGCAGCAAAACCGTGGATCGGATGCAGCTTGACCATCTTGTGACCCAGGGTCTTGATGATCTTCCAGCCGCCCGAGGCCGTACCGGCCGCCATGATCACCGCACAGGTCAGCACGATCCAGGTGGCAATGGCCTGGCCATCGTTGGCAGCCGGATGCATGAAGGCCAGCCACGACGGCAGGTCATCGAGCACACCGGTTGCCTCGGCACTGATCAGGGTCATGGCGATGATGCCCATGGTCTTCTGCGCATCGTTGTGGCCGTGGGCATAGCCCATGAAGGCCGCCGAGGCGATCTGCGCCTTGCCGAAGAACATGTTGACGATGCGCGGACGGGCCAGACGGCCGATCCAGCCACCGGCCTTGGCCAGCAGCGAAATCGCCCCCCACAGCAGGCACATCACCACGATGCCGAGCACAAAGCCGGCCACCGGCGAGGTGATCATCGGCAGCACGACCTTCCACAGGATGCCCTTGTTCTGGGCCCAGCTGCCCAGCTGTTCGGACCACAGCAGCGCATCCCAGTTGTTGGCAGCCGCTGCCAGTGCCGCACCGCACAGGCCACCGATCAGCGCATGCGAAGACGAGGACGGCAGCCCCTTCCACCAGGTGATCAGGTTCCAGACGATGCCACCAAGCAGCGCGCACAGGATCACCTGCGGGGTCACCAGGACCACATCGGTATTGATGATGCCGTTGGCAATGGTCATCGCCACAGCCGTGCCGGTCAGCGCACCGATCAGGTTCATCACCGCGGCCAGCATCACTGCATGGCCTGGCGAAAGCACCTTGGTGGCCACCACGGTGGCAATGGAGTTGGCGGTATCGTGGAAGCCGTTGATGAATTCAAACACCAGGGCTGCCAGGATCACCACCAGGACGAGGGTGAGCATCGTGCGCCCCCGTCAGCTGTTTTTCAGCACGATCTGGTAGGCCACCACACCGGCGCCACGGCAGCGGTCAATGGCCTTTTCCAGGATCTCGAAGAATTCCTTGAGCAGGAACATCTGCAGATGGTCCAGACGACCGGAATAGATGTCCCGGTACAGCTCCAGCATCAGGCGGTCCGCTTCGTTTTCCAGCGAGCGCAGCTTTTCATTCAGCGCGGTCATGCGGTCCAGGTTCATGTGGCGCAGGTCGGCCACCATTTCCACCACCACGGCGGCAGCCTGTTCCAGCATCGCCGCACGCGGGGCGAAATCGATCTGGTCCAGGTGCTTGACCGCCAGCGAGTAACGATCGGCGAACTTCTCGATCTGCTTGGGAATCTTGTACAGGGCCGAGCCCAGTGCTTCGATGTCCTCGCGCTCGATCGGGGTCATGAAGCTGTCCACCAGCTCCTTGGCCACCTTTTCAGAAGTGGCACGGCCACGCAGACGGGCCAGCTTGAAAGCATCCAGCGCGGGCTGGGATTCCCCTTCGCGCATCATGGTGTGCAGCGCCTTGGCGCTGTCATAAGCCGCTTGGGCGGCATCGTCCAACAAGACATAGAACTGCTTGCCGGACCCGAAAATGGTCTGCAGAGAGAACATAGGAAACCTGGAGGTCGCCATCACGGAGGGGATGGCATCAAGGCGCAATTATGACGCCGCGATGGCGTTTTTGCGAAATTTCGATGGCGCCAACCGCCCGTTGGCTGAACGGATGTTTACGCAACACCCACCTGCTCTGCTAGCATCCTGAGCGCACCTTCGGGTGCAACCTATGGAAGACGACCCTTATCCAACGCAGGTGCCGGCCGCTGCAACAGCCGCCCGCACCGACCATTCACGCCCGCTTCCCTGGGCCATCAGCCGGGGGAAGACCCGTGTTTGAGTTTCTGATTGTCATCGCGCTGATTCTGCTGAACGGCTTCTTTGCCATGTCCGAAATGTCGGTCATGACCTCGCGCAAGAGCCGCCTGAAACAGCAGGCCAGCCAGAGCCAGCGTGCCGCCCGCGCCCTGGCCCTGGCCGAAAAGCCCGAGGCATTCCTGTCCACCGTGCAGATCGGCATCACCCTGATCGGCATCCTGACCGGTGTGTTCGGTGGCGAATCGATCGGCCGCGAACTGGCCACCATGATCCAGCGCATCGCGCCGGAATTTGCCTACCCCGAAACCGCCGGCAAGGGCGCAGCGGTCGCCTTGATCACCTACCTGACGCTGATCTTCGGCGAACTGGTGCCCAAGCGCCTGGCCATCACCCGCCCGGAACAGATTGCCGGCGTGGTCGCCGTGCCGATGGCCTGGCTGGCCCGCCTGGCCTATCCCTTTGTGTGGCTGCTCTCGCGCTCCACCCGCCTGGTCCTGCGCACCCTGGGCCTGGGCAAGGAACAGGCCGATGCGGTGACCGAAGAGGAGATCCGCATGCTGGTGGCCGAAAGCCACGAGGCCGGCGTGATCGACAGCCAGGAACGGGACATGATGAACCGTGTCATGCGCCTGGGCGACCGGACCGCCGAAAGCCTGATGACCCCGCGCAACCGCATCGCCTGGCTGGATACCCAGCATGACCAGGAAGCCAACCTGGAATCGATGCGCGAGCACGCCTTCTCCCGTTACCCGGTCTATCGCGGCAATGACCAGGACATCGCCGGCATCCTCGAGGTCAAGACCCTGCTCACCCACGGCCAGGGCGACGGCCTGTTCCAGAACCTGCGCGAGCCGGTGTATGTGTCCGAATCCACCCATGCGATGAAGCTGCTGGAAATCTTCCGTGAGGAACACCAGTCCATGGCACTGGTGGTGGACGAATACGGCGAGATCCAGGGCCTGGTCACGGTCTCCGACCTGATGGGCGCAGTGGTGGGCCGGCTGCAGGTGGTCGACCATGATGATGACGCCCCGCTGGTGGTCACCCGCGCCGACGGCTCGCTGCTGGTGGACGGCTCGCTGCCGGTGGAGGACCTGCGTGAACTGATGGCCGGGGCCGAGCTGCCCGACGCCGAGGAGGCGACCTACAACACCGTGGCCGGCCTGTGCATCGATCGTTTCGGCCGTATCCCGCAGACCGGCGAATGGCTGGACCTGTCCGGCTGGCGCTTCGAGGTGATCGACCTGGATGGCGCCCGCGTGGACAAGATCCTGCTGCGCCAGCTCAGCGACAGTGACGATGACGACCGCACCCCGTGATCCGGGCGCGGCCGGGGTGCCGCGCAACGAGGGCATCCGCACCCTGCTGGCCATGGCCAGCCAGGGCGATGGCGAGCAGCACCTGCATATCCAGGATGTGCTCGGCGGCCTGGCCCAGGGCGCCTTCGGCATGTTCCTGCTGCTGGCCATCCTGCCGGCCTTCATCCCGCTGCCGGGTGTGGCCGGGGCCCTGAGCGGCCCGCTGGTGATGTTGATCGGTGCGCAGATGCTGGTCGGCCTGCGCAGCCCGTGGCTGCCTGCGCCGATCGCCCGTCGCGGACCGCGCCGGCGCACCCTGCACCGCTTTGTCAGCAAGTTGCAGCGCCCCCTGACCTGGCTGGACAGCGTGCTCAAGCCGCGTCTGGCCCTCACCATCGAACCGCTGGCAGCGCGCCTGTTCACCGGCGCCCAGCTGATCCTGCTCGGCCTGCTGCTGTCGCTGCCGATTCCGTTCACCAACTACCTGTTCGGCTTCCAGCTGATGCTGTTTGCACTGGCCCTGCTCGAACGCGACGGGCGTCTGATGCTGCTCAACTGGCTGGGCGGGGTGGCGGCCATCGCCTTTTTCGGCATCAGCTCCGGGCAGCTGTTGACCTACCTGACCCGCCTGGCCAACGACCTGTTCAACTGAGCGATTGCCAGGCCTGCATGGCCAGGGCAAAGGAATGCCGGCGTGCGGCCGGGTCATGGATGTTGGCGGTGATCATCAGCTCATCCGGCGCCAGTTCGTCCACCACCGCCCGCATTTGCGCCGCCACGTCGGCCACATCGCCCACCGCCGAAACCGCCAGCGCCCGCTCCACGCCAGGGCGTTCGTGCGGCAGCCAGACCTGGTCGATGTCATCCACCGGCGCCGGCAGCTTGCCGATCGCACCGCGGCGCAGGTTGACGAACAACTGCTGCAGGCTGGTGAACAGATGGCGCGCCTGCTCGCGGCTGTCGGCAGCGACCACATTCATGGCCACCACCGCATACGGGCTGGCCAACCGCGCCGAAGCACGGAACTCACTGCGGTACACCGCCAGCGCGGCGCGCAGCTGATCCGGGGCAAAGTGCGAGGCAAACGCATATGGCAGCCCCAGATGGGCCGCCAGGCGCGCGCCGAAGGTACTGGAGCCGAGCATCCACACTGGCAGGCCGTCACCGATGCCGCCACCGGGCACGGCCTGCACCGCCTGCCCGGGCTGTACCGGGGCCAGGTAATGCAGCAGCTCCTGCACGTCCTGCGGGAAACGGTCGGCCTGGTCGTTGTAACGGCGCAGGGCGCGGATGGTGGCGTGATCGGTCCCCGGTGCGCGTCCCAGGCCCAGATCGATACGCCCCGGATACAGGCTGGCCAGGGTACCGAACTGTTCGGCCACCTGCAGCGGACTGTGGTTGGGCAGCATGATGCCGCCGGCGCCCACGCGGATGCGCGAGGTCAGCCCGGCCAGGTGACCGATCAGCACCGAGGTCGCCGCCGAGGCCACACCGGGCATGTTGTGGTGTTCGGCCAGCCAGTAGCGGTGGTAGCCGAGCTGGTCGGCCAGGCGGGCCAACTGGCCCATGTCGGCAAAGGCCTGGGCAATGCTCTGGCCCTCGCCCACCGGGGCCAGGTCAAGCAGGGAAAGCGGGATCATCGGCCACTCCGGCAAGATGCCGCTACCGTGCCTGACAGCGCAGCCACGGCAGCGACAGGATGGTTACGGCTGGGCGGCAGCTGCCTCGGCAGCCGCCTTGCGCACCCGTGCGCGCCCGGCCTTGTTCGGATTCGGCGTCACCGGCGCATCGGCCGGCAGCACCGGCGCATCCTTGAGCGGGGACAGCTGCGGGTCCAGCGAAACCCGTTCGTCAAACACGAAGCAGCCACCGTCATAGTGGGCGCCGCCAACCTGCTCGAAATAAGCCAGGATGCCGCCGTCCAGCTGCAGCACGTTGTCCATGCCGTCATTGACCATCCACAGGGCCGCCTTCTCGCAACGGATGCCACCGGTGCAGAAGCTGACCACGGTCTTGTCCTTGAGCGATTCACGGTGCGGCTCCAGCGCCTCGGGCAGATCGGTGAACTTGTCGATGGCAAACGTCAGCGCGTCGGTGAAGGTGCCATGGGCCACTTCCTGCTGGTTGCGGGTGTCGAGCATGACCACCGGCCTGCCGGCATCGTCATGGCCCTGGGCCAGCCAGCGCGCCAGGGTCGGCGGCGACACACCCGGCGAACGCGGGTAGTCCAGTGGCTGGCCGTCGGCACGGCGGAAGCTGATGATTTCCTTCTTCAGCTTCACCTTCAGGCGTGCAAACGGCATGTGCTGGCTGTAGCTGCGCTTGATCACCATGCCGGCAAAACGCGGATCGGCCTGCAGCGGCGCGTAGAAGGCATCAATGCCCTCGGCGCTGCCGGCCAGGAACAGGTTCAAGCCTTCCGGGGAGACCAGCACCGTGCCCATCAGGCCATGGCCCTGGGCACGCTGGAACAACTGTTCACGAAGGGCCTGGAGGTCTTCTTCCAGGGGGACGAAATGATAGGCGGCGGTATTGACGATCATGCCGGCCATTGTAGCCAGCTGCGGCTGACTCAGCGCCACAGCAGCCAGGGCAGCCACAGCACGAAGCCGATGATCAGTGCCATCAGCAGCAGGCCCCCTAGCACCTGCAGTGGCGCCTGGCGCAGGTGCGCGCTGAAGCCCAGTGCAGGCTGCTGCGCCTGTTCGCTGCGCAGGCGCTGCGCCCGTGCCAGCTGGCTGGCCTCGATCACCTCCCGCGCCCGCGGGTAATCGGCGCTGTCACGCACCCAGATTGCCGGCGCGCTGAAGCCCAGCAGGCCGGCGGCCGTCTGGTACCAATCCACCTGCGCCTGGTCCAGGGCGGTGGTCACTTCGTCGAATTCATCGGCCTCGACGTGGCGCAATTTGAAAAGCAGGCGTGCCATGCCAAGCATGATAGCCGTAACGCTTGTTAACCTTGTCGGCCCGGCTGTACGCCGATAGATGCCTGACCACCATGGCCCTGATGCCCCGCTCCCTGTTCACCCTGCCGCTGCTGGCCGCCCTGGCCGCCTGCACCCCGGCGCCGCAGGCCCTGCCGCCCAGCGATCCGATCAGCCAGTTCCAGATCATCGACCAGCAGCCCGGCGACGGCGCCAGCGCCCAGCCCGGGCAGAAGGTCAGCGTGCACTACACCGGCTGGCTGTTCGATGCCGATGCCCCGCAGCAGCGCGGCGCCAAGTTCGACAGCTCGCTGGACCGTGGCCAGCCGTTCTCCTTCACCGTTGGTGCCGGCCAGGTGATCCGCGGCTGGGATGAAGGCGTGGCCGGTATGCAGATCGGTGCCACCCGTGTGCTGATGATCCCGCCGGACTACGGCTACGGCGAGCGCCGGGTCGGCCCGCTGTCGGCCAATGCCTCGCTGGTGTTCGAGGTGCAGCTGCTTGGCATCGAGTCACGTTGATGCCGGCATTGCGTACTGAAGTGGCGATCATCGGTGGCGGCCCGGCCGGGCTGATGGCCGCCGAGCGCCTGCTTGCCGCCGGCCACCAGGTGACCCTGTTCGAGGCCAAGGGCTCGCCCGGGCGCAAGTTCCTGATCGCCGGCAAGGGCGGCCTGAACCTGACCCATGCCGACACCCGCCCCTTGTTCGACAGCCGCTACCGCGAACGCGCGCAGGCCGTAGGCCAGTGGCTGGACGTGTTCGACGGCCCGGCCCTGCGCCAGTGGGCCAGCAGCTTCGGCATCGATACCTACATCGGCAGTTCGGGCCGGGTATTCCCCGAGGACCGCAAGGCCGCCCCGCTGCTGCGCGGCTGGGTCAGACGCCTGAAGGAACAGGGCCTGGCCCTGCGCGTGAACCATCGCTGGACCGGCTTTGACCCGGCCGGCCAGCTGTTGTTCGACACCCCGGAAGGCACGCTGCAGGCCAGCGCGCGGGCGGTGATCCTGGCCACCGGCGGGGCCAGCTGGCCCGAGCTGGGCAGCGACGGCCAATGGGTCGCCCCGCTGCGCGAGCAAGGCATTGCCGTGGCCGAGCTGGAGCCGGCCAACTGTGGTTTCGATGTGGACTGGAGCGAGCATTTCATCCAGCGCCAGGCCGGCGCGCCGATCAAGCCGGTGATCGCCCACTGGCGCGATGGCCACGACCAGGAGCACCAGCTGCAGGGCGAGTGCGTGGTCAGCCAGGCCGGCATCGAGGGCAGCCTGGTCTATGCCATTGGCGCGGACCTGCGCCAGGCCATCAACCGCGATGGCCACGCCGTGCTGGCCCTGGACCTGGTGCCCGGCCGCGACCTGCAGCGCCTGCGCACGGATCTGGCCAGCCCGCGCAAGGGCCGCAGCTTCAGTGAGCACCTGCGCCGCCAGGCCGGCATCGGCGGGGTCAAGGCGGCCCTGTTGTATGAAATCCTCGGCCGCAGCGCCGGCGATGACCTGGATGCGGTGGCCCACACCCTCAAGCGCCTGCCGCTGACCCTGCGCGCACCGCGCCCGATCGCCGAGGCGATCAGCTCGGCCGGCGGCGTACGCCTGGAGGAACTGGACCCGGCCCTGATGCTCAACAAGCGTCCCGGGGTGTTCTGCGCCGGGGAAATGCTGGACTGGGAAGCACCCACCGGCGGCTATCTGCTCACTGCCTGCTTCGCCTCCGGCGCGGTGGCCGCGGCCGGGGCCAGCCACTGGTTGCAGCAAGCGCCCTGATTGACCCGGCACTGCCGGCAACAAAAAAGCCCCCGCCTGCTGACGGGGGCTTTTTTTGCCAACAGGGGCAAGGCTCAGTGCAGACGGCTGTCGCGCAGGGCCTGGATACGTGCCGGCGGGTCGAACGAATCGGTCCGTGCCAGAGGCCAGTAGTCACGGAACACGCTGTGCTCGGGCTGTCCCTGGAGCAGCTCGCCCGGCTCCAGGAACCGGTACAGCGAGCCCAGCGAACGGATCTGGGTCGGCGACACCCGGCGCAGGATGTGCTCCGGGCCGAGCTGGTCGGTGTGGGTCAGGCCGGCAGCGCAAAGCAGCTCACCCAGCGCACGCATGGTATTGCGGTGGTAATTGAACACCCGCGCAGTCTTGTGGGTCGGGTCCAGGTTGCTCGAGCGCGCCCGGTCCTGGGTGGCAATACCGGTCGGGCACTTGTCGGTATGGCAGCTCAGGGCCTGGATGCAGCCCAGCGAGAACATGAAGGCCCGCCCGGCATTGCACCAGTCCGCGCCCATCGAGATGGTGCGCGCGATGTCAAAGGCGCTGGTGATCTTGCCGGCCGCACCGATGTGGATGTACTGGCGGATGTTCAGCCCGACCAGGGTGTTGTGCACCAGCATCAGCGCCTCGTTCATCGGCACGCCGACGTGGTCCATGAACTCCACCGGCGCCGCACCGGTACCACCTTCGGCACCGTCGACCACAATGTAGTCGGGCATCAGGCCGGTTTCCTGCATCGCCTTGGCGATGCCGAACCACTCCCAGGGATGGCCGATGGCCAGCTTGAAGCCCACCGGCTTGCCACCGGACAGCTCACGCAGGCGGGCCACGAACTGCAACAGCTCCACCGGGGTGGAGAAGGCCGAATGCCCCGGCGGGGACACGCAGTCCACGCCCATCGGCACACCGCGGGTCAGGGCAATTTCCTCGCTGACCTTGGCCGCCGGCAACACGCCGCCGTGACCGGGCTTGGCGCCCTGGGACAGCTTGATTTCAATCATCTTGACCTGGTCGCTGCAAGCATTTTCGATGAAGCGCTCTTCATTGAAATTGCCCTGCGCATCGCGGCAGCCGAAATAACCCGAACCGATTTCCCAGATCAGGTCACCACCGCGCTCGCGGTGATAGGGCGAAATGCTGCCCTCACCGGTGTCCTGGGCAAAATTGCCCAGCTTGGCACCACCATTGAGCGCACGCACCGCATTGGCCGACAGCGCGCCAAAGCTCATTGCCGAGATGTTGAACACACTGGCCGAATACGGCTGGGTACAGGCCGGGCCGCCGATAGTCACGCGGAAATCGGTGTTGTCGATCCGGGCCGGACGCATGGAGTGGTTGATCCACTCGT
This sequence comes from Stenotrophomonas ginsengisoli, assembly GCF_001431485.1. Lineage (GTDB taxonomy): Bacteria > Pseudomonadota > Gammaproteobacteria > Xanthomonadales > Xanthomonadaceae > Stenotrophomonas > Stenotrophomonas ginsengisoli. The sequence continues at coordinate 26,833 of NZ_LDJM01000017.1, read as the reverse complement.
AATCGACCTGGTAGGCGCTGCGCAGGGTGCCGAAGGGCAGCACATCCATCTCGTTGCGCGAGCGGCGGTAGACCAGGCTGCGGTCCTGGCGCGAGAAAGGCACGTTCTCCAGATCGTTCTGGATGAAGTACTGGCGGATTTCCGGGCCGATGGATTCGAAGAAATAGCGGAAATGCACCAGCACCGGGTAATTGCGCCGCAGCGCGCTGCGGTTCTGCAATACGTCCACCGTACCGATGATGACCATCACCGCGAACAAGGCCGCGCCCCAGTACCAGACGGGCCACTTGAAGGCCAGCATCACAGACGCCGGGAACAACACGATGGCCAGCAGGTACGCCAGGTAACGATGCATGGGATGTCTCAAAAAATGAACGCGGGCAGTCTACAACCGCTCATCGACCAAATGGCGTGGCCAGACCGATTTGACGTCGTAAATCACGGTATTTGCATGCCCCATGGCATGGATCTGTTCAGCTGACAGCGCACGGTACTGCGCATGCGCCACTGCCAGCACGATAGCGTCATGGCCGCTGGACGGATCGGCAACCACCTGCACCCCTTCTTGCTGCAGCGCCAGCACCGGGTCTGCCCAGGGGTCACAGCAGGTCACTTGCGCACCGGCGCTGCTGAAACGACGCACCAGGTCCAACGCGCGACTGTTGCGCAGATCAGGACAGTCTTCCTTGAAGGTCGCCCCCAGTACCAGGATCCGGGCCCCGGCTATTGCCTTGCCACGTGATGCCAGCAATTGCTGCACCTTGCCGGCCACATGCGCCACCACCCGGTTGTTGACCGAACGGGCGGTATGGATCAGGTCAGGGTGGTAACCCACGCTCATGCTCTTGTGCAGCAGGTAGTACGGATCCACGCCAATGCAGTGCCCGCCGACCATGCCAGGCCGGAACGGCAGGAAATTCCACTTGCTGCCCGCCGCTTCCAGCACGTCCAGGGTATCGATGCCGAGCCGGTCGAAAATCAGGGCCAACTCATTGACCAGGGCGATATTGACGTCGCGCTGGATGTTTTCGATCACCTTGGCCGCCTCGGCCACCTTGATTGATGATGCCAGCCAGGTACCGGCAGTGATGATGCGCCTGTAGAGCGCATCCACCACCTGTGCCACTTCAGGGGTGGAGCCGGAGGTGACCTTGCAGATATCGGCCAAGCGCCGCGCATGATCACCCGGATTGATCCGCTCCGGGCTGTAGCCCACGTAGAAATCCTGATTGAACTGCAGGCCGCTACCGGCCTCCAGCAAGGGCACACACACCTCTTCGGTGGTGCCCGGATACACCGTGGATTCGAAGATCACCAGATCACCCGGGCGCAGCACACAGGTGAGCAAAGTGCAGGCCGAACGCAAAGGTTCAAGATCGGGTTGCTCATGTGCATCGATCGGAGTCGGCACGGTGACGATATAGGTATTGCAGGGCAACAAGGCAGCCGGATCATCGGCAAAATCCAGTTGCACCGCAGCAGCCAGGTCTTCGTCGCGGGTTTCCAAGGTGTGGTCATGGCCTGCACGCAGTTCGGCCACGCGCCGGGCATCGATATCAAAACCGACTACCGGCAATTGACGGCCGAAGGCCACTGCCAGCGGCAGGCCTACATACCCCAGGCCCACAATCCCGATCACCGGCCGGTCAGCCGCACTGATTGCAATCCCCATCACCCGCACCCATCCCGCAGTCACAACAAGGCAAGCCTGCACTGTAGCCCCAGCGCCCCCTGCCAGCCAGTCCACAACCTGTTTTGTGCGGATCAGGACAATAAAAAACCGCCTTGCGGCGGTTTTTGATCTGGTGCCCGGAGCCGGGATCGAACCGGCAAGGAGTTGCCCCCGGCGGATTTTAAGTCCGCTGCGTCTACCGATTTCGCCATCCGGGCAGACCGCCATAGGGTGCCTGAAAACAAGCGTTTGCGGAATACACCCGCGGCTCAGATAGCGCGGGAAAAACGCTGTTCGCCCTGTTTTCCATGCAGGTACGGGTCAAAGCACATGGCCAGCAGACGCAGCAGCGGCCGCCCCCAGTGCGTGGCACTAATCACCCCGTCCTTGACCTGGGCCAGACCGTCGGCCTGCAGTGCCTGCAAGCGCTGCAGGTCTTCGGCGAAATAATCGGCAAATGCCACGCCAGAGCGCTGCTCATAGGCCGCCATGTCCACCTGGCCGTGGCACATCAGGTCCTGCACCAGTGCCGCACGCAGCGTGTCATCGGCACTGAGCTCGATGCCACGCCACACCGGCAACCCACCGCCGGCCAGGGCTTCCTCCCAGGCCGGAAGATCGCGCGGATTCTGGCTGTAGGTGTTGTCGATATGGCTGATTGCACTGACACCCAGACCAATCAGGTCGGTCTGCGCGTGGGTGGTGTAGCCCATGAAGTTGCGGTGCAACTGCCCCTGCCGCTGGGCCTGGGCGAGCGGATCGTCCGGCAGGGCGAAGTGGTCCAGGCCGATGTACTGGTAACCGGCGGCGGTGAGCTTGTCCACGGCGATGCCGAGCAGGGCCAGCTTGTCCTCGGCACTGGGCAGATCGGCATCATCGATCTGGCGCTGGGCCCGGAACAGGTGCGGCAGGTGCGCATAACCATAGATGGCCAGCCGCTCCGGACGCTGCTCGAGCATTTCATCGACAGTCTGCGCAAATCCGGCCGCCGACTGCCGCGGCAGGCCATAGATCAGATCCAGGTTGACCGAACGCAGGCCGTACTGACGGCAGGCATTGATCACCGCCAGGGTCTGCTCCAGCGGCTGGATCCGGTTGATGGCCTCCTGCACGCAGGGGTCGATGTCCTGCACGCCCAGACTGGCGCGGTTGAAACCCATCGCCCCCAGTTCGGCCACCTGGGCCGGCGTGATCATGCGCGGATCCAGCTCGATGGAGATGTCGCGCCCGGGATCATCACTGAAACGGAACAAGCGGCGCAGCCCGCCCAGCAACTCACGCAACTGCGCCGGGCTCAGGAAGTTGGGGGTACCACCGCCGAAATGCAGCTGCACCACTTCCCGGCAGGGCCCGAACAGGGCCGCCATGCGCTCGGCCTCCTGCAGCAGTTGCGCCACATAGGCCGCACCACGGCTCAGGTCACGGGTGATGATGCGGTTGCAGCCACAGTAAAAGCAGGGACTGGTGCAGAACGGCACATGCACGTACAGCGACAGCGGCCGGCCACTGGCATTGCTGCGCGCCGCCGCTGCCTGCAGCTGCTGCTGGCCGAAACCATCGTGGAACTGCGGTGCGGTCGGATAGGAGGTATAGCGCGGACCCGGCCGGTCATGGCGGCGCAGCAGTTCGGCATCGAAGTTCCAGCCCAGACGGGCTGCCGGGGAGTGGTCGTTTTCCATAGTGCGCAAGATCGCACACTCCGCATTGGCCTGCGTTGATGCCGATCAATCCCGTACACGCCGGCCTTGCACCGACCCCATTGATCGCGATCAATGCCGGCCCCGCATCCAGCCCCTAGCCTAGGTCCGCTCGCTGCCCGTCCGGGCGACCTTGTCGTGAGGCCTTCATGTCCAAGCCCATCGATTCATCGCCAACCCGCCCACACCTGCGCACCGCCGGCCTGATCCTGTGGCCGGCCTTCGTGGCGGCCGCACTGGCCACCGGGGTCTTTTTCACCCTGATCGATCCACTGGCGCTGGCCGCCATCAGTTGGCCGGCGGTGGCCAGCAGCCGGATCACCGGCTACAGCCTGGGCTTTTTCATGTTCTGGGCAGTGGCCAGCCTGGCCAGTGCCATCACCTGGCTGATGCTGCGCCCCACCCCGCCACCGCCGGCCCGCATGGATGACGAGCAATGGGACTGACCCTGCCGCAACCGCCCTGCGCCACCACACCCGCACTGACACAACGCCTGCGCCGGCCGCTGGCGGCCCTGCTGCTGGCCGCGTTCTACGGCCTGCCCTGGCTGCTGATCCAGGGCCAGCCGGCGATCCTGCTCGATCTGGCCCAGCGCCGGGCCCTGCTGCTGGGCTGGCAGCTGGACACCGCCGCCCTGCCCGTCCTGCTCGCCCTGGGCGCCTGTGCCCTGAGCCTGCTGTACCTGCTTACCCATCTGGGCGGGCGTCTGTGGTGCGGCCTGGCCTGCCCGCAGTCCATCCTGGGCCGCGTGCACCAGCACTTGATGCGTGCCGGCAAACCCCTCGGCAACCTGCTCTGGGTCCTGCTCGCGATCTGGACCGGGATCAGCTTCATCGGCTACTTCACCCCGATCCGCAGCCTGTTGCCTCCAGCCGGCGACGGCTGGAATGCGTGGACCGTGTTCTGGGCAGCCTTCTATGCCCTGGCCACCTGGGCCAACATCCACTTCCTGCGCAGCCGCCTGTGCACCGAACTGTGCCCCTTCGCCCGTCTGCAGCCCTTCATTGGCGATGCGCACACCCCGCATGTGCGCTACCAGCTGCGCCGCGGTGAACCTCGTGGCCCGCGTGCGGCCGGCCTGCCGGGAATCCAGGCCCGCGGACGGGCCCTGCTCAACCGGACCACCGCCCAGGATTACGTGCTGCGTGCGGCCAATCCAGCCATCGCAGGCAGCTGGCCTCGCTTTGCCCCGGACCGACTGGGCGACTGCCTGGATTGCGGCGCCTGCCAACAGCAATGCCCCCTGCGGCTGGACGTGCGCAACGGATTTGATGCCAGCTGCCTGGATTGCGGCCGCTGCATCACCGCCTGTGATGACGCCCTGGCCCGGCACGGCCTGCCCGGCGGCCTGATCCTCCATCAGAGCCAGGCGGCCGCTGACGGCCTGCCTGTGCGTTACTGGCGGCGGCGCACCATGCTGGCCTGCGTGATGCTGGTCGCCAGTGCCGTGATCGCGCTGATCGTGCTGTAACACGTAGTGCAGCTGCATTACGCATCCACACACCGCCCCATGTCTGCCTGGCTTGCCCAAGGGACCACCCGGACCTGCAAAGCAGGCCACGACAAGCCCCAGGGGACAAACAGGCAATAAAAAACCCCGCTATGCGGGGCTTTTTATTGGAGGCCTGAGTCGGAATCGAACCGGCGTACACGGATTTGCAATCCGTTGCATAACCACTCTGCCATCAGGCCAACAAGCTGTTGCATCGGGCCAACGATGCCCATTGCGCACAAGACCCCGCGACACGGAACCTTGTTGAATCTGGAGCGGGAAACGAGACTCGAACTCGCGACCTCAACCTTGGCAAGGTTGCGCTCTACCAACTGAGCTATTCCCGCTTGGGATGCGAACATGATACCGAAATTTCACGTTCCACACCAGTATTTATCTGCCTGAATTTCATCCCCGAAGGGCTGATGATGCAGGCCCTGTCCACTGGAAGACAGGTCGGTCATGACATCGTGGAGCGGGAAACGAGACTCGAACTCGCGACCTCAACCTTGGCAAGGTTGCGCTCTACCAACTGAGCTATTCCCGCAGGGATGTCCCACCGTTTGGTATCCGGTGATGACCACGACCTTGCGGCCGCTGGAAACTGGAGCGGGAAACGAGACTCGAACTCGCGACCTCAACCTTGGCAAGGTTGCGCTCTACCAACTGAGCTATTCCCGCATTGATGCCCCACCGCTTGGTATCCGGTGGTGACTGCAGCCTTGCGGCTGCTGGAAAATTGGAGCGGGAAACGAGACTCGAACTCGCGACCTCAACCTTGGCAAGGTTGCGCTCTACCAACTGAGCTATTCCCGCAGATTTTCCTTCCCTCAGCGTTGCTTTCGCTTCACTGCCTGCAAGCACCTGTGAACAGGGCTTTGCAGACTGGAGCGGAAAACGAGACTCGAACTCGCGACCTCAACCTTGGCAAGGTTGCGCTCTACCAACTGAGCTATTCCCGCATGGGAGGCGAAATAATACACCACTTCACGCCTTCGTCAACAGTATTTATTGCTTGGATTTCACTTTTTCCCGGGCCGCCATCTCATCGGCCTTCAGGCTCGGCCAGGCAGCCCACAGGTACTGCAGGCCTGACCACAGGGTCAGCAATGCGGCAGCGGCCAACAGCCAGTCACCGAGGTGGAAGATCGGCTCACCCAGCCAGATATCGCGGGTCTGCTGCTGACCCGGGGTCACCGAGTACAGCAGGCACAACAGGGCGATCATCTGCACGGTGGTCTTGATCTTGCCGATCATGGCCACACCGACCTTGGCCCGCTGGCCCAGCTCGGCCATCCATTCACGCAAGGCCGACACCGCAATCTCCCGGCCGACGATCACTGCGGCCCAGAACGCCATCCACGGGGTCGGATGACCCTGCACGATCAAAAACAGCGCCACCGCCACCATCAGCTTGTCGGCGACCGGGTCCAGGAAAGCACCGAAGGCAGACTGCATGTTCCAGCGCCGGGCGATCCAGCCGTCCAGCCAGTCGGTGATCGCAGCCAGGCCAAATACTGCCGCACAGGCAAAGTTGGTCCACTTGTAGGGGAGGTAGAACACCAGCACCAGCACCGGAATCATCACGATGCGCAACAGGGTCAACCAGGTGGGGAGGGTCAAATTCATTACGTTACGTCGACTCATTCGTCGGAGGCACTTCCGACAATCCATGAAGATTAGCGTAGATACGCGCAGCAAGCGCAGCGCTGATGCCTTCAACCCGGGCAATTTCCGCCTGTCCGGCCGCCTTGAGCCCACCCAGGCCGCCGAAATGGCGCAGCAATGCGCCCCGCCGGCGCGGGCCGATTCCCTCGATGTCTTCCAGACGACTGGTGGCGCGGGCCTTCTGCCGGCGCGCGCGATGGCCGGTGATGGCAAAGCGGTGCGCCTCGTCACGCACCTGCTGGATGAACTGCAGGCCCGGGCTGGCCGCCCCCGGCCGCAGGCTGCTGCCATCGGGCAGGACCAGGGTCTCCTCGCCGGCGCGGCGCTGCGGCCCCTTGGCCACACCGACCAGGATCACGCCCTGCACGCCGAGTGCATCGAGCACCGACTGGGCCTGGGCCAGCTGCCCGGCGCCGCCGTCGATGAGCAGCACATCCGGCAACACCCCGTCCTCCTCCACCGACTTGCGGAAACGACGCTCCAGCGCCTGGTGCATGGCCGCGTAATCATCACCGGGCGTGATGCCGCTGATGTTGTAGCGCCGGTACTGGCTGCTGACCGGGCCATTGGCATCAAACACCACGCATGAGGCTACGGTGGCTTCGCCCATGGTGTGGCTGATGTCAAAACACTCCACCCGGTTGGCCGGGGCCGGCAACTGCAACAACGCCTGCAGGCCCTCGCTGCGCACACGCTGGGCACCCCGGCTGGACAGCTCCTGGGACAGCGCCGCCTGCGCATTGCGGCTGACCAGGGCGATGTAACCGGCACGTTCGTTGCGCACATTCCACTTCAGCTGCACCCGGCGCTCGGCCGCCTCGCTCAGTGCCGCCTCGATCAGCCCGGACTCCTCGATTTCACGGTCCAGCAGGATCTCTGCCGGCGCCGGCTGTTCGCTGTAGTACTGCGACACGAAGGCGGCCAGCACCTCTTCGGCGCTGTCCTGGCCGTTGGTGCGCGGGAAGAACGCACGCGTGCCCAGGTTGCGGCCATCGCGGAAGGACAACAGCATCACGCAGGCATTGGCGCCGTCCATCGCACAGGCCAGGGCATCCAGGTCCAGCGCCTGGCCATCGACGTACTGCCGGTTGTGCATGCTGCGCAGGGATTTGACCAGGTCACGCAGACGCGCGGCCTGCTCGAAATCCAGCGCATCACTGGCCACCTGCATCTGCTGGCCGAGCTCGTTGATCAGGGCATCGCTGCGCCCGTCCAGAAACATCGCCGCACGCCGTACCGCCTCGGTGTACTCCACATCACTGACGCGCTCCACGCAGGGCGCCGAACAGCGCCCGATCTGATGTTGCAGACAGGGCCGGGTGCGGTTGCGGAACACGCTGTCCTCGCAGCTGCGCAGGCCGAACAGCTTGTGCATCAGGTTCAAGGTCTCGCGCACCGCGGTGACGCCGGGATACGGGCCGAAGTAACGCCCGTTGTGGCTGCGCGGGCCACGGTGCAGGGCGATCCGCGGCCAGCGCTCGCGGGTCAGCAGCACATAGGGGTAACTCTTGTCATCGCGCAGGGCCACGTTGTAACGCGGGCCCAGGGATTTGATCAGCTGGTTTTCCAGCAGCAAGGCCTCGGCCTCGGTACGGGTGACCGTGACCTCCATCCGCGCCACCTGCGAGAGCATCACGCTGATGCGTGCGTTCTTCGGCGAGCCGTTGAAGTAGCTGCCCACACGCTTGCGCAGCGCGCGCGCCTTGCCCACATACAACAGGGTGTCATCGTCCGCATACATGCGGTACACCCCCGGGGCCGTACTCAATCCGGCCGCAAAGGCCTTGCCATCAAAACTGCTGTCAGCGGTACTGCCTGGACTCATTATCCGATCGGAACGTCGACACACTGGCCGGTGTGCGGATCGTACCGCAGTACCGCACAGGCCTCGGTATCGGCAATCCAGACCACACCCGAATCCACCGCCAGACCGGCCGCGCCGTACAGCGGGCGGGCCAGTTCCACAGTGCTGACCTGGCCATTGCCCAAACGGATGCGGCGCAGCTTGCCGTTGCCGGCATCGGCCACCCACAGCACCTGCGCCTCCTGGTCGGCGGCAATGGCCAGCGGGTACTGCAGCAGAGCCTGGCTGCGGTTGCCGTCGGCCAGACCGTGCTGCCACATGCCCTGCCCGGTCACGGTCTGCACCAGCTCGCCACGCAGCTGCATGCTGCGCACCGAGGAGCTCAGCGCATCACACACATACAGGGTCTTGTTGGCCACGGTCAGCGCGCAGGGCTGGGCAAAGGCGGCCATCTGGCCGCTGCCATCACGCAGCTCGACCGCCCCGGAGCCGGCCCGCCAGCTCAGCTGGCGCGTGCCCAGGTCATAGCTCCAGATGCGGTTGTCGCCGGTCATGGCCAGCAGCAACTGGTTGTCCATCAGGCTCACCGCGGCAGGTTGCAGCAGGGCACTGTCACCGGCCTGGGCCAGCACCATCTCGCGCGGCTCGCCCGCCTTGCCGGTGCCGATCAGGGTATCGACCTGGCCGCTGAGCAGGTTGATGCGGCGGATGCAGTGGTTGCCGGTATCGGCCACATACAGATGGCCGTGCCCCAGGGTCACCGATCGCGGGCGGTTGAAGGCCGCCACATCGCTGCTGCCGTCGGACCAGTCGGCGGTGCCCATGCCGAACTGACGCAGGATCCGCCCCTGATGGGTGCACTCCAGGATGCGGTGATGCCCGCAGTCGGCGATGTACAGGCGATCACGGGTGGCATGCAGGCCGGCCGGGTAGCGCAGCGTACGTTCCAGCGCGGCGCCTCCCAGCAGCTGCTGGGTCATCGGATTGACCGGCAGCGGCTTCACCCCCTGGCTGAGCTGGCTCAGTACCGGGTCCAGCGCCTGGCCCAGGCCAACCAGACGCTCGACCTCGCGGCTGCCGGCATCGATCATCACCAAGGTCGGCCAGCTTTCCACGCTGAAACGGCGCCAGGCCTGCCAGTCCAGATCCAGCAGCACCGGCGCCTGGATGCCGCACTGTGCCAGCATGGCCAACGAGTGCTGGCCGTCACGCTCGCAGTCAAAACGCGGCACCTGTACGACGACCAGCTGCACCCGCCCGGGATGACGCACCTGCCATTGCTGCAACTCCTGCAGCCGCTGCTGGCACCAGGCCGAAGCCGCATTGACAAAGGCCACCACCAACGGCCGGCCCTGGAAGTGCATCAGGGTGGCCGGCGGCGCATTGAGCCAGGTAGCCGATTCGGGCAGATCTTGCGAGAGCTGGGTAGCGTTCATTCCCCGATTATGCCCAAAGGCAATTATCGTGCCACCCGTTGGCAGGTGACCCGGGCGGCGGCGCTCACCAGGGACCAGACCTGCCCGAAGTCGGCATCGCTGCCGTAATAGGGGTCAGGCAGCTGCGCGCCCTGTCCCTGCCCGGCCCATTCCAGCCAAAGCACGGCGCGGCTTTCCAGCCCCGGAGGAGCCAGTGCGCGGGCGGCGGCGAGGTTGTCGGCATCGGCGCACAGCAGCCAGTCGAAGTCGAAAAAATCCTGCGCCGACAATTGCCGCGCACGCTGCGCGCCGATGTCCACGCCGTGACGCAGCGCACAGGCCTGCGCACGCGCATCCGGTGCCTGGCCGGCATGCCAGCTGCCGGTACCGGCCGAATCCACCCGCACCTGCGATGCCAGCCCGGCTACGGCCAAGGCCGCGCGCAACGCGCCTTCGCCCAGCGGGGAGCGGCAGATGTTGCCCAGGCAGACCACCAGCAGCGCGGTCACTGTGCGGCCAGCCAGGCGTTGGCCCGCGCCAGGTCCTCGGCCGTGTCAATGCCGGGCGGGAAGGGGGCCGGGCTCAAGCCCACCGCAATGGCATGGCCTGCCTCCAGCACCCGCAGCTGCTCCAGCGATTCAATCTGCTCCAGACGCCCGGCCGGCATCGCCGCGAACTGGCGCAGGAAACCGGCACGGTAGGCATAGATGCCGATATGGCGCAGCCAGTGCTGACCTTGCGGCAACACAGTGCGGTCAACAGCAAAGGCATCACGCGGCCACGGCAGCGGTGCACGCGAGAAATACAGCGCCCGCCCCTGCGCATCACGCACGACCTTGACCACGTTGGGATCAAACAGATCGGCGGCCGTGCTCACCGGGGTGGCCAGGGTCGCCATCGGCGTGGCCTGCTCCACCAGGGCCGCGGCCACGGCGCGGATACCGGCAGCCGGGGCGAACGGTTCATCGCCCTGCAGGTTGACCACGATGGTGTCATCACGCCAACCGGCGATGGCTGCACATTCGGCCAGACGGTCGGTACCCGATGCATGCGTGGCCGCGGTCATCGCCACCTGGATGCCCTCCACCCCGTCCAGGGCCTGGGCAATGCGCACATCATCGGTGGCCACCCAGGCTTGGCGGGCGCCGGCGGCCAGCGCGCGGCGCGCCACATGTACCACCATCGGCTCGCCGCCGATCAACCCCAGCGGCTTGCCGGGCAGGCGCGATGAGCTGAAACGGGCGGGAATGGCAACGACAAAATCCGGGGCAGACATGATCACAGGCTCGACAGGAAAACAGACGGCCTAGTGTGCCCCAGACCCGCACTCAACGTGGGCGCAGCTGTTCCAGCCGGTCCAGCAGGCCAACCCAGAATGCCTCGGGCAGCTCGGCCAGCAGGGGCACGCTGAACTGTCCGGGCTGGGCGAAGCCGGCGCACTTCACCGCATCCTTTTCGGTCATCAGCAACGGCAGGCGGCTGGCAAACTCGAAATCGGCCGGCACGAACTCATGGTGGTCGGCAAAGGCATGCGGCACCACCGCCACATGGCGCTGGCGCAGCATCTGGAAAAACCGCTCCGGGTGGGCGATACCGGCCACCGCATGCACACGCTGGCCTTCAAAGCTGGCCAGGCTGCGCTCGCGCCCGCCCACCAGGGGCAAGGCCTGGTTGATGTCCAGACGCATCGGCCAATGACCAAAACCCACATCCTCGGCACGTCCGTCCACGCCCAGGTTGACGACGCGGAAATCGCAGGCGGCCGCGCGCTGCACCGGCTCACGCAGCGGCCCGGCCGGAATCAGGCGCCCGTTGCCGTAACGCCGCTGGGCATCGACCACTTCGATCTCGATATCGCGCGCCAGACGATAGTGCTGCAGGCCGTCATCACTGATCACCACATCACAGCCGGCCTGGATCAGGGCCCGTGCCGCGGCCACGCGGTCGGCATCCACCCGCACCGGCACCCCGGTCTTGCGTGCAATCAGCACCGGCTCGTCGCCCCCCAGGCTGGCCGGCGTGTCTGCCTCGATCCAACGCGGGCTGCCGGCCTGCTCGCGGCCATAACCACGGCTGGCCACACCCGGCTTGTAGCCGGCACTGCGCAGGCGCTGGACCAGGGCAATGGTCAACGGGGTCTTGCCGGTGCCCCCGGCGGTGATGTTGCCCACCACCACCACGGGCACCTCGACCCGCTGGCTGCGCAGCCAGCCGCGCCGGTACAGGCCGCGACGCAGTGCGCCCACGCCTTCGTACAGCGGCGCCAGGGCCGCAGCCCACAACGGCACCAGCGCTTCGGCGTCGTACCAGTAATCAGGGGTCTGTGCGCCCATCAGGTCTTACCTTTCGCGGAACTGCATGCGGTACAGATGCTCGTACAGGCCACCAGTGGCCAGCAGCTGGGCATGGGTACCGCGTTCGACAATGCGGCCGTGATCCATCACCAGCACCTGGTCGGCATGTTCGATGGTGGACAGGCGATGCGCGATCACCAGGGTGGTGCGGTCGGGCATCAGGGTTTCCAGCGCCTCCTGCACCAGACGCTCCGATTCGTTGTCCAGCGCGGCGGTGGCCTCGTCCAGGATCAGGATCGGCGCGTCCTTGAGCATCGCCCTGGCAATGGCCAGGCGTTGGCGCTGGCCACCGGACAGGCGGCCGCCCTTGGCCCCGACCGGCTCGTCCAGGCCATGCGGCATCTGCGCGACAAATTCGCGCGCATTGGCCCCGACAATGGCCTGCTGCAACTGCTCGTCGCTGCGCTCGCGCAGTTCGCCATAGGCCACGTTCTGGGCAATGCTGCCATCAAACAGCATCACCTGCTGGCCGACCATGGCAATCTGCCGGCGCAGATCGGCCAGGCGGTAATCCTGCAACGGATGGCCATCGAGCAGGATCTGCCCGCCCTGGGCCTCGTAGAAGCGCGGAATCAGCTTGATCAGGGTCGACTTGCCACTGCCCGAACGCCCGACAATTGCGGTGACCGTACCGGGGCGGGCAATGAAGCTGACATCGGCCAGGGCCGGCTTGGTCTGCCCTTCATAGGTAGCGGTGACGCCGCGGAACTCCAGCTCGCCGCGGCTGCGCTGCAGCGCACGGTTGCCGCTGTCCGGCTCGTCGGCGGCATCGAGCACGTTGAACAGACGCTGCGCCGAGGCAATCCCGCGCTGGGTCATGTTCTGCACATTGGTCAGCTGCTTCAGGGCCGGAATGATGGCCATCATTGCCATCATCAGGCCGACAAAATCACCCACGCTCAAGCGCCCGGCAGCCGCCTCGTGGCTGGCAATCAGCAACAGCGCAGCCAGGCCAACCGAGCCGATCAGCTGCACCATGGCCGAGGAAATGCTGCGCGTGGCCTCCACCTTCACCGCCAGGCGCAGGTGCACATTGGCCTGGCCCTGGTAGCGCTGCAGCTCGCCCTGCTGGGCACCGTAGATCTTGACGTCCTGGTTGGCCGACAGGGTCTGCTCGGCCGACTGCATCAGTTCGGCACTGCTTTCCTGGATGCGGTGGCTGATCTTGCGGTAGCGCTTGGCCACCTTGCTCATCACCCAGGCCAGCGGCGGTGCCAGCACGAAGATGGCCAGGGTCACCTGCCAGCTGTACCACAGCATCACCAGCAAGGCGCCCAGCGCCTGCATGGACTGCTGCAGCACCACCTTCATCGCATCCACGGCAGCCTGGGCCACCTGGTCGGCATCCGACCCCAGGCGCACCAGCATCGACGGCACCGGTTCGGCGTCAAAGCGCTGGCCGGGCAGGCGCATGTACTTGTCCAGCACCTTGACCCGCAGGTCACGGGCAATGCTGCGCGCCGCCTTGCCCATGCCGATGTCGGTCAGGTAACCGGCCACCCCGCGCAGCAGGAACAGGCCGATGATCGCCGCCGGCATCCACAGGTTGATGTCCTTCGGATTGACCAGGCTGTTGGTCACCGGGCTCATCATGGCCAGAAAATAGCTGCCGGCACCGGCCTCGATCAGCAGGCCCAGCACCGCCATGCCCAGCAGCAAGCGGTAGGGCTTGGCGAAGCCGAGCAAGCGGCGGTAAACCTGCCAGGCAGTTGCCTCGGGTTTCATTGCGCGGCATCCGGAGCGGTGGCAATGGCAATCCGGCGGAAGCCGAGCTGGCCCAGCGCATCCTGCGCCGTCACCACTGCCTGGTAGGGGGTGCGTGCATCGGCACGCAGCAACACGGTCTGCTGGCGGTCATCACCGGCCGCTTCGGCCAGAGCGTGCTTGAGCGATTCGATATCGGTGCGCAGCACTTCCTGGTCGTTGACGAAGTAACGGCCATCGGCATTGACCAGCACCCCCAGACCACGCAGCGGCTCGCTGGCCGGTTGCTCGCTGGCCTTGGGCAGCTCCAGCTGGATGGTCGAGCGCACGTCGAAGGTGGTGGTGACCACGAAGAAGATGATCAGCACCAGGATCACGTCGATCAGCGGCACCAGATCAATCTGGGTGTCATCGTGCTGGCTGTTGTCACCGATACGCATGTCAGCTCCGCGCCGGCTGCGCAGCCGGGGCCGCCGCTGCCGGTGCTGCCGGCTTGGCCGCTGCCGCCATCACCGCCGGACGGCCATCCAGCGCATCCATCAGCGCGCCGGCTTCCTTCTCCATCTCCACCACGTAGCCACTGACGCGGGCGCGGAAGAAACGGTGGGCAATCAGGGCCGGAATGGCCACGGCCATACCGGTGGCGGTACACACCAGCGCCTTGCCGATGCCGCCGGCCAGCTGGCTGACGTCGCCGGCGCCGTGGTCCATCAGGCCCAGGAACATCTGGATCATGCCGATCACCGTTCCCAGCAGACCCAACAGCGGGCCAGCCGAAGCAATGGTGGACAACGCCGGCAGGTAACGTTCCATGCGGTGGACCAGATGACGGCCGGTGTCCTCGATGCGCTCGCGCATCTGCTCGCGCGGACGGTTGCGTGCTTCCAGTGCGGCAGCCAGCAGCGCGCCCAGCGGTGAATTGTCACGCAGGGTCTGCAGGTGGGACGGTTCCAGCCGGCCACGGGCAGCCCAGCTGCGCACTTCGGCGCCCAGCCCCGGAGGCAGCACCTCGTTACGGCGCAGGGTCCACAGGCGCTCAAGGATGATTGCCACCCCCAGGATGCCCAGCACAATCAACGGCAACATCGGCCATCCGCCGGCCTTGACCAGTTCCCACACCTTTCAACCCCCAGGCCATCGGCCACAAGCTATCTGCTCGATAGGATAACAGCCGCAACGCATCATCCGTTGCCGTGCCACAGCCGTTTGCGCCAGAACCGGCGCTGGCGCACAGACAGGCCATCGTCATCCAGCCAGACCCGCAACGCGCCGCTGTCTGCAGTTTCCAGCACCTCGGCACCGGCATGCTGCCAGCGCCGCACCACGTCCGGATGCGGATGGCCGAAACGGTTGCCGGCACCGGCCGAAACCAGCACCAGGCGTGCCTGGGCCGCCTTGACGAAAGCACCGGAGGAGGAGGAATTGCTGCCGTGGTGCGCGGCCACCACCACCTGCGCGCGCAGGGCCGCCCGGTCCACCGCGAGCAAGCGCTGCTCCACCACCTGACTGATGTCCCCGGTCAGCAGCACACGTCCATGCGCGCTGTCGATGCGCAGCACGCAACTGGCATCGTTGCCCAGATAGGGAAAATGCAGGCCTGGGTGCAACACCTGGAAGTGGACCCCGTCCCAGTGCCACTGCTCGCCTGCCCGGCAATGCGTGTCCACCGGCTGCGGCACACCGGCCGGGCCACTGACCCGGGCCACCGGCAGGCCATCGCGCACCGCCTGCAATCCACCGGCATGGTCGGCATCGCCATGGCTGAGCATCAGACGATCCAGCCGACGCACCCCGAGTGCGTGCAGGGCTGGTAGCACGATGCGTTCGCCGGCATCAAAGCCGCTGCGCGAGCGCGGCCCGGCGTCATACAGCAGGGTGTGCCCTGCCGTGCGCACCACGATCGCCAACCCCTGGCCGACATCGAGCACGTGCAGCTCCACCGCGCCATGCACTGCCGGTGCCTGCCGCTGCGGCCACAACAAGGGCAGCCACAACAGCAGCCCCAGCCATCGCCCGGGCAGGCTGCGCGGCAACAAGGCCACCGCCGCGGCACACAGGGCCAGCAAGGCGGCCAACAGGCCGCTTTCAGGCAGCCACCACAATGCCCGGCCCGTTGTTGCCATCCAGCCGAACAGCTCCCAACTGGGCATGAAGGCCTGCCCGGCCAATTGCCAGGCCCACTGCCCTGCCCCGTCAGCCGACGCCTCCAGCAGCAGCCCGAGCACACACAGCGGCACCACCACCAGCGACCACCACGGAATGGCCAGCAGATTGGCCAGCGGTCCGATCAGCGAGGCCTGGCCGAACAGCAGCACGGTCAGCGGCAACAGCCCCAGCGTAGCCACGCCCTGGGCCGCCAGCAGGCTGCGCAGCGGCGAGGTCAGCCCATGCGGCAGGGTCCAGGCCAACCAGACCACACCGGCAAAACTGAGCCAGAAACCGGCCATCAGCAGGGCCAACGGATCGACCACCAGCACCGCCAACAAGGCCAGGCCCACGCTGCGCCAGATGCCGATCACCCGCCGCGACAGCCGTGCCAGACAGACCACGGCAATCATCAACACGGTACGCACCGCCGGCAGCCCCATACCGGCAGCGGCGGCGTACAGCAGCGCACCGCCCAGCGCCGCCAGTGCCATGGCCTGTGGCCGCGGACAGCGCCGGGCCAGGGCCGGGAACAGGCGCCACACAGCCCAGGCCAACTGGGCGGCCACGATACCCAGCAGGCCCACATGGAACCCGGAGATGGCCACCAGATGGGTCAGGCCTGTGACACGCAGGCGCTGCCAGTCCGCCTGGGTCAGCCCACCGGTATCGCCCACGGTCAGTGCCCGCAGATAGCCGGCCTGGCTGGCCGGTACGGCCTGCTCGATTGCCCGCGCCATGCGTGCCCGCCACGGTTGCAGGCCGCCCCTGGCCGCCGCCAGCTGCTGTCCACCCGCACTGACCTGGGCATTGGCATGCAGCCCCAGCGACAGCGCCTGACGCCCCGCATCGAAACCACCAGGGTTGTGCCGGCTGTCCGGGCGCCGCAGGCGCAGGCTCAATTGCCAGTGCTGGCCGGCATCGAGCTGCGCACGCTGCGGATCCACACTGCCATCAGGCCGGTCACTCCACACCACGGCCAGCCGCCGCCCGCGCACCTGCCCGTCGTTGTGCCCCACCTCATCGGCCAACAGGGTGAAACGGCTGCGCCCGGGCTGCTGCTCGACCAGGCTGACGATGCGCCCATGCACCTGCAGCACCTGCCCATCGCGTGTGGCCGGCCACTGCTGCCCCAGCACCTGGGCGGCATGCAGCTGCGCCCACACCGCACCAAGCAACACCAGCGCCGGCAGGCGCAGCACGGGCCTGCGCCAGACCAGCAAGCCGGCAACCAGGGCGATCAAGCACAGCACCAGCCGCGGCAGCAGTACCGGCAACAGCAGGCCCAGCCCGGCACCGGCGAGCAAGGCCACCAACAAGGCGCCACCCGCGCCGTGCCAACACGCTTGCCGCATTGCCCTGCCCCTTTGCCTGCATTGCTGCCAGCTTGGCCGCGGACACTGCCGGCCCACAGCAGCCAAGCCCGCAAGCCGGCCTCAGGCAAATGCACAGGCAAAGAAAAAGCGGGCACAAGGCCCGCTTTTTCATCACGTTGACGCTGCAGCGGCCTTATTCGGCAGCCGGCACGCCTTCGCCTTCGGTCACAGCCTTCATGGACAGGCGGATACGGCCCTGCTTGTCCACTTCCAGCACCTTGACCTTGACCACATCGCCTTCCTTGAGCACGTCGGAGACCTTCTCCACGCGATCAGAGGAAATCTGCGAGACGTGGACCAGACCGTCCTTGCCCGGCAGGATGGTGACGAATGCACCGAAGTCCATGATCTTGGCGACCTTGCCTTCGTAGATGCGGCCCGGTTCGACGTCGGAGGTGATCTGCTCGATGCGACGCTTGGCTTCCTGGGCAGCGGCATTGTTCACCGATGCAATGGTGATGGTGCCGTCGTCCTGGATGTCGATCTGGGTGCCGGTTTCCTTGGTGATCGCCTGGATCACCGAACCGCCCTTGCCGATCACTTCGCGGATCTTGTCCGGGTGGATCTTGATGGTCAGCAGGCGCGGGGCGTAATCGGACAGCTCTTCGCGCGGAGCGGTCAGGGCCTTGGCCATTTCACCCAGGATGTGCAGACGGCCGCCCTTTGCCTGGGCCAGTGCCTGCTTCATGATCTCTTCGGTGATGCCTTCGATCTTGATATCCATCTGCAGGGCAGAGATACCTTCGGAAGTGCCGGCCACCTTGAAGTCCATGTCGCCCAGGTGATCTTCGTCACCCAGGATGTCGGACAGGACGACGAACTTGTCGCCTTCCTTGACCAGACCCATGGCAATACCAGCCACCGGTGCCTTGACCGGCACGCCGGCGTCCATCAGGGCCAGCGAGGAACCGCAGACCGAGGCCATCGACGAGGAACCGTTGGATTCGGTGATTTCCGAGACCACGCGAATGGTGTACGGGAATTCCTCGATGGTCGGCATCACGGCCAGCACGCCGCGCTTGGCCAGACGGCCGTGGCCGATTTCGCGACGCTTCGGGGCACCGAAACGGCCGCACTCACCCACCGAGTACGGAGGGAAGTTGTAATGGAACAGGAAGTTTTCCTTGTACTCACCGGAGACGGCGTCGATGACCTGACCGTCACGGGCGGTGCCCAGGGTGGTGACCACGATGGCCTGGGTCTCACCACGGGTGAACAGCGCCGAGCCGTGGGTGCGCGGCAGGACGCCGGCCTTCACGGTGATCGGACGCACGGTGTCCAGGGCGCGGCCGTCGATGCGGACCTTGGTTTCCAGCACCGAGTCACGCATGGTGTGGTATTCCAGCTCGCCGAATTCGTAGGACAGCTCGGCATTGCTCCAGCCTTCGGCGGCAACGCGCTCGGCCAGGGCTTCGACCACCGACTTCTTGACCGCAGCGAT
Source organism: Stenotrophomonas ginsengisoli (assembly GCF_001431485.1). Lineage (GTDB taxonomy): Bacteria > Pseudomonadota > Gammaproteobacteria > Xanthomonadales > Xanthomonadaceae > Stenotrophomonas > Stenotrophomonas ginsengisoli. The sequence continues at coordinate 8,065 of NZ_LDJM01000017.1, read as the reverse complement.
GGCGTCGCGACGCTCCAGCTTGTCGCGGATCTGGAAGGCAGCTGCCAGCTGGCCGCCAACGGCGTCCTTCAGGGCGGCAATCAGCGCGTCATTCTTGGCCGGGGCTTCCCAGGTCGAGGTCTTGGCGCCGGCTTCGGCAACCAGCTCGTTGATCGCGTTGATGACCTTCTGCATTTCGCGGTGACCGAAGGTCACGGCGCCCAGCATCACGTCTTCGCTCAGCAGGGCCGCTTCGGATTCCACCATCAGCACGGCATTGGCTGTACCGGCAACCACCAGCTCCAGCTGCGATTCCTTCAGCTCGGAGACGGTCGGGTTGAGAATGTATTCACCGTCCTTGTAACCGACCTTGGCAGCGCCGATCGGGCCCTTGAACGGGGTGCCGGCCAGCGACAGGGCAGCCGAGGCACCGATCAGGGCCGGGATGTCACCGTCCACTTCCGGGTTCATCGACATCACCGTGGCGATGATCTGGACTTCGTTCTTGTAGCCTTCCGGGAACAACGGACGGATCGGACGGTCGATCAGGCGGGAGATCAGGGTCTCCTTTTCGGTCGCACGGCCTTCACGCTTGAAGAAACCACCCGGGATACGGCCACCGGCGTAGAACTTTTCCTGGTAGTCCACGGTCAACGGGAAGAAGTCCTGGCCTTCGCGCGCGCTCTTGGCAGCGACGGCAGTGACCAGCAACACGGTGTCATCCATCTTGACGATGACCGAGCCGCTTGCCTGACGGGCGACTTCGCCGGTCTCGAGCGTGACGGTGTGCTTGCCGTACTGGAAGGTTTTGGTGATTTTTGCCACGAGGGGTGTCCTTTCGGAATGCTTTCTTCAGTTGGGCCGCCGGCAACCCATGCCACCAACGGTTTGCCGGGAGGATCCGGCTTGTTTACAAAACAGCAACAGCCATAAACAAACCGCGGCGCATCGCTGCGCCGCGGTTGGAAACTCGATTAGCGACGCAGACCGAGCTTTTCGATCAGAGCCTTGTAGCGCTCGACGTTCTTGGACTTCAGGTAGTCCAGCAGGCTGCGGCGGCGGTTGACCAGCTGCAGCAGGCCGCGACGGCTGTGGTGATCCTTCTTGTGGATCTTGAAGTGTTCGGTCAGCTGCTCGATGCGGGCAGTCAGCAGGGCGACCTGGACTTCCGGCGAACCGGTGTCGGCAGCGCCGCGCTTGTTTTCTTCAATGACCTTCTGGGTGTCGATCGACATGATTGCTTCTCTTTAGATGCGAGGCCGGTAGAAACGTCCTGATGACGCAACCACACATGCCCGCCGGTTGTAATGGAATGGGCCGCACATGACACAGGCCATGCACGGCCGCGAGATTGTACCGGCCGCCGGTGTCAGCCACAAGGCGACTGGTGCAGCGCAGCGTGATCGTTCAGGGATTGAAGCGCCGCTGCGGGGCCAACAGCCCGTCTGCATCCACCTGCCCCAGGCCGATGGCCCGGCCAGCGGGATCGAACACGGTGACCTGCCCGGCCGCCCATTCACGGTTGCGCAGGCGCTGGCCCATGTTGAAACGGTCGGCATGGGCCTGTTCCAGCTCGATGCGCGGAAAGTGCGACAAGCCCTGCCCCAGCGGCAGCAGGCAGGCCTCCAGCGCCGCCTCCCCACCCTCGGCCAGGATCTGCCGAAGCTCTTCCAGGCTGTACATGCGCGGCGCATCGAACGGGGTCACCCAGAGCCGGCGCAGCACGGTGATATGGGCGCCACAGCCCAGCAGTTCGCCCAGGTCGCGGGCAATGGAGCGGATGTAGGTACCCGAACCACAGGTGATGCGCAGGCGCAGGCGCTCGCCCTCCAGGGCCAGCAGTTCGATCGCATCGACCTGCACCTGGCGTACCGGCGCGGTGATGTTCTCGCCACGACGGGCCTTCACATACAGCGGTTCCCCGCCCTGCTTGAGCGCCGAGTAAATCGGGGCACGCTGCTCGATCAGGCCGATGAACCCGGCCAGGGCCTGTTCCACCTGGGCCAGCGACAGCGCCGGCACCGGCCGCGTGCGCAACACCTGGCCTTCGGCATCGTCGGTGTCGGTGGTCGTGCCCAGCGCGATTTCGGCCTCGTAGGCCTTGGCCGAACCCAGCAGCAGGCCGGCAATCTTGGTCGCTTCGCCAAAGCACAGCGGCAGCAGGCCGGTGGCCAACGGATCCAGCGCACCGGTGTGGCCGCCCTTGTCGGCGCGCAGCAGCCGGCGGGCCATCTGCAGCGCATTGTTCGAGCTCAGGCCTTGCGGCTTGTCCAGCAGCAGGATGCCGTCCAGGCGACGGAATTGGATCTTTTCACGCATGACAGTTGGTCAGAAAGGACAAGGGCGGCCTGCAATGGCCGCCCGTTGTCGGATGTGGCAACCCGCACGTTGCGGGCCCTGGCTGGATCAGCGCGGCGCGGACGGCTGGCCGTCGACGTCGTCGTCGGCAGCGTCGGCCTGCTCACCCTCAGCCTGCTCGCGGTCGGCCTGCAACTCGGGCAGGTCACGCAGCAGGTTGTAGATGCGTTCGCCGTTGTCCAGCGACTGGTCGTAATGGAAATGCAGCTCCGGCACATGCCGCAGCTTCATCGCCCGGGCCAGCTCCATGCGGATCTCGCGGGCCATTTCGCGCAGGCCCTTGACCGCCTCGACCGAACGCTCGGGCATCAGTGCGGTGACAAACACCTTGGCATGGGCCAGGTCACGGCTGATTTCCACGTCCGAGACGCTGACCGACGGCAGGCCGGTTTCGCGCACGGCCTCGTGCACCAGGGTACCCAGTTCACGACGCAGCTGGGCGGCGACGCGATCGGTACGGTGAAAACTCTTCGGCATAGTGCCTCCGTGGTTCAACGCAAGGCCCGGACGGATCCGGGCCTTGCCTTTGGGTTACAGCGTACGAGCCACTTCGATACGCTCGAAGCACTCGATCTGGTCGCCCGGCTTGACGTCGTTGTAAGCCTTCACGCCGATACCGCATTCGGTACCGTTGCGGACTTCATCAACGTTCTCCTTGAAGCGACGCAGCGATTCCAGCTCGCCTTCGAACACCACCACGCTGTCGCGCAGCACGCGGATCGGCTTGGAGCGCTTGACCACGCCTTCGATGACCATACAGCCGGCCACCGCACCCAGCTTGGAGGAGCGGAACACATCGCGCACTTCGGCCGTACCGATGATCTCTTCGCGGATTTCCACGCCGAGCAGACCGGAGGCCACCTGCTTCACCTGGTCGATCACGTCATAGATGATCGAGAAGTAACGCAGGTCGATGCCGTTGGACTCGATGATCTTGCGCGCAGCTGCATCGGCACGCACATTGAAGCCGATCACGGTGGCCTTGGAAGCAGCTGCCGAGTTGGCGTCCGACTCGGTGATGCCGCCCACGCCGGCGCGGATCACATCGATGCGGATTTCTTCGTTGGACAGGGCCACCAGGGCCTGGCTCAGTGCCTGCACCGAACCCTGCACGTCGGCCTTGATCACCAGGTTGAGCACCTGCTGGCCTTCGCCCTTGCCCAGCTGGGCCATGATGTCTTCCATGCGGCTGCCGGCCGAAGCCACCAGACGCGACTCACGACGCTTGACCTCGCGCTGCTGGGCCACTTCCTTGGCCAGACGCTCGTCTTCAACCACGACGAAGTCATCACCGGCATCCGGCACGCCGGACAGACCCAGAACCTGGACCGGAATGGACGGGCCAGCCTGGTCGGGCTGGGCGCCGGTTTCGTCGAACAGGGCACGCACGCGGCCGTACTGCACGCCGCAGACCAGGTAGTCACCCTTCTTCAGGGTGCCGCTCTGGACCAGCACGGTAGCCACCGGGCCACGACCCTTGTCCAGCGAGGATTCGATCACCACGCCAGCGGCGCGGCCTTCGGACACGGCCTTCAGCTCCAGCACTTCGGCCTGCAGGCTGATCGCATCAAGCAGGTCATCGATGCCCTGGCCGGTCTTGGCCGAGATCTCGATCATCTGCACATCGCCACCGAAATCTTCGGCCACGACCTGCTCGGAGAGCAGCTCGTTCTTGACCCGCATCGGGTCGGCCGAGGACTTGTCGATCTTGTTGATCGCCACCACGATCGGCGCATTGGCAGCGCGGGCGTGCTGGATGGCTTCCTTGGTCTGCGGCATGACGCCGTCATCGGCTGCCACCACCACCACGACCACGTCGGTCAGCTTGGCACCACGGGCGCGCATCGAGGTAAACGCGGCATGGCCCGGGGTATCCAGGAAGCTGATGACGCCCTTGGGCGTTTCAACGTGGTAGGCACCGATGTGCTGGGTGATGCCGCCGGCTTCGCCATTGGCGACCTTGGTGCGGCGGATGTAATCCAGCAGCGAGGTCTTGCCGTGGTCGACGTGGCCCATGATGGTGACCACCGGCGGACGTGCCTGGGCTTCGCCCTGGTCGTTGTCCACCAGCGCCAGCAGTGCGTCTTCAGCGTCATCGCTGCTGGCACGCACGGCCTTGTGGCCCAGTTCCTCGGTGACCAGCACTGCGGTGTCATGGTCGATGGACTGGTTGATGGTGGCCATCACGCCCATCTTGAACAGCGCCTTGACCACTTCGCCGCCCTTCAGGGCCAGCTTCTGGGCCAGGTCGGCCACGGTGACTGTGTCACCCAGGGCCACTTCGCGCACCACCGGTGCGGTCGGACGCTCAAACCCGTGCGGACCACTGTTGGCACTGCTGCCACGGCTGTGGTTGTCAAAGCCACGACGGCCGGCCGGACCCTTGGCACCGGGGCGGCCGCGACCTGCGGTATTGGCCGAGGACGGGCCACGACGGCCGCTGCGGTCACCCGGCGGCAGGTGCAGCTGGCCGCGCGGACCACGGCCACGGTCATCATTGCCACCGGTGTTGCCACCCGGGCCACGACGGGCCGGAGCGGCGGCGTCACGGGCCGGGGCGGCCGGACGTGCAGCACGGGCCGGTGCTTCGGCCTCGCGCGCAGGAGCGGCGGCAGCCGGCGCAGGAGCCGGTGCCGGAGCACGGGCAGCCTCTTCGGCAGCACGCTTTTCTTCTTCGGCGCGCTGCTTGGCCGCTTCGGCCTCGGCCTGCTCACGGGCACGCGTCTCGTCACGCAGACGGTCCTTTTCGGCCAACATGCGCTGCTCTTCCAGGTTGCGCTGACGCGACTCTTCCAGCTTGCGCAGGATGTCGGCACGCTCCTCGTCGGGCGTCATCTTCGAGCCGGCGCCGGCAACCTTGGGGATGCTGCGCTTCTGCCGGACTTCAACATTGACCGTGGTCTTGCCACGGCCACCCTTGTTGCCGTCCACGGTCACTTCCTGGACCTTGCGACGAGCCAGGGTGATCTTCTTGGCAGCACCGGCATCAGCGCTGGGCGCTTCTTCGGTCTTGCCATGGCTGCGACGCAAGAAACCCAGCAGCTTGACCTTCTCGGCGGATGTCACCACCTGATCGGGGCCACTGAATTTCATGCCGGCGCCAGCCAGCTGTTCAAGCAAGGTGTCCACTGGCGTGTTGACCAGTTCGGCAAGCTTGCGGATGGTAGTTTGCTGCGACATTGAGATCCTATGATCGTTCTGGCGCCCCCCTCACACCTCGTGCAGGGGGGCGCGAATTCTACGCCCTGGGCGGACCAGGGGCGGGGTCATCGCTGGCTCATTGGCCGCGCTCCAGGCGGGCGATCTCCTCGGCACGAGCGGCCAGGATCAGCGCCGCAGCGCGGGCCTGGTCCATGTTCTCGATGCCAAACTCGAGGATCTCGTCGGCCGCCAGATCCGACAGGTCCTCACTGGTGCGAACGCCATTTGCCGCCAGGGCAAAGGCCGTCGCCTCATCCATGCCTTCGATGGCCAGCAGGTCAGCTGCCGGCGCATCATCAGCCTCTTCCACCGCCAGGGCGTCGTTGAGCAGGGCATCACGTGCACGGGCACGCAGCTCTTCCACGACATCCTCGTCAAAGCCATCCACGGCCAGCAGTTCGCCGACCGGGACGTATGCGATTTCTTCCACGGTACCGAAGCCCTCGCCCACCAGGATGGCGGCGATTTCCTCGTCCACTTCCAGCTTTTCCATGAACAGGTCGCGGGCCTTGGCCTGCTCGGCCTCGCTCTTGGCCTGGACCTGCTCGGAGGTCATCACGTTGAGCTGCCAGCCGGTCAGGCGCGAGGCCAGACGCACGTTCTGGCCGCCCTTGCCGATGGCCTGGGCCAGACGCTCCTCGGCCACGGCCAGGTCCATCGAGTGGCGGTCCTCATCAACGATGATCGACTGCACTTCGGCCGGGGCCATGGCATTGATGACGAAGTTGGCCGGGTTCTCGTTCCACAGCACGATGTCCACGCGCTCGCCATTGAGCTCGTTGGTCACCGCCTGCACGCGCGAACCGCGCATGCCGATGCAGGCACCGATCGGATCGGTACGCGGATCGTTGGTCAGCACGGCGATCTTGGCGCGGTCGCCCGGGTCGCGTGCACAGGCCTTGATCTCGACCAGGCCCTGGCCCACTTCCGGCACTTCCAGCTTGAACAGCTCGATCATGAATTCCGGTGCGGCGCGGCTGATGAACAGCTGCGGGCCACGCGGTTCGCTGCGCACTTCAGCCAGGTAGCCGCGTACGCGGTCGCCGGCACGCAGCACGTCGCGCGGGATGCCCTTGTCCTTGGGAATGAAGCCCTCGGCGTTGCCGCCCAGGTCCACATACACATTGCCACGCTCCACGCGCTTGACCACACCGGTGATCAGCTCGCCAACACGGTCAATCCACGCATCCACCACCTGCTGGCGCTCGGCTTCGCGCACACGCTGCACGATCACCTGCTTGGCAGCCTGGGCGGCAATGCGGCCGAAATCCGGGTTTTCAATCACTTCTTCGATGTAATCGCCGATCTGCGGGTCTTCAGCCTCGTCCACCGCATCCATCATGCGGATCTGGCGGTCAGGCGACTCCATCACCACGTCGTCGGCCACCACTTCCCAGCGACGGTAGGTGACATAGCTGCCATCCTTGTGGTCGATGGTCACACGTGCCAGCACATCCTGGTCGACGTAGCGCTTCTTGGCAGCCGAAGCCAGTGCGGCCTCGATCGCATCAAAGATCACTTCGCGCGGCACGCCCTTTTCATTGGCGACCGCATCCACGACCAGCAAAAGTTCCTTGCTCATTGTTGGCTTACTCCGCGCGCGGCTTCTTGGCCGCCGACTGGTTGGATGGTTTCTTGTTGGCCTTGTCGGCGTTTTTCGGCGCCGGGCCCTTGGGCTTGCTCGGAGCCAGGCCCAGTGCGGCCCAGTCCGGAATGATGCGTGCCTTGTCGATGTTCTCGAAGCTGACCACGAACTCGGCATTGTCGACCTTGAAGGTCACTTCGCCAGCAGCCTGGTCAACGGCGAGGATCTCCCCCTGCAGACGGCGGCGGCCGTTGCTGGCCAGCTTGAGCTGGACCTTGGCCGACTCGCCCTGGTGGCGGGCGAACTGGGCCAGGGTGAACAGCGGGCGATCCAGACCCGGCGAAGACACCTCCAGGGTGTAATTCACGCTGATCGGATCTTCCACGTCCAGCTGCGCGGACACTTCGCGGCTGACGCGCTCGCAATCGTCGATATCCACTTCGCCACGGGTTTGAAGCAACGCCTGCGGCACTTCGATGTACAGACGCAGGGTTGCACCACCCGGCGCAGTCAGGTATTCCACGCCCAGCAGTTCCAGATCCAGTGCCTGGACGGTGGGAGCCAGCAAATTGGCGATTTCGGTTGCCTTGTCGCTCACGGCCTGCCTTGATAGTTCTTGATTGGGGGCTCCGGGCAAGATGAATTGCCGGCGCCAGAAAACGAAAAAGGGCCCTCTGGGCCCTTATCCGGTACAACTCCGGTAATACTGGATTCCGGTATCAAGGGCCTTGACCACCCTTGGAGCCCAGTACGACCGCGACATCCTTGCAGATGCACCGTCAACTGGTAGCGGGAGCAGGATTTGAACCTGCGACCTTCGGGTTATGAGCCCGACGAGCTGCCAGACTGCTCCATCCCGCAACAGAAGTTGCACATGATGCGGCAGGCTTGAACATAAATCAAGCGTTGCGACATCACCGATCTGGTAGCGGGGGCAGGATT
>NZ_LDJM01000016.1 GCF_001431485.1 Stenotrophomonas ginsengisoli | reverse complement strand
GGCGGCGGCGGCGGCGGCGGGGCATCCACCAGCGTCACCATCACGGTGCGTTCTTTTTCAGCAGCGGCCTTGGGAGCCACAGCCGGGATCAGCAGCAGCATCAGTGCAGCCAGATGCAGTGCAATTACGAAAGCGTAGCCGACAATGCGAGGCCAGCTCAGGCCTTTGTCAGCGGCGGTTTCGTGCCTGTTGAAAACCAGTTGTTCCGTCATGCGCCTAAGAGCTCATTGTTGGGGCCGGGGCAACACAAGGGCTGCCCCAGGTTCAGCGGTGCATGACACCGCACGAACCTCCAAGCTTATACCAATCCTGAGTACCTGCGCACACTTGTAGCAGGCATTCAGGCGTTATTCCTACTTACTTCAGGTTGATGATTTTCTGTGCATCTTCCGGCTTGCGCAGCCCACCCTTGGCAATGGCCTGGCGGGCAGCCTCGCGTGCTTCCGGGATCCGACCCTCGCCATGCAGGACACGTGCCAGGTTCAGATAGGTCTCACCGTTGGGCGAAAGCGGTGCAGCCTTCTGCCAGGCTTCGATGGCCTGCGGAACGCGCTCGGTGAAGTAGTAGGACTGTGCCAGTGCCAGGTAGACCTGGTGGTCTTCCTTCAGCACGCCCTTGGTCAGGCCTTCGTTGATGACCTCGATGACCTTGTTTTCGGAATTTTCGGTATTGGCGTAGATCGAGTACAGCTGGCGGTACTCGCGCTCTTCGGTCAGCTGGCCAGCGGCGCGCAGCTTTTCCATCACCGCCGCGGCCTGGTCCATCTGGTCAGTCTGCATGTACATGCTGGCCAGGTTGATCTGGGCACGCTTGTCTTCCGGATTGCGCTCGGCAATCTGGCGGGCCACGGCCACCGCTTCGGCGCCCTGGTCATTGCTGGAATAGGCTGCCATCAGCAGCTGGTTCCACTGGTCCTTCGGCTCGGTGGAGGCGGCGATGGCCTGCTGCAGCACCGGAATGGCCTCGGCATAGCGCTCGGTCTGGTACAGCGCCTGGCCCTTGATGATCAGGTCTTCGGCACGCTTGGAACTGCTCTCGGTGAAGAACTTGTCAAGATTCGCCAGGCCGACGTCGTACTGCTCGTCCTGCAGCTGAAGCTGGGCCAACATCAGCAGCGCCTGCAGATGGCCGTTGTTGTCCAGGCCATTGAGTTCCACCGCCTGCTGCAGATAGGTCTTGGCAGCGGCGCTGTCGTCCGTGTTGTAGGCAGCCTGGGCAGCCAGCTGGGCAGCAACCGACTTGTCATAGGCATTGGCGCCGTCGGTGGCGAGGATTTCGTCACCCAGGGTACGGGTCTGCTCGAAATCGTCCTTGTTGTACGCGGCGAACAGCTTGTTCAGCTTGCTCTGCAGACGGCTGGAAGCCTTGGCTTCCGGCTCGACACGGGTCGCTTCCGGGAACAGCACTTCCGGCTTTGCTGCCTGGCGGTTGCCCCGGTTGCCACGCTCGGACGAACGCGACTGGGCGGCGGCATCAACAATCACCGCACCGCTCAACGCGGTGGCAATGACAACGGAAAGCAATACTTGCTTATGGCTGCGGAATAGCATGGAAGGACCTCGTACTGGCCGCCATCAATGGCAGGGGATGGGTTGCCCGCGGCAACAGGGCGTCAAACGTAGCAGAAACTGGGTGTGCAAGAAATCGCACTTTGAGGCGATTTTAATATCTATACGTTTTAGCCACAGCGTGGATTGCGCCCTGCCGCACGTGCCTGCTGGTAAACCGGCTGCAAACCGGGGGCATCGGCTGCCAACTTGCTGATCCGGTTGCTGGGATCAGGATGGGTGGACATCCATTGCGGCGAGCGCGAATCACTGGCCGCCTGCATGTTGCGCCACAGGTCCACGGCCTGGGCCGGGTCAAAACCGGCCTGGGCCATCAGACGCTGGCCCACGACATCGGCCTCGCTTTCCTGCTGGCGCGAATTGGGCAGCAGGAACCCCGCCTGGGCACCAATGCCACCAAGTTGTCCCACGGTCTGCCCGGCCGCATCACCATAGGCACCGCCGACCAGGGCACTGAGCACGCTCAAGCCGACCTGGGTGCCCATCTGCCGGGTGATGCGCTCGTCATGGTGGTTGGCCACCACATGCACGATTTCATGCGCGACAACTGCCGCCAGCTGGTCCTGGTTGGTGGCCACCTTGAAGATGCCGGTATTCACGCCAACCTTGCCACCCGGCAGGGCGAACGCATTGGCGCTGTCATCCTGGAACAGGGCCACTTCCCAGGCCACCGCACGCTGCTGTTCGGGCAACTGGGCCACCAGCGCATTGACCACGCAACGCACGTAGGCATTGGAGCGGCTGTCGGTGGAAAGTTTCTGCTTGCTTTTGGCCTCGGCAAAAGCCTGGGCCCCCATCTGGTTGAGCTGGGCCTGGGAAACCGCACCGGTGGCCTGGCGGCGGCCGGTCGGGGAGGTGGTGGTCGCGCAGCCGGCAACAACAGCCGCTGCGGTCAGCATCAGGACTATGCGCTTCATCGAAAAGCTTCCAGGTTGACCGTGCGCAGTGTGACTTACTGCACATCGGGTTGCAGTCAAATTGTCGTCAGATCAGCTGGCACTTAAGCCAAGCATCAGCATGGTCAAGGCCACGCCATTGTTGATGGCATGCGCCACGATCGGCGCCAGCAAGGTGCCGGTACGCTGGTACAACCAGGCAAACACGGCGCCCATGCCGCCGTACACCAGCCACAGCTGCAGCATTGCCGCCCACCCATGGTCACCGAGGCCCGGGATTTCATGTGACAGCGCGAACAGCAGGCTGCTCAACACGATGCCCGGCAGCACCATCCCGGCCGCAGCCAGGCGCCCGAACAGCACGCGACGGAACAGCAGCTCCTCGTAAAACGGGGCCAGGCCCACGGCAAACAACACCAGCAGCAGCGGGTACTGCGCACGCGCCTGTTCCATCAAGGCCATGTTGCTGGGCGTAGGTTGGTCGGTGAACTGGGCAAACAGCCAGGACACCAGGCTGCTGCCCAGAAACACGGCGGCCCCTGCCAGCAGCGTCCAGCCCCAGGTCGACGAACGGTAGATGGCCTGCAACGAGGCCATTTTTTCCGCGTCGCTGGCGCGGCGGCGCAGCAGGTACAGCAGCACCGCGGTGCCACCGGTGGCAATCACCGCCATCGCCATTTGTACCAGTACGCCCGGTGTGGCCATGTCCAGGCCACGGGCGGCGGCAATCAGTGCCCAGATCACGCCACCAGCCAGGCTCAGGATCAGCGTCAGGCCAATGGCAAACAGGGTGTCGGCGGCAAAGCCCAGCCAGGCCGCACTGCGACCGGCAGCGGCAGGAGTGGGCGACAACGGTGACGGGCTCGGCTTCATTGCAGTACGTCCATGAACAACGGGGGCCTTGCGGCCCCCGGTCAATCAGATATCCAGGTTGGCGACCTTGAGCGCGTTGTCTTCGATGAAGTCACGCCGCGGCTCCACCACATCGCCCATCAGGGTGCTGAAGATCTGGTCAGCGGCCACCGCATCCTCGATGCGCACCTGCAACAGGCGGCGGGTGTCCGGGTTGACCGTGGTATCCCACAACTGTTCCGGGTTCATTTCACCCAGGCCCTTGAATCGCTGGATCTGGCGGCCCTTCTTGGCCTCGTCCATCAACCAGCCCTGGACCTGCGAGAAGCGCTCCACTTCGATGGACTTCTGCCCACGCGACAGGCGTGCGCCCGGACGGATCAGCCCGTGCAACAGCTTCTGCGCTTCATGGATGGCCTTGAGCTCGCCGTTTTCGAACACGGCCAGCGGCAGCTCCTGCTCCTGCACTTCCCCCATGTGGGTACGGAAGATGCTGATCCACGGACCACGCTCGCCCTGGGCTTCATTGAGCACCAGGCGGAAACGCGGCGCGCCCAGCGGGCCGGTATTGAGCGAGGCGGCCAACTGGTCCAGGCCCTGGCCGGCACCGCGCAGGTGATCGATGTCGATCGGGGTGTAATCCACCAGTGCCTGCAGCAGGTGGCGGTCATAGCGGTGGGCATTGCGCTCGATCGCGGCCTGGGCGTTGCTGTAGGTCAACAGCAGTTTTTCCAAGGCCACGCCTTCGATCCCGGGCTCACCGGCCGCCGGTACCAGGCTGGCATTTTCCACCGCGCTGGAGGCCAGGTAGGCATCCAGAGCCGGGTCATCCTTCAGGTACAGCTCGGTCTTGCCCTGCTTGATCTTGTACAGCGGCGGCAGGCCGATGTAGACGTAACCACGCTCGATCAGCTCCGGCATCTGCCGGTAGAAGAAGGTCAACAGCAGCGTACGGATGTGCGCACCGTCGACGTCGGCGTCGGTCATGATGATGATCTTGTGGTAACGCAGCTTGTCCGGGTTGTATTCGTCCCGGCCGATGCCCGTACCCAGCGCCGTGATCAGGGTGCCGACCTGGTCAGAGGACAGCATGCGGTCAAAGCGCGCACGTTCCACGTTGAGGATCTTGCCGCGCAGCGGCAGCACCGCCTGGTTCTTGCGGTTGCGCCCCTGCTTGGCCGAACCGCCTGCCGAGTCACCCTCGACGATGAACAGTTCAGACAGGGCCGGATCCTTTTCCTGGCAGTCGGCCAGCTTGCCCGGCAGGCCGGCAATGTCCAGCGCGCCCTTGCGGCGGGTCAGGTCGCGCGCCTTGCGGGCCGCCTCGCGGGCACGCGCCGCGTCGACGATCTTGCCGGCAATGGCCTTGGCTTCGGTCGGGTTTTCCTGCAGGAATTCTTCCAGGCGCGCACCGAAGGCGTTTTCCACCGCCGGGCGCACGTCGGAGCTGACCAGCTTTTCCTTGGTCTGGCTGGAGAAGCTCGGATCCGGCACCTTCACCGAGAGCACGGCGATCATGCCTTCGCGCATGTCATCGCCGGTCAGGCTGATCTTGGCCTGCTTGGCGATGCCGTTCTGCTCGATGTAGTTGTTCAGCACACGGGTCAGCGCGCCACGGAAACCGGCCAGGTGGGTACCGCCATCCTTCTGCGGGATGTTGTTGGTGAAGCAGTACATCGTTTCCTGGTAGGCGTCGGTCCACTGCAGCGCCACTTCCACAGTGATGCCGTTGTGCTCGCCGGTCACCGCGATCACGTTCGGATGCAGCGGATTCTTGACCTGGGCCAGATGCTCGACGAAGGAGCGGATACCGCCCTCGTAGTGGAAATCGTCACGACGCCCTTCACCACGCTCGTCGGCCAGGACGATCTTGACCCCGGAGTTCAGAAACGACAGTTCGCGCAGGCGGCGGGTCAGGATTTCGTAATGGAACTCGACGTTGCCGTGGAAGGCGACGGTGGACGGCCAGAAGCGCACGGTGGTGCCGCGCTTGCTGGTTTCCCCGACCTTGGTCAACGGGCCCTTGGCGGCACCATCGGCGTATTCCTGGTGGTAGTGGAAGCCGCCCTGGAAGATATCCAGGGTCAGCTTCTGCGACAGTGCATTGACCACCGACACGCCCACGCCGTGCAGGCCACCGGAAACCTTGTAGCTGTTGTCGTCGAACTTGCCGCCGGCATGCAGCACGGTCATCACCACTTCGGCCGCGGAAACCTCGCGGCCGAGCTTGGCGCTCATCTGCTCGTGCTTGCCCACCGGGATGCCACGGCCGTTGTCGGACACCGACACCGAGCCATCGGCATGGATGGTCACGGTGACATTGTCGGCATGGCCGGCCAGCGCTTCGTCGATCGAGTTGTCGACAACCTCGAACACCATGTGGTGCAGACCGGTGCCGTCGTGGACATCACCGATGTACATACCGGGACGCTTGCGTACAGCCTCCAAGCCTTCCAGTGCAGTAATGCTGTTGGCGTCGTAAGTGCCGTTGCTCGTCGGGGTGATGTTCTGTTCTTCGCTCATTGCGCTTGCCACAGGCTCCGCATGATGGGCCGGGGCACATCCGGTGCCCGGTCCTGGAAAGGGGATTACGCCCCGATTATACCAGCGTGGCCCGCCCCGCCCTCGCCGGTCGTTCCGCCGCCCGGCAGCACCTCGCCGTCGTGTTCCACGTGGAACACCGAAACCGGCCGGCCCACAAACGCCGGCGGTACTTCGGTTGCGGTGACCAGCACCTGGGCCTGGGTGGCCTGCAGGAAATCCAGGATCCGCCCCTGATGGTGACGGTCCAGCTCCGAGCCCAGATCATCCAGACACAGCACCGGCCACTGGCCACGCTCCTGGGCAAAATCGGCGGCCTGGGCCAGCAGGCAAGCCAACGCGGTGAGTTTTGCCTGGCCACGCGACAACACTTCGCGCCCGCTCAGCGCCGAATACAGGACAGTCCAATCGGCCCGGTGCGGCCCCACCGAGGTGAAGCCCTGCTGCCGATCACGCTCCTGGGCCAGCAGCAGCGCATCGGCCAACGGCATCTCCTGCCGCCGCCATCCGGGATGGAAATCCAGGCCTCGCACCTCCAGCCCGGGGGCCAGGGTCGCAGCCAACGGCACCAGCTTGTCCTGCATCCGGCTCAGATATTGCGTCCGGGCGGCCGTCAACGGCTCCCCGACCTGGGCCAGTTCCTGATCCCAAGCGGCCAGCGCATGCCGGCTGGCTCCCTGCTTGAGCAGGGCATTGCGTTGTTTCAGTGCCCGCGAATAGCGCCGCCACAATGGGGTGAATCCGGGTTCGACGTGGAACAGGCCCCAATCCAGAAAGCGACGACGCGGTTCACTGCCACCGCTGATCAGGATATGGCTGCCCGGCTCGAAGGTGACGACAGCCAGCGCTGCGCACAGTTGACCAAGCTGGGCCACATCCTCGCCATCCAGCCGCGCCGTCCAGTCCTGCCCGGCATGACGCAGGCCACCGCGATGTTCGATGCCCTGCCCCGTCTGCTCGCTCCAGTGGACGAAGACTTCCAGCGCCGCCTGACCCTGCCGGATCAAACCATCACGTACCCGGCCGCGAAAACTGCGGCCGTAGGAAATCAGATGCAGGGCTTCCAGATAACTGGTTTTGCCGATGCCGTTGTCGCCGACCAGCAGGTTGATGCCGGAAGCGGGAGACCACTGCCCTTGCTCGAAACGGCGGAATTGTCCAACAGCCACACGCTGAACTTGCATCGGAAATCAGCACGGCGGCCAGAACGGAAAGCAGCACTTTACCACCCCACTCCCCTCCGATTTCTGCACACAGATCGGTGCAACGCGCCGCACAGACCAACCGAGCTCTGGAAAATCCATCCGGCATGGATAAAAAAAGGCCAATGCAGGGACAAAGCCTTGGATAACAACAGCCGTAGAGCCCCGGTTCCTGTGGATAAAAGGAGGACTCTCAGCCACCTGAAAAGTTATCAACAGGCAATACCCCATCACCAGGGGCAGTTCTCCCCTGCCCTTTCAGGGCTACTTTCGTCAGAAAAATCATAGATTTGCCTTGATTTTTGACGAAATCCACAGCCCCCATGCTCCACCTAGCTTTAGATTTATAGTCAATCTGAAGCATGGCTAGGCAAACCGTACGCCGCTGCCTGCAGGGAAGATCCTCTCTGGATTGCAGCGACTGCAATAATCGCGAAATCTGCTGCAGGACAGCCCCCCTGCCCCGCAGAATTCGCCACAACGGCGGCCTTGACTGCACGCCTCCCTGGAATCCACCCGCGGTTTGCAGCCCTGCCGGTTTCCACCCCGTGAAATACGTGCAATCTGGTCGGTATCGGCTACAACGCCTGCGCAGATTTCGCCAAATTCACGCTCTGCGCTGACAACGGCGCAATCCACAGGGGCTGATCTTTTCGTCAGCGGGGTCAAACACCGCGCAGACGGTCTGTATCCAATCGCCTCGCCTGCTGCGTGCTTGTCCAATCTGCTTTGCGGTTTCGAAAAACAGAGCAGAAGCGCGCTGGAAGTGACTGATTTCCAGCAGCAATTCCCGTGGCTACTGCGCAGATTTCACGACATTGAGCTGCAAGAAACCCGGCTTGCGCCGGGTTTCTTGACTACGTTCCACGTGGAACATCCGGTCACAGACGCAGCGGCATCACCACGTGACGGGACTTCTCGTTGGATGCTTCACGCACCAGTGCAGAGGAGTTGGAATCCCGCAACTGGATCACCACCTGCTCGTCGCGCAGGGCCGACAGTGCATCCAGCAGGTAGTTCACATTGAAGCCGATGGCCAGGTCAGACACCTGGGTATCGACTTCGATTTCGTCCTGGGCTTCTTCCTGTTCCGGGTTGTGCGCGCTGATTTTCAGCTGGCCCGGCGACACTTCGACACGGACGCCGCGGTACTTTTCGTTGGACAGGATCGCCGCACGCTGCAGCGATGCCTTCAACAGCTCACGATCCACGGTGACCAGGCGGTCTGCACCAATCGGCACCACCGCTTCGTAGTCCGGGAAGCGGCCATCGATCAGCTTGGAGGTGAACATGGCATCGTCACGCTTCATGCGGATGTGGCTGCGGCCGATTTCCAGCTCGATTTCGCGATCGCCGCCTTCCAACAGACGCTGCAGCTCAGTCACGCCCTTGCGCGGCACGATGATCTGACGCTTGTTGCCGGTACCGGTTTCCAGGGTGGTTTCACACAGGGCCAGGCGGTGGCCATCGGTGGCCACGCAGCGCAGCAGGGTATCGCGGACATCAAACAGCAGGCCGTTGAGGTAGTAACGAACGTCCTGCTGGGCCATCGCAAAGGAGGTCCGTTCGATCAATTCCTTCAGGGTTGCTTCGCTGATAGCAATGCGGTCGGTGGCTTCCACTTCGTCAACCGACGGGAAGTCATTGGATGGCAGGGTTGCCAGGGTGAAACGGCTGCGGCCGGCCTGCACGGTGACCTTGTCACCGGTCTGGGAGACGGTGACCCGGCTACCGTCGGGCAATGCACGCACGATATCGAACAGTTTGCGTGCAGGAATCGTGGTTTCACCGTCCTGTGCATCTTCCACAGTGATACGGGAAACCATTTCGACCTCCAGATCGGTGCCGGTCAGCGAAAGCTGGCCGTTGTTGACCTGGACGAGGAAGTTGGCCAGCACCGGCAGGGTTTGACGGCGCTCTACCACGTTGACCACTTGTGCCAACGGCTTGAGAAAAGCTTCGCGCTGGAGAGAAAAACGCATGTGGTTCGGTGCCCCTATGCTTTAAAAGATGTGGAATAAATCAAAAGCTTGGTGGTGCTGGTATCGCTGGATAACCCTGAGTTTGCTTCTAACTCTTTGATTTACATCTGTTTTAAAGGCCTACAACCCTATGGATGGTTGACCTTGAAGCCGCGGGGGAGTTTGTGGATAACTTTTCAGTGTCGCAGCGCCTGCTTTTTATCCACAGATTTTCCTCCCCTTGCCACCGTACTGTGCACCAAGTTGTGCGGTGACGTGCGCCGGAGCAACCGGCATCATTCGCTGAGCTTGCGGATCAGCTTGTCCCAGTCTTCGCGCAGCTTGCCGTCGGTCTCCATCAGCAGCTTGATCTGCCGGCAGGCGTGCAGCACGGTGGTGTGGTCGCGGCCGGCAAAGGCATCGCCGATTTCCGGCAGGCTGTGCTCGGTCAGTTCCTTGGTCAGGGCCATGGCCACCTGACGCGGCCGGGCCAGCGAACGGGTACGGCGCTTGGACAACAGGTCCTTGATCTGCAGGCCGTAGTAATCGGCGACAGTTTTCTGGATGTTGGGAATGGAAATGGCTTGCTGCTGGGCACGCAACAGATCGCGCAGGGTTTCCTGGGCAAACTCGGTGGTGATGGCCCGGCCGGTGAAGTTGGCGCGTGCGGTCAGCGTGTTCAGTGCCCCTTCCAGGTCACGCACGTTGGAGCGCATCTTCTTGGCGATCAAGAAGGCCACGTCATCGGGAATTTCGGCACCGCGTTCGCGGGCCTTGGCCAGCACGATGGCGGCACGGGTCTCGAAGTCCGGCGGCTCGATGGCCACCGACAGGCCCCAGGCCAGGCGCGACTTCAGGCGTGCTTCCAGGCCTTCCACTTCGCGCGGATAACGGTCACAGGTCAGGATGATCTGCTGCTTGCCGTCAAACAGGGCGTTGAAGGTGTGGAAGAACTCTTCCTGGGTGCGGTCCTTGCCGGCAAAGAACTGGATGTCATCGATCAGCAGCGCGTCCACTTGCTGGAACTGGCGCTTGAACTGGTCCATGGTCTTTTCCTGCAACGCACGGATCATCGCGCTGAAGAACTGCTCCGAGCGCAGGTAGAGCACGCGTGCGGCCGGGTTGACCTGGCGCATGGCATTGCCGGCGGCCAGCATCAAGTGGGTCTTGCCCAGGCCGGTGCCGCCGTACAGCAGCAACGGGTTGTGGGCACGGTCACCGGGCTTCTGCGCTGCCTGGAAGGCAGCGGCCAGGCCGAGCTGGTTGCTGCGGCCTTCCACGAAGTTGGCGAAGGTGTAGTGCGAATCCAGGTTGCCATTGAACGGCAGCGGTGCCGGTGCAGGCGCCGCTGCAACGGTGACCGGCGGCGGCAGCGGTTCGACCGCCTTGGGCCGCGAACCGATCTCCAGGTTGACCTCGGTGTGCCCGGCAAAATAATGCACAAGCTCCCGGATGCGCGGCAGGTAACGCTCGCGGACCTGCTCGACGATGAAGGCATTGGGCGCATACAGCACCGTTGCGTCGTCACGCACGTCCGCCTGCAGCGGCTTCAACCAGGTGTGGACATCCTCGGGCGGGAATTCCGCTTCGAGGCGTTCTAGACAGCGGGACCAGACATCCATGGACAATTCATCAATAGCACGGCGCGCACAGGCGCCCGATAGCGCGCCGCACGTCCTGCCAAGTCAAGGGAAACGGGTCATCAGACTACCACCGGACGTAGCCGCCGTGAATGCTCTATCCACAGTTATTCACAATCCCATCCACAAGGTTTGCACAGGCAGATGAATGGAAATGTCAAGTGTTCCTTGACAGAACAAGGGGTTGACCTGTAGATTTGCCGGTTCTATCCGTCTCACTCCTAACAGAGGCCCCCTATGGCCACGAAGCGCACTTTCCAACCCAGCAACCTCAAGCGCAAGCGCGATCACGGCTTCCGTGCCCGTATGGCAACTGCCGACGGTCGCAAGATCCTGTCGCGTCGTCGTGCCAAGGGCCGCAAAGTCCTCAGCGCTTGATCGCGCCGCCGCCGCTGGCGGCAGTTGCGAACAACACGACTGTGAACGCTACTGACCCGTGCAAGCGATTTCCTCGCTCTGCGCGGGTTCGTACGCGTCCGGAATACAGTACCGTCTTTGACGGCGCCCGACGGGTGTCCGATCCCTTGATGACTGTCCACTGGCTTCGCGGGGAAAACCCGGCGCGGCTGGGCTTGGCTGTATCCCGCAAAGTGGATACCCGGGCCGTGGGCCGGAATCGGATCAAGCGTGTACTGCGTGACGCTACACGCCATCTGCGTTGGCAGATGGTGGGTGGCGATTTTGTCGTGGTCGCTCGAGCAGCTGCCAAGACGGCCAGCAATGATGAGATCCGTCAGTCGTTTGAACGACTGCTTCGCCGTGCCGGTGCGTTGCCGCCAGCCGGTGCCGAGGTCACAATCGCCTCGCCAGGGAACACTGCTTCCCTCCCCATGAACACGCCGGGATCCACGCCCGGCTGAGTCGAGCCTGCAGATGAACCAGACCCGTGTATTTCTGATTTTCGCCTGGATGGCGGTAGCGGTCCTGTTGTGGATGGCCTGGAACCGCGAGCAAGTCGCACCAGCCACCCCGGCGACCACCACCCAGACCACCGTCCCTTCGGGTACGACGGCCGCTGTGCCGGCGGCAGTGCCGGGTTCGGGCGTTCCGCAGGCCAATGCCGATGGCAGCGTCGTGGCTGAAACGGCCGTTGTTGCCAACACCAGCGCACCGCGCGTGCGTGTGGTCACCGACGTTCTGGACCTGGAACTGGACGGTGGCACCATCGACCAGGCCCGTCTGCTGGCTTACCCGCAGAGCAAGGCCGAAGGCGCCGCCCCGGTGGAACTGTTCTCCAACCAGTCCGGCAATCCGTACAGCGCGGTGACCGGCTGGGCCAGCGAGAAGGGCTCGGCCGTGCCGGAAGCGGCCGGTTTCCGTGTTGAAGGGGCGACCAGCTACACCCTGGCCGACGGCGAGCAGTCGCTGGTGGTGCCGTTTGTGTGGACCAGCGCCGACGGCGTGAGCATCCGCCGTACCTACACCTTCAGCCGTGGCAGCTATGCCATTGCCGTGCGCGATGAGGTCAGCAATGACGGCGCCGGCACCTGGCAGGGTTATGTCTACCGTCGCCTGCAGCGCGTGCCGCCGACCATCTCCAAGGGCATGACCAACCCGGATTCGTTCTCCTTCAATGGTGCGACCTGGTACAACGACGCCTACGAGCGCCGTGCCTTTGACAAGGATTACCTGGACGACGGCAACCTGAACCAGGTGGTGGAAGGCGGCTGGCTGGCCATGCTGCAGCACCACTTCTACAGCGCCTGGATCCCGCAGCAGGACCAGACCTCGCTGTTCCAGCTCAACCGTGACGGCGCCAGTTACAGCATCGCTGCCAATGGCCCGGGCTTCACCGTGGCCCCGGGGCAGACGGTCAGCACCGAAGGCCGCCTGTGGGTGGGCCCGAAGCTGGTGGACCAGATCAACGCCCAGGACGTGAAGGGCCTGGACCGCGTGGTCGATTACAGCCGCTTTGACACCATGGCACTGATCGGCAAGGGCCTGTTCTGGGTCCTGGACAAGGTTCACAACCTGGTGCAGAACTGGGGCTGGGCCATTGTCGGCCTGGTGATCCTGCTGCGCCTGGTGATGTTCCCGCTGTCGGCCGCCCAGTTCCGCTCCGGTGCCAAGATGCGCGCCGTGCAGCCGCGCATTGCCCAGCTCAAGGAGCGTTATGGCGAGGACCGCCAGAAGTTCCAGATGGCGATGATGGACCTGTACAAGAAGGAGAAGATCAATCCGCTGGGTGGCTGCCTGCCGCTGCTGATCCAGATGCCGATCTTCTTCGCCCTGTACTGGGTGCTGGTGGAATCGGTGGAGCTGCGTCAGGCCCCGTGGTTTGCCTGGATCCAGGACCTGACCGCACGTGACCCGTACTTCATCCTGCCGATCATCAACGTCGCAGTGATGTGGGCCACGCAGCGCCTGACCCCGATGAACGGCATGGACCCGATGCAGCAGAAGGTGATGATGTTCATGCCGCTGATCTTCGGCGTCATGATGGCCTTCATGCCGTCCGGCCTGGTGCTGTACTGGGTGGTCAACGGTGGCCTGGGTCTGCTCCAGCAGTGGCTGATGATCCGCAAGTATCCGGCGCCGGCCGCAGCAGCAGCCAAGTAAGTGCCAAGACAAACCCGCCACCCGGCGGGTTTGTTTTTTCCACTGCGACAATATTCCCGAATCCCTTGGGGCAGTTGGCCTGCCACGCCACCATCCCCGTTTTCTCCACCAGGTTATCCACAGACATGTCGAGCGCTTCCACGACCATCGTTGCCATTGCCACCGCGCCGGCCCAGGGCGGGGTGGGCATTGTGCGGGTGTCCGGCCCGCAGGCCCTGGCCATTGCCCACGGGTTGGGCATCGCCGGGCTGCAACCGCGGCAGGCGCGCTATGCGCGCTTCCGCGATGCCGGCGGTGAGGTCATCGACGATGGCATTGCCCTGTATTTCCCCGGCCCGGCCAGTTTCACCGGTGAGGATGTGCTGGAACTGCAGGGCCATGGCAGCCCGGTGCTGCTGGCTGCACTGCGCAGTGCGTGCTGTGCGCTGGGGGCGCGCCTGGCCCGGGCAGGGGAGTTCAGCGAGCGCGCCTTCCTGAACGGAAAACTGGACCTGGTCCAGGCCGAGGCCATTGCCGACCTGATCGCTGCCGGTGACCTGCGCGCGGCGCGGGCTGCCCGGCGTTCGTTGGACGGGGTGTTCTCGCGCCGCATCGACGAGGCGGGCGAGCAGCTGCTGCACCTGCGCATCCATGTCGAAGCGGCCATCGACTTTGCCGACGAACCGCTCGATACCCTGGGCGGCAGCCAGGTGCGCCGTGGTGTGGCCAACGTGCGCGAGCAACTGCAGCAGCTGCGCCAGGCGGCCGAACGCGGGCGCAAGCTGCGCGATGGCCTGCACGTGGTCCTGCTGGGCCCGCCCAATGCCGGCAAGAGCTCGCTGCTCAATGCCCTGGCCGGCAGTGAGCGGGCCATCGTCACCGATATCGCCGGGACCACCCGCGACGTACTGCGCGAGACCATCCGTATTGATGGCCTGGAGCTGACCCTGGTCGATACCGCCGGCCTGCGCGAGGGCGGCGATGCGATCGAACGCGAAGGCATGCGCCGGGCCGAGGCGGAAACCCGCCAGGCCGATCTGGCCCTGGTGGTACTGGATGCGACCGATCCCCAGGCTGGCCTGGCGGCGGTGGCACAGGCGCTGGACGGGGTGCCGCAGCGTTTGTTGATCCACAACAAGGCCGATCTGCTGGCCGCCTGGCCGGACGATGCTGCCGATGACCAGGTCTGGGTCTCGGCCCGCACCGGGCAGGGCCTGGACAGCCTGCATGCCCGCCTGTCGGCACTGGCCGGGCAGGGCAGTGGCGAGGCCATGAGCGGGGAGTTTTCAGCGCGCGAGCGCCATGTGGCGGCCATCGCCCTGGCCCAGGAACACCTGGAGCTGGCGGCCGCCGAGTTGGAACATGACGTGCTCGAGCTGGCCGCCGAACAGCTGCGCCTGGCCCATGACGCGCTGGGTGAGATCACCGGGCGGATGACCGCCGACGACCTGCTGGGAAAAATCTTCTCCAGTTTCTGCATCGGCAAGTAAACTGCGCACCACATCAGGGTTTCCCGAAGCGGTCACATCGCTTGGGCAGACTGCACCCAGTGTCTTTCAGGGGATTTGGACGTGGCTGGCAAGTTGTGTGTGCGACAGGCGGTACGTGGTGTGATGTTGGCGGCATTGGTGTCCTGTGGAGGACCGTTGATGGCCCAGGTAGTCCCCGATGCACGGATCTACGCCCACCGCGGCGCCAGTGCGCTGCTGCCCGAGCACACCCTGGCCGCCTATGCCCAGGCCATTGCCGATGGCGCCCATTACATCGAGCTGGATCTGGTGCCCAGCAAGGATGGGGTGCTGGTGGTACGCCACGAAAACGAACTGTCCGGCACCACCGATGTGGCCGAGCACCGCCAGTTCCGCGACCGCCGCACCACCAAGCAGATCGACGGGCAGCCGGTGGAAGGCTGGTTCAGCGAGGATTTCAGCTGGGCCGAGCTGCAACAGCTGCGCGCCCGTGAGCGCCTGCCCGAACTGCGCGGTACCACGTTTGATGGCCAGTTCCGGATTGCCCGCCTGGAAGAAGTGATTGCCCTGGTGGTGAGCCAGGCGGCGCGCAGCGGGCGCGGCATCGGCCTGGCCCCGGAGCTCAAGCACCCGGCGTATTTCCGTGGCCTGGGCTTGCCTCTGGAAGAGCGGGTGCTGGAGGTGCTGGGCGCCGATTCCTATACGCGCGTGGCACCGCTGGTGATCCAGTCCTTCGAGGCTGACAGTCTGCGTCGCTTGCGCCTGCAGGTCCCCAAGGGCGGCAACATCGCCCTGTTGCAGCTGGTGGGCCCGGACCAGGCCGGCCTGCTTGACGATGCGGGGCTGGCCGCGATGGCCACCTATGCCGATGTACTGGGCCCGGACCGTGAGCATGTGATTGCGCGTCAGGCCGATGGCCGCCTGTCATCGCCTGGCGATCTGGTCCAGCGCGCGCACCGGGTCGGTCTGCAGGTGGTGCCGTGGACCTTCCGTCCCGAGCAGCCCTACCTGCCGGCAGGCCTGCCGCGCAGCGGTGAGGGGCTGCGTCAGGAAGCGGCGGCGGTGGCCGAGATGCAGGCCTATCTGGCCACCGGCATCGACGGGCTGATGACCGATGACCCGGCGCTGGGCGTGCGGGCCCTGCAGGCCGGCCAACCCGACTGACGCCGAGTCGGGCAACGGCCTTGCGTCAACGCGGTGGATCTTCGCTGGTCGGGCTGTCCGGACTGGCCCCCGGGCGCCGGAACGGCAGCACCACGCCGTAGGCCTGGGCGGCTGGCCGCTGCCACAACACCGGCACATCCTGCGCGGCACGCTGTTCCAGGCTTTCATCCAGCCCATGTTCGGCCAGTGCGGCTTCTTCCTCCAGTTCCCAGCTGTAGCGCTGGCGGGGCGGGCGCGGGTCGGTGTTGCGCAGGAGCAGGCCGGCGATGATGCCGGCCACGGCCCCCCCGAGGTGGGATTGCCAGGAAATGCCCGGCTCGCCGGGCAGCACCGTGAGCAGCATCGAGCCATAGAACAGCACCGCGATCATGCCGGTGGCGATGGCCGCGCGGTCACGCCGCAGCAGGCCCAGGGTGAGCAGCAGGAACATCAGGGCATGGGTCAGGCCACTGGCGCCCAGGTGATGGCTGCCGGTGCTGCCCAGCAACCAGGCACCAATGCCACCGCCGATCCACAGCAGGGGCAGGGCGCGCAGGCTGGCCTTCGGGTACACGCTGCCGGCCAGGGTGCCCAGGATCAACAGGGCGCTGGCGTTGGCGGCCAAATGCTTGAGCGAGCCATGCAGCAGCGGGGCACCGAGGATGCCGAGCAGGCCGGGCAGGGTCTGCGGGGCCACCGCAAAGGCGCGCCAGTCCAGCTGCTGCTGGGCGGCAAAGCAGGCCACCAGCACTGCCACCAAGGCCAGTGAGGTATTGAAGGCGCGCCACAGCTTGCGCCGGTCATGCAGGGCCTGGGCGGCCGGATCGAGGTTGTCCATGCTCCATCGATGGCGGCGGCCGGGGCCGGTTGCAAGGGCAGCATGGCTGGAACACTGTCGTGCCCAAACGACAACGGGCCGGCATGGCCGGCCCGTTGCGGGGAACATCACAAGGGGATCAGCCCTTGGCCGAGTCGTCCTTCGGCGGGATCTTCAGGCTCAGGATCATGGTGATGACCAGGATCGAGAACACCACACCCAGCGACACCGGGACCGGGATCTTGTAGATGTCGATCAGCAGCATCTTGATGCCGATGAAGCCCAGGATGATCGACAGGCCGTACGGCAGCAGGTGGAAACGGTCGGCCATGCCGGCCAGCATGAAGAACATCGCACGCAGGCCCAGCACCGCGAACACGTTGGAGGTCAGCACGATGAACGGGTCGGTGGTGATGGCGAAGATGGCCGGGATCGAGTCCACCGCGAAGATCACGTCGGTGACGGCGATCAGCACCAGGACCACGAACATCGGGGTGAAGTAATTCACACCGTTCTTCTCGACCATCAGGTTGTTGCCGTTGTACTCGTTGCTGATCTTCAGGTGCTTGCGCATCAGCTTCAGCGCCGGATTGTCGTTCAGGTCCGGCTCCTCACCGTGGGCCGACCACATCTTCCAGCCGGTGAACAGCAGGAAAGCACCGAACACGTACAGGATCCAGTGGAACTGGTTGACCAGGGCGGCGCCGGCGAAAATCATGATCGTGCGCAGGAAGATTGCACCGATGATGCCGATGATCAGCACCTTCTGGCGCTGGATTTCCGGCACCGAGAAGTAGCCCATGATCAGCAGGAAGACAAAGATGTTGTCCACCGCCAGGGCTTTTTCGATCAGGTAGCCGGTCAGGAACTGCAGGCCCAAGGTGTTGGCGGTGGCCACGTCCACCGTTTCCTTCAGGTAGTACCAGAGGCCGGCATTGAAGGCCAAGGCGAGCAGGATCCAGCCGATGGACCACCACAGGGCTTCCTTGAAGGTGACCTTGTGCGGGCCGCCATGGCGCATCAGCACCAGGTCAGCGAGCAGGGCGGCGATGACGACGACAGCGAAGCCGCCCCAGAGCCACGGATTACCGATTGTTTCCATGAGAATTTCCAGTCATGTGCAGGTGAGGGTCAAACCACACAGGGCAGATCTGGACACGGATCGGAAGGGATCGGGACAGAGCTTCGCCTGGGCGGCGAAGGTCTCGCTCACAACCAGGCCGGGCCTGATTGCCGTTGCACCGGAGCCATCCAGCTCGAATTGACGGCGACAACGTCTGGGAGCTACTCCCCTTCTGGGGGCCGATTCTGCCCGTGCAGCCGCGTGTGGTCAATGAACGCAGCCGATTGTCGGTGCACTGGCGTGACCTGCGCGTCGCTACAATAGGCAGATGAATACTGCCTACCCCATCGTACGCCTCAAGAATGCGTGGCGCTCCAGCCACCCGTGGATCTTCCAGAAACTGGTCGAGAAGCCGACCGTGCGCCCCAAGCCGGGCAGCATCGTCGATGTGGTCGGCGTGGATGGCGAATGGATCGGCCGCGGTTTCTACAATGGCCATTCGCGTATCGCCCTGCGCATCCTGGAAACCCAGCAGGACGTCGAGGTGGACCAGGAGTGGTTCAACCGCAAGATCGCCATGGCGGTCCAGCTGCGCCGCGACGTGCTCAAGCTGGACGGCATCTCCAATGCCTGGCGCGTGGTGCACAGCGAAGGTGATGGCATCTCCGGCCTGGTGGTGGACCGTTACGATGACCTGATCGTGGTCGAGTTCTTCTCTGCAGGTGCCTTCCGTCACCGCGAGTGGATCTACGAGGCCCTGCGCGCCCAGTTCCCGGGCTGCCGCTTCCACAGCTTTGCCGACGAACATGTGCAGAAGCAGGAAAGCTTCGATTTCCACGGCAACACCACCACCGAACCGGCGGTGATCACCGAGTACGGGGTGAAGTTCCGTGCCGACCCGGCTGGCGCGCACAAGACCGGTTTCTTCGCCGACCAGCGCGAAAACCGTGAGTGGCTGAGCCAGCAGGTGGAAGGCAAGAGCGTGCTGGACCTGTGCTGCAACACCGGTGGTTTTGCCGTGTATGCCGCCGCCCGTGGTGCTTCTGAAGTGCTGGGCGTGGACATTGACCAGGACGTGATCCAGATCGCCAAGGGCAATGCCAAGCTCAACAACGTCAAGCCGAAGTTCGTCCAGGCCGACATCTTCCCGTGGCTGCGTGATGCGGCCAACCGGGGCGACCAGTTCGACGTGGTGATCCTGGACCCGGCCAAGATGACCCGCGACCGCGACCAGGTCATCGGTGCGCTGAAGAAGTACCTGGACATGAACAAGCTCGCCCTGGGCGTGGTCAAGCCGGGCGGCCTGTTTGCCACCTTCTCCTGCACCGGCCTGGTGGCCGAGGACCAGTTCCTGGACATGCTGCGCCGTGCGGCCTACTTCTCCGGCCGCACCATCCAGATCCTGAAGGTGGCCGGCGCCGGCGCCGACCACCCGTTCATGGCCCACGTGCAGGAATCGCGTTACCTCAAGGCCGTGTTCTGCCGCGTGGTGGACTGACCCGCCCGGCTTTTCGCGCCGGCCCTGCAACAGGGCCGGCGTTGTTGGTTCATGTCCTGTCGGTGGTAATGGACTGCACCAGGGCATCGCCCATGCGCTGCAGCAGGGCCTGGTCATCCTCGCTCAAGTGACGCGGGGCATCATCGACGATGCACAGGCTGCCGATCACCTGCCCCAGGTGGCGTAGCGGTACCCCGGCATAGAAGCGCAGCCCGTGCTGCTGCACCACGGCCATGTCCATCATGCGTGGGTCGCTGAGCAGGTCATCGATCACCAGCGGCGCGTCTTCCTCCACCAGGTGGGTGCAGATCGTGTTGCCGCGGGCCATTCCCCCCGGCAGGGCGGCCAGTGGCAGCAGGGCGCCAGGGGCAAATACCGTGTCCGCATCGATCCACGAGACCTGGGCATAGCGGGTATCGAAGGCATTGGCGGCCTTGCGGGCGGTATCGGCATACAGCCGGTAGTGACGCCGGTCCAGGGCACCGGCGTCGGCCAGCGCGGCCAGGCGGGCGGTTTCATCGGCCTGTTCTTCCTCCACAGGGGAGGCGCTGATGGCCAGGCGCGCCTGCAGCAGCAACTGCAACTGGCCGATGCCGGTGGCCTGCAGCAAGGCATCGGTTGGCGTGGTGCCGGTCTGGGCATTCCACGGCAGGGCAATCAGCACACAGCCCGGATGCAGCCGCTGCAGGCGGCCACGCAGCTTGTCCAGTTGCGCGGCCGGATCGGGATGGAACACGGACAGGCACACGATGTCGCCGGCGCGCAGGGGCAGGGCGGCCACGGCGGCCTGGCCGGCGCCCAGCGGGGCTGCCGGGGCCAGGGCATCGAACCGGTGGTGGCGCAGGGCATGGGCCGCCATGCTGGCGGCAAAGGCATCGATCTCCCAGCGCGCGCCAATGCAGTGCACGCGGCGTCCTGCGCTGGTCGGATTGGCTGCCGGCCAGGCCTCGCGCAGCTCCTCCAGTACGGTGGTCATGCCGCTGGCCAGGCGCAGCCGGTGGCTGGCGGTGGCCAGGTCGGCGTGCTGGCTGCTGGCCAGGCGCAGTACCGGCAAGCCCACCTGGTCATAGAAGCTGGTCAGGGCCGAGGCCACCTCGGCGGCGGTGTCCTCTTCATCCAGGCGCTCCTGCACCTGTTCCAGGGCCAGGTCGGCAGCTTCTTCGCTGTTGCCGGCGAGCAGGCGCTGATACAGCCGGTGCGGCACATCCAGGACCGGTTCGGTGCCCAGCAGGGCCTGCATGAAGCGCAGGGCCGGGACGTAGCGACCCAGCACCAGCAGGCAGACGGTGAGCGGGGTGGACAGGATCAGCCCGATCGGCCCCCACAGGGTGGTCCAGAACGTTGCGGCCACGATGATGGACAGGGTCGACAGACCGGTCGAACTGCCATACAGCCAGGGCTCGATCACGTTGTTGCTGATCAGCTCCAGCGCGGCAATCAGGCCAAGCGTCCACAGCACCATCGACCAGCCCGGATCCACCGCAAAGGCCAGGGCCAGCGGGAACACCGCCGAGATCAACGGCCCCAGGTAAGGAATGAAGCGCATCACCGTGGCCAGCGCGCCCCACAACAAGGCGCCGGGTACCCCGATCATCCACAACCCCACCGCCATGGGGATGCCGTAGCTGGCGTTGACGATCAGCTGCATGCGCAGGTAACGGCCGATGCGGGTGGTGGCCTCGTGCAGGGCATCGGTGGCCAGGTGCAGGTTGCCTCCCCCCATCAGGCGCAGCACGCGGTCACGCAGGCTGTCGCGGTCCAGCAGGATCAACACCACCAACAGGGCCACGATGCCGGCGGTGGCCACCGGGCCACCGATGCGTTGCAGCCATTGCAGGGCATCGGCGACCGGGCCGGGGGAGCTGGAGACCACCCGTACCGGATGCACCTGCGGGTCATCCTTGACCGTCTGGTCGATCTGCTTCTGCAGCAAGCCGAAGGTGTTGACCGCGCCATCCCACGAACTGGGCCCGCCCAGCTGCCGGCGCAGGTCCACCACCTTGGTGGTGATGGTGTCCTGGTAGCCGGGGAGGTCGGCACTGAGCTGGCGCAGCTGACCGGTGAGGTAGGCACCGGCGGCGATGATCAAGGCCAGGGCGGTGGCCGAGACCAGGGCCACCGCCGGGGCCCGCGGCAGCCCCCAGCGCTTGAGCCGACAGACGGCCGGATCGAGCAGGAAGCCGAGAAAGGCGGCCAAGGCGATCGGGATGATCAGCTCGCGGCCCACATACAGGGCCAGGATCACCAGGGCGGCAATCAGCAGCCCGGCGGCCACACGCAGCGCAGGCACCAGTTCCAGCAACGGCAGCAGGGCGTGCTGTGGGCTGTGGTCCGCTGCCGGTGGGGAAGGGCGGGAGGCGGTTTGCGGGTTGTGGGGCATGGCCATGACCGTGCGGGTGACCTGCCGATGCTAGGAACCGGCGTGATACAGGTCGTGAAGCACGTGTCAGCAGCCGGTGCGGGGGGGCATACTCGGGGTTCACATCTGGCGTCTGCCATTCCCGTTGGCCTCAATCCGGAGTCACCATGATCTTGTCCCGCCTGCCGCTGTTGATCGGTCTTGCCCTGGCCTTGCCGGCGACCAGCCTGGCTGCTGAATTCACTGCCAAGGAGCTGGCCGATGCCCGCGCGCTGCAGGCGCGCATCCTGACCCTGGACAGCCATCTGGACACGCCGTCCAATTTCGAGCGCCCGGATTTCGACATCCACAAGGATTACAGCGGCAACGGCATCTCCCAGGTGGACCTGCCGCGCATGCAGCGCGGCCTGCTTGATGGTGGCTTCTGGGTGGTCTACACCGGCCAGGGCGACCGCCAGCCGGCCACCCTGGTCGCCGACCGTGATGCCGGCCTGATGCGCCTGTTGGCCATCCACACCACCGTGGCGGCCAACCGCGACACCTTCGAACTGGCCCGCACCGCGGCCGATGCCGCGCGCATCAAGGCGGCCGGCAAGCGCGTGGTCTACATCTCGATGGAGAACGCCAGCCCGCTGGAGCAGGACCCGACCCTGCTCAGCTATTACCACCGTGCCGGCTTGAGCATGCTCTCCATCACCCACACCAAGAACAATGGTTTTGGTGATTCGGGCACCGACAAGGCCGAGTGGAACGGGCTGAGCCCGGCCGGCCGCGCGCTGGTGGAAAACGCCACCCGGATGGGCATCGTGATCGACCAGTCGCATGCTGCCGATGCGGTGTTCGATGACCTGGTCAAGCTGTTGCCGGTGCCGTTCGTGCTCTCCCACACCTCGGCCAAGGCGGTGTATGACCACCCGCGCAACATCGATGATGCGCGCCTGCGCCAGCTGGCGGCCAAGGGCGGGGTGATCCAGGTCAACGCCTATGGCGGTTACCTGATCGACACCCATGCCAGCGCCGAGCGCAAGGCCGCCGAGAACGCCCTGGAGCAGGGCCTGGGTGGCTGGCGCGGGATGACCATGGCCTCGGGCGTGGAGCTGGCGGCCGGCATGGCCAGGCTGGACCACGAGCATCCGGTGACCAAGGCCACCGAGGATGACTACTTCCAGCACCTGGAGCACATCCTGAATGTGGTGGGCCCGGACCACGTCGGCATCGGCATGGACTGGGACGGTGGTGGTGGCCTGGTCGGCCATGACGACATCACCAACCTGCCGCGGATCACCGCCTGGTTGCTGCGCAAGGGCTACACCGAGCAGCAGATTGCCAACATCTGGGGTGGCAACGTGCTGCGCGTGATGGAGCAGGTCCAGGCCCATGCCAAGGCGCAGGCCGGCAGCTAAGCCCTGCCGTACGCCGACATGAAAAAGGGCAGGCCAGTGGCCTGCCCTTTGCTGTAGGTGCAGGTGCTCAGCCCTGTTGGGCCAGGGCCAGACGCAGGGCAAACCCCAGCAGGCAGATGCCGGCAGCACGGCGCAGCCACAGGCCCAGCTGCGGGCGGCCGGCCAGCTGGCGGGCGCCGTGCTGGCCCACGCCGATCAGCAGCGCGCTGAAGCCCAGCGAGATGGCGATGATCACCGCGTCCATCGCCAGCAGGGTGAGCAGCCCACGCTGCTGCTGCGGATCAATGAACAACGGGAAGAAGGCCACGTAGAAGCCGATCGCCTTGGGGTTGAGCAGGGTGACCGCGATGCCGTTGGCAAAGTCGTTGCCGCGGCGGGGCAAGGCCGGGCCGGCCGCAGCGGCAGGCCGGCGCAGCAGGCCGATGCCGATCCAGCCCAGATAAGCCACGCCGGCCCACTGCAGGCTGGCAAACAGCAACGGATGGGCGGCCAGGGCGGCGGCCACGCCGAGGGCGGCAGCGGCAATGAACAACTGCTCGCCGGCCACCAGCCCGGCCCAGGTGGCCCAGCCGGCCCGGCTGCCGCCACGCGCGCTGGCGGTGAGCAGGGACAGCATGCCCGGCCCTGGCAGCAGCACGAACACGGTCACGGTCGCGGCAAACAGCCACACATCGGTAATGCCCAGCAGTGGCATGGCTTACTCCGCGCGTTGCTGCTGCAGCTGCTGCACGCGCTGGCGCAGCGCGGCGATCAGCGCATCGATGTCCTGCAGCCGCGGGACCTGGTAATGGTCGGCGGTGATGTCGACATTGCCCTTGCGCCAGAAGCCTTCCGCTGCGGCCACCAACAACTTGCCGCTGCGCGCATGCAGGCCCATTTCCAGCAGGGTCACCGGGCTCTGGCTGCCCGGGGCGAAGTACATCAGGATGATGTCGGCCGCCTCCAGGGCCTGCAGTTCCCACTGCACCTGGCGCACGAATTCCGGCTCGCTGCTGTCGGCCTGCCAGGCCGGGTTCCAGTCCGCACGGCGTGGGTTGAACAGGAGCACGTTGTCGGTGGCCAGTTCCTCGGCCACCCGTGCCTGCCAGTCCTCGGCGCGGCCCATGTCGATGCTGCCGGCCAGGAAGATCCGGATCCGGCCATCCTCGGTGCCGGGCAGGGCATGTGGCGAGGTCACCGTGTCGGTGGCTGCATGGGCAGCGGGCACGCTGCCGAGCAGGGCAAGGGAAAGCAGCAAGCAACGCAACAGGGGCATGACAGGGCCGGGGCAACAGGACAGCGATGCACATGATCGCAGATGCGGTGCTGGCGCAAAGGATGAGACGGCTCTGGCTACACTGGCGGCATGCAGACAGAATTGATCGTGGTCGCGGCCCTGCTGGTGGCCGTATTGGTGGCACAACTGGTGGGGTTGCTGCGTCGTAATGATGGCCAGGGGCTGGAGCAGTCCCTGCGCGAGGAACTGCGCCTGGGCCGGGCCGAACTGCGTGAGCAGCTCGGTGAACTGACCGCCGGCACTGACCACCAGATGGACCAGCTGCGCCGTACCCTGGACGAGCAGGCACGCCAGGCGCGCGAGGAGGCCAGCCGTGGCCAGCAGGCCGGTGCGGTGCTGCTGGGCCAGCGCCTGCAGGAAATGCGCAGCCAGCTTGATGCCGCCTCGCAGGCGCAGGAGGCACGCCTGCGCCTGTTTGCCGAACAGCTTGCGGCCATGGGCCAGTCGATCACCGGCGAGCAGGCCAGCAGCCGCCAGGCCCTGCTCGATGACACCCGCCGTGCCCGCGAGGAAAGCGGCCAGGTGCAGCAGCGCTTTGCCGAGGCCCTGAGCCAGCGTCTGGCCGAGCTGACCGCGCGCAACGAGCAGGGCATCGCACAGATGCGCACTACCCTGGAGCA
Organism: Stenotrophomonas ginsengisoli; assembly: GCF_001431485.1. Taxonomy (GTDB): domain Bacteria; phylum Pseudomonadota; class Gammaproteobacteria; order Xanthomonadales; family Xanthomonadaceae; genus Stenotrophomonas; species Stenotrophomonas ginsengisoli. The sequence goes on along the minus strand of NZ_LDJM01000016.1, from coordinate 50,349 downwards.
GCAGCTGCGCGCGCTGCAGGCCGACAACGCCCAGCGCCTGGAACAGATGCGCCAGACCGTGGACGAAAAACTGCACGCCACCCTGGAAACGCGCCTGACCGAGAGCTTCGGCAATGTGGCGGCGATGTTGTCCCAGGTGCACCAGGGCCTGGGCGACATGAACAAGCTGGCCAGTGATGTCGGCGGGTTGCAGCGGGTGCTGACCAACGTCAAGAGCCGCGGCATCTTCGGCGAGGTGCAGCTGGCCGGCCTGCTCGAGCAGGTGTTCACCCCGGAGCAGTACGCGGCCAATGTCGCCACCGTGCCCGGCAGCAGCGAGCGGGTGGAGTTTGCGGTGCGCTTCCCCGGCTCCAGCGCCGATGCGGTGGTCTGGCTGCCGATCGATGCCAAGTTCCCGCGTGAGGACTACGAGCGCCTGCTCGATGCCCAGGAGCGCGCCGATGCTGATGCCGCGCGGGCGGCCGGTGATGCGCTGGAGCGGCGCGTGCGCGAGGAGGCCAAGCGCATTGCCGGCAAGTACGTGGCCGCCCCGCACACCACCGAATTTGCGGTGCTGTTCCTGCCCACCGAGGGCCTGTATGCCGAAGTGCTGCGTCGCCCGGGCCTGTTTGAATCGGTGCAGCGCGAGCTGCGCATCACCCTGGCCGGGCCGACCACCCTGCTGGCCTTGCTGACCAGCCTGCAGGTGGGCTTCCGTACCGTGGCCATCGAGCAGCGCTCGGCCGAGGTCTGGCGCATCCTGGCCGCGGCCAAGACCGAGTTCGGCAAGTTCGGCGACGTGCTGGACAACGTCAAGAACAAGCTGGAGCAGGCCAGCAAGCAGATCGACCAGACCGGCGTGCGCACCCGCGCCATCGAGCGCCGCCTGCGTGACGTGCAGACCCTGCCCAGCGAGCAGCAGGAGCTGCTGCCCCCATCCAGCGAGCAAGGAGAAAACGATGCGTAATGTGGTGATGGCTGCCGTGTTGATGTTTGCCGCCGGTTGCAGCGGCATGGGTTCGCCGCTGCCTGCGGTGAAGGCGACCCCGCTCGACCAGCAGGCCTGCCAGCAGCAGGGTGGGCGTTGGCAGGCCATCGGCCGTGCCCAGCACTGGGTGTGCCTGGTCGATTACGCCGATGCCGGCAAGGCCTGCAGTGATGCGGCGCAGTGCCAGGGACGCTGTCTGCTGGAGGATGCCGAAGTGCCCGCCGGGCAGCCGGCACGCGGGGTCTGCCAGCGTGATGCCAGCCAGGCTTTCGGTTGCCGTCAGCCGGTGCAGAACGGTGTGGCAGGTTCGGTTGTTTGCATCGATTGAACCTGGCCCGGTCTATCCTAGGTCTTTCAAATTCACATCCAAGAGCGGGTTATGAGCCAGTCCATCCAAGACATTCCCCTGACCACCATTGATGGCGCTGCCAGCTCGCTGGCCGATTACCGTGGCAAGGTGCTGCTGCTGGTCAACACCGCCTCCAAGTGCGGCCTGACCCCGCAGTACGAAGGGCTGGAAAAGCTCTACCGCGAAAAGAAGGACGCCGGCCTGGAAGTGCTGGGTTTCCCGGCCAACAACTTCAACGGCCAGGAGCCGGGCACCGAGGAAGAAATCAAAAGCTTCTGCGCGCTCAACTTCGATGTCAGCTTCCCGATGTTCTCCAAGATCAGCGTGACCGGCGCCGACATCCACCCGCTGTACCAGGCCCTGACCGCCGCCCAGCCGGTGGCCACCGGCGAAGGCCCGATGCGCGAGAAGCTGGCCGGCTTCAACATCGCCACCAACGATGCGCCGGCGGTGCTGTGGAACTTCGAGAAGTTCCTCATCGGCAAGGACGGAAGCGTCATCGGACGCTTCTCGCCGGACACCCCGGCCGACAGCCCGGCCCTGCGCGCGGCCATCGACGCGGCCCTGGCTGGCTGATCGATCCCACACTGCGTCGGACACTGAAACACACGCCCCGGCATTGCCGGGGCGTGTGTGTATGGGGGCAGCGTACCGAGGCGGCAAGCCAGCGGCATGAGCCGTTGGATGCATTGAGGGGCGACGGCACGGCCGCGGCTCACGCGGCAGCAGCACCGTGGCTGTCAGGATTGGGGCGGGACGCTAGAGCGCCTGCGCTTTGGCGCGAGCTGGGGCAAGGTGGGGGCAAGCGGACGTGGGCAGCTGGGGCAGCACAGGCCGGTTTTGCACGGGTGGCAGGCAAGGCGCGCGGTGGTGATGGGATTTGCTGCCCGATTACGGTTGTTGTGTAACAACAAAATTTTGCACGCCACTTGCATCGCCAGTGGGCATAGGGATTTCAAGGGGAAATGATCATGTACAGCAACGGCTCGGGGCGTGCGCGCGACCGGCATTTCGTCATCCACGCAGGGTTGTGCCTGTGGCTGTTGTGCCTGGCCATGTGCTGGCCGGGTACTGCCAGCGCACAAACCATCGAGGTAACCCCGGCCGGAATATCAAATTTGAAAGCCGGCCAGTCTTACTCGCAGCAGCTGAATGCCAGCGGCGGTACTGAGCCGTACACCTTTGCCCTTGGGGGGGGCGATTTGCCTGCTGGGCTGGCCCTCTCTGGCAACATCCTGTCCGGAACCCCCACCCACCGAGGGACGTACAGCTTCACGATACGTGCTACCGACAACACCGGTGCTACCGGCGACAGAATCTACAGTGGTACGGTGGCTGCTCCCAGCCTGCGCCTGGACCCGGCGAGCGCTACCGCCATCCAGGGTGTGCCGTTCTCGCAGACGCTGACCACCTACGATGGCGTGGCGCCGCATACCTATGCGCTGGCAAGTGGATTCCTCCCAAGCGGCCTGAGCCTGAGCAATGTTGGGGTCATCAGCGGCACGACCACGGCCGCTGTCGGCAACTATGCGCTCACCCTGAGTGTCACCGATGGCAGCACCGGCCTGGTCAGTTATTACGAGGTGAAGCCGTTCACCCTCACCGTCAGCCCGGCGCCCAGCGTGAGCATTGCGGTGTCACCGGCCAGCGTCAGCGAAGACGGCGCCACCAACCTGGTCTACACCGTTACCCGCAGCGTCAATCTGCCCTCACCGACGGTGGTCAACCTCACCACCGGCGGCACGGCCACCTCCGGCACGGATTACACCGGCGCGCGCGCCTCGGTGACCATTCCGGCCAATGCCACCACTGCGTCCCTGGTCATCGATCCGGTCGCCGACATCGATGTGGAACCCAATGAGACGGTCATCATCACCGTCGCCGCCGGCAGCGGCTACACCGTGGGCACCCCCGCCAGTGCCATCGGCACCATCCTCAACGATGATGTGCCCCGCGCTTCGATCAGCGTGTCACCCGGGTCGGTCCTCGAAGACAGCGGCACCCCGCTGGTCTACACCGTTACCCTGGATCAGCCGAGTCTTTCCCCGCTGTCCATCAACTTCACCGTCGGTGGCAGCGCCAGCAGTGGTAGCGACTTTGCGGCGGTCACCTCGCCGCTGGTGATCCCGGCCGGGGCCACCACCGGTACGGTCAGCATCACGCCCATTGATGACAACAACCACGAAGGCAGTGAAACCGTGGTGCTGACCCTGTCCGCTGGCGCAGGGTACTTGGTCGGCACGCCGAGCTCGGTGACGGGTACCATCGTCGACGATGACCAGCCGGTTACGCTGCCGTCCGGTCCCCTGCCAGGTGCAACCGCCGGGTCGCCCTACAGCCAGACGCTGCAGGCCAGTGGTGGCATCGCACCCTATATGTACAGCGTGAGCGGTGCCCTGCCGGCAGGCCTGGCATTTGATACGGCCAGCGGCACGTTGAGCGGTATACCGATGCAGTCGGGCAGCTTTGCGCTGGTCGTCAGTGCCAGTGACAGCACCGGCGGCCCCCCCGGCATGGTGACGGCCAACTACACCCTCAATGTGGCAGCGCCGACCCTGGGCTTGAGCCCGGGCAGCCTAACGGGCGCAACCGCCGGTACGGCCTACAGCCAGACCATCCAGGCCAGCGGCGGTGTTGGGCCGTACAGTTACAGCGTGAGCGGCGGCCTGCCGTCGGGCATGAGCTTTAATTCCGCCGGCACGCTGTCGGGCACACCCACCGAGTCGGGCAGCTTTGCGCTGGTGATCAGTGCCAGTGACAGCACCGGCGGCACCGCGGCCACGATCAGCAGCAACTACACGCTGAGCGTGACCGCCCCGACCTTGACGCTGGCACCGGGCATCTTGTCGGGTGCTACGGCAGGGACGTTGTACAGCGAGGCCTTTACCGCCAGTGGCGGCATCGCGCCGTACAGCTATGCACTGACCGGTGCGTTGCCTGCCGGCCTCGTATTTGATGCCGCCAGCGGCACATTGAGTGGTACGCCGACGCAGTCGGGCAGCTTTGCGCTGGTCATCAGTGCCAGTGACAGCACCGGCGGCACGCCGGCCACGGTGTCGACCAACTACACCTTCAATGTGGCAACGCCGGCCCTGGCACTTGGGCCGGGCAGCCTGCCGGCGGCAACTGCCGGCTCGGCCTACAGCCAGGCGCTGCAGGCCAGCGGCGGCATCGCGCCGTATGTGTACAGCGTGAGCGGCAACCTGCCGGCGGGCATGAGCTTTGACCCCGCCAGCGGCACGCTGTCGGGCACGCCGACGGATGCGGGCAGCTTCGTGCTGGTGATCAGTGCCAGTGACAGCACCGGCGGCGCGCCGGCCACGGTGTCGACCAACTACACCCTCAATGTGGCAACGCCGGCCCTGGCACTTGGGCCGGGCAGCCTGCCGGCGGCAACTGCCGGCTCGGCCTACAGCCAGGCGCTGCAGGCCAGAGGTGGCATTGCACCGTACAGCTACGTGCTGAGCGGCAGCTTGCCGACGGGCCTGGCATTTGATCCGGCTACCGCCAGCTTGTCGGGTACGCCGACGCAGGCAGGCAGCTTCCCGGTCACGATCACGGTCACCGACAGCACCACCGGCACCGCGGCGACGCTGGCCCAGGCCTACACCCTGGAAATTGCCGCTCCGGTGTTGACCATCAACCCGGCCAGCCTGGCCAATGGAACGGCCGGCAGCCTGTATGCGCAGGTGCTGGCGGCCAGTGGCGGCATCGCGCCGTACAGCTACGTGCTGAGCGGCAGCTTGCCGGCGGGCCTGACGTTTGATCCGGCTACCGCCAGTTTGTCGGGTACGCCGACGCAGGCGGGCAGCTTCGCCCTGGAGCTGACGGTCACCGACAGCACCACCGGCACAGCGGCCAGCCTGGTCCAATCCTATGTACTGGATGTGGCCGTGCCGGTCATCAGCCTCAGCCCGGGTGCGGGGGCGTTGCCACAGGCCACCCGTGGCAGCCACTACGAACAACGCATCAGTGCCAGTGGCGGCATTGCCCCGTACCGGTTCGTGGCCAGCGGCGAGCTGCCGCGCGGGATCAGCCTGGATGCGGAAAGCGGTGTACTTGCCGGTACAGCCGAACAGGCCGGCCAGTATTCCCTGCAGGTGGAGGTGAGCGACAGCACCGGCGGCACCGTGGCCCGAGCCACACAGACCTATCAGCTGGAGGTGGTGCAGACCGAGCTGGTGATCACGCCGGACAGCCTGCCCGGCGCGGTATATGGCCAGGCTTACCGGCAGCAGTTGACGGTGAGTGGCGGCAGTGCCCCTTACCAGTACACGGTGGCTGCCGGCAGCCTGCCGGGTGGGTTGAGCCTGTCTGCGGATGGCCAATTGAGCGGCAGCCTGGCGGAGGATGGCGATTTCAGCTTCCGCATTCGTGTCGCCGATGCCCTGGGCAACCAGGCCGAGCAGGCCTATGTGTTGCAGGTGGCACTGCGCCCGGACCCGACCCGTGATGCAGAAGTGCGGGCCTTGCTCGGTGCCCAGATCCAGGCCGCACGCCGTTTCGCCTCGGCCCAGAGTGGCAACTTCAAGCAGCGCATGCAGCGCCTGCATGGCGCCAGTGGCAATGGCGGTTTCAGCAACAACCTGAGCCTGGCGGCCAGTGGTGCCGGGATGCCGGCCTGCGATGCGGTCATTACCGTGTACCGCAATGATGGCCGCTGTGATCCGCAACGGCGGCAGCCGTTTGACCATGAGCCGGCGGCAGTGCCTGGCGTACAGGCTGAAAATGCCACTGAACTGGGCTTGTGGCTGGGTGGCAGCGTGCGCAGTGGCCGCGACAGCAACACCCGCGGGCGTGGCACGGACTTCCAGACCGATGGCCTGAGCCTGGGCGCGGATTACCGCTTCGGCAAGGCATGGGTGGCCGGTGCCGGCGTTGGTTACGGCAGTGAGCGCAGTGATGTCGGCAACCTGGGCAGCCGCAGTGATGGGCAGGCGTTGTCGATGGTGCTGTACGCCAGCTACAGCCCGGGCCAGCGTTTGTTCGTGGATGCGCTGGCCGGCTACCAGTTGCTGGATTACCAGTGGCGCCGGCATGTGCTGGCCGATGGCAGCTTCGTCCATGGCCAGCGCGATGGCCAGCAGTGGTTCGGTTCGTTGTCGCTGGGCGCCGATATTGCCCGCGGTGACTGGCAGTTCACCCCGTATGCGGGTGTGGAGCTGGTGCACGGCAGCCTGGACCGCTTCGCTGAAACCGGCAACCCGTTGTACAACCTGGTGTATGCCGAGCAGCAGATGGATGCCGTCACCGGCAATGCGGGCCTGCGCCTGCAGGTGCGGCGCCAGGCGGACTGGGGTATCTGGAGCCCGCGCATGGGCCTGGAGTACCAGCATGATTTCCAGGGCAGTGGCATGGCCGGCATGCAGTACAGCAATGCCAGCCTGCGGCCGTGGTACCAGACCCGCCTGGACCGCCAGTTGCGCAACCGCTGGTTGCTCGGTATCGGTGTGGATCTGGAACTGGGGCATCAGTGGGGGCTGCGCATGGATTACAACGGCCTGATCGATGCCGACAACCGTGACAACGGTGTGCAGTTCAACCTGGAGCGCCGCCTGTAAGGGCGGCCACGCTGGCAACAAAAAACCCCGCCAATGGCGGGGTTTTTTTTGATCCATCGTTTGGCTGCGGTCAGTTGCCGAAGTCGGGCATCGGCATCGCATCCACCGGCACGGTCGGGTATTCGTCATCACCGCCGCGCTTGTCCTGCTGGATCTGGTAACTGCGGCGCTGCAGCCAGGCATCGCGGGTCATTGCGTATTCGTCCAGGGCGCTGTCGCGCAGGCCATCCACGGCCATCAACTGCACGCGGGTATCCACCAGCTGCAGGCCCTGCAGGCCGATGCGGGCCTTGTCCAGTTCGATCTGGCGGATCGGCGACAGCGGCATGTCACCGCCCATGCCGACCACATCACGCACGGTGCGCGGGCCGAAGAACGGCAGTTCGACGTAGCGCGAGTTTTCCCAGCCCCACACGCCCAGGGTCTGGCCGAAATCCTCGCTGCGCTTGGGTACTTCGTCAGCGCTGGCCGGGTCGAACAGGCCGCCGACGCCGACGGTGGTGTTGATCAGAAAGCGGCCCAGGGTGTCCCAGGCATCATTGCCACGGCCCTGCAGGGCCTGGTTGACCATGGTCACCGGCGAGCGCAGGTTGGTGAAGAAGTTGCGTACGCCGGTGCGGGCGAACTGCGGCACCACCTTGACGTAGGTGGTGGCCAGCGGGCGGGCCACGGAGCGGTCCACGGCCATGTTGAAGCGGTGCACGCGGCGGTTGTAGGGCTCCCACGGGTCTGGGTTGGCCATGCTGCTGGCCTGGGTGTCGGCCGGGCTGCCGTACAGCGCGGCGAAGTCATCCTCGGCGCTGTTGTCCACGGGCTGTTCAAGCGCGTCGCTGGTGGGTGCAGCCGATGCGTCCTGCTGCTGCGCATGGGCGGGCAGGGCCAGGGCGATGGCGGAGCAGAGCAGCAGCGTCTGCAGCGGGTGGGCAAGGTTCATGTCAGACCACAGGGGAAAGGGTGAAGGTGAAGCCCAGCTGCGGGCTCAACCGGTAGGCGGCGATCAGCTCGTCCAGGCCGGCCGGGGTGCCACTCAGGCGCAGCTGCGGAGCAGCCAGGCTGGCCAGCATGGCCAGGCCGGCCGAATCCAGGCGCGGCACGGCCTGCAGGTCGATGTGCTGCACGCTGCCGGCGTGGGCGGCCAGCTGCGGCCACAGGGCGCTGGCCGCAGCGCGGTCCAGCTCCCCGCTCAGCACCAGGCGGCCGTCGGCCAGATGGGCCTCAGCGGCCATTGCCGCCGGCCTGCAGGCTGCCGCTGCGCAGGTCGCGGGCCACCTGCTCGATGCCCTTCTGGCGCAGCGGGCCGTCAAACTGGTTCTTGAAGGTCTGCACGTAGGAGATGCCTTCGATCATCACGTCGAAGATCTTCCAGTGGCCATCGACATTGCGCATCAGGTATTCCACCGGGGTGGCTTCGGCACCGTTGCGCAGCAGTTCGGTGGAGACCTTGACCCCGCGATTGCCCGGCAGGGCGCTTTCGCTCTTCAGGCGGAAACGCGGACGGCCTTCGATTTCCAGCAGGGTGTCGCCGTAGCGGCCCATCAGGTTGTCGGCCATGGCATCGGCAAACAGCTTGACCTGGGCATCGCTGGCACCACGCGCATGCACGCCCAGCACCAGGCGGGCGGCATAGGTACGGTCAAAGCTGCGGTTGAGTTCGCCGTCGATGTACTGGCGCAGGGCCGCACGGTTGCCGCGGAACTCGGCCTTGCGGCTCTGCAGGGTGTCGATGATGCGGGTGCTGGAGGCCATTACCTCGGTACCGGCCGAGGACGCCGGTGCGCTGGCAGCGGGGCGGGACTGGGCCTGCAGCGCCGGGGTGGCGGCCAGCAGGGCAGTGGCAAGGGCGACGCAGAGTACGGAGGTCTTCATCGGGGTTTTCCTGATCAGTACGCCGGGGTGCCGGCATCGGTGGAATCGTTGCTCTCGCTGCTGGCTTCGGCGCTGTTGCCGGCACCGCTGAACATGTACTTGCCGACCAGCTGGATCAGGTCCACCGAGGACTGGGTGAACACGATCTCGTCACCGTTGGCCAGCACATCCGGATCGCCACCCGGCTGCAGGGAGATGTAGCTTTCGCCCAGCAGGCCGGCGGTGAGGATGCTGGCCGAGGTGTCGGCCGGCAGGTCGACGAACTTGCCATCCAGTTTCAGGCTGACAATCGAGTCGTATTTAACCGGGTCCAGCTGAATGTCGGCCACTTGGCCGACCACCACGCCGCCGATCTTGACCGGCGCCTGCGGGCGCAGCTGGCCGATCTGGGAAAACCGCGCGGTCAGCTCGTAGCCGCCACCGCCCAGGCCGAAGCGTTGGTTGGTCGAGGCCACGGCCAGGACCAGCAGGGAAGCCAGCGCCAGCAGCAGGAAGGCGCCAACGGCAAATTCAAGACGGGGTCCACGGATAGCCATGTTGTTGTCTCACTCCAGATCCAGCAGGTGCTTGCCCGGTCAGGGGCCAGCGGATTGTTCGGTTGACCCGGGCCGGCGGCAGTGGCTGCGGCCGGTGGGCAGTTGCATTACTGAAACAGCAGCGCCGACAGCACGAAGTTGAACATCAGCACCAACAACGAGGCATTGACCACCGCGCGGGTGGTGGCCACCGAGGTGCCTTCGATGGTCGGCTCGGCATGGAAGCCGACATACGAGGCCACCAGGGCCGCGGTACCGCCGAAGATGGCCGATTTGAGCATGGCCACGGCGAAGTCATCCCAGAAGTCGACGCTGGCGCGCAGGCCCGACCAGAAGGTGCCGTTGTCCTGGCCCAGGATCTGCACCGCCTCGAACCAGCCGCCGGTGATGGCCAGCGAGCAGAAGATGCCGGTCAGCAGCGGCACGGTCAGCACCGCGGCCCAGAAGCGCGGGGCCACGGCCTTGGCCACCGGGTCGATGGCCATCAGTTCCAGTGCCTTGATCTGGTCGGTGGCGCGCATCAGGCCCAGTTCGGCGGCAATCGAGCTGCCGGCCCGGCCGATGAACAGCAGCGCGGTCAGCACCGGGGCCAGTTCGCGGTACAGCGACAGGCCGAGCAGGGTGGACAGCGCATCGGCGGCGCCGAAGGTGGTCAGGGTGCGGTAGCCCTGCAGGGTCAGCACCAGGCCGACGAAGGCACCGCCGACGGCGATGATCGGCAGCGAGCGGGCGCCGATCTTGTAGATCTCGCGCACCAGCTCGGCCAGGAAGTCGCGCGTGGGCACCGAACCGCGCAGCACGGTCAGGGTGAACAGGCCGGCGCGGCCGAGCGAGCGGATCGAGGAAGCGAAGGCCATCAGGCGCTCCTTGCGCGCGGGGCGGCATCAAACGGGATCGGCCCGTCCGGCTGGCCGTCCAGGAACTGGCGTACCAGCGGGTCGCTGCTGGCCTGCAGTTGCGCCGGGCTGCCGGCAAACACGATGCCGCCATTGGCGATGACGATGACCTGGTCGCAGATCGGCAGGGTCTCGTGCACGTGGTGGCTGACGATGATGCTGCTCAGCCCCAGCGAGCGGTTGAGGCGGGCAATCAGCTCCATGATCACGCCGCTGGCGATCGGGTCCAGCCCGGTCAGCGGTTCGTCATAGATCATCAGCGGCGGGTCCAGGGCCAGGGCGCGGGCCAGGGCGACACGGCGTGCCATGCCACCGGACAGCTCGCGCGGCCAGGCATCGGCGGCGGCCAGCAGGCCCACGGCATTGAGCTTCATGCGCACCAGCTGCTGGCGCAGCGGGACCGGCAGGCGGGTATGGGTGCGCAACGGCAGCTCGACATTCTCGGCCACCGACAGGTCGGTGAGCAGGCCATTGCCCTGGAGCAGCACGCCCATGCGCTTGCGCAGCTCCAGCAGGGCGCGTTGGCCGTGCGGAATGGGGGCGCCGAACAACTGCAGGCTGCCGGCCACCGGGCGCAGTTCGCCGGTCAGTGCCGCCAGCAGGGTGGACTTGCCGCTGCCGGACGGGCCGAGCACGGCGGTAATGCTGCCGGCCGGGACAGTGAGCGATACATCGCGCAGGATGGCCCGCCCGCCACGCTCGATGCGGACGCCGGACAACTGCACGACGGGGGCGACTTCAGATGCCATGGCTGCCTTGAGTGAGCACCAAACGGGACAGCTTCCCTGCTGCTGCCTGAATAAATGCGTACTGATCCGGGGGCATTGTCGCATCGTCAGCGTCTGATGGATGGGAATGAGCGTCGCATCCACTGAGACGGGCCTGCGCAATCCTGAGCACCGGTCCCCAGGCACAAGGTCACGATGATCACCATCGAACTCAGCGATGAACAGCGCCAGCTGCTGTGGGAATTTGCCCGCCCGCACACCGCTGCCCACGCCGAAGCCGGCATCGAGCCGCCGTGTGTGCGGCTGGAGATCGAACTGGGCGGGCCCTATGGTTGCGAGGCCAGTGCGGTGATCGGGCCGGCCCGCCGCGGCCTGGGCGAGGTGGTGGTCAATGTGCATGACGGCCCGGCCCACTGAGCATGGCCATCAGCCTGGAATGCCTGAACCTGATCATCCCGGTGGCACGCATCGGCCGGGTCTGGCCGGGTGGCTTTGCCGCCTTCTGGCACGCCCATGGCCGCCAGCCGCGGCTGTGGCATGACGGCCGCCTGCTGCGTGACGGGGCCCTGCATCTGGAGCAACTGCAGCTGCAGCTGGCCTGGTGGCAGCAGCGTGGTATCGGCCTGGCCGCCGGCCCGGCGCACAGCCAGGACCTGTGCGTGGTGGACAGCCAGCGCGGTTTGATCAGCAGCCCGTGTGACTGGCTGGAGCTGGACATGGGCCACGCCCGCGCGCGCCTGCGCCGCTGAAACTCGCCAGCCCGTGCCGGCTGGCTGACAATGCGATGGTGCCGGGGCCAACGCCCGGTGGTGATCAGGGGACCGGGCCGATGGCTCACAGCAACAGCGACTTCCGTCTTTACGACTCCAACGCACTGGACATGCTGGCCCAGCTGCTGGCCGCCGAACTGGCGCGCGCGGTGCCCGGGCAGTCGCCACTGGAGCCGGATGTGGTGCTGATCCCGCAGGTGGCCATGCGGCGCTGGCTGCAGGCCACCCTGGCCGAGCAGTACGGCATTGCCGCCAACCTGGAGTTCCTCACCCCCGGTGAGTTTGTCGGCCGCGCGCTGGCGGCCAATGTGCCCGGCGACAAGGACGACCTGGATGCGGCCGCGCTGCAATGGCAGCTGCATGCCGCGCTGGGCGATGCGCAGCTGATGGCGGCCCCGGCGATGGCTGCCCTGGCCGGTTACCTGGCCGGTGGTGATGCACTCAAGCGCTGGTCGCTGGCCGGCGAGCTGGCGGCGGTGTTCGAGAAATACCAGGCCTGGCGCCGCGACCTGCTGCTGCAGTGGGAAGCCGGTGCCGAGGCCACTGATGCCCAGGCCCTGCTGTGGCGGCATATCGCTGCCGGGCGCAATCACCGCGCGCGGCGCATCCAGCACTATCTGGATGGCTTCTCCAACCCGCACAACCCGTTGCCGCAGGGCTTGCCGCCGCGCCTGTTCGCCTTCGCCGTGCTGGGCATCTCGCCGGACGTGCTGCGCGTGCTGGCCACCCAGGCCCGTGCCGGCATCCTGCATTTCTACCTGCCCACGCCAACCCGGGGTTACTGGGGCGACCTGCAGGGCGTGCGTGCGCGCATCGGCCAGGGCCTGGACGATGTGCTGACCGGTCTGGAGGGCGAGAACCCGCTGCTGGCGGCCTGGGGCGCGGCCGGGCGCGATTTCATGGCCCTGCTGGGCAATTACGAGGTGGTCCATCCCAGTGCCGAGATCGAGGTCTATGTCGATCCGCTGGACAACGATCAAGCCCCGTTGGCGGCCGCCGGGCTGGGGGACAGCCTGCTGCGCCACCTGCAGGCCGACCTGTTCCACCGTCGCCCGCCGCCGCAGGCTGCCGAGCAGCGGCTGCCACAGCTGCGCCGGGAAGATCCTTCGCTGCAGCTGCATGCCTGCCATACCCGCCTGCGTGAGCTGCAGGTACTGCATGACCAGCTGCGCGGCCTGCTGGAGGACCCGCGCTTTGACCCGCCGCTGCAGCCGCGCGACATCGCCGTGCTGTCCCCGGACATCGACCCCTACGTGCCGTACCTGGAAGCGGTGTTCGGAGGCCGTGGCAATGATGCCGGGTCCCTGCCCTGGGCCCTGGCCGACACCAGCCCGCTGGCCGGTGAACCGCTGGCCGAGGTGTTCATCCGCCTGCTGGCCTTGCCGGTGAGCCGCTTTGGCCTGGGCGAGGTGCTCGACCTGCTGGCCAGTGCGCCGCTGGCCGAATCCAGCGGGCTGGATGCCGATGACCTGGAACGGGTGCGCCTGTGGCTGGACCAGGCCGGTGCGCGCTGGGGCCTGGATGCCGGCCATCGCCAGGCACACCAGGCACCGCAGGACGCCAGCTACACCTGGCAGTTCGCCCTGGACCGCCTGTTGCTGGGCCATGCCAACGGCCAGGACAGCGATGTGGCCGGGGTGGCCGCCTTGCCGCTGCTGGAAGGCGGCGCGCTGGACGTGCTGGACGCGGTGATGCGTCTGCTCGGCGTGCTGGCGCGTTACCAGCGTGAGCTGGACCACGCGCTGACCCCGGCGCAGTGGAGTGCGCGCCTGCGTGAACTGCTCGGCGCGGTGCTGCCGTCCACCCCCGCCACGCCGGCCGGCCAGCGAGCGCTGGACCGTCTGCGCAAGTTGATCGCCCAGTTCGAGGAACAGGCCGACAAGGCCGGCTATGCCGACACCCTGCCGGCCGACGTGGTGCGGGCCCATTTCAGCAACCAGTTGTCCCAGGCCGATACGCGTGCGCCGCTGCTCACCGGCGGTATCAGCTTCGGCCGTATGGTGCCGCTGCGCCTGCTGCCGTTCCGGGTGATCTGCGTGCTCGGTTTGAACGATGGCGACTTCCCGCGGCGTGATCCGGCGGCCGGGCTGAGCAAGCTGGTGGCCGACCTGCACAACGGCCAGCGCCGGCATGGCGACCGTTCGGTGCGCGAGGATGACCGCTTCCTGTTCCTGCAGCTGATGGCCTCGGCCCAGGATGTGTTCTACCTGAGCTGGATCGGCAGTGATGCACGCGATGGCAGTGTGCGTGAGCCATCGGTGCTGGTGGACGAATTGATCGAGGCGGCGGCAGCCTGGCATGCGCAGCCGGAAGAGGCCGCGCGTGGGCTGGTGGTGCGGCATACGCTGCAGCCGTTCGCCCCGGCGGCATTTGGCGAGGATGCCGAGCCACGCCGTTTCAGTTACCGCAACCAGTGGCACGCGGCGGCCCTGCAGCTGGGCCAGGCCCGGCAAGCGCTGCCGGCCTGGATCGACCGCCCGCTGGCACCGCTGGTGCGGCCGTTGGCGATCAGCCTGCCCGAGCTGCGTCGCTTCTTTACCCAGCCGGCAACGACCTGGTTGTCGGCACGCCTGGGTATCCGTCTGCCCGAGCCGGCGCAGGCGCTGGAGGATATCGAGCCGCTGGACCTGGCCAGGCCCGGCCTGGAGCGTCACCAGTTGCAGCAATGGCTGCTGCAGGCAGCGCTGGCCGATGACAGCGAGCAGCTCTACGAGCGCCTGCTGGCGCGTGGCAAGGTGCCGTCCGGTGCCTTCGGCCGTGGCCAGCTGCAGCGGTTGCTGGCCGATGTGCAGCCCTACGCCCAGCTCTGGCGCGACGGGGTGGATACGTCTGCCCTGCACAGCCTGGCCTGCAGCGTGGAGATCGACGGCATCCAGATCCATGGCCGCGTGGCCGACGTGCTGGAGCAGCGCGTGCCGCGCCTGCGCATCGGCAAGCGCAATGCCAGCACCGTGGTGCGCAACGGCCTGGACTGGCTGCTGCTGGCCGCCTCCGGGCAGGGGCGGGAGCTGTGGCAGCTCTACCAGGGCGAGGAGGACAACCTCGGCCCGCACCTGCAGCCGGCACTGGGCGAGCAGGCCGCCAGAGCGGCCCTGGCCGAGCTGGTCGGGCTGTACCTGCAGGGCCTGCAGCAACCGCTGGCCTATGCGCCCCGCACCGCCCTGGCCATCCATCAGGCAGCGGCCGACGCGCGCCTGGAAGCGGCGGCCAGCAGTTGGTATGGCAGTGACTACAGTTATGCCGAAGCCAGTGAGGACAGCCACCAGCTGGTGTACCGCGGGCGTGATCCACTGGCCGGGGAGGCGTCGTGGCAGCGTTTCGAACAGACCAGCCTGGCGGTGATGTCGCTGCTCACCAGTGGCCGGGCTTACCGCCAACCACAGCATGATGCAGACGGGGAGGACGCCTGATGCAGGCCATCGACAAGGACGGTCAGGCGCCGGTCAACCGTGATCCGCTGGCCGTGCCACTGGGCGGGGTGCAGCTGATCGAGGCCAGTGCCGGCACCGGCAAGACCTACACCCTGGCCACCCTGTTCACCCGCCTGGTGGTGGAACAGCACCTGCGCATCGGCCAGGTGCTGGCGGTGACCTTCACCGATGCGGCGACCCAGGAGCTGCGCAAGCGCATCCGTGCCCGCCTGGCCCTGGCGGCCGGGCAGGTGATGCAGTGCGATGAACATGCCGAATCGCCCGAGATCGCCCTGACCCGGCAGATCCTGGCCGCGCACATGCAGCGCAGCGGGGAAACCCCGGCGGCACTGGAACGCCGCCTGCGCCTGGCCGCCGAGGAAACCGACCTGGCCGCGGTGTTCACCATCCATGGCTTCTGTGCCCGGGTGCTGAGCGAATACGCGCTGGACAGCGGCCACCGCCTGGATGGCCCGGAGCTGGTCACCAACCTGCGCCCGTTGCATGCCGAAGTGGCGGCCGACCTGTGGCGGGTGCTGGCCCAGGACGCCGAGCAGGTCGCGGTGCTGACCACCCTGTGGAGCAACCATGAGGAGCTGGCCAAGGACCTGCCGGCCCTGCTTGGTGAGGAGCCATTGTTCCCGCAGCCGATCGCAGCCGGCCCCGATGCGCTGTCACTGACGCAGGCGATGCAGACGCTGGCTGCCGCCGTGCCGGCCCTGCAGCAGGCCATTGCCGAACATGCCGGCGATTTCCAGCAGGCCCTGCTGGCGGCCACGGAAAACAAGTGGCTCAACGGCAACAGCTACAAGGCCGCCTGGATCAACGCCCTGTTCGAGCAGTTCCGCCAGTGGGACGGGCAAGGCCCGCTGCACGACAAGGCGGCCAACCTGTTGCCGGAAACCCTGGCCGCGCGCACCTCCAAGGCCGGTGCCGGCAAGACCCCGGCCTCGCCCCTGCAGGGGCCGCTGGTGCAGTGGATGCAGGCCAGCCAGAGCGTGACGGCGGTGCTGCGCGGGCAGGCCATTGCCCTGCTGCACAGCCTGCGTGGGCAGGCCCGCGAACGGGTGGCGCATTTGAAGTCACAACGCCGCCTGCAGACCTATGACGATTTGATCGAAGGGGTGGCGCGCGCGCTGGAAGGCCCGCGTGGCCCGGTGCTGGTGGCGCAGCTGCGCCAGCAGTACGCCATTGCCCTGGTCGACGAATTCCAGGATACCGACCCGCGCCAATGGGCGATCTTCCGCCGTGTGTTCGGCGACAGTGCCGAGGTGGCCGCCGCCGGCAAGACCCCGGCCCTGTTTTTGATCGGTGATCCGAAGCAGGCCATCTACGGGTTCCGTGGCGGTGATGTGCACACCTACCTGGATGCCCGGCAACAGGCCAATGTGGCCCTGATGCTGGACCACAACTACCGCTCGCGCCCCTGCGTGTTGGCTGCCATCGATGCGCTGTACGCCCAGGCCGGGGCCAGGGGCTTCAGCCAGGAGGGCATTGTGTTTGACCCGGTGCATGCCGGGCGCGTCGATGCCGATGCCGATTTCAGTGTGGATGGGCAGCCGGCCCCCGGCCTGGTGCTGCAGCAGGTGGCCAGCGACAGCGACAAGCCGCTCAAGGCCGAGCAGTCGCGCCAGCTGGCCACCGCGCTGTGCGCCGATGCCATTGCCACGGTGCTCTGGCAGGGGCGGCAGGGCAGCGCGTTGATCAAGGGCCGGCCGGTACAGGCCGGTGACATCGCGGTGCTGGTGCGCAGCCACCGCGAGGCCACGATGATCCAGCAGGCCCTGCACCAGCGCGGGGTGGCGGCAGTGGCGGCGGGCAAGCAGAGCCTGTTTGCCAGTGAGCAGGCGGCCGAGCTGCGCCTGCTGCTGCTGGCCCTGCTGCAACCGGCCGATGAAGGCCGCCTGCGTGCGGTGCTGTCCACGGTGCTGCTGGGCATCGATGCGGCGGTGATTGCCGGCCTGGACAACGAGGGCGATGACAAGCGCGGGCACCAGAACCGCCTGCAGCTGTGGCGTGAGCGCCTGCAGCGTGGCGGCCCGTATGCACTGGTGGCCGACCTGTGCGCCGAACAGGCGCCGCGCCTGCTGGCCATCAGCGATGGCGAGCGGCGCATGACCAACTACCTGCAGCTGGCCGAATTGCTGCAGGAAGCCTCGCGCAAGGTGCTCGGCCTGCCCGGCCTGCTGGATTGGCTGGAGCAGGCCATGGCCATGGCCGACAGCAACGACGAAGCGCAGCTGCTGCGCCTGGAATCGGATGCCCGCCGGGTGCAGATCATTACCCTGCACAAGAGCAAGGGCCTGGAATACCCGCTGGTCTACCTGCCTTTTGTGGGTATCGGTGGCAGCGGCAACAGCCGTGACCGCCACACCGTGGTGCAGGTGGACAAGCAACGCCAGCGGCATTGGAAACTGGACAAGGAAGACCCGGCCTGGAAGGGTGCGTTGAGCCTGCGCAAGGCCGAGGACCATGCCGAAAGCGCCCGCCTGCTGTATGTCGGCCTGACCCGCGCGGTGCACCAGTTGTGGCTGCTGCACGGCGATCTGGCCGGAGCCAGTGGCACCACCTTGCAGGCAATGCTCGATGGCCTGGCCGAGCATCCGGCCATTGCCGTGCTGCAGGCGCAGGCACAACGCCCGCCGGTGCCGGTGCTGCCGGTGGACAGCCAGCAGGCCATTGCCCCGGTGCGCGCGATTGCCCGGCCGTTGGCCGTGGACTGGTGGGTATACAGCTTTACCCAGCTGGCCCACGCCGAGCGCGGTGCCGACCTGTCCGCGGCTGCCACCCAGGCACCCACCGCGGCCGAGGACGAACCGGCCGACAGCCAGAGCCCGGAACTGGCCGGCGAGGCGGTGGTGGAGCGCATTGCCTTTGACCGGCGCTTTTCCGGCAGCCGTTTCGGCAACGCCCTGCATCTGGCCCTGGAAAACAGCGATTTTGCCGCCTGGGCCGATTGGCAAGGCGGCCAGCCGGCACCGCCCGGTGCCGAGCAGGCCCTGCTCAAGGAGCTGCGCCGCGAAGGCTATGGCGCGGGCGATCGCGATCCTGCCGGGCAGCCGGTGGCGTTGCCTGATGATCTAGCCCGGACGCGGGCACAGCAGGAACTGGACGATGGCCTGGCCCTGCTCACCGAGCTGGTTGGCCAGACCCTGATCGCGCCCCTGCCCGAAGGCACCCGCCTGTGCGATGTGCCGGCCAGCCAGCGGCGGGCCGAAATCGAGTTCCATTTCGCCCTGCAGCCTACCCGCGTCGGTGAGCTGCTGGCCCTGCTGCATGCCCATGGGGTGGTGTCCAGCCGCCATGGCTTCGGCCTGCGCCAGCGGCTGGAGGGCCTGATGACCGGCAAGATCGACCTCACCTATACCCACAATGGCCAGTGGTTCGTGCTCGATTACAAATCCAACCGCCTGCCACGCTATGACGCCAGCGCACTGGAGCAGGCCATGGCCAGCAGTGAGTACGACCTGCAGGCCCTGCTTTACACCGTGGCCCTGCATCGCTGGCTGCGTTTCCGCCTCGGCAGCGGCTATGACTACGCGCGTGATTTCGGTGGCATCCGCTACCTGTTCGCGCGCGGCCTGGATGCCAGCGACGCGCAGGCACCGGGCCTGCATGCGCGGCGTTTCGATCCGGCCCTGGTGCATGGGCTGGATGTGTTGTTTGCCGGTGGTGAGCAGGCCCATGCACGCCTGATCGGAGCAATGGCATGAACCTGTGGCAGGCATTGAATGCCGAACAAGGGCTGCGCACGGTGGATACCGCCCTGGCCCACAGCCTGGCCCGGCTGCGGCCGGATACCGATCCACTGGTGCTGGCCGGCGCCGCTCTGGCCGCGCATGCGGTGGCCCAGGGCCATGCCGCGCTGCATCTACCCGCGGCCAGCCAGTTGCTGGAAGCGGCCTTGCCCTGGCCGGCCATCGATACCTGGCAGCAGGCGCTGCAGGCCTCGCCCTGGGTGGCCACGCCGCAGACCCTGCTCGAGCCCAGTGCCGCCGAGGCGGTGCTGGTGCTGGAGGGGCAGATGCTCTACCTGCGCCGTTATCGCGAGTTCGAACGCCAGCTGGCCCTGGACCTGCAGCGGCTGGCCGCGGTGCGCGTGCCGGAATTCTCGGCTCCGGCCCTGGCACCGCTGTTCGCCCAGCTGTTTGCCGATGCGCGCAACGATCAACAGGCGCGCGCGGCGGCGATGGCGCTGCGGCATGCCGTGCTGCTGGTGACCGGTGGCCCGGGTACCGGCAAGACCACCACCATCGCCCGCCTGCTGGTGTTGCTGGCCGCCCAGGCCAACGCCGCCGGGCAGCCGGCCCTGCGTATCGGCCTGGCCGCGCCGACCGGACGCGCCGCCGAGCGCATGGCCGAAAGCCTGCGTGTGGCCTCGGCCCGGCTGCAGGCGCAGGGCATTGCCGGCGATCTGCTGCAGGTGCTGCAGGGCAGTGGCTCCACCGTGCACCGCCTGCTCGGGGTGATTCCCGATTCGCTGGAGTTCCGCCACAACGCCGACAACCCGTTGCCGCTGGATGTACTGGTCATCGATGAAGCCTCGATGGTCGGCCTGCCGCTGATGACCCGCCTGGTCCAGGCCATTGCCGATGGCACCCGGCTGATCCTGCTTGGTGACCCGGACCAGCTGCCCTCGGTGGATACCGGCGACGTGCTGGCCGCCTTGTTGCGGGCCAGTGGCTCGGGCCTGCAGCTGGCGGCCGACGATGCCCGCGCGCTGGCCGGGCTGCTGGGGCCGCTGGATGCCGGCCAGATCAGCGGACAGGCCTCGCCATCGCCGGCGCGGCGTGTCCATCTACAGCGTGGCTGGCGTCAGAGCGAGCACCTGCATCTGGCCCCGCTTGCCCAGGCCTGTCGCCAGGGTGATGCCGCCAGCACCGTGCAGCTGCTGCGTGAGGGCGGGCTGGACGGGGTGCACTGGTACGAGGACCAGGGCGATGCCCTGGCCAGCGGCCGCACGCGTCTGTTGGCCCACGCCCGTGCGGTACGCAGTGCCGCCGATCCGGCCGCCGCCCTGGCCAGGGCCAATGACCTGCGCCTGCTCACTGCCGTGCGCGAAGGCCCGCAGGGGGCGGCCACCCTCAACACGCGTATCGAGGCATTGCTGCGCGAAGGCGGCGAGCGCTCGCCGTGGTTTGCCGGACGCTTGCTGCTGATCACCGAAAACAGCTACCGCCACCGGCTGTTCAATGGTGATGTCGGGGTCTGCTTTGCCGATGGGCGGGGCAAGCTGCTGGCCTGGTTTGCCGGCGACAGTGCCGGCGCGCCACGCGCCTTCCACCCTGCGGCCTTGCCGGCCCATGACAGCGCCTTCGCCATGACCGTGCACAAGGCCCAGGGCTCGGAGTACGGCGAAGTCTGGCTGCAGCTGCCGATGCGCGACAACCGCGTGCTCAGCCGTGAGTTGGTCTACACCGGCATCACCCGGGCCAAGGATGCCCTGCACCTGGCCGGCAGTGCCGACGTGCTGACCCTGGCCCTGGCCCGCCATGCCCAGCGCTGGAGTGGGCTGGCGCCGCGGCTTGGCAGTTGCCGTTGAATGCGTACATCAGAGCGCGCCGGAGAATGCCCGAATACCCCAGCCGCGGTCATGGTTCGAACCAACGGTGGCGCTTAAGATGACCCGGCTCGAGACATGGCCTGTGTTCTGGCCAATTCTCCTAATGAAATCAGGCTCGCCGGGTTGCCGGCAAGCGCCATTGAACGGTGTCCAGCCAGGCTGGGCCCATTCACGAAGGAATGAATGGAATGTTTGAAAACGCCTTCAACAACATCGACCGTGCCATGCGCAACGACGAAGGTCTGGCCTCCGAGCTGGACTACGCCGAGCAGACCTCGTGGCTGCTGTTTCTCAAGTACCTGGACGACATGGAGCACGAGTGGGCCGATGAAGCCGAGCTCCAGGGTGATGACTACACGCCGCTGCTCGATCCGCCGTACCGCTGGGGCAACTGGGCGGCACCGAAAACTGCGGACGGCCAGTTCGATCCCAACGCCCTCACCGGCAAGGACCTGATCGATTTCGTCAACGGCGAGCTGTTCCCTTACCTCAAATCGTTCCGCGACAGCAGCGACAGTGCCGATTCGCTGGAATACAAGATCGGCGAGATTTTCGCCGAGATCGCCAACCGCTTCCGCTCCGGTTACACCCTGCGCGACGTGCTGGAGATCGTCGACACCCTCAACTTCGGCAGCAGCCAGGCCAAGCACGAGCTGTCGGACCTGTACGAAACCCGCATCAAGCGCATGGGCAATGCCGGGCGCAACGGTGGTGAGTACTACACCCCGCGACCCTTGATCCGCGCCATGATCCAGGTGGTCAAGCCGGTGATCGGCGAAACCATTTATGACGGCGCCTGCGGCTCGGCCGGCTTCCTTTGCGAAGCCTTCGACTACCTGCGCCGCGATGATCTTTCCGCCACCCAGTGGGACACCCTGCAGACCTGCACCTTCTACGGCCAGGAGAAAAAGTCGCTGGCCTATGTGCTGGGTGTGATGAACCTGATCCTGCACGGTGTGGATGCGCCCAACATCCGCCACACCAACACCCTGGCCGAGAACCTGATGGATATCCAGCAGGCCGACCGCCACGACATCGTGCTGGCCAACCCGCCGTTCGGCGGCGGCGAGCGCAAGGAAGTGCAGCAGAACTTCCCGATCAAATCCGGCGAAACTGCCTACCTGTTCCTGCAGCACTTCATCCGCAAGCTCAAGGCCGGCGGCCGCGGCGCGGTGGTCATCAAGAACACCTTCTTGTCCAACACCGACAACGCCAGCATCGAACTGCGCAAGGAGTTGCTGAGCAGCTGCAACCTGCACACCGTGCTTGATTGCCCATCCGGCACCTTCCAGGGCGCCGGGGTGAAGACCGTGGTGCTGTTCTTCGACAAGGGCGCGCCCACCCGCAAAGTCTGGTACTACCAGCTCGACCCCGGCCGCAGCTTGGGCAAGACCAATCCACTCAATGATGCCGACCTGGCCGAGTTCATCGCCCTGCAGGCGGACAAGGCCGACAGCGCCAACAGCTGGACGCTGGACGTGGAGAACATCGATCCGGCGACCTGGGATTTGTCGGTCAAGAATCCCAATACACCCGAAGCAGAAGCCCTGCGCAGTCCCGAGCAGATCATCGCCGACATGCTGGCGCGGGATGCGGAGACGGCGGCGCTGCTGGAAGAAGTGAGGGGGTTGTTGTGATGGCAGAGATCGCTGGTGATGCACTCACCCATGACAAAGCGAACTGGAGATATGTCCCGCTCAAGGAGGTTGCGGAGATTGGTGCAGGGAACTCCGCGCCGCAAAAAAAATATCTCTTCGAGGGCGGAACATATCCGTTTATCCGTACGTCGGATGTCGGCCAAGTCAGGTTTGGCGCAATAGATGGCGCGCGTGATCTGCTGAATAATGAAGGCATCTCCGGACTCCGGCTTGTACCGGCCGGAACCATATTGATGCCAAAGAGCGGCGCTTCCACCTTCCTCAATCATCGAGTGATGATGGCCGGTGAAGGTTATGTTTCAAGTCACCTTGCCACGATAACGGCTCGGCAGAACATTGCTGATCCGCGCTATCTCCTTTATTGTTTATCCACGATAAAAGCGCAGGAATTGATTCAAGACAACAAATATCCTTCGCTTACGTTATCAGTCATCGGAGATATCTCGATCCCGATGCCGCCGCTGGACGAACAAAAGCGGATCGTCGCGATCCTCGACCAAGCCTTCGCCGCTCTCGACCGCACCCACATCCTTATTGAACAAAATCGGTGCGCAGTAGATGAGATCTTCGACAGTGTCTTGGCCAATGTCGATGGTGAACAGAGTCTGCTGGGTGACCTTGTAACCATTCGAACTGGCAAGCTTGACGCGAATGCAGCCGTTGAGGGTGGCGAATATCCATTTTTTACATGTGCAAAGGATGTGTACGCAATCGATAGATTTGCTTTCGACTGTGAGGCAATTCTTCTTGCCGGTAATAATGCCGTTGGTGACTTCAATGTGAAGCACTATCGGGGGAAATTTAACGCCTATCAACGTACCTACGTGATTGCCATCAATGACACAAATCGACTCCTTTATCGGTATCTGTATTTTCAGATGATAAAGAAATTGAAGCATTTCAAGGAAAACTCTGTTGGGGTAGGAACAAAGTTTCTGAAGCTTGGAATGATAAATGGACTGAAAGTTTCGGTGCCGAACGTAGCGCAGCAACAACGTATCGTAACGATGCTGGATACCCTACTTGAGAAGAATCGACATCTCAAAATGCTCTACACCCGTAACCTCGCAGACCTTGATGACCTCAAGCAATCCCTGCTGCAAAAAGCCTTTTCCGGCCAGTTGACCTGAGCAACACCGAGCAATGAATGAAACCAACAGCTATGGACGGCCGTGGAAGGCATTTGAGGAGCAGTTGGAGCTGCTGACCGCACGTGGCATGAGCGTGTCCGATGATGCGTGGGCCGCGGCATGGTTGCAGCGAGCCGGCTACTACCGACTCAGCGCCTACTGGTATCCGTTCCGGGTGTTTCGCATGGAACAGGATGCAACCACCAAGGCACTGCGCTCGGTGCGCACGGATGAGTTCATGCCAGGCACCGCATTTTCCGATGCGGTCGATCTGTACCTGTTCGACCGCAAGCTGCGCGTGCTGCTGGCCGATGCGCTGGAACGCATCGAAGTGTCATTGCGGGTGGAGGTGGCCTATCGGCTGGGCAGGATCGATACCTTCGCCCATCTGCATGAGGACAGCTTCCACCCGTCGTTCCGCGAGCGGCGCGATGGCCGTTCCGGCATGAGCGTGTTTGCGGCCTGGCAGCAGAAGCATCAGGGACTGGTGGACCGCTCGAAAGAGGATTTCGTCAAGCATTACCGGCAGAAGCACGGCCCGGACATGCCAATCTGGGTGGCCATCGAAGTCTGGGATTTCGGCGCGGTGTCGCAGCTGCTGGCGATGATGAAGGTGGCTGACCAGGAGGCAATAGCCACCCGTTACGGCATTGGCGACTGGAAGGCGTTTGCCAGCTGGGTACGTGCGCTCAGCTACCTGCGCAACCTGGTGGCGCACCACAGCCGGGTGTGGAACCGCAACATGGTGTCCGAACCGAAGATGCCGGCATTACAGGCGCCGGCATGGTGCGCAGCGTTTGCAGGCAAGCCGGACTTGTTGGCCAAGCCCTTCGTCTATCTGGCCATCGTGCGGCACATGGTGGATGTGATCTGCCCCGGCAGCCAGTGGCGCAACCGTCTGGCTGACCACTTGCAGACCTTTCCGGTGCAGGCTTCCCAGCGCAAGCAATCCATTGCGGCGATGGGCGTTCCGAACGGCTGGGAAACTTGGTGGCTACCGGAACGCGGACAATAAGAACCCCCGCGTAAGTTCCGAAGAACCAAGAGGCAGGGGCCGTGTTGGGGCCAATGCTACAGGTACCAGCAAGCTGCATGCAAGCCGACGGCAGCAGAACGGCTGTCGGTGGAGTTGTTGGCTGCATTGCATAAGCTACGGCAACCGGCGACTATCGGTTGATCTGCGACTGCGTTCACATTCATGACGGAAACCGAAGCCGATACCCGCGCCAATCGAATTGACCCAGTGTTGCGTGATGCGGGCTGGGGTGTGGTTCCCGGTTCACATATCGCGCGCGAACTGACCATCTCTCCTGGGCGGATTCTGGGTGCGGGCCAGCGCATGGCGGCGCTGTCTGCCGACTATGTTCTGTCTTACCGCGGCCGCCAATTGGCGGTGCTGGAAGCCAAGCGGGCCGGCCTGGGGCACACCACTGGGGTTGGCCAAGCCAAGCAATATGCCAGCCTGCTGAAGGCACGTTTCGGCTATTCCAGCAATGGCATTGGCTGGTACGGCATCGATATGCACACGGGCACGGAAGCCGATATGGCACTGCCGTTCCCCAGCCCGCAAGAGCTGTGGCAGCGCTGCTTTCCGGAGGGCAACGATTGGCGAGAGCGCTTTGGCGCGGTGCCGTTCGAGACCGGCGGCGGCAAGTGGCAGCCTCGCTATTACCAGCACAACGCCATCACTGCGGTATTGGAAGCCATTGCCCAGGAGCGCGACCGTATCCTGCTGACCCTGGCTACCGGTACCGGCAAGACGTCCATTGCCTTCCAGATTGCCTGGAAGCTGTTCGAATCGCGCTGGAACCTGAGCCGCGACCCGGTACGCCGCCCGCGCATCCTGTTTTTGGCTGACCGCAACATCCTGGCCGACCAGGCTTACAACGCCTTCAGTGCGTTTGCGCCGGATGCGCTGTGCCGCATCAGCCCGGAGCAGATCCGCAAGCAGGGCAAGCTGCCACGCAATGCCAGTGTGTTCTTCACCATCTTCCAGACGTTTATGACCGACGGGGGAGAAGCAGAAGAGCCGCAGCTCACCTTTGAAGGCTACGAGCCGGACTTCTTCGATTTCATCATCATCGACGAATGCCACCGCGGCGGCGCCAAGGATGAAAGCAGCTGGCGCGGCATCCTGGAGTACTTCAAACCGGCGGTGCAATTGGGCTTGACCGCCACGCCCAAGCGCGACACCAATGCCGACACCTATGCCTACTTCGGCGAGCCGGTGTACACGTATGCGCTGAAGGAAGGCATCGGCGATGGCTTCCTCACTCCGTTCAAGGTGCGACAGATGGTGTCGACGCTGGACACCTACCGTTTCAGCGACGGTGATGAGGTGCTGGCCGGCGAGATCGACCCGGACAAGGAATACAGCGAGGCAGATATCAACACCAAGCTGTTGATTGACGAACGTGAGATCAGCCGCGTGCAGGAGTTCATGGACCAGATCGACCAGCGCCAGAAGACGCTGGTGTTCTGCGCTACCCAGGACCATGCCGCGCGGGTGCGCAACTTCGTCAACCAGATCAAGGACAACCCCGACCCACATTACTGCGAACGGGTGACCGCCGATGATGGTGAATTGGGAGAGCGCCACCTGCGCGAGTTTCAGGACAACGAAAAGACCCTGCCGACCATCCTGACCACCTCGCAGAAGCTTTCCACCGGCGTGGACGCACGCAACGTGCGCAACATTGTGCTGTTGAGGCCAATCAAATCGATGGTCGAGTTCAAGCAGATCATTGGCCGCGGCACGCGCACCTTTGACGGCAAGGACTTCTTCACCATTTATGACTTTGTGAAGGCACACGAGCACTTCAATGACCCGGAGTGGGATGGCGAACCGCTTCCGCCGGAGCCGATAGGCAGGCCTAAGCCGGTTGGCCCCGGTGGTGGCCCGGATCCTTATCCGGTAGGGCCAATTACCCCGCCGGGCGGAGTGAAGGAGCCTGAATCCAAAATTGTGGTGAAGCTGGCCGATGGCCGCGAGCGCACAATTCGTTATCTTGGCGCGACGACCTATTGGTCAAACGATGGACGGATGATCACCGCACAGGAGTACATGCAGCAGCTGTTCGGCGATCTGAATACCTTGGTTATCGATGAGGACCAGCTGCGCACCACATGGAGTGACCCGGGACGACGAGAGATTTTTTTGCAGCGGCTGCTGGATATGGGCTACGGCAGAGAGCGTCTGGATGACATGAGGCGGCTGATTGATGCGGGCAACAGCGACATCTTTGACGTACTGGCTTACGTACGTTTCGCCCTTGCTCCCTTGGCACGTGCAGAACGGGCCGACGCTGCCCGTGGCAGTGCTCTGGGCGGACACGAGCCGCAGATGCGCGAATTCCTTGACTACGTGCTCAGCGCCTATGAGCGGCATGGTGTGGATGAACTGGCCCCGGCCAAACTGGGTGACCTGCTCCGCATCCGCTATGGTGGTGCCAATGATGCCAAGCGTCTGCTCGGATCCGTCGGCGAAATCCGAAATGCATTCATTGGCATCCAGGCACATTTGTTTCGTTGATTGATTTTGCTGTGTCGTTTTTAAGATCGATTTTTGTTGGGTATTCACCAGTGAATTCGGGCTGGGAAACTCTTCAAGAAGTGCAGGGTGGTTAAAACCCGAGAGTTAGCTGCAGGTGCCAGAACTCCATGGTTTGGTGGGCGTTGCGAGCTGCAGCGGCAGGGCCGGAAACAGCACCGAACGCAGGCCGAGCACACCGATCAGGGCTTCATCGCGGGCCTTGCCTTCGGCCACGTCCTGGGTGCGCAGCAGCGATGCATCCAACCGCTCGCGCAGGGCCTGGGGCGGTGGCAGGGGGCGGCGCTGGGCGACCTGGGCGCGGTAATGGCTGGCCACGTCGGCCAGGATGGCCTCGATCGCGGCCAGGTTCTCGGCCGGCAGGCCCAGCCGGGCCCGGCGCAGCTGCAGGATGTTCAGCCCCACCCGGGCCTCGGTGAGCATGTCCACCGAGGCGATGTTGCTGCCCGGCGGGGTGGCCGCCAGGCGCGGAGCCAGCAGGCCGAGCAGATCGAGCATGCGTGCGGCGAACTGCTGCCGGTCCTGCTGGCCATGGCCTTGCGCGGCATCGGCCAGGGTCTTCCAGCCCTGGCGTACCAGCCGGCGGGCGGTCCATTCGGCACCGACCGAGCGGAACTGGCGGGTCATCACCGCCGATACCGTAATGCCCAGCACCATGGCGGCGGAGGCATTGAGGAACACCTCCAGGTCGGCGGTGTAGTGCCCATGCAGGCCCAGCTGGGCCAGCAGTGTGTTGATCAGCGGCCACACGATCACCGAGGTATGGGTGCGGTAGACCAGCAGCCCCAGTGGCACGAACACCACGGCCAGCACCATCACGATGCTGCCGAACTCGTGCACCGAGGGCAGGATGCCGAACAGGTAGATGGTGGCCAGCACGGTGGCGGCCAGCAGGCACAGCAGGAAGGACACCTGGCTGGGAACCGGGTCGTCCTGCGAGGCGAAATACGCCGCCACGATGGCCGCCATCATCGCCCCGCTGTTGCCGGCTTCCCAGCCCAGCAGGATCCAGATCGCGCAATAGCACATCAGGGCGACCCCGGCGCTGGCAGCGGAAAACAGGGCCATGCCGTGGTCAACGTGCCGCGCCGGCCGCTGCTGGCGGTTGTCGGTGCGGATGCGGAAGCGGGCAATGCCTTCGGGCGGGTGGTCCTGCTCGATGGCCTGCTGCAGGGCGGCGCAGTCGTGCCACAGGTCCACCAGCTCTTCCAGGCGCAGCAGCAGGGTGACCTGCTGCAGGTGCTCGAGCTGGCCGTCAACGTCGGGTTTGAGTGCGCTGATGCGCTGGCGCAGGGCCTCGTATCCGCTGGCCTTGTCCTGGCTGGGCAGGGTCAGCCAGTGGGTGATGTCGTGGATCAGCCCATCCAGGTCGGCCAGCTCCGGCCGGTTGTCCGCGCGCAGTGCATTGAGGCGGTCGGCGATGGAGGACAGCACCGGCAGCAGCATCAACATGCGCTCGTGCAGGTGCTGCATGGATACCGCGGTATGGGCATGGCGCGGGTTGTCGCGGCGCACGAACTCGATCAGGCTCTCGAACTGGGCCAGGTCCGCGGCCAGGCGGTTGTGCGGGGCATGCGCCTTGTCGCCGGCCAGCACCGTGGCGCACCACTGGGCCGAATCGCCCATCCAGCTGTCGATACGGGCACGCAGCATCGGGCGTACCGGTTGCGGGAAGAACAGGGCGGCAAACAGCACCGCCATCATGGTGCCGAGCAGGATTTCCTCGCTGCGCGAGATCACCGTGGCGAAGATGTCCTCCGGTGCATGCAGCATCGGGAAACACACGATGGCCGAGGTATAGCTGGCCAGCAGGAAGGCATAGCCGCGCGGGCCGCGGTTGAGCAGGGCGATGTACACGCAGGCCGACAGCCACAGCGACATCACCGCGGCAAACAGCCAGGGCGTCTGCAGCAGCTGCGGCACCATCCACAGGGCCATTGCACAGCCGGCCAGGGTGCCACCGACCCGGTACATGCCCTTGGCGCGGGTGGCCCCCAGCCATGGCTGGGTCACCAGATAGACCGTGGCCATGGCCCAGTAGGGGCGTTCCAGGTCGCCCTGCAGGGCGATGTACAGGGCGGCGATGGCGGCCAGGAAGGTCCTCAACGAGAACATCCAGGCCTGGCGGTCAAGCAGCAGCATCGCAACCTCGTTGCTGGGTTTGCAGTCGTGGGAAGCGCCCATGGCAGGCGCAGGAATCGGTTTGGTCCGGCCGGTGCCCGGGCCGCGGTCAGGGCGCCGGCGGTGTGTTCCAGCCGCCGCCCAGGGCCAGGAACAGCTGGATCTGGTCACGCGACACCTGGGCCTGGGCATCGGCCACGGAAGACTCGGCCAGGGCCAGGGCCAGCTCTGCCTCCAGGTGGGCCTGGTACGGGGCGCGGCCGGCCTGGTACAGGCGCGCATCCTGTGCGGCCACCAGGGCCGCCTGCTGCTGCACCCGTTGCATGGCCTGCAGCTGGTCCAGGTCGTGGGCGTAGCGGCTCAGGGCGGTCTGGGTCTGGCGCAGGGCATCCAGCACGCTGGCATCGAAGCGGGCCAGGGCTGCTTCGGCACCGGCCTGGCTGGCCTGGATGCGTGCGGCCGTGCCCTTGGTCGGCATCGACCAGGCGATCAACGGGCCCAGTGACCACTGCCGGGTCAGGCTGCTGCCGAAATCCTGCAGCAGGCCGGCAGCCCCGAGCGAGGCACCCAGGCGGATGTCCGGGTACAGCTCGCCGATGGCCACGCCGACGCGGGCGGTGGCAGCGGCCAGCTGGCGTTCGGCCTGGCGGATGTCCGGGCGGCGGCTGAGCAGGGCGGCGCCGTCCCCGATCGGCATCGGGGCGGACAGTTCCGGGGCGTGATGGCAATCGGCCACAGCGGCAGGCAATTGCCCGGGGACGCGCCCGAGCAGGGCGGCCAGCTGGTACTGCGCGGCCTGCTGGTGGGCATGCAGTGGCGGCAGCCGGGACTGGCTGAGGGCAACCCGGGAATGGGCCTGGGCGCGCTGCTGCGGGGTGCCGCGGCCGGCGCTGATCAGACGCTCCACCATCTGCAGGTTGTCGCGCTGCAGCTGCAGCGCGTGTTCGGCCACATGCAGCTCGTGGTTGGCATGGCAGATCTCGGCATAGCTGCCGGCAACCTGGGCGGCCACGCTGATCCGGGCCAGGTCCAGGGCGGCGGCACTGGCCTGCTCGTCGGCTTCGGCGGCTTCGGCCATGCGCTTGAGCCGGCCGAACAGGTCCAGTTGCCGGGACAGGCTGAAACTGGCGTCGGCCAGGTTGAAGGTCGGCAGGTCCTGGCTGAGCAGGAAGGATTCGGGCGAGATCTGGGCACGGCTGGCCGCGGCCGTGGCGTTGCCCTTCAGGCCGCCCACATCCAGCGCCTGCTGGTACAGCGCGGCGGCGCGCTGCAGGTTGGCCGCGGCGACCTTGAGCTCGTGGTTGTCGGCCAGGGCCTGGCGGATCAGGCCGTTGAGGGTGTCATCGTGGTACAGCTCCCACCAGCGTGCGGGCAGCTCGGCATTGGCCGCCAGCGCCGGGTTGGCGGTGTCCTGGAAGGGTGCGTTGGCTTGCCGGTCGCGGTAGGCCGATTGTTCGGGCAGCTGGTAATCCGGGCCGATGGTGCGGCACGCGGCCAGGCTGGCCAGGCCCAGGGCCAGGCCAAGGTGCTGCAGGCGCATCAGCGTGGGGCCTTGTCGGCAGCGGCCGGGGTCCGCCCGGCCGTGGCCTGGGGTCGTTCCAGCTCGATGGTGACCGTGGCGGTGCGGCCGGCAATCAGGGTGACGCCGGCCGGGATGCGGTCAATGGCGATGCGTACCGGGATGCGCTGGGCCAGGCGCACCCAGTCGAAGGCCGGGGTCACATCCGGCAGCAGGTTGCTGCTTTCCTTGCGGTAGCGGTCCTCGATGCCGGCAGCGATGCTCTGCACATGGCCCTGCAGCGGCTGCGACTCGCCCATCAGGCGGATGTCCACGCGCTGCCCGGGCTGCACCCCCTCCAGGCGGGTTTCCTCGAAGTAGCCATCGATGCGGAAGGAGTGGGTGTCGAGCAGGGCCAGCACCGGCTGCCCGGCGTTGACGTAGTCACCCTTGCGCACGGTGCGGTCATTGACGTGGCCATCCTGCGGGCTGAGCACGCGGGTGCGCTCCAGCTCCAGCGCGGCCAGGTCCACGGCGGCCTGGGCACTGCCCAGCGCGGCCTGGGCCGATTGCAGCCGGGCCCGTCGCAGCTCGGCCTCCTCGGCCGCCACCAGGTCTTGCAGGCGTTGGTCACGGGCAATCTCGCGGCGCAGCTGTTCCACCGCGATGCGGCGCTCGTGCAGGCTGGCGCGGGCCTGCTGCAGGGCGATGCGGTAGCGCTGCTGGTCGATCACGAACAGCACATCGCCGCGTTTGACGGCCTGGTTGTCCTGGACCAGAACCTGCTCGACCAGGCCCGATACATCCGGGGCAACCTGGATGATGTCGGCGGTGACATGCGCATCGCGCGTCCACGGGGCATCCATGTAGTAGGACCACAGGTGGCGCAGCACCAGCAGGGCCAGGATCACGCTGGCCAGGGTCAGCATGACCGGGAAGAGCTGTTTGAGGATCTTGTTCACGATTGCGTCCAGCGCATGAGAGTGAACAACCCGCCCAGTACCAGGATGTACACGGTCAGATTGAACAGGGCGGGGTGCCAGATATGGCGGTAGGCGCCGGCACGCTTGAGCAGCAGGTTCACCCCGCTGTTGAGGGCATAGGCCAGCAGCATCATTCCGATCAGGGTCGGGACGAAGACACCGTAGAGGTTGAATTCACCGTACATCGCGGCAAGGGCTTGGCTGTCAGGCAGGGGAAGAGGGTGCCCGCTGCCGACCATGGCCGCGGATCAGCTGGCGGAAGAGGGGGGCGTCAGCTCGTGGTGTCGGCCGCGTCGGCCAGGCGTTGCCACAGCCGGGTGACCACGTGCAGTTCTTCCAGACTGAGGTCGCCGAACACCTGGCCGCGCAGGCGCACCAGGCGTTGCTCCAGCTGGCTGACCAGGGCCAGGCCGCCATCGCTCAGCCACAGCAGGTTGGCCCGGCGGTCGGCGGGGTCCGCTTCGCGGCGCAGCAGGCCATCGTTGGCCAGGATGTCGAGCAGGCGCACCAGCGAAGGGCCTTCCAGGTTCAGTTGCTGGGCCAGTTCCACCTGGCGGATGCCGCCACCGGCGCGTCCGATCACCAGCAGCGGCATGGCGCAGGCCAGGGTGATGCCGAACTCGGCCAGATGCTGGTCTGCCAGGCGCTGCCACTGGCGGGCTGCCTTGGGCAGTCCGGTGGTCAGCTGGATATACAGCCGTGCGCGTTCGTCGGATGGCGGGTACATGTTGATTGATAGGGTACTAACTATTTGGCTCCTATCAAGAACTATCGGTGCGGCGGCAGGCCGGGCTTTCAGCTTCGCCCGCCGGGGGCCCGCCGTGGTTGCGCAAACGCGGCCGCAGACGCGGCCCGGGTGGCCCCTTCCCAGCTTGCCATTTGCCCGCAAATCCCTTGCGCTGCAAGGGGTTTGCGCCAAAGTCGATGCCTTGTCGGCCCCCGGCTGGTAGCATGTTCACCCCGTAATTCAGGCAGCGTCCGTCATGGCCGATTCCGACAAGTCCACCATCACCCAGGCCCAAGCCGAGGAGGCCGTGCGCACCCTGCTGCTGTGGGCCGGTGAAGACCCCAGCCGTGAGGGCCTGCTCGATACCCCGCGCCGGGTGGCCAAGGCCTATGGCGACTGGTTCAGTGGCTACCGCGAGGACCCGCGCGAATACATGGCGCGCACCTTCGAGGAAGTGGCCGGCTACGACGAAATGATCGTGCTGCGCGACATCGAGTACGAAAGCCACTGCGAGCACCACATGGCGCCGATCATCGGCCGTGTCCACGTGGGCTACATCCCCAACGGTAAGGTGGTGGGCATTTCCAAGCTGGCCCGGGTGGTGGAAACCTATGCCCGCCGCTTCCAGGTGCAGGAAAAGATGACCGCGCAGATCGCCAGCTGCATCCAGGACGTGCTGCAGCCGCTGGGCGTGGCCGTGGTGGTGGAAGGGTCGCATGAGTGCATGACCACCCGTGGCGTGCACAAGCGCGGGGTGAGCATGGTGACCTCGCGCATGCTCGGCATCTTCCATGACGATGCCCGCACCCGCGCCGAGTTCCTGCAGTTCGTGCAGTCCGGCAACGGCCGCCGCTGAGCCAGCATCTGGCCCATCCACCACAGGCCCGGGGACCGATCCAGCCGATGAAGTATCGCGAAACAATCGCCTCCTACCAGCGCCTGCGCGAGCAGCCGCTGTGGAAGTTGCTGGCCTCGGACCGGGCGCCGGTGCTGATCGGCCTGCTGCAGGGCCTGTTGATGGAAAGCGACCGCCGGCTCGGTGCCTCGGTCCTGCACGAACGCCTGCAGAACCAGCTCGATGCGCTCAATGCCGACCAGCTGGACGTGGAACTGCCGCGCACCGCCCAGGCCTATACCGCCTACTGGCTGTCCCAGGGCTGGCTGGAACGCCGCCTGCCCGAAGGGGCCAGCGAGGAGGAATACGAGCTGTCGCGCCAGGCGCTGCAGGCGATCCGCTTCATTGCAGGGCTCGGCCAGAGCGCGGCGGTGGCCACCGAGAGCCGCCTGTCGCTGGTGATGCAGCAGGTGGCCCAGCTGGCCCAGCAGACCGAAGCCAACCCGGATGCCCGGCTGGCGGTGCTGCAGGCCGAGCGTGCCCGCATCGATGCGGAAATTGCCGAGGTCAGCTCGGGCAAGGTGGCCGCACTGGATGGCAAGCGCGCGCTGGAACGCACCCGCGACATGATCCGTCTGGCCGATGAGCTGGCCGAGGATTTCCGCCGCGTGCGCGATGACTTCGAACAGCTCAACCGCCGCTTCCGCGAGAGCATCATCGATGCCGACGGTGCCCGTGGCGATGTGCTGGACCGCCTGTTCAACGGCGTCGATGTGATCGGCGAATCCGAGGCCGGGCGTACCTTCCAGGCCTTCTGGGACCTGCTCAACGACCCGGTGCGCAGTGGCCAGCTCGACGATGCGCTGGAGCAGGTGCTCAGCCGCAACTACACCCGCAAGCTGGGCCGCGGCGAGCGCAACTTCCTGCGCAACTTCACCGCCACCCTGCTGGACCGCGGCGGCCAGGTCCACGATGTGATGCAGAACTTCGCCCGCAGCTTGCGTGGCTTCGTGCAGAGCCGTGGCTTCCTGGAGCAGCGCCGCCTGAACCAGCTGCTCAAGCAGGCCCAGGGCCAGGCCCTGGGCCTGCGCGACCACCTGCGCCCGACCGCCGCCACCGGCTATGTGCTGCCGCTGTCGGCCAGCCGCCTGCGCTCGATCGGCCAGTGGAAGCTGCATGACCCGTCCACCCACTATGTGGATTCGACCATCTGGTGGTCCGACGGTGCCGAAATCTCGCTGGACAGCGTCGGCGACCTGGTCGCGCAGTCGGAAATCGACATCCGCTCGCTCAAGGACGACCTGTACTTCCTGCTTGGCCAGACCCCGCGCCTGAGCCTGGGCCAGGTGCTGCAGCAGCGCCCGGCACGTCAGGGCCTGGGCAGCGTGATTGGCTATCTTTCCATTGCCACCCGCCACGGTGTGGTGGCCACCGAACAACGGGAAACCGTGCAATGGACCGGCGGTGATGGCCACGTGCGTCGTGCCCGTGTGCCGCAGGTCTGGTTTGTAAAGGAAAAACGCGATGAACTGGTCTGATTCGACCCTGCACGACCACGACGCCAGCCCCGAACCGGTACCCGGCAGCAATGCCCCGGTGCCGGGCAACGGCCCGCTGTTCCTCGGTGACAGCGGTGAGCTGCCGTATGACGCCCGTCGCGCCGCCTGCCAGCTGCTGGCCGGCCCCAGCGTGGATGCCCAGCGCCAGCCGGCGCAGTGGGCCGCGCTGCTGCGCAACGAGCCGGGCATCCGCTCGCTGCTGTGCGACCTGTTCCTGGAACTGGTGATGGACCGCGACGCCGGCTTTGCCTTCGTGCGCCAGGCCGACACCGCCGAGCTGGATGCGCCGAGCCTGCTGCGTACCGCGCCGCTGACCTTCATCGAATCGGTGCTGCTGCTGTTTTTGCGCCAGCAGCTGGCCGATGCCGATACCCGTGGCGAGCGCGCGGTGGTGGAAGAGCTGCAGATGGTCGAGGCGATGAGCATCTACCAGAAGAACATCTCCACCGACCAGGCCGGCTTCTCCAAGCGCGTGACCGCGGCCATCGGCAAGATGCGCGAGAACCAGCTGCTCTCGCGCCTGCGTGGCAGCGAGGACCGCTACGAGGTCTCGCCGGCGCTCAAGCACATGTTCTCGGCCGAAGACGTGGCCGTGCTGGGCGAGACCTACCGCCAGCTGCGCGAAGGTGGCACCCCGGTCGATGACCTGCTCTCCGAGTGAACGACCGCGCCTGCTCCTGCCTGATTACCCCGGCCGGCGTCGCTGACGCCTGCGCCCAAGGATTCCGTTGATGGACAACACCAACCACACCCTGCTGCCTGCTGCCGCGCTGTTCCATGACCCGCTCACCGACGCGCGCGCCAACCAGTACCGGATGCGCCGCCTGCAGGTCTACAACTGGGGCACGTTCTCCGGCCTGACCGATGTGCCGATCGCCGAGCGTGGCTTCCTGTTCGTCGGCCGCTCCGGTTCGGGCAAGTCGACCCTGCTCGATGCGATGAGCGCCCTGCTCACCCCGCCCAGCATCGTGGACTTCAATGCCGCCGCGCGCGAAGCCGAACGCTCCGGGCGTGACCGCAACCTGGTGTCCTATGTACGTGGCGCCTGGGCCGACCAGCAGGACAGCACTTCCGGCGAGATTGCCACCCAGTACCTGCGCAAGGGCGCGACCTGGACGGCATTGGCGCTGAGCTACGAAAACGCCCGCGGTGATGCGGTCACCATCGTGCGCCTGTTCTGGATCAACGGCACCGGCACCAGTGCCGCCGATGTGCGCAAGCACTACCTGGTGATCCCGCGCCGCTTTGACATCGCCACCGAGATGGAAGGCTTTGACCTGGACATGCGCAAGCTGCGTGCGCGCATGGGCGAGGACGTGGCCCACTTTGACAGCTTCTCCGGCTATGCCGAGCGCTTCCGCCACCTGCTGGGCATCGGCAACGACATGGCCCTGCGCCTGTTGCACAAGACCCAGTCGGCCAAGAACCTGGGCGACCTGAATGGTTTTCTGCGTGGTTTCATGCTCGACGAGCCGCGCACCTTCGAAGCCGCCGACCGTCTGGTGGAGGACTTTGCCGAGCTCGATGGCGCCCACCATGCGGTGGTCACTGCCCGTCGCCAGGTCGAGACCCTGAGCCCGGCGCGCGAGCTGCATGCCTCGCTGCAGGAACTGCGCCGCCAGGTCGCCGACCTGCGTGCGCTGCAGGACAGCGTGGACGGTTTCCGCGAGGAAAAGCGCCTGGCCCTGACCAACGAGCGGCTGAAGGATGTCGAGGTCCAGGACCGTGGCCTGCAGGGCGAGGAAGGTTCGCGCCGGCAGGTGCTGGACAACCACGAGCAGAAGCTGGTCGAGCTGGAACGCCAGCAGCGCGAGCAGGGCGGCGAGCGCGTGGACGAGCTGGAGCGCGAGCGCGGCCGGGTCGAACGCGAGGTCGAGGACCGCCTGCGCCGGCGCAAGCAGCTGGAAGGCGCCTGCCGCCATTTGAACATCAGCCTGGCCGATGACGCGGCACGCTTTGCCGAGCAGGTCGAGGCCGCCCGCCAGGTGCTGGCCGAGGGTGGCCAGGGCGCCGGCTCGGTGGACGAGGCCATTGCCGAGCGCATGAGCGAACGGCGCGCCGACGAAAAGCGTTTCAACGAACTGCGCGCCGAGCTGGATTCGCTCAAGGCCGCGCCGAGCTCGATCCCGGCACCGCTGCAGAACCTGCGTGCCCGCCTGGCCGAGGACACCGGCATCTCCGAGGCGATGCTGCCCTTTGTCGGCGAGCTGCTGCAGGTGCGCGATGACCAGGTGGCCTGGCGTGGCGCGATCGAGCGCGTGCTGCACGGCTTTGCGCAGTCGCTGCTGGTGGATGAAAAGCACCACGCGCAGGTCGCCGACTGGGTCAACCGCACCCACCTGGGCACCAAGCTGGTCTACTTCCGCGTGCGCGACAACGAGCTGCTGCATGCGCAGCAGCCCGATGCCCGCTCGCTGATCAGCAAGCTCACCATCCGTGACCACGCCTATGCCGACTGGGTCTACAACGAGCTGCTGCGCCGCTTTGACTACACCTGTGTGGACAACGCCGCACAGCTGCGTCACCAGGACCGTGGCCTGACCCGCGAAGGCCAGATCAAGCACCCGGGCGACCGCTACGAAAAGGATGACCGCCACGCGGTCAACGACCGCCGGCTGTGGATGCTGGGCCACGACAACCGCGACAAGCGCCGGGTCTACGAGCGCGAGGCGCAGGAGCTGGCCGGGCGCATTGCCAGCTGCGATGCCGATGTGGATGCCCTGCGCCGCCAGCGTCAGGGCGCGCAGCAGCAGCAGCTGGCCGCGCACACCCTGGCCGAGCGCGAGTGGGACGAGATCGATGTGTCCGGCCGACTGCAGCGCATCGATGACATCAACGAGCAGCTGGTGGCCCTGCGCGAGGGTGACAGCGCCCTGGCCAGGATTGCCGAGCAGATCAACATCGCCCGTGGCCTGCGCGACCAGGCCCGCCGCACCTACGAGGACGTGCGCCTGGAGCGTGCCCAGCTGGCCCGTGAGCGTACCCGCCTGGAGCAGCAGCGCGAGCAGTGCCAGCTCAAGCTGGACAGCGAAGGCCTGGATGAAACCCAGCGCCCGTTGCTCGATGAGCGCCTGGCGGTGCTGCCGGGCCTGAACCTGGACAGCCTGGAAAGCCACTTCCGCGTGGTCGAACGCGCGCTCGCCGACGAGCTGGGTGCCAGCCAGGGCCGCGATGCCAAGCTGGCCGGCCAGGTGCTGGACTGCTTCCGCCGCTTCGTCCAGCAGTGGCCGGAGGACAGCGCCGACTTCACCGTGTCCCTGGCCAGTGCCGAGGACTTCCTGGCCCGCCTGCAGCGCCTGGAGAACGATGGCCTGCCGCGGCACGAGGGCCGCTTCTTCGAGCTGCTGCAGACCCAGAGCAAGAACAACCTGCTGGCCCTGCAGCGCCACACCGCCGAGGCACACAAGGCGATCAAGCAGCGCATGGACGAGGTCAACGCCTCGCTGGAGCAGGTGCCGTTCAACCGCGGCACCATCCTGACCATCGAGGTGCACGACCGCAAACTGCCGGAAGTGGCCGATTTCCAGCTGCAGCTGCGGGCGGTGCTGAGCCACCAGCAGACCGAGGACCGCTCGCTGGCCGAGTCGCAGTTCACCATCCTGCGCGACCTGGTGCGTCGTCTCGGCGCCCAGGAATCGGAGCTGCGCCGTTGGCGCGAGCAGGTGCTGGACGTGCGCCAGCATGTGGAGTTCATCGGTGTGGAACTGGACGGCGCCACCCGTGAGCAGGTGGAAATCTACCGCTCCGGTGCCGGCAAGTCCGGTGGCCAGCGGCAGAAGCTGGCCACCACCTGCCTGGCCGCCGCCCTGCGCTACCAGCTCGGTGGCGAGGACGGCGAACTGCCGCGCTATGCCGCGGTGGTGCTGGACGAAGCCTTCGACAAGGCCGACAACGAGTTCACCGCTCTGGCGATGAACATCTTCGAGAACTTCGGCTTCCAGATGGTGGTGGCCACCCCGTTGAAGTCGGTGATGACCCTGGAGCCGTTCATTGGCGGTGCCTGTTTCGTCGAGATTTCCGGCCGCCACGATTCGGGCGTGCTGCTGATCGAATACGACGAGGAGCATGCCCGCCTTAAACTGCCCGAGCGTGCCGGTGGCAGCGCATTGCGGGCAGCGCGTTCGCTGTCCGGCGGCGCGGCCGAGCCGTTGCCGGTGATCGAACCGCCGGTGATCGCACTGCCTGAAACCGGCGCGGTGGCCACGGCGCCGGAGCAATCCGCCGCCGACGATGTCATGGCCCAGGAGCCGGGTCCGGTGGCCAAGGCCAGCAGCAAGCGTTCCACCGCCAAGCCTGCGGTGGTCAAGAAGGCAGCTGCCAAGACCTCCGCCAAGACGGCAGCGAAGAAGCCTGCGGGCAAATAAGCCCGCTTGTGCGGGGGACATCGCGCGGGGAATGATCCGCCGCGTGGGGTGATCCACAACGCCGCCTGCAAAGGCGGCGTTGTGCGTGATGGCCCTCGGCCGCGGTCGCCCATCGGTTGAAGGGAAGGCCGGCGGCATGCCATGGTGCGGGCACCGGCCGGGTTCCGGGTGGCTGTCATCCGGCGGCAGGTGGGGAGGCGATCGATGGCAGGATGGTTCGAGCTGGCCAAGGCCAGCAATGGGCAGTTCAAGTTCGTTCTGAAAGCCGGCAATGGCGAGGTGATCCTCTCCAGTGAGCTGTATACCAACCAGGCCGGTGCCACCAATGGCATTGCCTCGGTGCAGAACAATGCGGCCGATCCGGCCCGTTACGAGGTCAAGGTGGCCAGCAACGGCAAGCACCATTTCAACCTCAAGGCGGCCAACCACCAGGTCATCGGCAGCAGCCAGCTGTATGCCAGCGAGGCCGCCTGCCGCAACGGCATCGCCTCGGTGCAGGCCAATGGGGGCAGCGCCACGGTCAAGGACCTCACCCGGGCCTGAGCCACCTGCAGCGGCCGGCGATGCCTGCCGGCCGTTGCCGGTGCCGGCCTTCAGCGGGCGCTGTAGCCGCCGTCGATCACGTAGTAACTGCCATTGATGAAGCTGGCACGCTCGGACAGCAGGAAGCAGGTCAACTCGGCCACCTCACTGGCATTGCCCAGGCGGCCGGCCGGATGCAGGCCGACCATGGCGGCATAGTCGTCCGGCTTGATCGCCGCCAGGGTCGGGGTCTGGATGAAGCCCGGGCCGACCGCATTGATGCGGATGCCCTGGCTGGCATGTTCGCGTGCCGCGCTCTGGGTCATGCCGACCAGGGCATGCCTGGCCGCGACATAGGCGGCCGAGCCACCCCAGCAGGCCTCCGGGCCGAGCATCGAGGCCATGTTGACGATGATCCCGCCGCCCTGGGCCTGCATCGCCTTGAGCTGGTATTTCATGCAGTAGAACACCCCGTGCAGGTTCACACCGAGCACGCGATGCCACTCATCCAACGGGTATTCGCCGGTATCCAGGCCGATCCCGGCCACGCCGGCGTTGTTCACGGCCAGGTCCAGCCGCCCGTACTGCTTGAGGATCTGCCCGATGCAGGCGGCCACCGCATCCGGGTCGGTGACATCGAGCATCACCGGCTTCACCCGCTCCCCCAGCGACAGGGCCACCGCCTGGGCACCGGACAGGTTCACATCGGCGGCAATGACCTGGCAGCCCTCCTCGGCCAGTTGCCGGCAGATGGCCGCACCGATGGCGGAGGAGGCGCCGGTGACCAGGGCAATGCGGCGGGCGGTGAGGCTGGACATGGGCGTGGTGGTGCGTGGGGGGAGGCCAAGAATCGGGCGTCCTGAAAAAACAGCGTTGATCTGGATCAAGCGCTTGGCCGGCCGCCTGGCCCATGCGCACAGCGGACGTAAAAAGCCTTTTTCTTCAATGCCTTGTATATGTATTTACGAAATGAATGCGCTGAACCGATGGCAACCATCAATGCGCTGGTGTGGTCGGCAGGCTGTGCTCAGGCGCCGGGAGTGCCGGTTTGCGCTTGCTTGCGCAGCAGGTCCAGCAGCTGCGCAAGCGGCATCGGCGCGCCGAAATGGTAGCCCTGGGCCAAGGCGACCCCCTGGCGGCGGAAGTGTTCGGCCTGTTCGGCCGTTTCCACCCCTTCGGCCAGGGCGTCCACCCCCATCGACTTGCTCAGGTTGACGATGTGCTCGGCAATCGGGCCGATGATCGCATCGGTGCCGGCAGCGCTGACAAAGGTCTTGTCGATCTTGAGGATGTCGAATGGGTAGGTGGCCAGGTAGGACAGCGAGCAATAACCGGTACCGAAGTCATCAATGGCCACACTGATGCCGTTGGCACGCAGTTGGTTGATCACCGGCAGGGCCTGTTCGGCGATGGCCAGGCTGCCCTCGGTCAGCTCGACCACCAGCTGTGAGGGCGCCAGTTGCAGCTGTTGGCGCAATGCGGCCAGGCGCTGCACGGTGCGGTGGGTGGACAGTTCCTGTGCGGCCAGGTTGATGCCGATGCGGAAATCCGCCTGCACTTGCAGCAAGGCCGGCATTTCCCGGGCAATGATCCGGCAGGCCCGGGCGGTGACCTTCTCGCTGATCTGGAATTGTTCGGCCAGGGCGATGAACACGTCCGGGCCGACAATCCCGCCGTCGTTCTGGCGCCAGCGCATCAAGGCTTCGGCACCGATGCAGCGCCCACTGCCCAGGTCAACGATGGGCTGGTAGACCAGGAACATCTGGCCACGCCGCAGGGCCCGTTCCAGCTCGCGGCGTGAGGAGCTCTGGCGTGGATAGAACACCAGGATCAGGACCATGCAGGCCAGGCCGATCAGCAGTGCCTGCGACCACAGGTAGCGGCCGGCCGTGCGGATGGCGGCCTGCACATGGCTGGCCTGGCGGCTGGCCAGCAGGATGGTCTGGCCGCTGCCGGACAGGCGGCGCAACAGCAGGTCGCCGGTCTGCGGGTCCTGCTGCTGTTGTTCGGTCAGGCCGTCCGGCAGCCCCTGCAGCCAGCGCTGCGGTATCTGCCCGCTGCGCAGGGCCGCGCCATAAGGCGGGCGGCTTTCGTAGATGGCCACCGCAGCGTCCCCGCCGAGGAAGCGGGCGAAGTGCTCTTCGGGTTTGAGCAGCAGGGCCAGCTGCTGGAATTCGAGCAGGGTATAGGGGCCATGGCTGGCTTCGGCCGGCAATTGCAACTGGTGCCACAGACGGGTGCCATCGGCGCGCTGGTAGTAATCGGCCGGCAGTGGATCCTGGCTCACCAGCACCGGCAGGCTGGCGCAGCTGATGCGGCCGTCCTCCACCCGCAACGCGGCCGGGGCGCCCGGGGTGGCCAGCTGCATCTGCTGCAGTTGCTGCTGCACCTGGGCCGGGCAGCCGGGCGGCTGGGCCGGCAGGTCCAGGGCCAGGGCGCGTGCCTTCAATGCCTGCTGGGTGTCGCTGGCCAGCTGCGAGGCGGCACGGGCCGCCTGTGACAGCTGGGCGTACTCGTTGCTGATCACCCGGGACTGGCTCTGGATGCGCAGCACCGGGTAAGACAGCAACCCGGCAGCCAGGCCACAGGTGGCGGCAACGATCAGCGGCAGCGGACGTTTGAACGCATGCAGGGGCATGGGAGGTGCACTCAGGCCAAGGCGTGCAGCGTATCCCAGGCCATGCGCAGGATGAGTATGCAAACCAGGGCCAGGAACAATCGCCGGATCAGGCCGCTGCCACCGCGCATGGCCAGCCAGCTGCCGGCCAGGGCGCCGCCGACATTGGCCACGGCCATCGGCACGGCAATGGCCAGCAGGACCTGGCCGGCCGGCACGAACCAGCACAGGGCGGCGACATTGGTGGCCAGGTTGACGATCTTCGAGCTGGCCGAAGCCCCCAGGAAGTCCATGCCGAAGAAGCGGATGAACAGGAAGATCAGGAAGCTGCCGGTGCCCGGGCCGAAGAAACCATCGTAAAAGCCGATCGCCCCGCCCAGGCCCACGGCGATGGCCAGCTCACGCCGGCCGACATGGGTAGGCCGTTGCAG
This sequence comes from Stenotrophomonas ginsengisoli, assembly GCF_001431485.1. Lineage (GTDB taxonomy): Bacteria > Pseudomonadota > Gammaproteobacteria > Xanthomonadales > Xanthomonadaceae > Stenotrophomonas > Stenotrophomonas ginsengisoli. Next base: position 7,708 of record NZ_LDJM01000016.1, on the reverse strand, counting down.
GGCACCGAAATCCTTCTTCAGCAGGGTATAGCCCAGGATCAGCACCAGCAGGACCAGAATCAGCGGGCGGATCGCATCGCGTGGCAGCAGGCTGACCGCGGTGGCCCCGGCAAAGGAGCAGGCAAAGGCGGCGGCCGCGGCCAGCAGCACCGGCCGCCACGGGATGTGGATGCGCCGGCTGTAGCGCCAGGCCGCGGTGGCGGTGCCGAACATCGAAGTGAACTTGTTGCTGCCCAGCAGCACGGCCGGGTTGTGCTGCGGCAGCACGGTGAACAGGCCCGGCAGCTGGATCAGGCCCCCGCCCCCAACGGCGGCATCCACGGCCCCGGCAATGAAGGCGATCAGCAACAACCACGGAAGTTCGACAGGCAGCAGTTCCAGCACGACGGCAATCGGCAGCTAGGGCGGTGCAGCAGCATACGCATGCACCGGCGCCGGTGCGACGGGCCGATCTTCAGCGGCGCACGTCCTCCACGATGCGGCCGTCGGCCAGGGTGATCTGGCGGTCGCATTGTTCGGCCAGGCGCGGGTCATGGGTGACCAGCAGCACCGCACAGCCAAATTCGCGGTTGAACCGGCGGAACAGGGCAAACACCTCTTCGGCGCTGCGGCTGTCCAGGTTGCCGGTGGGTTCGTCGGCCAGCAGCAGGGCCGGGCGGGTGATCAGGGCGCGGGCCACGGCCACCCGCTGTTGCTGGCCGCCGGAGAGCTGGTCCGGCTTGCGTTCGGTGAACTGGCCCAGGCCGACCGCTTCGAGCAGGCCACGGGCCTGTGCGATGTGCTCGGCGGTGGGTTTGCCGGTACGCACCATCAGTGGCATCAGCACGTTTTCCAGTGCGCTGAAGGCGGGGATCAGGTGGTGGAACTGGAACACAAAGCCGATGTCGCGCCCGCGCAGGGCGGTACGACGGTCATCGTCCATCTGTGCGGTGGGCTGGCCAAGCAGGGTCAGCTCGCCGGCGGTGGGGCTGTCGAGCAGGCCGAGCAGGTTGAGCAGGGTGCTCTTGCCCGAGCCGGACTGGCCGATCAGGCAGGCAAAGTCGCCGCGCTGCAGGCACAGGTCGATGCCGTGCAGCACTTCGATCTCGGTCGGCTTGCCCAGGTTGTAGGACTTGCGCAGGCCATCGAGCTGCAGCACGGGCGAGCTGTCATCAACCACGGGCGATGGCCTCCACCGGGTCCAGGGCCGCTGCCCGTCGGGCCGGGGCGGTGGCGGCAAGCATGCCGGTCACCGTGGCCAGCAGCGTGGCCCAGGCCAGCAGCGCCGGCGAGAGGGGGGCGGCGAACAGGCCGGGGCCGAAGGTATTGAAGGCCCAGAGCATGCTGTAGCCGGCCATGCCGCCCAGCAGCGAGCCGGCCAGGCCATACAGTGCCCCCTGGATCAGGAAGACGGTCAGCATCTGCCGGCCGGTGGTGCCCATCGCGCGCAGGATGCCGATCTGCCCGGTGCGCTGGACCACACTCACCGACAGCACGCTGGCAATGCCGAAGGCCACCGACACCGCCACGAAGAAGCTGATCATGTTGGTGGACTGGCTCTGCGCATTGAGGGCGTTCATCAGCTGGGCGTTGCTCTGCATCCAGCTCTCGCTGCGCTGGCCGGTCAGCCGGCCCAGGCGCTCGGCGATCACATCGGCGCCGAACAGGTCATCCACGCGCAGGTCGATCACCGTGACCCCCCCGGGCAGGCCGAGCAGGGCCTGGGCCTGGCGCAGGTCCATGTAGACGTGGCGGGCATCCAGCTCACTGACACCCAGTTCGAAGATGCCGGCGATGGTGAGCAGGGTGTCGTTGTCACTGCCGGTGTCCAGGCGCAGGGTGTCGCCACGGCTGGCGCCCAGGTCCCGGGCCAGTTCGCTGCCGATCACCACCTGCCCGGCATCGACCCGGAACTGGCCTTGGACCAGGCTCTGGTCCAGCGGCACGATGCGCAGGTAGCGCGGCGCATCAATGCCCAGCAGTGCCACTGACTCCAGCGCATCACCGCGCCGCGCCAGCGCCGGCCCGGAAATGACCGGGGACACCGCGGTGATGTCCGGCTGTGCGTCCAGGGTGTCGCGCAGCTGCTGCCAGTTGTTGATCGAACGCAGCGGTTGCGGGCGCGGGGTTTCCAGCACCAGGGTGGCCACGCCATCGCCTGCCGGCAGCACATGGTTGCGTTGCAGCGGTGCCTGCAGCTTGATGTGGGCCTGGGTGCCCAGGGTACGGTCGATCAGGTTGGCCTGCAGGCCGCTGATCAGCGCCGACAGGAACACGATCACCGCCACGCCGATGGCAATGCCGGACAGGATCAGCAGTGACTGGGTGCGTCCTTCGCGCAGGAAGCGTACTGCCAGGGTCCATTCCACCCACATCCGCGTCAGTCCGCCTGCGCCGGCAGGTCACCGGCGGTGGTGGGCACGTCACGGGCGCGTACACGCTGGTCCTGCTGCAGGGTGGCGCGCGCGTCGATCACCACCCGGTCGCCGGCCGCCAGCCCGCCCAACACCTCGCTGGCGCTGGTGCCACGCAGGCCCAGGCTGACCGGGGTGCGGTGCAGGCGGCCATCGCGCACCTGCCACACGCTGGCCTGGCTGCCGCCATTGGCCGTGCCGAGCAGGGCGGTATTGGGCACGACCAGGGCCTGGTCCTTGCGCGCGCTGAGGATGTTCACCGACACGGTCAGGTCCTGGTGCAGGAAATCCGGCACCGGATCCACCTCCAGGCGCACTTCCACCGAGCCGCGGCTGCTGTCCACGCTGGGCGCGATCCAGCTCACCGTGGCCGGGAACGGCCGGTCCGGCCAGGCATCGGCCACCGCCTGCGCGTGCTGGCCGACAGCCAGCACACCGAGATTCTTCTCATCCACCGGTACCCGCAGCTCGGTGGGGCCATCGCTGGCCAGTTCCAGCAGCACCGAGCCGGGTTGCACGGTGTCGCCGGGCTCCACGGCCCGGGTCAGCACGGTACCGGCCACGGTGGCGCGTACCGTGGTCTTGTCCAGCGCCGCCTGTGCCGCGGCCACACGCGCGGCCTGCTGGGCGGCCTCGGCGCCCCCGTTGTCCAGCGCCTGCCAGGCACTGCGGGCCTGGTCGCGGCTGGCCTGGGCACTGACCATGGCCTGGCGGGCCTGTTCCACCGATTCACGCGCCACCAGCTGCTGTTGCCCCAGAGCCTGACGGCGCTGGTACTCGCGTTCGGCCTGGGCCAGTTGCGCCTGCGCCTCGCGCAGGCTGGCCTGGGCCTGCGGCCGGCGCGATTGTTCCAGGGTGGCCAGGCTGGCGCGGGCCTCGGCCAGGTTGGCGGCCAGGTCATCGGCGCGCAGCACCAGCAGGACCTGCCCGGGCTCGACCCGGTCGCCCTCGTTGACCCGCCGCTCCAGCACCACCCCGGCCACTTCGCTGCCGACCTGCACCCGCGATACCGCCGAGACCCGGCCACTGGCCACCACACGCTGTTCCAGCGCCTGGGTGTTGATGCGGGTGACATCAAGCTGCGGGCCGCGGCAGCGGCCAAGCAACACGGTGGCGGCAGCAAGGCCGGCCAGCAGCAGCGCGGCAGCCTTCCAGCGCCGCAGGCGGGGGCGGGAATCAGTCATCGGCCAAGCATAGCGGAAGCCTCGTTCCATTCAGGTATATCCGCCACTCCTTGCGGCGGCTGGATGCACGGGCTGGCCTGGCCGACAATGGGCCGATGAAAAAGCCCGTTTCCATTCCCTGCCCGTGCGGGCACGAGCGCAGCTATGCCCAGTGCTGTGAACCCCTGCATCTGGGTCAGCCGGCGGCCGATGCCGAGGCCTTGATGCGTTCGCGCTACAGCGCCTATGTGCTGGGCAATGCCGACTATGTGCGAGCCAGCTGGCACCCGGACACCCGTCCTGACCAATTGCAGCTGGACGAGCCGGCCGGCCAGCGCACCCAGTGGCTGGGGCTGGCGGTCAAGCAGCACACCGTCACCGGCCCGGACACGGCCGAGGTGGTGTTCCTGGCCCGTTACCGCATTGGCGGTGGCAGTGCGGTGCGGATGGAGGAGCACAGTCGTTTTGTCCGCATCGCGCCGCACTGGTACTACCTGGACGCGGTGTAAGGCGCCTGCGCCGTTGGCCCATCGGCCAGCGGCCGGCGGACACGGGCTGTGGGTATGATCGGGTCTTGCTCCCCCGCAAGGATCGGCATGATCAAGACCATCGCTTCCCGCGCCCGGCACACCGGCCTGGCCCTCGCCCTGGCCCTGCCTTTGCCCGCCCTGGCTCAAGTGGCTCCTGCCGCGATTGACGATGCGGCCTTCCAGCGCTGCCTGCAGGGCATCACCGCCAGTGCCGTACAGCAAGGCCTGCCGGCTGATCGCGTGCAGGGTCTGCTGGGCGGTGTTGTCGCCGATCGCAGCGTGTTGCCCCTGCTGGACCAGCAACCCGAATTCACCACCCCGATCTGGGATTACCTGGCCGCCCTGGTTGATGCCCAGCGCATCAGCGATGGCCAGCAGCGTCTGGCCGAGCACGGCGCCCTGCTGCAGCAGGTCAGTGCCAGCTATGGGGTGGATGCGGCTACCGTGGTCGCGGTGTGGGGAGTGGAAAGTGATTACGGCCGTGTGTTCGGCAAGCGGCCCTTGCTGCAGTCGCTGGCCACGTTGGGCTGCGAAGGCCGGCGTCAGGCCTTCTTCCGCAGCGAACTGCTGGCCCTGCTCAAGCTGCTGGCTGCCGGCGACCTGTCCGCCGATGGCCTGACCGGCTCCTGGGCCGGGGCCTTTGGCCATACCCAGTTCATGCCCAGCACCTATGCGCGTATCGCCGTGGATGGCGATGGTGATGGCCGGCGTGATCTGGTGGCCTCCATTCCCGATGCGCTGGCCTCCACTGCCAACTACCTCAAACGTGCCGGCTGGCGCAGTGGCCAGCCGTGGGGTGTGGAAGTGACCCTGCCGGCCGCTTTCGACGTGGCGCTGGCCGGGCGCAGCAAGCGCCAGCCGCTGTCGCAATGGCGCGCGCTGGGGGTAAGGCCGCTGGGCGGCGGCGAACTGCAGGTGGATGGCATTGCCGATGCCGACCGTGCCGCGGTGATCCTGCCGGCCGGGCGCAATGGTCCGGCCCTGCTGGTGTTCCGCAATTACGATGCGATCTATTCCTACAATGCGGCCGAAAGTTACGCCCTGGCCATTGCCACCCTGGCCAACCAGCTGCGCGGCCAGCCCGGCCTGCAGACCCCGTGGCCGACCGATGACCCGGGCCTGGACCGGGCCCAGCGGCGCGCGCTGCAGCAGCTGCTGCTGGCCCGTGGTCACGCCATCGGCGAGGCCGACGGCATGATCGGCAGTGCGACCCGGCGGGCCATTGCTGCCGAACAGACCCGGCTGGGCTGGGCCAATGCCGATGGCCGCGCCGGGCAGAAGATCCTTGCCGCCCTCAAGGGCGAAACCGAAAGCCGGAACTGAAAAGGAGAGCGTGTTGGTGCAGGACGTGGTGACCCAGACCCGCTGGCGGGATGTGCCTGTCTGGGAAGTACGCACGCCACAGTGCGTGGCGCGGATCAGCTGTTTCGGGGGCCAGCTGCTGAGCTGGCAGCCAGCCGGTCAGCAGGAGGTGTTGTGGTGCAGTGCGCAGCTGCAGGCACCGCGCCCCCTGCGTGGGGGCGTTCCGCTGTGCTGGCCGTGGTTCGGCAAGCATCCGCACGATCCAGCGGCACCTTCCCATGGCATGGCCCGCACTGCGCAATGGCAGCTGGACCGGGCCCAGCTGATGCTGGATGGACGGGTCTGGATGCGCCTTTCGCCACAACAGCGCTTGCATCCACACCTGCAGGTGGATCAACAGCTGTGGCTGGGAACAGAGCTGGAACAGGTTGTCACTTCGCATAATGTAGGAGATGTGCCCGAACCCTTGACCCAGGCACTGCACACCTACCTGCAGGTGGCGGATGTGGCCAGGGTCAGTGTGGCCGGGGTCCAGGCTGCGTCTTACCTGGATGCCTTGCAGGCGAGGCGGTGTCTGCGCCAACAAGGTCCGTGGCGGTTTGATCCCGCCGTGCACGCCGGCCGCGCCGACCGGATTTACCAGAATGTTGCCGGTCCGGTAGTACTCGACGATCCGCTGCTGTCGCGCCGCATCCAGATCACGGCCAGCGGTGGCACGGATCTGGTGCTGTGGACGCCCGGGCCGGAACTGGCCATGCAGATGGCCGATGTCGGTGCACAGTGGTCGCACTATCTGTGCCTGGAAGTGGGCAACGTGGCCGCCGATGCCCGCCTGCTGCTGCCTGGTCAGTCTCACCGGTTGCAGCAGCACATCGCGTTGTTGCCCTGAATGTGCCGCTCAGCGCTGGCGCAGCATCCACGCGGTCAGCAGGCCGCCGAGCAATCCCCAGAATGCCGATCCCACCCCCAGCAGGCTGATGTCGGAAGCGGTGATCAGGAATGTCACCAGCGCCGCATCGTGTGATGACGGGTTGTCCATCGCGCTGGCCAGTGCCCCGCCAAGGGTGCCCAACAGGGCAATGCCGGCCAGGCAGGCAATCAGGGCCGGTGGCAGCGCGGCCAGGCCGATCGCCACGGAAGCGCCGAGCAGGCCCAGCAGCAGGTAGAACAGGCCGGCGCTGATCGCGGCGGTATAGCGGCGGCGGGCATCAGGATGGGCATCGGGGCCCAGGCAGATGGCGGCCGTGATGGCCGCCAGGTTCAGGGCAAAGGCGCCGAACGGGGCCAGCACCAGGTTGATCACCCCAATCCAGCCGATGATCGCCGACACCGGGGGGCGATACCCGGCTGCCTGCAGGGCCGCCACCCCCGGCAGGTTCTGCGAGGCCATGGTCACCACCAGCAGGGGCAGGGCGATGCCGATGGTGGCCGGCACTGACCAGGTGGGCAGGGTCAGAATCGGTGCAGCCAGTGACAGCGGCAGCGGGCCACTGGTCAGCTGGCCTTGGCCCAGACACAGGGCCAGGCCGGCCACCAGGCTGGCCAGCACCGCATAGCGCGGCAACAGGCGGCGGCCCAGCAACCAGGCCAGCAGCATGGCCAACGGCAGCAGCCACTGCTGTTGCAGCTGCTCGAACAGGCCCAGGCCGAAGCGCAGCAGCACCCCGGCCAGCATCGCGGCAGCCAGTGCCGGCGGTATCACCCGCATCAGGCGGGCAAACACGCCCGTGAAGCCGATCAGGGCAGACAGGGCCGCAGCGAGCATGAAAGCGCCAATGGCATCGCTCAAGGGCAGGTGCGTGCCCCCGACGGCCAGCATCGCAGCCCCCGGGGTGGACCAGGCCGTCACCACCGGCAGCCGGTAACGCCATGACAAGGCGATGCAGCTCACTCCCAGGCCCAGCCCCAGTGCCCACATCCATGAGCTGATCTGGGCCTGGTTCGCCCCCAGCTGGCGGGCGGCCTCGAACACAATCACCACCGAACTGGCCACACTGACCAGTACCGTCAACAGGCCGGCCAGCAGGCTTTGCAGGGAGATGTCGGCCGCCAGGGCGGGGCGGGGAGCGGGAGTGGTCACAGGCAGGTCCCTGGCCTTGCATGAACCAGCATTGTGCCCAATCTGGTCGCAAGGTCATAAATGTGAAAAACCCTTGACCTCAGCCTGAAATGATCTAATATTCACTCCACGCCGCGCAGGCAGCCACTGGCGCCAGCAACGCGGCCACCGCTTCGAAATGAAGCGTTGACAAAAACAAAAAAGCCACCATAATGGGCGGCTCGCTACGACGAAAGTCAACGCGAAACGGAACAGGCGCTG
>NZ_LDJM01000015.1 GCF_001431485.1 Stenotrophomonas ginsengisoli | reverse complement strand
CATCGGATGGCGACGCTCCAACGTCTTCCTGGTGAAATTAGCGCTGTGGAACCACCCGATCCCATCCCGAACTCGGAAGTGAAACGCAGCTGCGCCGATGGTATTGCCGCCTAAGCGGTGAGAGAGTAGGTCATCGCCAGGATTTTTACCCGAAAACCCCGCTGATACGTCAGCGGGGTTTTCCTTTTTATGTAAGCACTGCAATCGCAAGATTGCGCAGCTGACCAGATTCGCTGTCCTGGCGCCTCGCGCTGACAGACAACGCTTTCTGGCGATCACAGCGCTGTGGAACCACCCGATCCCATCCCGAACTCGACAAGTGAAACGCAGCTGCGCCGATGGTAGTGCCGCCTAAGCGGTGCGAGAGTAGGTCATCGCCAGTTTTATTCCAAAAGCCCAGGCCTAAAGCCGGGGCTTTTTCTTTGCCGGATTGCCCCTGAGGGCATGATCTGGAGCGGGCAGTGCAGGGCCACGCAGACGGGGAAGGGCGCTGCTAGCTCATGCGGCCAATGAAACGACAAGGCCCCAGACCAGAACGCGGCGGCTCGTCACGGCACGGTCCTGGCCGGATCCTTGCACGGGGCTATCCCAAGCTTGTCTGCAATCCGTCGCTGCACCGCGCCAGCTCAGGATCTAGGCACTGCAGCCGGCTTGAAACAGCGGTTTGAACGGCAAGCCAAGGCCGGCCATGCGACCATGACGGCCTCGTCTTTGTTGTCATCACCGAGGTGTTTCCATGTCTGTCTGTCATGCCTATGCAGCCGCTTCTGCCGATGCGCCACTGGCTCCTTGGAGCTTCGAACGCCGTGAGCCGGGTGCCAACGACATCCGCATCGACATCGCCTACTGCGGCGTCTGCCATTCGGATCTGCATACCGCCCGCGGTGAGTGGGGCGGGACCCTGTATCCGTGCGTGCCGGGCCACGAGATCGTCGGCAAGGTCACTGCCATCGGCAGCAATGTCACCAGCTTCAAGGTGGGTGACCTGGCCGGTGTCGGCTGCCTGGTGGACAGTTGCCGCAGCTGTGAATCCTGCCAGGAAGGTGAGGAGCAGTACTGCAGCAATGGCATGACCGGCACCTACAACGGTGGCCCGGACGGAGTGAATACCTATGGCGGCTACTCCGACCACATCGTGGTGGATGCGGCCTACGCCCTGCACATCAAAGCCGGGCAGAATCTGGCGGCCGTGGCGCCGCTGCTGTGCGCCGGCATCACCACCTATTCGCCGCTCTCGCACTGGAAGGTAGGCCCGGGCCAGCGCGTGGGCGTGGTGGGCCTGGGCGGGCTGGGCCACATGGCGGTGAAGATCGCCAAGGCGATGGGCGCGCATGTGGTGCTGTTCACCACCTCCGAAGGCAAGCGCACCGATGCGTTGCGCCTGGGCGCGGATGAAGTGGTGATCTCCAAGGACCGCGAGCAGATGAAGGCGCAGGCCAATTCCCTGCATTTCATCCTCAATACGGTGGCCGCCTCGCACAACCTGGACCCGCTGATTGCCTGCCTGCGTCGCGACGGCACCATGTGCCTGGTGGGCGCACCGGAGCACCCGCATCCCTCGCCGCAGGTGTTTGGCCTGATCATGCACCGCCGCAGCATTGCCGGCTCGTTGATCGGTGGCATCCGTGAAACCCAGCAGATGCTGGATTTCTGCGCCAAACACGGCATCACCGCCGATATCGAAATGATCCGCGCCGATGAGATCAACACCGCTTACGAGCGCATGCTCAAGGGCGATGTGAAGTACCGCTTCGTGATGGATATGGCCACCCTGCAGGAGGGCGCGCAATGAACGCAGTGATCTGGCACAACGGCCGTTGCGGCACGTCGCGCAACACTCTGGCGTTGCTGCGTCATGCCGGGATCGAACCGGTGGTGCGTGAGTACCTGAAGGATGTTCCCAGCCAGGACGAGCTGGCCGACATGATCGGCGAGGCGGGCATCAGCGTGCGCGAAGCGATCCGCAGCAAGGAGGCGGCCTACACCGAGCTGGGTCTGGCCGATCCGTCGCTGGATGACTGTGTGCTGCTGGCGGCGATGGTGGCCAACCCGATTCTTATCAACCGCCCGTTCGTGCGCACCGAGCTGGGTGCACGCCTGTGCCGGCCTTCGGAGGTGGTGTTGCAGATCCTCCCCGCCCTGGCCACGCCCTTCACCAAGGAAGACGGCCAGGTCATCGGCTGAGTTGATGTAGAGCTGACGTTGCAACGCAAAGGGGCAGGCCAATGGCCTGCCCCTTCTGCGAGCGCCTGTACGCGTGCTCAGGCGGCGTTGGCGGCTTTGGCCTGGCCCAGCCACTGCACGATGCTGGCCGCCGCGTCACGGCCTTCTGCGACCGCGGTAACCACCAGGTCGGCACCGCGTACGGCATCGCCGCCGGCAAACACGCGGGCGTTGCTGGTCTGGTAGGGCAGCAGGCCCGGGTCACCGGTGATGATGCGTCCGTTGTTGCGGCCCTCGACCCCGGCCGCCTGCAGCCAGGCCGGCAGGCTGGGTGAAAAGCCGAAGGCGATGATCACCACGTCCGCTTCCAGCAGCGATTCGCTGCCTTCGATGGCCTGGGCATTGCGGCGGCCATTGGCATCGGCCGGGCCCAGTTCGGTTTCCACCACGGTCACGCCGATCACTTCGTCATCGGCGCCGGCCTCGATGGACAGCGGCTGGCGGTTGAACAAAAAGCGCACCCCTTCCTCGCGGGCATTGGCCACCTCGCGTGCCGAGCCGGGCATGGAGGCCTCGTCGCGGCGGTAGGCACAGGTGACACGGGCCGCACCGAGGCGGATGGCGCTGCGTACGCAGTCCATGCCGGTGTCGCCACCGCCGAGCACCAGCACACGCTTGCCGGCCAGATCCGGCAGGGCAACCTGATCTTCCCAGCCGGCGATCGGACGCCCGCCCGGGTCGTTGCCGGTGACGATGCGGCTGTTCTGCACCAGGAAGGGCAGCGCCGGCAGCACGCCCTTCAGATCCTGGCCGGGCAGGCCGCCATCGGTGTAGCGGTAGGCACCGGTGCCGACAAACACGGCATCAAATTCGGCCAGCAAGTCATCCACTGACACATCCTTGCCGATCTCCACACCGAGGCGGAACTGCACGCCCATGCCTTCGAGCACCTCGCGGCGGCGCTCAATCACCTGCTTGTCCAGCTTGAAGCTGGGAATGCCGAACTGCAGCAGGCCGCCAATCTGTTCATAGCGGTCAAACACCACCGCCTGCACACCGGCACGGGCCAGGCGGTCGGCACAGGCCAGGCCGGCCGGGCCGGCACCGATGATGGCCACCCGCTGGCCGGTGGCCTGCACGGTGTCCAGGTCCGGCTTCCAGCCGGTGGCCAGGGCAGTATCAACGATGTACTTCTCCACCGCACCGATGGTCACCGCGCCGAATTCCTCCAGCGTGCAGCTGCCTTCGCACAGGCGGTCCTGCGGGCAGACGCGGCCGCACACTTCCGGCAGCGGATTGGTCGAGTGGCACAGGGTGGCCGCTTCGTGGATGCGGTCTTCCTGCACCAGCTGCAGCCACTGCGGGATGGCGTTGTGCACCGGGCACTTCCAGCTGCAGTACGGGTTGCCGCAGTCCAGGCAGCGGCCGGCCTGGTACTGCGCATCGGCCTTGTCAAAGCGCTGGTAAAGCTCGCCCCAGTCACCGGCCACGCGCAGTTCTACAGGAATGCGCTGCGGCATCTGACGGGGCAGGTCGAGGAACTGGAAAGGCTGCTTGCGGCTCATGCGGTAAATCCACCAATCAATTCGGGAAGGAGCGGGCCGTGGTAACGGCCCGCTGCCGGGTCAGGCGGCGCGGCGCAGCGCGTCGGTCAGCGACTCGATGCTGGCGGCCTTGGGTTTGACCAGCCAGAACTTGCCGACGTAATCGCGGAACTCGTCCAGGATTTGCTGGGCCCAGATCGAGCCGGTCAGTTCGCGATGACGGCTGATCAGCCCATGCAGGTGCTGGCGATGGTTCTCGAAGCCCTCGGCACTGATGCGGTGGATGTCGATCAGCTCGTGGTTGAAGCGGTCCACGAAGTCGCGGTCGATATCCAGCACATAGGCCAAGCCACCGGTGAAACCAGCACCGAAGTTCAGGCCGACCTTGCCGAGCACGGCGACGATGCCGTCGGTCATGTACTCGCAGCAGTGGTCACCGGCCCCTTCGATCACCGCCAGCGCACCGGAGTTGCGTACCGCAAAGCGCTCGCCGGCACGGCCGGCTGCGAACAGCTCACCACCGGTGGCGCCGTACAGGCAGGTGTTGCCGATGATCGCGGTGGAGCGGGCCTCGAAGCGTGCGCCACGCGGCGGGCGCACGATGATGCGGCCACCGCCCATGCCCTTGCCGACGTAGTCGTTGGCTTCGCCTTCCACTTCCAGCTGCAGGCCATCAACGTTGAACGCGCCCAGGCTCTGCCCGGCGGTGCCACGCAGGCGCAGGGTGACCGGGGCATCGGCCATGCCGTGCATACCGTGCACGCGGGCAATCTGCCCGGCCACGCGGGTGCCGATGGAACGGTCGGTGTTGTGGATCAGGAAACGGTGTTCGCCGCCGGTCTTGTTGGCGATGGCATCGGCCAGCAGGCCGTCGATCTGGCTGGCCAGGCCGTCGGCCGGCTGGTACAGACGCTGGGCGGCGCAGTGGGCACCTTCAAATTGGGTAGGGGCGAGCAGACGCGACAGATCCACCCGCACACCGGGACGTGGTTCGACTTGCAGCTGCTCGAGCAGGTCGGTACGGCCGACGATCTCGTCCAGCGAACGCACACCGAGCAGGCTGAGCCAGCCACGCACTTCCTCGGCCAGCAGACGGAAGAAGTTCTCCACCCGCTCCGGCAGGCCGGTGAAGTAGTCCGCGCGCAGGCGCTCGTCCTGGGTGGCCACGCCGGTGGCGCAGTTGTTGAGGTGGCAGATGCGCAGGTACTTGCAGCCCAGCACGATCATCGGTCCGGTGCCGAAGCCGAAGCTGTCCGCGCCGAGGATGGCGGCCTTGACCACGTCCAGGCCGGTCTTCAGGCCGCCATCGGTCTGCAGGATGGTGCGGCTGCGCAGGTCATTGGCCACCAGTGCCTGGTGCGATTCGGCCAGGCCCAGTTCCCACGGCACGCCGGCATAGCGGATCGAGCTGACCGGCGAGGCGCCGGTGCCGCCGTCATGGCCGGACACGGTGATCAGGTCGGCGCCGGCCTTGACCACACCGGCAGCGATGGTGCCCACGCCGGCATGGCTGACCAGCTTGACCGAGATCAGCGCGGCCGGATTGACCTGGCGCAGGTCGAAGATCAGCTGGGCCAGGTCCTCGATGGAGTAGATGTCATGGTGCGGCGGCGGGGAGATCAGACCGATGCCCGGCTTGGCATAGCGCAGGCGGGCAATCAGCTCGTTGACCTTGTGCCCGGGCAGCTGGCCGCCTTCGCCGGGCTTGGCGCCCTGGGCCACCTTGATCTGCAGCACTTCGGCATTGACCAGGTATTCGGCAGTGACACCGAAGCGCCCGGAAGCCACCTGCTTGATCTTGGAACGCTTGTCGGTGCCGTAGCGGGCCGGGTCTTCGCCGCCCTCACCGGAGTTGGAACGGCCGCCGAGGCGGTTCATGGCAATGGCCAGCGCCTCGTGCGCTTCCGGCGACAGCGCGCCCAGCGAGATGGCGGCGGTATCAAAACGCTTGAACAGCGCTTCGGCCGGCTCGACCTGGTCCAGCGGCAGCGCGGTGGCGGCCGGGCGCAGGCGCAGCAGGTCACGCAGGGCCGAGACCGGGCGACCGTGCACGGCATCGCAATAGGCCTGCCAGTGGGCGGCATCGCCGCTGCGTGCGGCGCGCTGCAGGGTCAGCACCACGTCCGGGTTGTACATGTGGTATTCGCCGCCATGCACGTACTTGAGCAGGCCGCCGACATCGGGCTTGAGCTGGTCGTTGTAGGCCCGCGCACTCAGGGTGCGGGCTTCGGTATCCAGCCGCTGCAGAGAGACGCCGCCGATGCGCGAGGGGGTGCCGGGGAAGCACAGGGCAATCACGTCCTCGTCCAGGCCCACCGCCTCGAACAACTGTGCGCCGCGGTAGCTGGCCACGGTGGCAATGCCCATCTTGGAGATGATCTTGGACAGGCCCTTGTTGATGCCCTTGCGGTAGCGGCGGCCGATCTGCGACTGCTCGCCGCCCTTGCTCAGCTTGAGGATGCCGCGGCGGCCCAGGTCAAACAGGGTCTGGTAGGACAGGTACGGATACACCGCGGTCGCACCGAAGCCGAGCAGGCAGGCCATGTGGTGGGCATCACGGGCGGTACCGGTCTCGATGATCAGGTTCACGTCACAGCGCAGGCCGGCACGGCACAGGTGGTGATGCACCGCGCTGGTGGCCAGCAGGGCATGCACCATCGGCCGTTCGGGCACCGGGTAGCGGTCGGAGAGCAGCAGCACCACGATGCCTTCGCGCGCGGCTGCTTCGGCCTCGGCGCAGATGCGGGCAATGCCACCGGCCAGGCCCTCCTCGACGCTGTAGGACAGGTCGAGCAGGCGGTTGCGGTGGATGTACTGCTCCATCTTCAACAGCTGGCGCAGCTTGCGCTGGGACAGCACCGGCGAGTTGAGGATGACGTGGTTCACCGTCTCCGCGCCGGCATTGAAGATGTTGGTCTCCTTGCCCAGCTGGGTGGTGAGCGACATCACGCAGGATTCGCGCAACGGGTCGATCGGCGGATTGGTGACCTGGGCAAAGGCCTGGCGGAAGTAATCGTAGAGCGGGCGGTCGAGCTGGCTGAGCACGGCCATCGGCGTGTCATCGCCCATCGAGCCGGTGGCTTCCTGCTCGGTTTCGGCCAGCGGCCGCAGCACCTGCTCCACTTCCTCGGTGCTGAGCTGGAACAGCTTGTGGTAACTGCGCAGGGTGGCCTCGTCGAACGGCTCCTCCACCAGCGAAGGGTCGATCAGCTCGGTCTGCAACCAGGTCACGCCGTTGTGCAGCCACTGCTTGTACGGCGCGCGTGCGCGGTTGATGCGGTCAATGGCATCGGTGTCGAGCAGTTCGCCGCGCTTGAGGTCGATGGCCATCATCTCGCCCGGGCCCAGCTTGCCCTTGCGGATGACGCGCTCGGTCGGCACTTCCCACACACCGGCTTCGGAGGCGACCAGGAAATGGCGGTCGGAGGTGAGCAGCCAGCGCGCCGGGCGCAGGCCGTTGCGGTCCACCGTGCAGGCGGCATAGCGGCCATCGCAGGCGACGATGCCGGCCGGGCCATCCCAGGCCTCGGAATTGAGGCCGTAGAACTCGTAGAACGCGGCCAGGTCGGCGTCCTTGTACTCCAGCGACTGGGTCGCCGGCGGCACCAGGATGCGCAGGGCCTGGATCAGCTCCATGCCACCGGCCACCAGCAGCTCGAGCATGTTGTCGGCGCTTTGCGAATCCGAGCCATGCATGGAGATCACCGGGTCGAACTCGGCGATGTCAAAACGCGGGGTCTTCCACACCTTGCTGCGCGCCTGGGCCCAGCGGCGGTTGCCCTCGATGGTGTTGATCTCGCCGTTGTGGGCGAGCATGCGGAACGGGTGGGCCAGCGGCCAGCGCGGCATGGTGTTGGTGGAGAAGCGCTGGTGGAACAGGATCGCGCTGGCGGCCAGGTCGCTGCGCTGCAGGTCCGGGTAGAAGGTGGCCAGCTTGTCCGGCAGCACCATGCCCTTGTAGCTGATCGCATTGGGGGCCAGCGAGGTGACGTAGAAGTCGGCATGCTCGCGCAGGCGCTGTTCGGCGCGACGGCGGGCCAGGAACAGGGCCAGGGCGAAGTCGTCCTCGCTCTGGCCGACACCGGCGTTGACGAACAACTGGCTGATGCCGGGCAGGGTGTCGCGGGCCAGTGCGCCGCAGACGCTGTCGTCGGTGGGCAGTTCGCGCCAACCGGCCGGTTCGGCCCCGGTCTGCTGCAGCTCTTCGGCCAGCACCTGGCGGCACTGTGCAGCCGCGTCAGGGTCACGCGGCAGGAAGATGTTGCCGGCAGCGAAGTGGGTACGCAGCACGATGCCGGCATCGCCAGCGCAGTTGCGCAGGAACACGTCGGGTTTGCGGATCAGCAGGCCGCAGCCATCGCCGGTCAGGCCGTCGGCGGCCACGCCACCGCGGTGGGTCATCCGCGACAGGGCGCCGATGGCGGTATCCACCAGCATGCGCGAGGGCTGGTCATCGAGCTGGGCGACCATGCCGAAACCACAGGCATCGCGTTCGTCGTTTACGTTGTAAAGCCCACTACAGTTGCGGTGCGACATCGGTGCCTCGATCCGTCCAACAGGGGGCCGGATGCCTGGCTGATCGTCGATTGGGCGGATCGCTGGGCCCCGGGCAGTCGAATAGATCACAGCCATTACTGCGCCGCAACATAGGTTGCAGTGGCAACTTCAACGAAAACGGTCGACGTTTGTGCTGGTTTCTGCAGGCGGCTTGCCTGCTTTCAACCAGGCCGATGTTTTCATTGTGCAGATGCGGTCGCAGACCTGGATTGCGGCGGGCCCGGCCAGTGATACCTGGCCCGTGCCGGAGGGCGTGGGCCAGGGCGAACAGGAGGGGCTCAGCCGCAGCTGATCGACTCGATCTTGCCGTTGTCGTCGAGCATCACGGTCAGGCGGTCGATGCGGTAATCCATGGTCACGGCCATGCCCGGCTTGACCACCCGCACGTGACGGACATTGGCCTTGATCCGTGCCTGCTCGTAGACCTCGGCGCTGCCGGTCTTGCCGGCAAATTCGGCCAGGTCGGCATTTTCACAGTTGTAGTTGCCGCCATCACTCTGGATCGCCGGCGGTACTTCGTTGCTGCCGCCGCTGGACGGGGACGTTGCACAGGCGGTCATGGCCGCGCACAGCGGCAGGGCAGAAAACAGGGCAAAGCGCATGGTCATGTCCTTGGTCAGGGTGTGGCCCAGTGTGCACCAGATGTGCGGCCGATTCCGGGCGCCCGGTTGCAGGCTCAGCGCAGCAGCCAGCCGATCAGCAGCGCATTGGCCAGGTCGATGAAGAAACCGCACACCAGCGGCACGATCAGGAAGGCCAGTGGTGCGGCGCCGTACTGGCGGGTGACCGCTCCCATGTTGGCCACCGCGGTGGCGGTGGATCCCAGAGTGATGCCGCCAAAGCCCGCGCAGACCACGGCCGCCTCGTAATTGCCACCCATGGCCCGGAACACCACCAGCACGGTGAACAGCACCACCAGGCTGACCTGGACCAGCATGGCCATGCTGATGAAACCCAGCAGGGGCTGCAGCTGCCACAGCTTCAGGCCCATCAGGGCCATGGTCAGGAACAGGCCCAGGCAGATGTCCGACACCAGGGCGATGCCCGGGCGCATGCTGGGCAGGTTCCACAGCTCGGCGTGCCGGCGGCCGAGCACATCGCCGCACGAACGCAGGGCGATGCCGGCCAGCAGGCAGCCGACAAAACCCGGCAGGTTCAGGCCGGTGTGGCCCAGCGCGTTGCTGATCAACTGGCCCAGCATCAGGGCGACGTTGAGCCAGAACAGGGCCAGCAGCACGCCGTGGTAATCGAGCCGGTCACGCGAATGGTCGCCATGCAGGGTGCCGACCTCGACATTGGCATTGGCAGAGGCCTGGATCGCATGGCGGCGGATCAACCAGCTGGCCATCGGCCCGCCGATCACGCAGGCAGACACCAGCCCGACCATGTTGGTAACCAGCCCCAGGTCGGTGGCGCCCTGGATCTGCAGGGTGTCGTTGAAATACGGTGCCCAGGCCAGGGTGGTGCCGACTCCGCCGGTCAGCGCGATCGAGCCCACCATCAGGCCGGCGCGGTGGTCCATGCCGAACAGGCTGGCCAGGCCCATGCCGGCCAGGTTCTGGATCAGCATGAAGGCACACGACAGCAGCACCAGCAGCACCAGCAGGCGCCCGCCGGAGAACAGCTGGCCGATGCTGGAGTTCAGGCCAAGTGCGGCGAAGAAATACAGCAGCAGGACATCGCGCAGGCCGAGGCTGAAGTCGATTTCAATGCCGGCGGCGTAGTACAGCAGGCTGCACAACAGGGCACACAGCACGCCGCCAATCACCGATTCGGGGATGCCGTAACGCTGCAGCACGTCAAAGCGTGCCGCGGTTGCCTTGCCGATGAAGAACAGCAGGATGGCCAGGGTGACGCTGGCCAGCGCGTCTATCTGGACGATGGACGGTGCAGGTGACACGGGCAGCATCCTTGGCTTGGGGCATCACCCACATCATGCCCGATGCCCGCCGGGCCCTGCCCGGCAGGGGCGCAACGTCGGTTTACCGCTGCCGGCGGACTCGGGCAGGATGGCAAGCCTCGACCATCACGCAGCAAGGAAGGGCAGTGAAGGACAAAACGGTTCTGGTCCTGGGTGGCTACGGTCATTTCGGTGCGCGCATCGTGCGCGCGCTGGCCGCCAGCCCGGGCATCACGGTCATTGCCGGTGGCCGCCATCCACCGGCGACAATGACAGATCAGGCCGGTGCCCCCCTTGCCGGTGTGCGTTGCCTGGCCATCGATGCCGCCGCCCCCGACCTGGTTGAGCGCTTGCGTGCCAGTGGTGCCGGCCTGCTCATCCATGGCGCCGGGCCCTTTCAGGGGCAGGACTATGCAGTGGCCTGCGCCTGCATCGAGGCCGGCCTGGATTACATCGACCTGGCCGATGGGCGGCAGTTCGTGCGCGATTTCCCTGCCTGGCTGGATGCACCTGCGCGCCAGGCCGGGTGCAGTGTGATCAGTGGCGCCAGCACCCTGCCGGCCCTGTCCAGCGCCGTGGTGGACGCACTGGCAGCACGCCTGGATCAGCTGGAGGAGATCGACATGGTGATTGCCCCGGCCCAGGCCTCGCCGCTGGGCCTGGCCACCGTGCAGGCGGTGCTGGGCTATTGCGGCAGCGCATTTCCGGTGTGGTGGCAGGGGCGCTGGCAGGAAATGGTCGGATGGGGCTCGCCGCAGACGGCGCAGTTTGCCCGCCTGCCCCCGCGTCTGGCTGCGCCCTGCGATGTGCCCGACCATGACGTGCTGCAGCAGCGATGGCCACAGCTGCAGGGCGTGCGTTTCCGCGCCGCACTGGAGCTGCCGTTCCTGCAGCGCTGCCTGGCTGGCCTGGCCTATGTACGCCAGCTGGGGCTGCCCTTGCCGATGCCCCTGCTGTGCCGGCTGCTGGCCCGCTGCGGGCGCTGGTTTGACCGCTTCGGCAGTGACCTGGGCGGCATGCGGGTGAGTGTGCGCGGGCAGCGCAATGGACAGCGGCTTGAATGCCACTGGGATCTGACCGCACCGATGTTGCACGGGCCGGAAATCCCCACCTTTGCCGCCATCGTGCTGGCCCGGCGCTGGGCTGCCGGCCAGCCATTGCCGGTGGGCGCGCACGTGTGTGTCGGGCTGCTGGAGCTGGCCGAATTTCAGGACGAGTTCGCGCGCTGGGGCATCCACAGCCAGATCAGCGCGCCGGCAGGTCATTGACCGACGCAGGCAGCAGGTTGCGGGGGGCGCTCATGTGCCTGCGGCATTGGCACGAAACGTGAGCGTGGTTACGGGCAGGGATATTTCAGGTTTTTCCGACAGGAAACGCTGTGGCCTTGTGCTCTGATGGGGCAGGGGCGAGCAGCAAGCAATCAGGAAAAGGTATGCGCCAGCACTGCAGGGAGAGACAACATGCGGAAACTTTTTGCGGCAATCACCTGTGCCGCGGTGGTGGTGATGGTGCTGTTCTCCAGCGGTTGTGTGCTGCGCGCCATGACTGACCCCACCTATCTGGCACGTATGGATGTCCGGCACCGGGCACCACCGGCACCGCCGCTGAAGCGCAATCCCCATCCAACCGCCTACGAGCTCATCTTGACCCTGCATGACCCACCCGGGCCGTTTGTCCGTGCCGAGGGGTTCATGCAGTACGAGACCAAGCTGGCCGATCCCTGTGGTCCGGACCTCGGGGGTATGTCCGGTACCCGCATGGGGTTGCATGAAAGCATTCCCTTCGATGTGGAACAGGTGTCGCCGGGTGTATTCCGCGGTGTGGTGTATACCGATCTGATCGAGAGCCATGACTATTTCGGCCTGGGGATTTGCCATGTGCCGATGATTGCCGCACGGATCGTGCTTTGGCCGACAGAAAATTCGGGAGAAACTCGATTTTTTGAATCAATGTCGACTCGTGAAATTCAGAGTGAATCAGTGATTCAGTCAGGATTCCTACACAGCGATTACCCCAATGGAGGGTTTGAAGATACCGCGGCGATGCGCTATCGCGTTGGTACTCCATTGAGGTCGCGTGTCAAGGAAAGTGATCTTTTCAATGTGGATATTCGATCAAGAAAGTTGTGATGGAATATTCATGGGAGTAGTCACGGATGAGTACCCTGGTAAATTCCTATCTACCTGTTGATTCGTACAGGCAGAGCGATTCGCGGGATCCTGATGAGGAAATGGAAGTTGATGGTCGATACTTTCAGGTAATCAGAACCTTCGGTGGATTGTTCGGGTATCAGGGGGTTCTTTACCAAGACACGATAAGCGGTGATTTGGTTCTGGCTCACAGAGGAACCGAGTTCGGGCGTCAACCTGTTCGAGACGGGGTGATTGCCGACCTGGGCATGGTTCTGACCGGCTTGAGTTCGCAGGTGGCTGCAGCCAAGCAGGCCACCGAGGCTGCGCTCGAATATGCAAGGGACAAGGCCAAGGACTGTGGGCCGCTGACATTGACGGTCACCGGGCACTCGCTGGGAGGCCTGCTTGCCCAATACACCGCCCATCGCTACGGTCTGCGTGCCGAAACCTTCGATGCTTATGGCGCCGGGGGCCTGGTGGCCGATCTCAACCCGGATGTGGGGCATATCGTCAACCATGTCCGGGCTACCGACTTTGTCAGTGCTGCCAGCGGGCACGTCGGCGAGGTTCGTCTGTATGCCGCGCAACAGGATGTGGACGCGCTGCATCAAGCCGGTTACGCCAATGACGGGCGGCGTTGGAGTGATGTGCGCAATCCGCTCCAGGTCATGGCCGGAGTCGGGATCAAGGCCCATTACAGCCGTAATTTCCTGCCGGAGAACGATCTGGCTATCGGCGGGTCGATCGTCAGTGCGCAGAACCAACAACGCTATCAGCACTACCAGCCGATGTTCGACAAGTACCGTGCCGATGTGGCCAGCGTGCACAACCTCATGGCCTTGCCGCGCAATCTGCTCGATACGGTGACCGACCATGTCCGCCATGCCGTGAGCGGGCGACCGCTGGAGCGCGATGCCGCTGAATTGATGGCCACGGCCTGTGCTGCGCCACAGCCGGCCTTGCAGCTCGATGGTGGTTTGTTGGCAAACGAACGCGTTCAGGCGGAGAAGCAGACGCCGTTGTATCAGCAGATAGAGGCAGGCGTAGCGCAGTTGGAAGCAGGGTTGGGGCGGGCGACCGACGCGACTTCGGCGCGGGTTGTTGCCAGCTTGTATGCACAGGCACGGCAGCAAGGCATTACACAGGCAGATCAGGTGTTGATCGGAGGTGACGCGCAGGCCCCTGTTTTTTTTGTGGTGCAGGGCAAGGTGGATGACCCTGGACACCTGCGTGCCCATGTTCCGTCTGCGCAAGCTATCGCCACCCCCGAAGCGGTTTCCATGGATGCAGCAGCACATCAGCCGGGGCAGACGGTGCCAGGGTTTATCGTCGATAGCCGGGAACAACCCATGCAGGTTTCCTTGGGGCGGTGATGGTGCGCGAGCTGTGTTGGGTATGCCCGCCCCTGTGGCCGTCATGCAATGCCGTGTGGTTTCAGATTCTGCTGGTCAGAAATATCCGGTTCTGAAGTCAGGCCATACACGGCCGTGCCTGTGTACTGACTGTTGCCATCCCGTTGCGGGTTCGGCGATCCATGTTGCGATGAGCTCAAAGAAAGTCATGCACTACGCAGTAATCATCTGGCTGTGCTCAGTGCGGTGCGTGCTCATCATGGTTTGCCATCGTTCGGCAGGCTGGCCGGTACCGATGCCAGCTGCCGCAGCAGCAAGGCCAGGGTGACCACGTCCTGATGGTTGTGGGCGGCAACGCGATGGAGCAGGTCGCTGCTGCCACCGCGCAGGTAATCCAGCCAGGCGCCGGGAGCCTGGCTGCCGGGCAGGTCGTCCTCGCGCACGATGCCCAGCACGTTGCGCTCGATGGTGCCCAGGCGGCAGTTCTCCCATAGCCCCTTCCAGCGCCGCCGTGACGGGTGCAGCAGGTCGATGTGGTCGCAGGCCGACAGCGGCTCGGGCAGACGGGCAAGCCGGTAGCGGGTCTTGAGCAGCGGCGCGTCGTAGCTGCGGCCATTGAAGCTGGACAGCACGGTATCGGCAGCCAGCCAGCCGGCGAAGGTCTGCAGCATCGCGCTTTCCGCGCCGAGGGTGGCCATCAGCAACTGGCGCACGCGCAGGCCCGGGCCATGCACGGGATCGTGGTGCCAGTCGGCCGCGCCGATCATGAAGGCGCGGGTGCCGGTACCACCGGCCAGGCCAGTGGTTTCGGTGTCAAAGAACAGCAGCCGGGCGGCTTCCACCGTCGCCTCCGGGCGGCGTGCGAAGTCCAGTGGCAGCGGTGCCGCGGGGATGGCCATGGGCACGTGTGCCTGCTGCAGCCACAGGCCGGGAGCGATCTCGTCACCGGGCAGGTCGCGGCGGTCGGATGCGTTGTGGATGCCGGGAGGCGCAGTGGCCTGGACACGCTGGCGTGTGGCCAGCAGGCGCTGCAGGTCGCCCACATTGCGCGGGGTGATCACCGTGGTTGCGCTGGGGGAGGGTGTGGCGATTGCCGCTGCCCTGGCCAATGCCATGCCCGGGATGGAAGCCGGCAGTGCCTGGTCGGTGTGTGTGCGGGTTGGGCTGGCGGGCGTGGCGTGGCGGATGGCCGTGTTGATCCAGTCCAGTGCGGACGTTTGGCTGGTGGCTTGGGATGTCGCGGCCGGGGCCGCTCCCACAACAGCAGCCGGCGTCGGGGCTGTTCCCACTGCTGTGGCCGCAGTTGGGGTGTCGGGGGCCGTCGCGAGGGTGTGGCGATTGCATGCTGATGGCCTCAAGGCGGTGGGCTTGCCATGGGCGCGTGCTGCCAGGGCGGCAGGGTCGGCGTGGCGGATGCTGGTGTTGATCCAGTCCAGTGCGGAAGTTTGGTCAATGGGCCGGGATGTCGCGGCCGGGGCCGCTCCCACAGCCGCAGGCGTCGGGGCTGTTCCCACCGCTGTGGCCGCAGTTGGGGTGTTGGGCACAGTCGCGAGGGTGTGGCGATTGCGTGCTGATGGCCGCAGGGCGGTGGGCTTGCCATGGGCGCGTGCTGCCAGGGCGGCGGGGTCGGCGTGGCGGATGGCCGTGTTGATCCAGTCCAGTGCGGAAGCGTGGCCGGTGGTTGGGGATGTCGCGGCCGGGTCTGCTCCCACAACAGCAGCCGGCGTCGGGGCGATTCCCACAGCAGCCGATGGGGCAGACCGGAGCATGAAGCGTCTGGCTGCGCTGTGGGTTGTGCGTGCGAGGGTGACGGATGCTTCGGCAGCGGTTTCCAGGGGGAATTGCCCCATTGGCGGTGGCATCGTTGCCGAAGCCGAAGCCGAAGCCGAAGCCGAAGCCGAAGCCGAAGCCGAAGCCGAAGCCGAAGCCGAAGCCGAAGCCGAAGCCGAAGCCGAAGCCGAAGCCGAAGCCGAAGCCGGTTCTAATTCTGCGGCGTGGGCAAATACCGGAGCGGCGGAAGCGGACAAGGGCAGGCCGGTCGGCGTCGCCACTGCGGCGGCATCGGCCGCCCCGGCCTGGCGGCGCAGCGCACGCAGCTTGTCCAGGGTCAGGCTCATGGCAGCAGGTCGATCGCCTCGATCGCAGGCGGGGCCACGCTTGCCACCTGGCCGCAATGGGCGGCGTGCAGCAGCTGCAGCACGGTGTGCGCCAGTACGCGTGGGGTCTGGTTGTTGCCCTCTTCCTGGGCAGCCAGCACCGGGCCGACACAGGCGGGGCAGCCGCAGCGGCAATCACAGCCATCCACCAGTTCCAGTGCGCGTTGCACCAGTTCGGCCTGACGCAGCCACAGCGGTTCGGACAGGCCGACGCCGCCGGGGAAGTTGTCGTACAGGTAGACGGTGGGCACGAAGCTCTGCAACAGCTCGACGTTGCCCTCGCTGCCGCCCTCGCTGCGCAGCTGGCCATGGCCACTGGCATCGGCCAACGCAAACCAGCTGCCATCACCACTGCCCACCGATTTCTGCAGGTCGCGGGCATCGGCCATCACCGCGACGGTGGCGACGATGTGCAGGGCGTGGGCCGCACCAAGGAAACCATCCAGCGCGTCCTGGCGGCTGGCAAAGGCGCGCAGCAGGGTGGCCTGCGGCAGCTGCCACCACACCGCCGTGGTGTGCAGTTCCTGGTCGGGCAGGTTGACTGGCCCGTAGCCGATGTTCTCGTGGGTGTAGTAGCGGATCTTCTTGTAGCCGGCCACGCGGCGCACCACGTGCACCTCGCCATGGTGGCTGTCACCGGCACCGGCCGCGCCACCGTCGAAGCGGTCCAGCACCTTGAGCTTGGTGTAGTCGATCGAATCGGTGTAGTAGTCCACGAAGGTACGGGTGACATAGGCCTTGCGGCCTTCCCAGTCCAGCTGCTCCACCTGGTAGGGGGTGGACTGCACCATGTGGATGGCGCCTTCGTACAGGGTCAGTGCGGCGGCCGAGTAATCCACCTCGGCAATGATGCGCTGCTGGCCGTCGCTGCGGTCCACCACCACGAAGTTGCCATCGGCCACCGCGCGCAGGCTGACGCTGTTGGCCGGGTAGCTGTCGGCAATCCACTCCCAGCGCCCGGCTTCCAGAAGCAGCACGCCGGCTTCGACCAGGGCTTCCAGGAACACCAGCGGGTCGATGGTGCCGAAGGCTTCGCCTTCGATGAAGGGCAGCTCGAAGCTGGCGCAGCGGATGTGGTCGAACAGGATCAGCGGCTGGTCCGGGGCGATGCGGGCATGCTCGGGGCTGGCGCTGGCAAAGAAGTCCGGATGGCGCACCACGTACTGGTCCAGCGGCTGGCTGCTGGCCACCATCACGCCGAGGCTGGGCTGCTGGCGGCGTCCGGCGCGGCCGAAGCGCTGCCAGGTGGCGGCCACGCTGCCGGGATAGCCATTGAGGATCACCACGTCCAGCGCGCCGATGTCCACGCCCAGCTCCAGCGCGGAGGTGGAGACGATGCCGTCGATGTCGCCGGCGCGCATCGCCCGCTCGACCTCGCGCCGTTCGCTGGGCAGGTAGCCGCCACGGTAGCCGCGGATGCGCGGAGGCTTGCGCGGGTCATGGTCGAAGATGTCCTTCAGGTACTTGGTCAGCACCTCCACCATCAGCCGGCTCTGTGCGAACACCAGGGTCTTCAGGCCGCTCTTGATCGCGATGCGGGCAATGCGGTTGGCCTGCGAACGGGCCGAGGCACGCAGGCCGAGGTCGGCATTGACCACCGGCGGGTTCCACAGCAGCACATGCTTGTCGCCGCTGGGCGCACCGGATTCAGTGATCGCGGTGACCTCCTGCTCGATCAGCGCCTGGGCATGCGCGTGCGGGTTGCCGATGGTGGCCGAGCAGAGGATGAACTGCGGCGCCACCCCGTAGAAGGCACAGATGCGCTTGAGCCGGCGCAGCACGTTGGTGACATGGCTGCCGAACACGCCGCGGTAGGTGTGGATCTCGTCGATCACCACATAGCGCAGGTTCTCGAAGAACTGGGCCCACTTGGTGTGATGCGGCAGGATCGCCTGGTGCAGCATGTCCGGATTGCTGACCACGATGTCGCCGTGCAGGCGGATGGCCTGGCGCGCATCGCCCGGGGTGTCGCCATCGAAGGTGAAGGCCTTGACCCCCAGGTCGCCGGCACGGTTCAGATCCAGCAGCTCGGCCACCTGGTCCTGGGCCAGGGCCTTGGTCGGGAACAGGTACAGGGCCTTGGCATTGCCGGCCATCGCCGCGGCCACCACCGGCAGGGTGTAGCACAGCGACTTGCCCGAGGCGGTGGGGGTGACGATGGCCACGCTCTCGCCGCGCTGGGTCGCTTCCCAGGCCTGGGCTTGGTGGCTGTAGAGCTGGCCGATGCCGCGCGCGCGCAGGGCCGCCTGCAGGGCATCGGGCACGTCATCGGGAATCGGGGCATAGCGGCCTTCGCGCCCGGGCACGGTGAAGCTGCCGGTGACGCGGTCGGCATAGCGCCGGCTCAGGCGTTGGCCGAGCAGGGCACCGTCACGGCTGGGGCGGCCATCGGTGGTGGCCAGGGCCTGTTCGGCAGCGACGGTGCGGGGGGCAATCGGGAAGACCATGGAAAGCAACAAGGCCGAGCAAAGGGGCACAGCTAACCATAGGCCGGTCTCAGCCCCTGCGACGCCTGCCGGAAGTGGGCATCGGCGCGAGGCGGCAGTGGCCGGGTTGGCCGGTGTTCAGTCCGTGGATGCCAGATCCGGCAAACTCGCTCATCCCACTGCGTTGGCGGCACCGATGAAACACCTGCTCTGGCTCTTGTTGTGCCTGCCGCTGTTGGCCCAGGCGCAGTCGCTTGCCGAACCGCCCGCCGGGGAGGACGCCGCACAAGCCAAGGCCGGGCACGCGCCGGTGCGTACCCTGGAGACCATCGAGGCCCTGCGCCCGCCGGTGGACTGGGCCCCGGATCCGTTCGCGCGCCGCCCGAATCATTTCGATGGCCGTTTCGGCCGTGGCCCGAGCCCGGAAGAGATTGCCCTGCAACAGGGCGGCTACCTGATGTACGGCATCACCCAGGCGCTGGCCAAGGGCGGCAGCTGGCTCAACCGGGTCACCGGTGGCCCGGCCCAGATCCAGCACGCCAATGCCCGCGACGTGCCGCTGGATGACGAGCAGATCGCGCGTGCCGCGCGCTGGGCCAGCCCAGAACCGCCTCAGGGCGACTGAGCGTCGCCATCGTCCTGGTACTTGCCGGCCGTGCCGGGCAGGGCCCAGACCAGGGCATCGGTGATGAAGGCCGGGTACACGCTGCCATGGTCGGTGCCCTGCAGTACCCGGTAATCCACCTGCAGCCCGGTGTAGCCATGGCCCTGCAGCACGTCGGCAAAGCGTTTGACGTCGCCGACCATGTCCTTGCCATCGGGGCCATAACTGCGCTCTTCCTCGCCCGGGCGCTCCCAGCCGCCGATGTACATGCGTACCCGTGCCGGCAGTGCGTTGTCACCGGCCTGCGCGCGCTGGGCAGCTGACGCCTGTTCGATGCGGAAGATCTCGCCCTGGTCGAACCACAGTGAGGGGCTGCCCAGGATGTAGGTGCTGAACAGCTGCGGCTGGGTCAGCAGCACATAGCTGCCGAACAGCCCGCCGTAGGAGTGGCCGGCATACACGCGCCGGGCCGGATCGGTTCGGTAGGTGGCTTCCACCAGCGGGATGACCTGCCCGGCGATCAGGTCACGCCAGGCCCGGGCCTGGCCGTACTCGGGCGCTTCGTAGTCACTGGGGTCAAAGCCGGCACGCTGGCGTGGATCGGTCGGGGTGTAGTCGCGTGAGCGGCTGTCGCGCAGGCTCAGGCCGGTCTGCGGCGGCATGCCGACCAGGATGAATTCTTCAAAGCGGTTGTTGCCGCGGCCCATCAGGTTGCGGATGCCCACCAGCAGCGGGAACGACCACGGCGCATCGGTGGTGTAGAGCACCGGATAGTGGCGCTGCGGCGCGCTGGCATAGGACGGCGGCAGGCTTACCCAGAGCGGATACTCCCGGCCACTGTCCGGGTCGGTGATGTGGTGGCTGTGGGTGCCTTCCAGGACAACGGCCGGCGGGGCTGGCGTTGCCGGGGCGCGGCCGCTGGAGCTGCAGCCAGCCAGGGCGATGATCAGGCCGGCCAGCAAACCGGTGCGGTGCCATGAGGCGGTCAGGGAGGCAAGGGTCATGTGCCGAGTATGCGTGGCTGGCCGGCAGCGCGGAAGCCGCCGGCCATGCCAGGCTCACTGCTGCGCTGATTGCTCGGTGCGCTGCAGTTTCTCCACCGGGTAGCCCATGCGTCGGGCCTTGTCGACCAGGCGGTCATAGGTGGCCTGGTCCAGGTCTGGGTCACGCGAGAGGATCCACAGGTAATCTTGCTTGGGTGAGCCGACCACCGCCCACTGGTAGTCCTTGTCCAGGTCGATGACCCAGTAGTCACCCCAGACCATCGGCAACCAGGACAGCCAGCCCGGGGCAAAGCGCACCTCCAGTTTGGAGGTGGAATCACCGACCGTGCGGGCCTCGCCGTCGACCTGGTTGAAACTGCCGTCCTCGGTACGGCAGCGGTTGCGCACGTCAATCATGCCGTCTTCGCGCGGCGTATAGAGGGCGGTGGTGTCACCGGTGCAGGCACGGGTGAACACCATCGGCAGGCTGGCCTGTTCATACCAGGTGCCGGCATAGCGCTGCAGGTCCACATGGTCCACGGTGGTGTTGGGCAGGGGATCGGCCAGCGTGTCGGCTGCGATGGCCGGCAGGGCGAGGCAGGCAGACAGGGCGAGCAGCAGGCGGCAGGTGCGGATCATGGGCAGGTCACCGGAAGGCAAGGCTGGCCAGTGTGGCCGAGCGCTTGCCTGCGAGGTGTCTGCCTGGCGTGCAGCGGGCATGAAAGCGCCCGCTGCCGTGTGTTGGGCCTGCTCAGGAGGTGAGGCTGGCAGCCATCGCATACAACGCGGCCAGCACCACCAGCACGCCATAGGTGGCGGCGGTGGTGGCAAAGCGCAGGCTGTGCAGCAGCCAGTTGCCGCCATACACGCGGCGCTGCATGCACCACAGATACACCGGCACGCTCAGCCACAGCGCAGTGGCCAGCAACGAGGACACGGTGCCGAGCACGGCCACGCCGGAGAGGGCGGCCAGCGCGTTGAGCGCACTGACCACGAACAACACGCTGAGCAGCCAGGCATGGCTGTACAGGGCCACCACCAGGTGCTCCAGGTAGCCCATCGGCCGGCGCCAGTAGAGCAGCCGCAGGACCAGAGCCAGCAGCGGCATCATCACGATCAGCGCGGCCGGCAGGGCGGCGATGAATTTTCCCAGCAGGTACTTCCAGTGGGCCTGGTCCGGCTTCAGGTTGGCCTGCAGGCGTTCCAGACGCTGGTTGATCGCCGCATTGGCCCAGCCCGGCAGGGCGGACAGCTTCACCGGGTTGTCCACCGGATGCCATGGCCGCTGCTGGTCGCTGCCCAGGCGCAGGTCCAGTGCCCGTTCGCTGACGGTTGGCGGGCGGCCCTGCAGCACGTCGATGCGTGCCGTGGCCGCTTCGCTGATGGCTTGACGCGCTGCCAGTGTCGCGGTGTGCGTGGTCAGGTCGGCGTTGTCGGCCACCGGCAACCCGGCCAGCAGGCTATCGCGCTGCTGCACCACCTCGGCCGGGCTGGTCAGGCTGGCGAAGGGGTCGTTGGTCGGAACCACCCTGACCACGCTGTCATCGGTGGAGACCGACAGCCGTGCCATCAGGAAGGCGAACAGCGACAGGATCACGAACAGGCGCAACGGCGGCAGGTAACGCACGCGCTGGCCGGCCAGGTAATTGGCGGCCACCCGGCCGGGAATCCACAGCTCGCGCAGGCTGCGGAAGATGCGCCCGTCCAGGTGCCAGAACGACTCGAACACATCCTCCACCGCGTGGGCGAAGGACTTCAGCGGATTGTGCGCGGCCTGGCCACACTGGTGGCAGTACTCACCCTGCAGGGCGGTGTGGCAGTTCTGGCAGGCAGCGGCGTGGGAATGGGTCACGGAAGCAGTCGCAGCAGGGGCAGTGCCACGCTGGCCCTGCCGAGGAAGCAACGATAGTCAAACCGGCGCTGGCCGGGGAGGGCGGCAAGTCATGCCGGCCCGGCTGCCCGCGTGCTGTCACACAGCGCCATGCGGTGATACAGACCGATACCCAGGCGCCGGAAAATGCCGGGGTTGATTCATTTTTGCAGGCCTACCTTGGACTTGTCGCAGCCACCTGCGCTGTCCTGTCTGGAGCATCACCATGAAGACCCTGTTCTCCACTGTGCTTGGCCTTGGCCTGCTGGCCTCGGCTGCCGCCATCGCCGCTCCGGCGCCGGCAGCCCATGGTGATGGCCACCGCACCCACCCGGCCAGCACCCCGGCCCCGCAGCAGCATGCGCAATCCGGCAAGGCCCAGCCGGCACAGCAGCCGGCCCGTCCGGCCCAGCACAGCCAGGCCCAGCCGGCACGTCAGCACGCCCAGCCCGCCGGCCATGCCACCAGCCAGGCCTATCGCAAGGGCGGCCATCTGCCGGCCGGCCAGCGTGGTGTACGCATGAGCGACTGGCGCGCCAAGGGCCTGCGCAGTCCGGGGCGTGGCCAGCAGTGGCATCAGCTGGACGGGCGTTATCTGTTGATCGCCAGCGCAAACGGTTTGATCGTGGACATCCTGTCTGCCCGTCGTTGAGCCGGCCCTGTTGCAGCGGTCGATCCCCGGGGCGGCCGCTGACCTGGCCGCCGTACAAAGCTGCCACAGCGTGCCGTGATGGTGTCCAATACCCGGCATGACCGCACGATCCACTCCGCGCCCGGCCCGTCCGGTTGCCGCGCCCGCTCCCCTTCTGCATCCCCGCAACCGCCATCAGGGCCGTTACGACCTGACGCGTCTGGTGACGGTGCATCCGCCACTGCGTGATTACCTGATCCGCACCCCGGCCGGCAGCGACAGCATCGACTTTGCTGCCCCCGCTGCGGTGCGCGAACTCAACCGCGCGCTGCTCAAGGCCGATTACGGCATTGCCCACTGGGACATTCCCGACGGCTACCTGTGCCCACCGGTCCCGGGCCGGGTGGATTACCTGCACGGGCTGGCCGACCTGCTGGCCGAGGACAACCACGGCCAGCTGCTGCAGGGGCCGCAGGTGCGGGTGCTGGATATCGGCACCGGGGCCAACCTGATCTACCCCCTGCTCGGCCAGGCCGAGTACGGCTGGCAGTTTGTCGGCACCGATATCGATGCCGGCGCGCTGGCATCGGCCCAGGCCAACATCCAGGCCAATGGCCTGCAGGCGCAGATCGAACTGCGTCAGCAGACTGCACGCGGCAGCATCTTTGCCGGCCTGCTTCAGGCGCAGGAGCGTTTTGCCCTGACCCTGTGCAATCCGCCGTTCCATGCCTCGGCTGCCGAGGCGGCACGTGGCAGCCAACGCAAGCTGGGCAACCTGGCCGGCAGCAAGCCGTCAGCCGCGGCGACAGGCAAGCGGGGCGCCCCGGCGTTGAACTTCGGTGGCCAGGCCAACGAGCTGTGGTGCACCGGTGGCGAGGCCTCGTTCCTGCGCCGGATGATCAAGGAGAGCGTGGCCTGCCGCGAGCAGGTGCTGTGGTTTTCCTCCCTGGTGGCCAAGAGCGAGCACCTGGCCGACATCCACAAGCAGCTGGGCAAGGCCGGTGCGCTCCAGGTGCAGCAGGTGGACATGGCCCAGGGCAACAAGCGCAGCCGGTTTGTGGCCTGGAGTTTCCATGCCCCCGCCGCACGCCAGGCATGGCTGGCCGGCCTGGCCTGAGCCTGCGTGTGGGTTACAGCGCGGTGCAGACAAACAGGCCCACGCAACAGACCATTGCCGCCGCCCACAGCAGCGAGCGCAGGCTGGCGGTGTCACGCAGATAGGCGGCGATGTAACCGGCACGCAGCACGATGAAGGCACAGGCCAGGCCATCGACCAGGCCTTGCCGTACATCGGCCTGCTGGGCCAGCAGCACGCCGGCGATGAAGATGGGCAGCGCTTCGAAGCTGTTCTGCTGGGCGGCATTGGCGCGTGCCTGCCAGCCTTCCAGCCCGGCCATCCACGCGCGTGGGTTGCGGTTGTCAAAACCGCCATCCCGGCGCGGCTTGCCGAACCCGGGGGATTTGGCGATGCCGGCACACACGATCGGCAGCAGGCAGGCAATCAGGACGCAGGCAGTGGCAAGGGTCATGGGATGTCCGTCATCTGGAGGGCAGGGCCAGCTTGGCAGGTTGTGGCCCTGCGTGCAGCGGCTGCTGCAGGCGTGACCTTTGTCATCCCTCCGGCGGCGTGGCCATTGGTATAACAAACGCTGACCTTCAGCCTCACCATTTGCGGAGAATCCCTCATGCGTTCGCTCGTTTCCCACAGTGCCCTGGCCTTGGCCCTGGCTGCCGTACTTGCCGGTTGTTCGCCGGGCCCTTCGTCGGCGCCGGAGGCCGGCCGTACCGCCAGCGCCGAACAGGTGCAGGCCGAATCGCAGCGCCTGAATGCCTGGTTTGATGCGCAGTACGCCGAATGGATGACCTTCTCTCCGCTGATGCTCAGCTTCCAGGGCAGCAAGCAGCTCAACGACAAGCTGGACGATGTGTCCGAAGCCGGTGCCGATGCGCGCATCGCCTGGCTGGAGGCCTCGGTCAAGGCGATGGAGAGCCAGTTTGATTTTGACAAGCTCGATGCCGAGACCCAGACCTCGTGGGAGCTGTGGAAGCGCCAGTACGAGAACGAGCGTGACGGCAAGGCCTACCGCCTGAACCAGTACGCGTTCGACCAGATGAACGGCATGCAGTCGACCCTGCCGATGCTGCTGATGAACTTCCACACCGTGGACAGCGAGGCCGATTACCTGGCCTACATCGCCCGTTTGAATGAAGTGCCGCGCTTCTTCGGCCAGCTGCTCGAGCATGCCCGCAAGGCCGAGGCTGCCGGCACCCTGCCGCCGCGCTTCGCCCTGGAGGCGGTGGCCCAGCAGTCGCGCGCGCTGGTGTCCGGTGCGCCGTTCAATGCGGGCAGTGACAGCGCCCTGTGGGGCGACCTGCAGCGCAAGGCCGACGCCCTGGCCAAGGCCGGCACCATTGACCAGGCCCGCGCGGATGAGCTCAAGGCACAGGCGCGCACGGCACTGGTGGACAAGGTGCAGCCTGCCTACACCCAGATCATTGACTGGGCCAGTGCTGCCGCTCCCAAGGCCCTGCTCAACCCGGCCGGTGTGGGCACCACCCAGGCCGGCAACAACGGTGCCGATTACTACCGTTACCAGCTGCGCCAGAACACCACCACCGACCTGAGTGCCGAGCAGATCCACGAGATCGGCCTGGCCGACGTGGCGCGCATCCGCGGCGAGATGGAGGCGATCCAGAAGCAGCTCGGGGTGGAGGGCGACCTGCAGGCCTTCTTCAAGCACGTCACCGCCAACCCGGCACTGAAGTACGCCAATACCGACGAGGATCGTGCCCGTTACATGGCCGACACCAATGCGGCCATCGACAACATCCGCAAGGTGCTGCCGGAGTACTTCGGCCTGCTGCCCAAGGCACCGCTGGAAGTGCGTCGCGTCGAAGCTTTCCGTGAGCAGCCCGGTGCGGCCCAGCATTACTACCCGGGTACCGCCGATGGTTCACGTCCGGGCATCTACTACATGCACATGTCCGACATGGCAGCCATGCCCAAGACCGAGCTGGAAGTGATTGCCTACCACGAGGCATTGCCGGGCCACCACATGCAGCTGTCCATTGCCCAGGAGCTGACCGGCCTGCCCAAGTTCCGCACCCAGCTCATGCTCAGTGCCTATGCCGAAGGCTGGGGCCTGTACACCGAGCGCCTGGCCAAGGAGATGCCGGGCACCTACCAGGATCCGTATTCGGATTACGGCCGCCTGACCTCGGAAATGTGGCGCGCGATCCGCCTGGTGGTGGACACCGGCCTGCATGCAAAGGGCTGGACCGAAGCGCAGGCGGTGGAGTATTTCGCTGCCAACAGTTCGATCCCGCGTGCAGCGATGGAATCGGAAGTACGCCGTTACCTGATCATGCCCGGCCAGGCGACCTCCTACAAAATCGGCATGAACAAGATCCTCGAGCTGCGTGCCAAGGCTGAAGCCGAACTGGGTGACAAGTTCGACATCCGTGGCTTCCACGACACCGTCCTCGGTGGTGGCGCATTGCCGCTGGACCTGCTGGAAAAGCGCGTAGACCGCTGGGTCGCCGGGCACAAGGCCGCCTGAGCAGGCCTGACCCCGATCTGCTGATCGTTCCCGGGCGGTGCCGTTGAAGCGGCACCGCCTTTTTGTTTCCTGCCTGTTGGCCACACAGACGTTGCGTGATCAACCCGGTCCAGCGCAGGCGTGGGCCGGACGTGGCGGTTTGATGGTGCGCTGCTGACATACGGCTGTTAATGGCGGACTGAGTGACTTGCTGTTCTGGCACTCTGTTTTATTTATTATGTTTTATGTGTTTATTATTTGTCTCTGTAAGTATTAAATATAAAAATATTTATTCGATCTGCTGTTGTTGCGACTGTTGTCCGGGATGTTTTCTGCATTGTTTTCGATCGGCGTCTGCTTGAAAACAAAACAATGTGATACATGCGGATACATTCGGAGTATTGTTTTTAGACGGGCGTTCATTTTTCCGGCCTTATCGTGGAACCACGCAGCAAGACCGCTGTGAAGGAGGTTTTCATGAAGCAGGTTGTCGCAACGATTCTTTCGCTCTCGGTGTTGGTTGCAGGCTCGGCCCTGGCGGCACCGGCAACGATTGCCCCGGTCGCTCCGGCTCCGGCGGCGGTCAGTACGGCTGCGCTGCCCCCGGTTGCCGGGCAGCAGGGCATTCGCCCGCCGCAGGCCGGGCAAGCCGCCGAGGCTCCGGGGCGTCATCACAAGGGCCCGCACGGGCAGCGTCGCCAGTTTGGTGCGGCCCCGCACGGGGCGCCACAGGCCCATGCAGGGCGCATGCATCGCCATGACGGCATGCATCGCCGCGGTGGACCGCGCTCGGTCGATCGTGCCGGCCATCGCCCGCTGCGCCTGGGAGCCCCGCTGGCAGAAAACCGCCAGGGCGTAGTGGTTACCGAACACCGCCGCCATGGTCTGCAGAAGGCACCGCGTGGCCAGGAATGGCGCCGGATCGGTGAGCGTTATGTACGCGTCACCAGTGGCAGCAATGTGGTCAACGAGATCGTGATCAACGGCATGTAACCCATGCCGGTTTCAATGAAATGCCCTGCCTGCGCAGGGCACTTTCAGTTTTCAGCAGCCAGCCGGGCATGCGTTGCGACCAGGCGGTGCAGGATGCCGGCCAGATCGTGCAGGGTAAACGGCTTGAACAAAACGACATACTTGCCGTCGATCAGGCCTTCTGCCACCGCTACATCCGGGCTGTAGCCGGTGGCAAAGCACAATGCCATGCCGGGCCTGGATTCCACCCAGTGGATCAGGTCACGGGCGGTTTTCCTGCCCGGCATACGGATGTCGGAGATGATCACATCCGGACGCATGCCACCATCGAGCAATGCCAAGGCATGGTCGATGTTGAACGAGGGGATGACATCGCAATCGAGCTGGAGCAGGAGCAGGTGGATGGATTGGCGCACCTGTTCGTCGTCTTCTACCAGCAGGATTTTCAGCTTCAATGAAGCCTGGGTATCGACCTGTTCGGTTGCCACTGCTGCCTGTTGGCGGCTGCGTGGCAACAGCAGGCTGATGCTGGTGCCCTTGCCCAGTTCTGAGTTCAGGGTGATATGGCCATTGCTGGCCTGGACAAAGCGCCGCACCATCGACAGCCCCAGGCCGGTGCCCTTGCCATCGGGTTTGGTGGTGAAGAAGGGCTCGAACACCTTCTCCTGCAGTGCCGGGTCCATGCCGATGCCATCATCGGACAGGGTCAGCTGCACTTGTTCGACCGGATTGCCGTCGCTATCCAGGCTGGTGGTGTTGCAGGCATCAAACAGGACACGGCCATGCCCATTGACGGCATCTCGTGCATTGATGGCCAGGTTGATCAGGGTGTTTTCCAGTTGCGAGCGGTCGGCCAGGATCGGATGCAGGTCATCGGCAATGCGGGACTCGAATTCAATCTCCGCCCCAACCGCGCGTTGCAGCAGCTGTGCACACTCAAACAAGGTGGCGTGGGTATCGAGCACTCGTGAGTTCTGTGGTTGACGGCCGCTGAAGCTGGCCAGCTGCGATGACATGCGCCCGGCACGGTTCACGCAATCGGCAATCAGGCGCAGCTTGGATTCCACCGCGGGTGATGGGTCGGCCAGCAGGGCCATTTCGGTACAGGCCACCACCACCTGCAACAGGTTGTTGAGGTCATGGGCAATGCCACCGGCAAGATGGTTGACCAGGGCCATCTTCTGCTCGATTGCCGAGTGCTGCAGATGCCTGTCCAGCTCACTGCGCAGGCTGGCCAACTGGCTGTTGGCGGTGCTCAGTGCCGCCTCCAGATGCCGGGCTTCAGCCATGGTGTGCTCGATGTTGACGCTGCTGCCGATCCAGTACAGCAGCTGGCGGTTGTCGTCATAGACCGGCGCAATACAGAACTCGTGCCAACGAAAAGCACCGCGGTGATCGCGCAGGCGGTAACGGTAGGGGCGCTCGGGTGGATCACCGTTCATGGCGCGAGACAGGGCAATCCCGGCACCGGTCAGGTCGTCCGGATGCACCTTGCTCACATAGCGCGTGTTGCTGGCATCGAGCATCTCGTCGGTGCCGTAGGCGTAACGATTGGAGGTGCCATTGGTCCAGAAGATCTCGCCCTGGGGTGTGCACAACCAGATGCTGTGGGGCAGGTGGTCGATTATCCGTGCATAAGCCAGCGGCATACTGGACAAGGAAGCATCCCCGGGCTGTTACAGGGCCTGCTCGCCGGCACCGGTTTCGATGTGTGGCCTGAGCAGCAGACATTGCACATAGGGGGCGGAGGCGTCATCGCCGGGCAGAGGGGAAAATTCAACCCGCAACAAGCTGTCCGGCAGCGTGGTCAGCACCATGATCTTCTGCTGCCAGCAGCGTTGGGCGGCTTCGCGCAGGTTGGTTTCACGGAACATGTCCGTTCCAGCCACCATGGCATGATTTTTCTGCAGTCGCAGGAAGGTTGAGTTGCAGTAGACCGTGGAGAATGTGCGCTGGTCCAGCACCGCAATGGCCAGCAGCGACATGTCATATTGGGTTGGATAGTGCGCAAGTTGAGCTGGAAGCATTGCCGATCCTTCCTGGGCTTACGGGTGGTTTTTTGTTTGCCACACAACCAACGCTTCGTGCTGCCATCTGTGCCGTGCTGAATAAATGCCGGCGGTTGCCTTGCCGGATATTTATTTGGGTGTGCCATAACGCACGAATGGCCCAGTCTATTGCGCGTTCATGATCTTTTCAAACAAGTGCAAATAATTGGTTTGATTGTTATTTTTCAATCGACGGGCGGCAGTACTTGGTCGGTCGGCAGCACTGGGGCGTTTTCCCCGCTGCTTCATGACGGCAAGCAATCCTCGCTCAGTACCCGTGCAGAGTGGAACTGCCGTTGTGTGCCATCCAGTGGATCGGTGAAGTGCAGTGCATGGGCCAGCAGTTGCAGCGGCTGCTCCGCTGCATCGGCCTGTTGTGGCAGCAGCTGCGGATAGCTGCGGTCATGCAGCAGGGGAGCCCCCAGCGCGGCCATGTGCACACGCAACTGGTGCTTGCGCCCTGTTATCGGCTGCAGGCGGTAAGTCCAGTGCTTGGGGCCGCGCCTGAGTACCTCGATCACGGTTTCGCTGTTGGCCTCGCCCGGCGCTTCGCACATGCGGAAAAACGGCTCGCCGGGCACCAGGCGGCTGCGGTGCATATACGGAAACGGCAGCTGTTCCAGTGGCGGGGCCACGGCCAGGTAGTACTTGGCAATGCGCCGCTCGCGGAACAGCGCCTGGTAGGCACCGCGGCTGGCCGGGTTGGCCGAGAACAGCACCAGCCCGGCCGTGTCGCGGTCAATGCGGTGCAGCGGCACCAGGTGTGGGTTGTCCAGGGTCTCCACCAGGCGGTTGAGCAGGGTCTGGCGTACATACACCCCGGCCGGTACCACCGGCAGGAAGTGCGGCTTGCAGGCCACGACCAGATGCTCATCGGCATGCACGATGGTTTCGGCATACGGAATCACCGGCTCGTCGGCCACTTCGCGGAAATACTGCACGGTGGCGCCGAGCCGGTAAGGCGCATCGACAGGCAACGGCTGGCCGTCGGCATCCAGTACCCGGCCACGGATGAAACGGTCACACCAGATGTCTTCGGCAATGGCCGGGAAATGCGCACACAGCGCTTGCAGCACCGTGGCCCACGGGCCGGGAGGAAGCTGGAAGTGGCTGGCGGGAAGGCCATCGCGGATGGCGCGGTGCGTGGTCACGTGGGGATGCGGCAGGCAGGCGATGCAGCAAGCATAGCCCGCGCCTCGCGGCCTGCCTGAACCCTGCCGGCTGTGGTTACGGATTGCCGGGTTCGGGCAGCATCAGGACCAGCGGCTCGCAGGCCGGCTCGGTGCAGGCAAAGTGGCGCTGGCTGCCGTTGTGCTGCCAGCGGCCAGTGCCGGCGGCATTGATGTGGAACTGCCAGCGCTGGCCATCGGCTTGCAGCTCGCCGGTGATTTCACAGGGCAGGTAGTCAAAACGATGCTGGTCTTGCGGTAGCTGCTCCAAGGCCAGGGCGAAGAACTGCCTGGCCTGGGAGGGGGAGAGGGTCCAGGCCCTGCATGCAGCTGGAAATCCGTGGCCGGCCGATTGTGCTCCCGCCAGCAGCTGCGCCGGGGAGGTTGTGCGTATCTGCAGGTCACCCGGCATACCGGCGCTGGAGGCACATGCGCTGCCAAGCAACAGCAGGCTTGTGGCAAGGCCTGCGTGACAACGGTTCTGGAGCGGCATGGCAACAACCTCCGACGGGATGGCTGCACTGTGCCATCGGCATGGGCGAGGGACTGTGCGCGTCGTCGTACACTTCGCTGCCGGTGGCCATGCCGCCCCGGCACCCCCCATTGCCCGGCCCGTGTCATGTCGCTGAAAACCTTCCTCGCCGCCCGCAACATCGAGTTCTCGCTGCGCCGTTACGGCATCGATGCGCTCAACTACATGACCCTGGGCCTGTTCGGCTCATTGGTGATCGGCCTGATCCTGAAGACCGTGGGCGGCTGGACCGGCATCCCGGCCTTGGTGGAAGCCGGCACCATGGCCCAGCAGGCGATGGGCGCGGCCATTGGTGTGGCCGTGGCGTATGGCCTGCAGGGCCCGCCAATCGTGATCTTCGCCAGTGCGGCCATCGGCCTGTTCGGGGCCAAGATGGGCGGCCCGGTAGGGTGCTTTGTGGCCGTGGCGGTGGCCACCGAGGCCAGCAAGCTGGTCAGCAAGACCACCCCGCTGGACATCATCGTCACTCCGGCCACGGCCCTGGTCAGCGGCTTTGCCGTGGCTACGGCGTTGGCGCCATTGATTGGATCAGTGCTGGCGGCCACCGGCGATGGCATTCAATGGGCCATGGGCCTGCAGCCGCTGTTGATGAGCGTGCTGCTGGCGGTGGTGATGGGCATGATCCTCACCGGCCCCACCTCCAGTGCCGCGCTGGCCATTTCGCTCAACCTCGGCGGTTTGGCCGGTGGTGCGGCTACCGTGGGCTGTGCGGCGCAGATGGTCGGTTTTGCGGTGATGAGCTTCAAGGAAAACCGCAGCGCCGGCCTGCTCAGCCAGGGCCTGGGTACCAGCATGCTGCAGCTGCCCAATATCGTGCGCAACCCGCGCATCTGGATTCCGCCGGTACTCACCGCCGCCATTCTCGGGCCTGTCGCCACCCTGGGGTTTGGCATGCAGAACGTGCCCACCGGCTCGGGCATGGGCACCAGTGGTTTTGTCGGCCAGGTCGGCACACTGGCGGCCATGGGCAATGGCCTGGATGTCTGGCTGAAGATCGGCCTGCTGCATTTTCTGCTGCCGGCCGTGCTGTGCCTGCTGATCGCCTGGCCGCTGCGGCGCATCGGCTGGATCAAGGAGGGTGATCTGAAGGTGGACGCGAAGATCTAATCTCTTGGCTGGTTGCTGCCTGCTTGGCAAGCCGTAAGCGCTTGGGCAATCATCGCGGGAAGAAAGATCCAGCGGGCCAACTTCGTGAATGAAGCAGAAAGCGGCAATAACCTGATGCTAATCACGCCACGGCGGAATTACGTTTTCATCGACCATGAAAACGTGCAACCAGATGATCTGTCGTTGCTTGACCTGCCCACTGTGCAGGTTTGGATCTTCATTGGTGCCTCGCAGGCCAAGTTTTCAACTGACCTGGCCATTGCCGCGCATGCGATGGGGGAGCGGGTGCGCTATGTGCGCATTACTGGCAATGGCAGCAACGCGCTGGATTTCCATATTGCCTGCTACCTGGGCCGGTTGCTGCATGAAGACCCGGATGGGTATTTCCACATCATTTCCAAGGACACCGGCTTTGACCCGCTGGTAACCCACCTGCGCCAGCACAAGGCGACGGTGTACCGGGTGCCGGCCATTGCGCAGATGGCGATGTTTCCCCAAGCGGCCAAAGCCAAGGCAATGGCGGTGGTGCGCCCGGCCCGGGCCGAGGCGGTGGTGGTCACCGTGGAGCCGGTGGCTGCGCCGGCTGCTGTGCCAACACCGAAGCCGGTTGTGGCGGCACAGTCCGGCAAGCCGGCGATCAATGCCACCCAGCGGCTGGAACAGATCAAGCTGTTGCTCGCCAAACACCCAAAAAACCGGCCGGCCAAGCGTGCAAGCCTGCGCAACCACGTGCTGGCGACGTTTGCCAAGACCATTTCCAGCCAGCAGGCCGATGAACTGATTGCCAGCCTGGTCAAGGCCGGAGTCATTCGGCTGGATGGCAGCAAGGTGATCTACCGTTGAGCGCCGGCCGTGGGCCATGCGGCCTTGTGTGCCCCATGGCCCTCTGCGGCTGCCCTGCCGGGCTTACTCGCCAGTGGCCAGGCGCTCGGCTTCGGCGGTGAAGGCCGAGCGCTTGCCGATCGGGGCGCCGTCCATGCCGGTGGCGAAATAGGCCACGCCGGTGCCGCTGGCCGGGTCGATCCACAGGCCCGAACGCAGGCCGTAGGCATTACCGGAGTGGCCGACGCGGGCGATGCCATCGCCGAACGGGTCATCGCCGCAATCGGGGTGGCCGGTGGCCAGGATGATGGTGCCCTGGCCGTAGCTGCACAGGGTGGCGTGCGGCACGCCCGGCGGCGGCATCGGCTCGCCGTCTTCCCAGGTCTGGCCATTGCCCGGGGCATATACCCACTGAGGGGTGAGCATGGTCTTGACCGAGGCGTCGGAGATGATGCGTACGCCGTCGATTTCACCGCCGCCCAGCAGCAGCTGGCCGACCCGGGCCAGGGCATTGGCACTGATGCGCAGGCCGCCCTGCGGCGAGAACGCACCGCCATTGCGGCCAGGCTGCCACAGGGCCAGGTCGCAGCTGCCATCGGTGGCGCGGCGGACGTTGCATTCCGGCTTCTTGCCCTGGTTGTCGTCCACCGCCGGCTTGCCGTCCTTGTCATACAGCACCACCGCGCGGGCGGCGGTGGCCTCGTCGCAGGTTTCCCAGCCGTAGCAGGCGTTGATGCCGGCAGGCTGCAGCACCAGACGCTGCATCAGCAGGTCCACGCGTTCGCCGGTGACGCGCTCCATCATCGAGGCGACCAGCGGCGAGTTGAGGTTGGTGTAACGGAACCAGGTGCCCGGAGCGTGTTCGTCCCAGGCGCGCGGGTCATCGACGATGTCGCGGATCTGCCCGTCCAGCGGGGTGGCCCAGTAGCCGGCGTCATCGGTCAGGCCGGACTGGTGGGACAGCATCATCTGCAGGGTGATCGGCACTTGCGGAAAGCGCGGGTGACGCAGCTCCCAGCCCAGGTATTGGGACACATCGGTATGCAGGTCCAGCTTGCCTTCCTCGACCAGACGCATCACACCGATGGCCAGCACCAGCTTGGAAATGGAGGCAATGCGTACCGGGTCATCGGCGGTGACGGCGCGCTGGGCGGCTACATCGGCCCAGCCCTGGGTCTGCGCCGCGCCGATGCTGTCGCGGTCAAAGGCCACGCGCACGCTGGCAATGGGTTGATGGGCGGCAGCCGGCAGGGCCAGCAACAGGGTGGACAGGACAACGGGCAAGGCAAGGCGCATAACCGCTCCACACGACAGGATGCTCCTTGATAGCCAGCGTGATGGGCCCGGTCAAGGTGCAGAGGTCATAAGTCCCAACCACGCGGGCGCTATTTTTCCGAATACCGGCCGGGCAGGGCACCGATGGTGGTTGCTGCGGCCAGGCATGCAGGCTGGATGCCCGGTTGCGATGGAGCCTGCCATGTCACCGCCGATGATCCACAGCGTCAGCGATACCGGCCATCCCCTGCACCGTCAATGGCAGGTATTGCTGCAGCTGTTGCAGCAGGCACAGGTGGCCAGCCCCTCAATGTGCGCCGAAGATTGCCGGCGTGCGGCTGCCCAGTTGTTGATGGAAGTGGTGCTGCGCCAGTTCGACGCGGTGGACCAGGTACGGCTGGATGCCGGCGGCAACCTGCATGCCCGCTGCCGCACGCAGCAACGCCAGCGCTGGATCTGGCTGGATGCCCGCCAGGCCACCGCCTACCGCGTGGAAGAGGTGAGTGCTGCCCTGGACGAGGCCTGCCGTGCCTGGAACATCGCTGTGCATCGGCGATATCGCGGGGAAGCGTAGCTGGCCACCGCTCGCAACAGCGCTGATCTGCCTGCAATGGGCAGTCAAGCGCTGTGCGGGCGGCCTGAAGCGACGTGCCATAAGCATCGGGCTGCGGGTATTCGCTGCGGCCAGCGGCCATGCACTACGGCGGAACATTAAAAGCAAAAAGCAGAAGCTTTAAAGGCCAGCCTGACTCCGTTGATCGCATCGATGGGCAGTGCGACGAGGCTACGAAACAGTGGCAAAGGCTGCAAAGGGCATCATAAAAAACCCCGCTTTCTCGGGGCTAAGGACGTGAAACCTTGATTCTGTGACGCAAATGATCATGGCTCGGTGTCTGATTGAGACGGCAATAGAACTCATCCAGAAAAGCAACGGCCGACTGAACTGCCCAAGCTGCGCAATCTGGCGAAAGGAATCTTGGGATGTAGCCCACTGTCAGCGGCAAGTACGTGAATGCTGCTCTGAGCTTTTCCTGCAGCGGACTCACATTCAAAGCACCAGGCCCGATCATGTTGGCTGTCCCCTCATCTAGCCAGTCGTACTCGTAGTGGATAAGTCTATTCCGCAGTTCAATGAGGGTCTGCGCATTTACCCATAGAGGATCTATGTAATCGATCGCGGGGACATTGGCAGCCTCCAAAAGCTCGTTGAGTCGCAGCAACGACGCAGGGCGTCCTTTAACATCCTTTCCAGGCCGCTTGGAGTTCTCCGCAACTTCGTTTGCGGTCGCATCCATGAACGCCCCGGCGGAGATCACTGCTGCAGAAACATGAGCCGATAGAGCGATAGCCGATTCCTCCGACTCATTGACCTCCAGGCTCTGAGCCACCCTCGCATGGTAGGCAGCCATCTGCGCGTGGTGGAGAGAAAAATAGGTTCGCAACCGCATGTCGGCAATCACAGGCCGGTTCCTCCAGCTTGGTGAGATGTGAGAACGGGATCAGGTCTACTCACCCACCCCGACACCGCTGCCATCCACCTGCAGCCGCCGACACCTGCTCCCGGCCGTTGTCCAGGCGCTTGAACGCCTGGCCGCCGATGCAGGCATAGCCCAGTGTCTTGGCCGGTTCGGAGCGGAGCGGCAGTAGTTCGATGATGGAAGCGGATGGTACGGGCCGGCCGTGGTGGCGGGCTTCGCTGTGCAGGGCCATGTTCTCGATGCCTTGGCAGTAGCTGGCCATGCCCGGATGCGGGTGGAGAGATGGATTCAGAGATACCTTTCAATCGACAGGTTAAGACATTAGTTATTTATGCGAATTGGCTGTGCGCTCACCGCCACCTCATCACCATTTGAGCGAATCAATAGCCAGCCGCCGGCGCTGCTGCGGTAGGTGGTTTCATCGCTCAGCAAGCCCCACCAAGTGTTTTCCGTGATGCGCATGCGGTCACTGCCGATGAATTCCACCGTGCTGCTGCGCCAAGTGGCGGTTGCAGCTATCAGGCCAATTGCCATCAGCGCACACAGTACGAAGCTGAGCAGGCTTTCAAAGAAAGAGAAGAAGCCCGACTTACTGGTCTTTGCAGCGGTAGTTGCGTGCAGTTCTGCGGACATTTTCCTTTCCTTTGTGTGTGGTTAAGTCAGCCGCCCCGACACCGCTGCCATCCACCTGCAGCGGCCGACACCTGCTCCCAGCCGTTGTCCAGGCGCTTGAACGCTTGGCCGCCGATGCAGGCATAGCCGAGTGTCTTGGCCGGTTCGGAGCCGAGCGGCGGTAGTTCGATGATGGAAGCCGAAGGTGCGGGCCGGCCCTGGCGGCGGGCTTCGTTGTGCAGGGCCATGTTCTCGATGCCCTGGCAGTAGCTGGCCATGCCCGGATGCGGGTGGCGGCGGTATTGCTCGCAGTTGAAGGGCGTGGTGTCACGCGCCATCGAGTTGTGCGGCTGGCGTGCCGGCGGGATATAGACCCGTTGCTGCGTACCCGTGGCCGAGCGCACTGTCTGCGCGTGGGCAGCAGTGCAGCACAGCAGCGCGGTCATCACGATCCAACGCACGGCCTGGCGTGCGCCTGTTTCACATTCCATGTGTCCCCCTGTCATTCCTACGGAATCGGACACTGTGAAGATTCCTTCATCGCGCCATTGGTTTCAAGCCTGCAGCTGCTTGCAGATAACCGGGTGGGTTAGTGGCTGTCAGGCTGTTCCTGATTTACAGGTAAGGTTTTTCCTTAATCCATTGCCATGCAAACCAGCTCGGCACTCGGCAGGGCC
This sequence comes from Stenotrophomonas ginsengisoli, assembly GCF_001431485.1. Lineage (GTDB taxonomy): Bacteria > Pseudomonadota > Gammaproteobacteria > Xanthomonadales > Xanthomonadaceae > Stenotrophomonas > Stenotrophomonas ginsengisoli. The sequence goes on along the minus strand of NZ_LDJM01000015.1, from coordinate 23,994 downwards.
TTGCTGCAATCGCCATCCGGTTGCTCAGGCGGGCATAAAAAAACCGCCGTACCTTGCGGTACGACGGTTTTTTCATTTGCGCTGGAACAGTGCCTTACTTGCCGCTGGTAAACAGCGTGTGGCTGTTGATCAGGTTGCGGTAGTCGGGGATGTGGTTGGAGAACAGGGTGCCCAAGCCTTCCACGTCATTGCGCCAGTCGCGGTGCAGTTCGGCGGCCACGCCGAACCAGCTCATCAGCTGGGCGCCGGCCTGTTCCATGCGGCTCCAAGCGGCGTTGCGGGTCATTTCGTTGAAGGTGCCCGAGGCATCGGTGACCACGAACACGTCGAAGTCTTCGGCCAGCGCGGAGAGCACCGGGAAAGACACGCACACTTCGGTGACCACGCCGGCAACCAGCAGCTGCTTCTTGCCGGTGGCCTTGACTGCCTTGACGAAGTCCTCGTTGTCCCAGGCGTTGATCTGCCCCGGGCGGGCGATGTACGGGGCGTCCGGGAACAGTTCCTTGAGCTCGGGCACCAGCGGGCCGTTGGGGCCGGTTTCAAAGCTGGTGGTCAGGATCGTGGGCAGGTTGAAGTACTTGGCGATGTCGGCCAGTGCCAGCACGTTGTTCTTGAACTTGTCCGGGTCGATGTCGCGTACCAGCGACAGCAGGCCGGTCTGGTGGTCCACCAGCAGTACGGCAACATCGTCCTTGTCCAGACGCACGTAGGGCTTGCCCATGGGATAACTCCTTGAAAGGGTGCAGGCGCGTGTGCCTGCGCAGGATCAGCGCGAGCGCTGAGGGGATGGGCCACCGGGGAGGGTGGCCCGAAACAGGGGTTGCCGCGCTCAGGCCTGTGCCGCTTCCGGGACCTGGCCGAAACGGCCGGCGTTGAAGTCATCCACGGCCTGGCGCAGCTCGTCCTGGGTGTTCATCACGAACGGCCCATAGCCGGCGATGGGTTCGTCGATCGGCTCGCCGGACAGCACCAGCACGATGGCCTCGCCATTGGCTTCCAGCAGCACCTCGCCGGCAGCACGGTCGAACACGGCCATCTGGCCTTCGCGCACCACCTGGTCGCCATTGGCCAGCACCGTGCCACGCAGCACCACCGCAGCCACGGTGTCGCCAGCGGCAAAGTCCAGGCTCACCTGGCCATCGCGGGCAAGGCGCAGGTCCCACACGTTCATACGGGTGAACGTGCGGGCCGGTCCCTTGTGCCCGGCGTACTCGCCGGCGATCACCCGCAGGCTGCCGGCGTCATCGGCCAGGGCTACGTTGGGAATCATGTCGGCGGTGATGTTCTGGTAACCCGGCGCGCTCATCTTGTCTGCTGCCGGCAGGTTGACCCACAGCTGGGCCATTTCCAGCTTGCCGCCACGGCGGGTGAAGTCCTCGGAGTGGAATTCCTCATGGATGATCCCCGAAGCGGCGGTCATCCACTGCACATCACCCACGCCGATCACGCCGCCGGCGCCGGTGGAGTCGCGGTGGGCCACCTCGCCGTCGTAGACGATGGTCACCGTCTCGAAGCCGCGGTGCGGGTGCTGGCCCACGCCGCGTGGGGTGTTGGCCGGTTCAAACTGCGCCGGGCCGGCATGGTCGAGCAGCAGGAACGGGCTGAGCTGGCGGCCGTGGGTGTTGTAGGAGAACAGCGAGCGCACCGGGAAACCGTCGCCAACCCAGTGCGGGCGGGGGGCGCTGTACAGGCCGCTGATCTTCTTCATGTCCTTCTCCGGTTGCGGCGCGGGTTGCGCCTTCGTTGGAGGGAATAATGGATTTGGAACGATGTGGCCGGTAGTAGCTGAAATATGGTCAGATAGTCCTATCTGGTGAACGATGGTGGCCCATGCAGGACCTCAATGACCTGTATTACTTCGCCAAGGTGGTCGAGCACGGCGGCTTTGCCCCGGCCGGCCGCGCCCTGGGCGAGCCCAAGTCCAAGCTGAGCCGGCGCATCGCCCTGCTCGAGGAACGCCTGGGGGTGCGCCTGATCCAACGCTCGACCCGGCATTTTTCGGTTACCGATATCGGCCAGACCTACTACGCCCATGTGCGCGCGATGCTGATCGAGGCCGAGGCGGCAGGGGAGGCGATCGAGCTGACCCGCAGCCAGCCGCGTGGCACGGTGCGCCTGAGCTGCCCGACCATGCTGCTGGATTTCCGCATCGGGCCGATGCTGGCCGAGTTCATGGCGGCCTGCCCGGACGTGCAGGTGCACCTGGAGGAAACCAACCGCCGCGTCGATGTGATTGCCGAAGGCTTTGACATGGCCATCCGCGTGCGCCCACCGCCGCTGGAGGACAGCGAGCTGGTGCTCAAGGTGTTCGGTGAGCGCAGCCAGGGCCTGGTGGCCAGCCCAGGCCTGCTGCAGCGGCATGGGGTGCCGCAGGGCCCGGCCGATCTGGCAGGCCTGCCCAGCCTGGCCCTGGGCCAACCGCAGGATGAGCATGCCTGGCACCTGCTGGGCCCCAACGGGCTGCAGGCCGAACTCCGCCACCAGCCGCGGCTGGTGACCCGCGGCATGCTGCCCCTGCGCCAGGCCGCCTGCGCCGGGGTCGGGGTGGTGCAGCTGCCGCTGATGCTGGTGGCCGATTCGCTGGCCAGCGGTGAGCTGGTGCGGGTGCTGCCGGACTGGGCGCCATCGCAGGAGATCATCCATGCGGTGTACCCCTCCCGGCGCGGCCAGCTGCCCTCGGTGCGCGCCCTGCTGGATCACTTCGTACAAGCGTTTGCGGCAATGGATGAGGACTGAATCCACCTTCCATGCCCTGTGGCCCTTGCCGCTGCCGGCGCGGGCCGTTAGTTTGCGGGGCTTGATTGATGTCCCGGGGACGTTCCCATGACCCGCAACACCCTTGCCGCCGCGCTGGCCCTTGGCCTGGCCGCTACTGCCCATGCCGATGAAGGCATGTGGATGCCCACCCAGCTGCCGGATCTGGCCGCACAGATGAAGGCGGCCGGTTTTGAAGGCGACCCGGCCGGGCTGGCCGATGTCACCGCGCCGCCGCTCAGTGCGGTGGTGCGCGCCGGTGGTGGCACCGGTTCGTTCGTCTCGGCCAACGGCCTGCTGCTGACCAACCACCATGTTGCGATGGGGGTGATCCAGTACAACAGCAGCCCGGAAGACAACATCATCGACAACGGTTTTGTCGCCAAGGGCCGTGCTGAAGAGCGCCCGGCCAACCCGGATTTCCGGGTGGTGGTCACCACCGCTTTTGACAAGGTCACCGACCAGGTGCTGGCCGCGGCCAAGGGCAAGACCGGCCGCGCCTACCATGACGCCATCGAGCAGGCGTCCAAGCAGATCGTGGCGCAGTGCGAGGCCGATGGCAGCGTGCGCTGCTCGGTGGCCAACATGTACTACGGCACCGATTTCTACCGCATCGCCCAGGTCGAGCTGCAGGACGTGCGCCTGGTCTATGCGCCGCCGCGGGCGATCGGCAACTACGGCGATGAAATCGACAACTTCATGTGGCCGCGCCACACCGGCGATTTCACCCTGCTGCGCGCCTATGTCGGCCCGGATGGCAAGCCGGCCCCGTACAGCGAGAACAACGTCCCCTACCAGAACCCGGCCTTCCTGCACCTGTCGGCGCAAGGTCCGAAGGAGGGCGATTACGCCATGCTGGCCGGCTACCCGGGGGTGACCTACCGCCACCGCACCGCGGCCGAGTTCGCCAGCCAGATCGACCAGGTGCTGCCGCGCCGGGTGGCGCTGTTCCAGCAGATGATCGACACCATCGAGGCGGCCACCGCCGGTGATGCCGCCGCCACCCAGCGCTATGCCTCGCAGCTGCAGGGCCTGAAGAACAACCGCAAGCGTGCCGCCGGCGAGCTGGAAGGCCTGCTGCGCAGCGATGCCAAGACCCTGCGCGGTGCCGATGAGGCGGCCATGCTGGCTGCCACCCCGCGTACCCAGCGTCGCAGCATCGATGCGCTGTTCGCGCAGATTGCCGGCGGCGCCAGCGTGGGCGAACGTGACCTGCTGCTGCAGCAGGTAAGCGGTGCCACCCAGCTGCTGCGCTCGGCCCTGCTGCTGGAGCGCCTGCGCATCGAAGCGGCCAAGCCCGATGCACAGCGTGAGACCGGCTACCAGGCCCGTGACCTGGGCATGATCGAAGGCACCCTGAAGCAGGTGCAGCGCCGCTTTGACCCCAAGGTCGAAAAGGCCCTGCTGGCCCATGTGCTGGGCCGTTACCAGCAGCTGCCCGACGCCCAGCGCGTGGCCGAGTTCGATGCCGCCTTCGGCCGCACCCCGGCCGAGCTGAGCGCCCGGCTGGATGCGCTGTATGCCGCCACCGGCCTGGGCGACGAAGCTACCCGCCTCGGCTTGCTGGACAAGGCCAAGGCCGGCCAGGCCCTGGGCGATGACGCCCTGCTGGCCATCGCCGGCCCGCTGGTGGCCGCCCAGCTGCGCCTGGAGCACGAGGCCAAGACCCGCGAGGGCGAATCGCTGCGCCTGCGCCCGGCCTACATGCAGGCACTGTTCGCCTGGCGCAACAGCCAGGGCCGCGCGCTGTACCCGGATGCCAACCGCACCCTGCGCATCTCCTACGGCCGGGTCGAGTCGATCACCCCGCGCGATGCGGTGACCTGGAGCCCGGTCACCACCGTGGCCGGCATCCTGGAAAAGAACACCAATGCCTACCCGTTCGATGCGCCCAAGCCCTTGCTGGAGGCCATCGCCAAGGGCGACTGGGGCAACACCGCCGACCCGGCCCTGGGCACGCAGACGGTGAATTTCCTGACCAACCTGGACACCACCGGCGGCAACTCCGGCTCGCCGGTACTCAACGCCAAGGGCGAGCTGATCGGCCTGAACTTTGACTCCAACTGGGAGTCGGTATCGGCCAGCTGGTGGTTCGATCCGCGCTACAAGCGCGCCGTGCACGTGGACATGCGCTACATGCGCTGGCTGATGGACAAGGTCTACCCGGCCCATGACCTGCTGGCCGAGATGGGCGTGCCGGCACAGTAAGCCTTGATGTGCTGATCAACGACAACGCCGCCTTGAAGGCGGCGTTGTCGTTTGTGCGCCCCGCGCTGCCGGCAGATGGGCGTTACACTGCGGCGCTGGGGTGTTGTCGGGAGTGGTGCTGTGTCGAGCTGGATCCTGCTGCTGGTATCGCTGGCATACGCGGCCCTGTTGTTCGGCGTTGCCTGGCTGGGCGACCGTCACCCCATGTACCCCAACCGCCCCTGGTTGCGGCCGCTGATCTATTCGCTGGCGCTGGCGGTGTACTGCTCGTCGTGGACGTTCTACGGTGCGGTCGGCACCGCCGTACGCCATGGCCTGGGCTACCTGCCCATCTACCTGGGCCCGGTGCTGTTGATGCTGCTGGGCTGGCATGTGCTGGAGCGCCTGGTGCATGTGGCGCGGCAGCAGAACATGGTGTCCATCGCCGACTTCATCGCCTCGCGCTACGGCCATTCACGCCGCCTCGGGGCGCTGGTGGCCGTGATTGCCCTGGTCGGGGTGATTCCCTACCTGGCCCTGCAGTACAAGGCCGTGGCCATGAGCCTGCAGGTGCTGTCCACCGATGGCGGCGCCGATCCGGGCTACTGGCAGGACCCGGCCCTGTATGTGGCCCTGATGATGGCCATGTTCGCCATCCTGTTCGGTGCACGCCGGGTCGATGCCACCGAGCACCACCACGGCATGATGCTGGCCATCGCGCTGGAATCGGTGGTCAAGCTGGTGGCCATCAGCGCGGTGGGTGTGTTTGCCTGGAAGCTGCTCGGCAGCAACGGCCACCCACCGTTGCAGGCGATCCAGACCATGTTCTCGCCCACGGCGATGCCCGGCGGTTTCATCGCCCAGACCGTGCTCAGCTTCCTGGCCATGCTGTGCCTGCCACGCCAGTTCCACGTAGCCGTGGTGGAGTGTGGCGAGGTGGCCGACGTGCGCCGCGCGCGCTGGATGTTCACCGCCTACCTGCTGGTGATCTCGCTGGCAGTGATGCCCATTGCCAGCGCCGGGGTGATGCTGCTCGGCATTGATGGCAGTACCGCCGATTCGCTGGTGCTGGGCCTGCCCCTGGCCGATGGCCGGCAGCTGCTGGCCCTGGTTGCCTATATCGGCGGTTTCTCGGCGGCCACCGGCATGGTGGTGGTGTCCTCCATCGCCCTGGCCACGATGATTTCCAACGACCTGGTGATGCCGCTGCTGCTGCGTCGCGATGGTGACGCGCATGCCGCCGCGGTGCGGGCGACCCGGGTGCTGTGGATCCGCCGCCTGGCCATCCTCGGCCTGGGGCTGGCGGCCTATTCGTACTACCGCATCAGCCGCAACGATGCCTCGCTGGCCTCTTATGGCCTGATGGCCTTCGTCGCCGTGGCCCAATTTGCTCCGGCGTTGATCGCCGGGCTGTACTGGCGTGGCACCAGCCGCCGCGGTGCGGAGATGGGCGTGCTCACCGGCTTTGCCGTGTGGTTGTACACCCTGTTGCTGCCGACCATGGCCGACGGCGCGGGGCTGCGCCCGCAGTGGATGCTCGATGGCCCGGGTGGCTTGTCCTGGCTGCAGCCACAGGCCTTGCTCGGGCTGCACGGGCTGGATCCGCTGACCCACGCCACGCTGTGGTCGCTGCTGGTCAATACCGCCGTGCTGGTGCTGGTGTCCTGGCGCTGGCCGCCGGGCATGGCCGAGCGCCTGCGTGCGGCCCCGTTCCTGGAGCCGGCCAGCCAGCCCACGGCGGCGGCTGCCGGTGGCTGGTCCGGGCATGTGCGGGTCACCGACCTGCTGGCCCTGGCCGGGCGTGTGCTGGGCGACCGCCAGGCCCGCCATGCCTTCGAGGAGCAGGCCACCCGCGTGCAGCAGCCGGTGGGTCTGAGCGGCCAGGCCGACCGTGGCTGGGTGCAGTTCACCGAGCGCCTGCTGGCCGCCTCCATCGGTGCCACCTCTTCGCGCTTGCTGCTGACCAGTCTGTTGCGTGGCTCGGGCATGCGCGTGGACGAGGTGGTCGCCGTGCTGGACGAGGCCGGCCAGGAGTTGCGTTTCAACCGCGAGATCCTGCACACCACGCTGGAGAACATCGCCGCCGGGGTCAGTGTGGTGGATGCACAGATGCGCCTGATCGCCTGGAACGGCCAGTACCAGGCCATGTTCGATTATCCCGACGGCATGTTGTATGTCGGCCGCCCGGTGGCCGATCTGATCCGCTACAACGCCGACCGCGGCGAGGTCGGTGGCAATGGGGATGTGGAAGCGCAGATCGCCCGCCGCATCAGCCACATGCGCGCCGGCACCCCGCATGTGTTCGAGCGTGTGCGCAGCGATGGGCGGGTGTTCGAGATGCGCGGCCAGGCCCTGCAGGGCGGTGGCTATGTGACCAGCTACAACGACATCACCGAGTTCAAGCGGGTCGAACGCGCGCTGCTGGAAACCAACGAGACCTTGGAACAGCGTGTGGCCGAGCGTTCGGCGGCGGCCGAGCTGGCCCAGCAGTCACGCACGCGCTTCCTGGCCGCGATCAGCCATGACGTGTTGCAGCCGCTCAACGCGGCGCGCCTGTTTGCCTCGGCCCTGCGCGAGCACCAGGCCAACAACCCCGAGCAGCGCCGTCTGGTCGAGCGCGTGGATGCCTCCCTGCGCGCGGCCGAGGAGCTGCTGGACGGTCTGCTGGACGTGTCGCGCCTGGACGGCGGTGGCCTGCAGCCCAAATACAGCGTGTTCGATGCGCGCGTGCTGGTGGACGAGCTGGTCAGCCAGTACGCACCGGTCGCCGCCGGCCGTGGCCTGAAGCTGCGCGTGCATGGCCGCAGCGCCTGGGTACATACCGACCGCCGCCTGTTGCGCCGGGTGCTGCAGAACTTCATCGCCAATGCCCTGCGTTACACCCGCACCGGCCGCATCGTGCTGGCCCTGCGCCAGCGCCAGGGCATGGTCTGGCTGCAGGTCTGGGATACCGGCCCGGGCATTCCCGATGCCCACATGCAGCAGATCTTCACCGAGTTCCACCGTTACCAGCAGTCCTTTGACTGGGGCGAGCAGGGCCTGGGCCTGGGCCTGTCGATCTGCCAGCGCATCGCCCGTCTGCTCGACCACCGCCTGGCCGCGCAGAGCCAGGTCGGCCATGGCTCTATGTTCGCCATCGGCCTGGAGCAGGTGGAGGCACCGGAAGTGCGGCGCATTGCCGCCCCGGTCAGCACTGGCCAGCCCGCCGGCGAATCACTGGCCGGCATGCGCGTGCTGTGCGTGGACAACGACCACGAGATCCTGGACGGCATGCGCGCGCTGCTGGCGCGCTGGCAGGTCCAGGTGATTGCCGCCACCACCGTGGACCAGGCGGTGGCCTGCCTGGCCGAGCAACCGGATGTGCTGCTGGTGGATTACCACCTGCATGACCGTCTGGACGGCCTGCAGACCCTGGACCTGCTGCGGCAGAGCAGTGAGCGTGACCTGCCCGGTGCGCTGCTCACCGCCGATGGCCGCGACGAGTTGAAGAAGGCGGCCCGAGACCAGGGCTGGCGGATGCTGACCAAGCCGGTCAAGCCGGCCTCGCTGCGTGCGTTCCTGTCTGCCCAGGTGGCCGCACGCCGTTGAGCGCTGCCGGCGTCCCCCTTTACGGGGATGTCGGGCCGGCTGCCTGCCGGGTTATCCATGCAGGCCACGGGGACGACACACAGGAAGCAGCATGCGTGGCTGGGGTTTGTGGGTGATGTGCGTGGTGATCGGCGGCTGCTCGTTGAGCGTCGGCACCGGGGCCGGGGTTTCCAGCAGCCATTCGCGCAGCTGGGGCAGCAGCGGTAGTCACGACGGCGGGCTGATCGAGGATATGGAGGACCTGGAGCGGCATTGCAGGCAGCGTGCCGAGCATCGCCTGCGCCCGGGTGGCAATGGCAGCTTCCGCTGGAAGGCCAACCAGAAGCGGCGCGGTGACTGGATGCAGTTCAGCGGCACCGTGCACGCTGATGATCGCGGCCTGCAGGTGCATTGCCAGGCCCGCCAGGGCGATCATCCACGCGATGTGCAGATCGACCTGCAGCGGCTGTAGGCCGCCGCAGGCAGGCCGCAAGTATGGTTCAGCGGCGGAGAGCCGGGCACCGGATGGACAGGCGTGCCGAGATCATTTTCCCGTGTCGGCAGCCGGGACTTCCAGATAGTAGTTCTGTCCCCACTGGCCGTCGCGCCAGTCTGCCTTGGCGCCGCTGATCTGCAGCGGCACCGGTACGGCACGTTCAAGCATGCCGGCCAGCTCCACTTGACCGTTGTTGCGCACCATCGTGATCGCGTGTTGCAGCGCATCGGCACGTGCCGGTACGACCTGGAAGGAGAACGAGGCCAGTTGGCACTCCACCCGTTGGCCACCGGTGCGGGCACAGGTGTCGCGCAGGTAACCATTGTTGGGCAGGCGCGAAAACACCGTGTCCATCAGCGCCACCTGGCCGGGAGCCAGGATCAGGGTGGCCAGGGTCTGCCGGGGTTTGCTCACCACAATCAAGCCATCGCGCTCGCGGCCGACCTGGCGGGTGTCCCAGCCCCCCTGGCGGTCCACGTGTTCCTCGCTCCAGCTGCTCCAGCTGGCACAGGCACCACTGACCACATAAGACGCGCTGCAGTAACTGTGGTTGACCGTCTTGTAGGACGTGGGGCGGTAATACTCTTCGGTTTCAGTCTCTACGAAAGCCGTTTCATTTATCTCGTAGATACCGATTCCACCTGCTCCCTGATTGCGTGTCAGGGTCATGTTGTGGGTATCGGAATAGTGGTGCTCCTGCATCACGCTCTGCAAACGGTAAGTGCCTGGTACCACCAGGTTGATGCGGAAGCTGCCTTCAACCGTATTCAGGACAAAGCCGTCGTTGGTCTTGATGCGGTCACTGTGCAGCAGGTGGATTCCACCATTGCTGCCTTCCAGTTCCCAACCTACCGAGGTGGTGTAGTCGCGGTGTTCACGCAGCGATGAATTGGCCCTGGAGCCGGTATTGAAGATCTGCGTGATCACCATTGCCAGCCCATCGCGGTTGGCCGATTCCAGGATGCGGTCGAACGCACGGATCTGTTCCAGCTGTTCGGCTTGATGGGCCTTGATCGCGGCCTGCCGGCGTGCCTCGTGGCGGCGCTCGATGCCGAACAGGTCAATGGCTTGGGCTGGCACGCTGCCCAGCAAGCCAAGACCCACCACAACAAGCAGACTACGGCGCAAATCCATTGCAGCTCTCCGGTCAGATGTCGGGCCAGCTTAGCCTACGCTCTGCCGGGCCGGCACAAGGGCGATGCTGATGCGCGACACAGTGCACACCAGCATCGCTCTGGCTCAGGCCAGCGGGTGCTGCAGGTGTTCGTAGAGAATGCCGGCGCCGACCAGGATCAGCACGATGCCGCCGAGGATTTCGGCGCGCTTGCCGGCGATTTCACCCAGCTTGCTGCCCAGCAGCACGCCGAGGGTGACCATACCGAAGGTGCACAGGCCGATCACCGCGGCCACGATGCCGATGTGCACGTCCAGGAAGGCCAGGCCCACGCCGATGGCCGCCGCGTCGATGCTGGTGGCCAGGCCGGTCAGGGCCAGCAGCCAGAACGAGCGCGCGCTGTCAGCCTGTGCCTCGGGTTCGTCGTGTTCGTCACCACGCACGCCGTTGATGATCATGTGCAGGCCCAGGCCAAGCAGCAGGACGAAGGCGATCCAGTGGTCCCAGGCCTGCACATAGGGCGCGGCGGCCTTGCCCAGCAGCCAGCCCAGCAGTGGGGTGATGGCCTCGATGGTGCCGAAGATCAGGCCGGTACGCAGGGCATCACGCAGGCGTGGGCGGCCCATTGCCACCCCCTTGCCGATCGCCGCAGCGAAGGCATCGGTGGACATGGCAAGGCCAATCAGAAGAATCGAAAACGGGGACATGCAAGCTCGGCGGTCGGGCGGGTCGGACACGGCGCACGCACGCGCCCAACCGTTGTTGTGCACGCGCGCCGCTGGTCTCGCCTACCGTTGCTGGTTGCCCACACCATGGCGCACTGGCCAAGCATGTTGATGTGGGCTGCTTCCAAGGGCTGGAAGCCGGCTACTCCCCAAGGGGTGCGCGGATTCTAGCAGAGCGTGGAGGCAGGAGGCGAGGAACGAGTGAGTAGTAACGAGAAACGAGGGAGCAGGAACGAGTTGTGAGGAAAGAGGAACGAGGGAGCAGGAACGAGTTGTGAGGAAAGAGGAACGAGGGAGCAGGAACGAGTTGTGAGGAAAGAGGAACGAGGGAGCAGGAACGAGTTGTGAGGAAAAAGGAACGAGTAAAAGCAGCGGCTGCCGGCTTTTCCACTCGTTGCTCGTTTCTCTTCACTCTTTTCTGGCACCTCGTTGCTCGTTCCTCTTCACTCGTTTCTGTTTGTCGCCTTCAGTCTTCCTCGGTCGGCAGCACGATGCCTTCGCCGTCGATGGCCAGTTTGCCGGCCATCAGCACGGCCTGGGTGCGGTTGGTGGCGCCGAGCTTGCGCAGGATGGCGGTGACGTGGGCCTTGATGGTGGCTTCGGAAACGCTCAGCTCCCAGGCGATCTGCTTGTTGAGCAGGCCCGAGCCGAGCATCTGCAGGACGCGGAACTGCTGCGGGGTGAGCTCGCGCAGGCGGGCGCCGATTTCGCGCTCGGCCGCATCGGTGGGCGGTTCGTTCAAGGCCGCCTCGGGTAGCCAGTGCTCGCCGTCCAGGACCGCGGCCAGGGCCTGGCCGATGGTGTCCGAATCGGCGGATTTGGGAATGAAACCGACCGCGCCGTGGTCCACCGCGCGGCGCATCACGCTGGGCTCCTCACGGGCCGATACCACCACCACAGGCAGCTGCGGGTGCAGGGCGCGCAGGTGGACCAGGGCATTGAAGCCCTGGGCGCCGGGCATGTTCAGGTCCATCAGCACCAGGTCGGCCTCGCTGTGGGCATCGGCCAGCGCGTACAGCGCCTGCACGCTGTCCGCTTCAAACAGCTGTACCCCCGGCATCACGCGTTGCACAGCCCCGCGCAGGGCTTCACGGAACAGCGGGTGGTCATCGGCAATCAGAAGGGTAGGCATGGCAGGCACAACGGTAATGGGGGAGGGGGCGAGGAGCGAGGAACGAGTGGGTGGAGCGAGGAAAGAGGAACGAGTGGGGTGGGGCGAGGAGCGAGGAACGAGTAGGGGAGCGAGGAAAGAGGAACGAGTGTAGAGAAGCGAGCTACGAGTGGGTGGAGCTAGAAAAAGGAACGAGTGGGGGTGTTGCACTTACTTTTTTCTCGTTTCTCACCACTCGTTCCTGCTCTTTCAGGCTCGTTCCTGCTCTTTCCGGCGTCAGCGGACCTTGCGTTGGTCAACCAGCGAGGCCACCACCGAGGGGTCGGCCAGGGTGGAGGTGTCGCCCAGTTGCTCGGGGGCATTTTCGGCGATCTTGCGCAGGATGCGGCGCATGATCTTGCCCGAGCGGGTCTTGGGCAGGCCGGGGGCCCACTGCAGGTGGTCCGGCGCGGCAATCGGGCCGATCTCCTTGCGTACCCAGCTGATCAGCTCCTTGTGCAGCTCCTCGCTGGCCGGTTCGTCGGCAATCAGGGTGACATAGGCATAGATGCCCTGGCCCTTGATCTCGTGCGGGAAGCCGACCACGGCGGCCTCGGCCACCTTGGGGTGGCTGACCAGCGCGCTTTCCACTTCGGCAGTGCCGATGCGGTGGCCGGAGACATTGATCACATCATCCACGCGGCCGGTGATCCAGTAGTCGCCATCGGCATCACGGCGGCAGCCGTCACCGGTGAAGTAGGTGCCCGGGTAGGTGCGGAAGTAGGTGTCGATGAAGCGCTGGTGGTCGCCGTAGACGCTGCGCATCTGCCCCGGCCAGGCGTCCAGGATCACCAGGTTGCCCTCGGCCGCGCCTTCCAGGATCTGCCCGTCGGCATCGACCAGGGCCGGCTGTACGCCGAAGAACGGCTTGGTTGCCGCGCCGGGCTTGAGGTCCACCGCACCGGGCAGCGGCGAAATCAGGATGCCGCCGGTCTCGGTCTGCCACCAGGTGTCCACGATCGGGCATCGGGCATCGCCCACCACCTCGTAGTACCAGCGCCAGGCTTCCGGGTTGATCGGCTCGCCGACGCTGCCGAGCAGGCGCAGGCTGGCCCGCGATGTCGCCTTGACCGGGCCATCGCCCTCGCGCATCAGCGCCCGGATGGCGGTCGGCGCGGTGTAGAAGATGGTCACCTGGTGCTTGTCGATCACTTCCCAGAAGCGCGACACGCTGGGGTAGTTGGGCACGCCCTCGAACATCAGCGAGGTGGCGCCATTGGCCAGAGGGCCGTAGACGATGTAGCTGTGGCCGGTGACCCAGCCGACATCGGCGGTGCACCAGTACACGTCGTCCTCGCGCAGGTCGAAGATCGCCTCGTGGGTGAGGCTGGCGTAGAGCAGGTAGCCGGCGGTGGTGTGCAGCACGCCCTTGGGCTTGCCGGTGGAACCGGAGGTGTAGAGGATGAACAGCGGGTCCTCGGCGTTCATCCGTTCCGGCTCGCACTGGGCCGGCTGGCTGTCCACCACATCGTGGTACCAGCGGTCACGCGGGGCCTGCATGGCCACCGCACCGCCGGTATGGCGCACCACCAGCACGGTTTCCACGCTGTTGGTGCCCGGCAGCTTGAGTGCGGCGTCCACATTGGCCTTGAGCGGTACCTTCTTGCCGCCGCGCAGGCCTTCATCGGCGGTGATGATCAGCTTGGAGCCGCTGTCACTGACGCGGTCGGCAATCGAGTTGGGGGCAAAGCCGCCGAACACCACCGTGTGCACCGCGCCGATGCGGGCGCAGGCCAGCATCGCCACCGCCGCTTCCACGATCATCGGCAGGTAGATGGTGACGCGGTCGCCCTTGGCCACGCCCAGCGCACGCAGGGCATTGGCCAGCTTGCACACCTTCTCGTGCAACTGGGCATAGGTGACGTGGCGGGCGGGGGTATCAGGGCTGTCCGGCTCGAACAGCAGGGCGGTCTTGTCGCCGCGCTGGGCCAGCTGGCGGTCCAGGCAGTTGACCGAGACGTTGAGTACGCCGTCCTCGAACCACTTGATCCGGAAGTCCTCCAGCGCGTAGCTGACATCCTTGATCCGGGTCGGTTTGACGAACCAGTCCAGGCGCTGGGCCTGTTGCCCCCAGAACCCTTCCGGGTCGTCCAGTGACTGCTGGTACAGCTGTTGATAGCGGGCCTTGTCGTAGCGCGCCCTGGCGGCGAACTGCGGATCGACCGGATGGATATCTGCCATGGCACCCTCACTTGCAATGACCAATCATCTGACAGCTGCCCCTCGCAGCTGCCTCTGCAGCCAGTGTGCCGCAGCTGACTGGGGGTGGTGGCCGCAATAGCACTAGACAATGGTCGAAGCGCCCCGATTCAGCCATTTATGTCTATCGGTTTGCGCGTATCCTGCTGCGGCGCATCAGTCTTTTTGTCTATGCGTTATTGGTTCAGGTCGCTGCGCTTGGCGCAGCGCCCCGGATGATCCGGGTTCCCCCCACGAACACGATCACCTGTACCGGTAGCGGCCTGCCGCACCCCCCAACCCCGGCCTTGCCGGCCCTGAGAAACATTCTGCCCTGTGGCGGAGTGCGGACCCTTGCACGGTTTTTTTGGCCATGCAACCACCGTCCCTGGCGGGCGCTGGTGACGATCCTACGGAGCTATCCATGTCCAACCCCACTGCTTCCAGCCCGGAAGCCATTGCCGCCAACCCGCTGTACCAGCAGCTGCGGCAACGTCGCAACCGCCTCGCCGCGGTGCTGACCGTCGTGATGCTGGTCAGCTATTTCGGTTTCATCGGCCTGGTGGCCTTCAACAAGGAGCTGCTGGCCAGCCCCCTGGTTGACGGGCATGTCACCACGATCGGTTTTGCCGTGGCCCTGGCCCTGATGGTGCTGAGCATGGCCACCACCGCCTGGTATGTGCGCGTGGCCAACACCAAGTTCGATGCGATGACCCGACAGATCGTGGGAGACGGCAAGTAATGCGCAAGATTGTTCCCCTGCTGGCCGGCCTCGGCCTGCTCGCTGCCACCGGTGCGGCTGTGGCCGCGGGCGGTGATTTCGGCCAGACCGAACGCCAGCCGACCAACTGGACGGCGATCATCATGTTCGCCACCTTCGTCCTGGCCACCCTGGGCATCACCAAGTGGGCCGCCGGGCGTACCCGTTCGGCCAGTGATTTCTACACCGGCGGTGGCGGCATCTCCGGCTTCCAGAACGGCCTGGCCATTGCCGGCGACTTCATGTCTGCCGCGTCCTTCCTTGGCATCACCGCGGCGGTCATGCTGACCGGTTTTGACGGCCTGATCTATGCCATCGGCTTCATTGTCGGTTGGCCGATCCTGACCTTCCTGCTGGCCGAGCGCGTGCGCAACCTGGGCCGCTTCACCTTTGCCGACGTGGTCGGTTACCGCTTTGCCTCCACCCCGATCCGTGGCTTTGCCGCGTCCAGCTCGCTGGTGGTGGTGGCCTTCTACCTGATCGCACAGATGGTCGGTGCCGGTGCCCTGATCCAGCTGCTGTTCGGCCTGGAATACTGGATCGCCGTGGTCATGGTCGGCATCCTGATGATGGTCTACGTGCTGTTCGGCGGCATGACCGCCACCACCTGGGTGCAGATCATCAAGGCCACCCTGCTGCTGTTCGGCGTGACCTTCATGGCCGTGGCAGTGCTGTGGCAGTACGACTTCAACGTCGAGCGCCTGTTCTCCAGCGCCGTCCAGGTCAAGGCGCAGATCGCCGCTGACGGTGGTGCCACTTCCGAACAGGCGGCGGCCATCGGCCAGGCGATCATGGGCCCGGGCGGCTTCGTCAAGGACCCGATCAGTGCGATCTCCTTCGGCATGGCGCTGATGTTCGGCACCGCCGGCCTGCCGCACATCCTGATGCGCTTCTTCACCGTTCCCGATGCCAAGGAAGCACGCAAGTCGGTGCTGTGGGCCACCACCTGGATCGGCTACTTCTACCTGCTGATCTTCATCATCGGCTTCGGTGCGATCACCCTGGTGCTGACCAATCCGGAATATCTGGACCCGGCCACCGGCATCCTGCGTGGCGGCACCAACATGGCTGCGGTACTGGTCGGCCACTCGGTGGGTGGTGACATCTTCATGGGCTTCATCTCGGCAGTGGCCTTTGCCACCATCCTGGCGGTGGTTGCCGGCCTGACCCTGTCCGGTGCCTCGGCGGTGTCCCATGACCTGTACTCCACCGTGCTGCACAAGGGCAACCCGCCGGGCGGCACCGAGCTGCGGGTCTCGCGCATCACCACCCTGGTGCTGGGCGTGCTGGCGGTGCTGCTGGGTATCGCCTTCCAGAAGCAGAACGTGGCCTTCATGGTCTCGCTGGCCTTCGCCGTGGCGGCCTCGGCCAACTTCCCGGTGCTGATCATGTCGCTGCTGTGGAAGGACTGCACCACCCGTGGTGCGGTGGTCGGCGGCTTCCTGGGCCTGGTGTCCTCGGTCGGCCTGACCCTGCTGTCGCCGTCGGTGTGGGAAGACACCTTCGGCAACGTGGCCGGCAGTGCGCCGTTCCCGTATGCCAGCCCGGCGCTGTTCTCGATGCTGCTGGCCTTTGCCGCGATCTGGCTGTTCTCCATCACCGACCGTGGCGCGCGTGCGCGTGGCGAGCGTGATGCCTACCTGGCCCAGCAGGTGCGGGCGGAAACCGGCATCGGTGCCGCCCAGGCGTCGGATCACTGATCCGCCAGCCATGTTGCAGACGAAGGCCGGCTTTTGCCGGCCTTCGTTGTTTCAGGCCTTGGCACTTTCGACCAATGGCTAATGGTGTGTTGCGGCGCGTCGCAGGCAGTCTGCACTTCGACGCTTTTCTCTAGTCATATTCATATTCTGTTACGGAGAGTTCCGATGCAGCCTCGTGATAGCGCCCCTGTTGTCCGTCGTCTGTTGCCTGCGGCCATGTCCCTGGCCCTGCTGGCACCGGGCCTGGCCCTGGCCGATACCCCGCGCGAACAGGCGCTGGAAGCCCGCATTGCCCAGCTCGAACAGCAGGTGCAGGCCCTGTTGGCCGCCCAGCCGCAGCAGGCCGAGCAGATGCAGGCCCTGCGTGCGGACGTGGACCAGGCCAAGGCCGCCAGCCCGGCAGCGGTGCCGGCCGGCAAGCAGCCGATCCAGCTGACCAGTATCACCCCGGCAGCCAACCCGGGCACCACGTTCCGCGTCGGCGGCTTCATCAAGGCCGATTTCCTGTCCACCTCCACCGGCGATGGCCAGCTGGCCGACGATGCCACCGGCCGCGCGCTGTACCTGCCCGGGCAGACCCCGGTGCACGGGGCCGGCGGCAGTGGCGAGCGCTCGGACTGGGATACCAACTTCCACGCCAAGTTCTCGCGCCTGACCTTCGGCCTGGACCACGCCAACGACAAGGGCGACAAGGCCGGCGCGGTGCTGGAAGTGGATTTCTTCGGCAATGCGCTGGGCAACCAGACCGCCACCAACACCTATGGCACCACCGTGCGCCATGCCTACATGTACTGGAACAACTGGCTGGCCGGCCAGACCTGGTCCAACTTCATGGATGCCGGCGCACTGCCGGAAGCGGCCGATTTCGTCGGCCCCACCGACGGCGTGCTGTTCGTGCGCCAGGCCCAGGTGCGCTACACCAACGGCGGTTTCAGCATCGCCCTGGAAAACCCGGAGACCACCACCCTGACCGGCACCCGCAACCCGGTCACCGGGGCGTGGACCAATGTCAGTGCCAATGCCGACCGTGGCAGCCTGCCTGACCTGACCCTGCGTTATGGCTGGAAGGGGGATTGGGGCACCTTCGGCGTGGCCGGCCTGCTGCGCCAGTTGAAGGTGGACAACCAGACCACCGGTGCCGATGCCGACAAGATCGGCGGTGGCTTGACCCTGGGCGGCAAGTGGGTGATGGGCAGCAGCGACACCCTGCATTACCAGCTCAGCGGTGGCGAGGGCATTGCCCGCTACGTGGGCCTGGGCATCACCGCCGACACGGCCTATGACGTCGCCCGCGATGAGCTCAACCCGACCGGCGTGCTGGCCGGCTACATCGGCTGGCGCCACGCCTTCAGCCCGACCCTGCGCACCAACCTGATCTACGCCCGCAGCGAGTACGACAATGACAGCTCGCTGGGGCCGCTGGTCACCAGCAGCGTGCAGTCCATCCGCGGCAACATCTTCTACACCCCGATGCCCAAGGTCGATGTCGGCGCCGAGCTGATGTACGGCGTGCGCGAGATCGAGGATGGCCGCAAGGGCGACATCAGCCGCGTCCAGTTCACCACCAAGTACAGCTTCTAAGCCACATCCACGGCGCAGCCCACTGCCGGCTGCGCCGTGCCCGCCACACCGGCAGTACCAGCAGTTGTTGTCGATGTAACTCCCCCATGTTTGGCCAGCACCATTCCATCGCGTAACACCGCCTCGCTACACGATTGCTTCGGAGGGGAAGCACCTATGTCCAACACCAGCGCCAGCGCCCCACACAAGGGCGAACTCACCAAGGGCCACAAAAAGGTCATCTTTGCCTCCAGTCTTGGCACGGTCTTTGAGTGGTACGACTTTTTCCTTTATGGCTCATTGGCGGCCATCATCGCCAAGCAGTTCTTCAGCGGGGTCAACGAAACCACGGGCATGATCTTTGCCCTGCTGGCCTTCGCCGCCGGCTTCTTCGTCCGCCCGTTCGGTGCGGCATTCTTCGGCTCGCTGGGTGACCGCATCGGCCGCAAGTACACCTTCCTGGTCACCATCCTGATCATGGGCATCTCCACCTTCCTGGTGGGCGTGCTGCCCAACTACAACACGATCGGCTTTGCCGCCCCGGTGATCCTGATCATCCTGCGCCTGCTGCAAGGCCTGGCCATGGGTGGTGAGTACGGTGGTGCGGCCACCTACGTGGCCGAACACGCACCGGAAGGCAAGCGTGGCCTGTACACCAGCTTCATCCAGAGCACGGCCACGATGGGCCTGTTCATGTCGTTGCTGATCATCCTGATCTGCCGCATGACCCTGGGCACCGAAGCCTTTGAAGCCTGGGGCTGGCGCATCCCGTTCCTGGTCTCGATCATCCTGCTGGGCATTTCGGTGTGGATCCGCCTGCAGCTGAGCGAGTCGCCGTTGTTCCAACAGATGAAGGCCGAGGGCAAGGGCTCCAAGACCCCGTTCCGTGACAGCCTGAAGGGCGGAAACTTCAAGCTGATGCTGCTGGTGCTGCTCGGCGCCGCGGCTGGCCAGGCCGTGGTCTGGTACGGCGGCCAGTTCTACTCGCTGTTCTTCCTGACCAGCATGCTCAAGGTCGACGCCACCGTTGCCAACCTGATGATTGCCGGTGCCCTGGCCCTGGGTACGCCGTTCTTTATCTTCTTCGGCTGGCTGTCGGACAAGATCGGCCGCAAGAAAATCATCATGGCCGGCTGCCTGCTGGCCGCCATCACCTACATGCCGCTGTTCAAGGGAATCACCCACTACGCCAACCCGGCCATCGAGGAAGCCCGCACCAACTCCCCGGCACTGGTGGTGGCCGACCCGACCACCTGTTCCTTCCAGTTCGATCCGGTGGGCGTGCGCAAGTTCACCAACTCCTGTGACGTGGCTACCGCCGCGCTGACCCGCGCCGGTGTGCCCTATACCGTGCAGCCGGCACCGGCCGGTTCGCTGGCGGTGGTCAAGGTGGGCGACAACAGCGTGACCTCCTACGAGGCCGCCGGCCTGTCCAAGGATGAGCTCAAGGCCAAGGGCGGCGAGTTCGGTGCCACCCTGAAGACCGCGCTGGTGGATGCCGGTTACCCGGAGAAGGCCGACACCGCACGCATCAACGTGCCGATGACCGTGCTGCTGCTGTGGGTGCTGGTGATCTACGTGACCATGGTCTACGGCCCGATCGCCGCCTACCTGGTCGAACTGTTCCCGACCCGCATCCGTTACACCTCGATGTCGCTGCCGTACCACATCGGCAACGGCTGGTTCGGTGGCTTCCTGCCGGCCATTTCCTTCGCCCTGGTCGCCGGCACCGGCAACCTCTACTACGGCCTGTGGTACCCGATCGGCATCGCCCTGATGACCGTGGTGGTCGGCACCCTGTTCCTGCACGAAACCAAGGACGTGGACATCACCAAGTAAGCATTTGGTGGATTCAATGGAATGACCCCGACGCCGGCCCTTGTGGCCGGCGTTGTTGTGTGTGGCATGACCTGCGGCAGGTGGGCAATGGTGCAGGGCTGTGCTCAGATGCGGTGATACCGTCTTGTTGGAGTTGCTGCCATGCGCCTTGGTGCCGCTGTTTCCCCGCGTTGTTCGATGATTGCCCGCAGCCTGCTGCTGGGTGCCCTGCTGTGCGCCGCGCCGGCGTTTGCCGCCTCCAGTGCCACGCCCTTGCAGCACGAGGCCCAGCGCCTGGTGGCGATGTTGCCCGGCGAGGTGGGGGTGTCGATGCTGCACCTGCAAAGCGGTCGTGCTGTGCACGTCAATGGCGAGCGTGCCTTCCCGCTGGCCAGCGTGATGAAGGTGCCGGTGGCCGTGCACATCCTCACCCTGGTGGACGAGGGCAAGCTGCGCCTGGACCAGAACGTGGTGATCGGGCCCAACGACATCTACCCGGAAATGGGTGGGCCGATGCAGATCCATCTCACCCCGGGCTCGTCCATCAGCGTGCGTGACCTGCTGCACATGATGATCACGGTCAGCGACAACAACGCCACCGACATGCTGGTCAAACTGGGTGGTGGCACCGATGCGGTGACCCAGCGCATGCGCCAGCTGGGCATCAACGATGTGCGTATCGACCGCTACATCTGGGAGCTGCTGGCCAACTACCAGGGCAACCCGGCCTCGCAGGCAAATCCCATCAGCCCGGAAGACTACGGTGTGCTGGACCGCTTTGTACGTGCCCCGGATGTGCGCCGCCGCGATACCGATGCCTGGAACCGCGACCCGCGCGATAGCGGCACCACCACCGCGATGGCGCAGCTGCTGGCCAGCGTGTGGAAAGGCCAGGTGCTCAGCGACAACAGCACCGCCGTACTGAAGGCCATCATGGGCCAGACCCGCACCGGCGCAGGCCGCCTGCGCGGCGTGCTGCCGCCTGATACGCCCGTCGCCCACAAGACCGGCACCGTGGGCGATGTCATCAACGATGTCGGCGTGATTACCCTGCCTGACGGCAAGGGCGAGGTGATCGTGGCCGTGCTGATGGAATCCACCGCCGATACCGCCCAGCGCGAGCGGGTGATTGCCAACCTCGCACGCGCCGCGCATGACTATTTTTTGTTTGTGGAATGAGGGCAGCGCCCTGCCTGGAACGGGCAGGGAAACAGCAACGCCCGGTGGCAACGCCGGGCTGCGAGGAAACGGCGCCCTGCGTAGTTGGTTGCAGGGCCAAAGCGCGTCATGGCGTGTTTTCGGCCCGGATTACACCCGCTACATCGCGGGGGTAATCAATACGTCCGTAGAACTGCGGCCTAACACGCGGGTGGAGTAGTCGATATCGCAGTGATGCGTCGAAGCAGCGCCAGTCTTGCTAAGGCGTCTGCAGGTTTACAAGTGACGCGCTTCCGGCCAGACTCGGCAAATATGCCGCAATTAGGCGGCCTACTAGGTGTTAGGCAGCTCAGACCATCTTGAGGAGAGACCATTGAGCAATTGGGACACCACATTCCCGCCGCTGCTGCACAAGCTCCACCAACTTGAGTTCGATTACGACGACGGCGACGGATATGATTTTGAGCCGTACCAAAGCTTCTTCCCAGCGGAAGAGAATGCGAGCTGGTTCAAAGCGTGGACAGGCAATGCCGCGATCGACGGCTCGCAGTTCCGGGTCTTTGGGCAAGACGGTACTGGTGGCTACGCTGCCTTCTGGCTTGTTCTCCCGGACCAACCGATTGAGAAGCAGCCCGTAGTGTTTCTTGGCTCGGAAGGCGAGAAGGGTGTTGTGGCGCTCAGTTTGGACGAATACCTTTGGCTACTAGCAGATGGTGTGGGTCCATATGAGGCTGTCGCCTATCCAAGCCCAGATAGCAAGCCAAATGCTCAGTTCACCTTGTTTGCCCAAGAGAACTCGGGGATTGCCAAGCTCTCGGCTGCAGAGGTGCTCGCAAGGGCAAACGAAGCGTACCCTAGCTTTTCCGAGCAGATCGACAGCTTGTGTAGGTAGCTCCGTGCGCAAAGAGCCGCCTAACCCCTCCATCGAGCGGACATGCCCCGGCAAGCCGGGTCATGCCGCTCATGTCGAACGTTAGGCTGCTAGGTAAGGTACGTCGCTTCTTGGGGAGGGGAGTGTGGAATTGATCAAAAACACCGCGCGATGGATCCTGTTCTTGCCTTTGGCGTTTATGGCGTCATGGCTCGTGACACGTATCTATCTCTCAATCTGGTCACTTGATACTGGCCGGAATGTAGTCATTAGTGCGCTTTTTCTGCATGGCGTGTCTGGATTCATCCTCGGCGCGGTTGGAACACTTGTCGCCCCGAACAGGCGCAAGATCGCTGTGTTTGGCTGCATCGGCCTAAGCTGTTTGGTTGCAGTCACTTACTTCGCAAGGTACTCGGATTTCTGGGGTGGAGCCTCCGCTCTAGTGCAAATCGCGGCGTGCGCCTGGGGCGCGATAACTGTGCAGGAGCAGGAGTGGCTTGAATCGCCCGCGTCTGGCGCGCCGCGAAATGCCATGGCCAACCACAACGTCAGCGGACCGTTGGGGAGCAAAACGAACCCAGTTCGTTGCGAAGACCCTAGCGGTGAGAAGGAATACTTGTCTAACCTCCGCGACAACCAAGCACAGTCTCCGGAGTTCACCCGCGCAGGAAGCGTGGGGACGGGCCCTTACGGGAATCTTCTAGACTGTTACCGGGTCCGCACCTCGGATGGCACAGAGCGCGAGGTGTACTTTGACATGTATCACCGCGGCCACCTTGAGCTAAAGCCTATTGAAGGCTTTCGCATCGCCAACTTTGGCCGCGGCCGTTATCGGGTCGCTCCCCCGAAAGACCCATCGAACCTTAAGCAACTACAGAAGTTTGGCGCTGAATTGTCGGCTGCATGTGCTGTCGACGCCCCAACGCTCCGCGAGTACCTTGGGAACGCGTTTTCCGTCGACCAGTGCCACAGCATCCTGGTTTTTGCGCTATCGCTGATTTATACGAGTTATGGAGACGATCGGGCGAAAGTCTCTGATGCACTAGTCCGTAATCGCGAGCTTGCGCTAGAACGCCAGCAGGCTGAGATCGTATACGACTACATCATGGGCTAGCAGCCTAACAATTCCGTAAGGAGCTTCCCGTCAACTCCGGCAGCACGCTGGCCTAGCCTTTCGCTTTCAAAAACCCGGGTCAGAGTGCACTTAATGGTGTCCGGTGATTTATGGGTAGGAGTGTGGTGATTGCTATGCGCCAGTTGGTCTTGTTGCTGTGCTTGTTGGCACCTTTGGCTTCGGCATGTCCGTCGCTGGTTGTGGGGAGTGAGCGGTATCTGCAGACCCAGGCACAGGAGCTGGCTGTACAGTCGCAGCTGGCGGATGAGCTGGCTGCGCGGGCGGATGCCGTGTTCGTTGGTGAGGTCATGGAGCATGGCGATGGCACTGCGCAGATGCGCGTGCTGCGGTCGCTCAAGGGCACGTTGAATGCTGTGTTGCAGGTGCGAACGCCTGGGCAGGGTGTACTCGGCACCATCGGCTGCTGGCCATCGTCCCGATTCGGTGATGCCACGTTGATACGCGGGGAGACGGTGTTGGTGTATCTGGTGACTGGTGCGGTGGTTCGTGCCGCATCGCAGGTACGTGGAGATATGGACCTGCCACTGGACGATGAGCTGGCGAAAACACGGGTCAGAGTCTTAGGTTTCCCCACGTTTTCACGGGCGTAGAGACATCTGCTCCAAGACGGCCTGTGGCGGTGATCTGAGATGTTCAAGGCAGCGCGATGCTGGTCCCAGTGGCCAGCCTCTGGCCAATGCTTCGCGGCCGATACGCAGGGTGGAATACAGCTTTCGGGTGCTTTTGACCGGCCACAACCAGTGGGCGATATCCGCTGCTTCGCAGGCCATGCCGGCAAGCCAGCTGACGAAGCTGGCCAGGGTGCTGACCAGAAGCAGGAA
>NZ_LDJM01000014.1 GCF_001431485.1 Stenotrophomonas ginsengisoli | reverse complement strand
AGCGGCCCCGGCCGCGATGCCTTTGACTTGGCCGGGAAAGCCTGTCGCGCCCAGGTGCGCTCCCACAGGAGCAGGCTGGGTCATCGCCCTGTTGGAGTGCCCCGGCTGGCAGGGCCATGGCGCACCAGTGCGCCGTCAACGCCGGTTGCTGCGATGAAAAACGCCCGCATGGCGGGCGTTGTCGGTCAGGCGGCGATCGGCGGGCTCGGGGGGCTGGACGGGCTGTTGTCGTTGCCGTTGTCGTCCGGGTTGTCGTCGTCATTGCTGGCCGCGACCTTGGACCACAGCCAGTCGGCGGGGGTCAGTTCGGGCAGGCCGTGCACGGCGCGGGCCTTGGCGCACTGGTCGCTGTAGGTGCCGTACTCATAGGAGGCATCAACCTCGCGGCAGACGCTGGGCCGGTTGGGGTGGATGGTGCAGCGCGAGTACTCGCCGACCTTGCAGTCCAGGGCCACGCACTGGATCGGCGGGGCGTAGGTGCCGCGCATCACCAGGCGGTGGGCATCGAGCTTTTCGGTCAGCGCATGGGGTACACCGCCTTCGGTGAACTCGTCCGATTCCATCCAGTGGAAGGCAACGCGGTACTGCGAGCAGCAGGCGCCGCAAGTCAGGCAGGGGTGTTCCATGGGATGTCCCATGCGTCGGTAGTGGAGAGGGGCGGAATTTTCCGGCCAGCGGGGCAGGGCGCGCAAGATTTTTCTGCAGCGGCGACAATAGCGGTATGGAAACCGTCAGCAATATCGCCGCCCGCCTGCCGGAGCTGGCCCGTGAACGCCCTGATCAGATTGCCATCCGCTGCCCCGGCAAGGCCGGTGCCGGGGGCATGGCCCGTTATGACGTGGCCCTGAGCTACGCCCAGCTGGATGCGCGCTCCGATGCGATCGCCGCCGGCCTGGTTGGCTACGGCATCGGCCGCGGTGTGCGCACCGTGGTGATGGTGCGGCCGAGCCCGGAATTCTTCCTGCTGATGTTCGCGCTGTTCAAGATCGGCGCGGTGCCGGTGCTGGTGGATCCGGGCATCGACAAGCGGGCGCTGAAGCAATGCCTGGACGAGGCCCAGCCGGCGGCCTTCATCGGCATCGCGTTGGCGCATGTGGCGCGCAAGCTGCTGCGCTGGGCCGGTTCGGCCAGCAAGCTGGTCACCGTTGGCCCGCGTCTGGGCTGGGGCGGCACGACCCTGGCCGCGATCGAGGCCGCAGGGGTAGGAGCCGGCCCGCAGCTGGCCGCCACCGATGGCGATGAGACTGCGGCAATCCTGTTCACCTCCGGCTCCACCGGCGTGCCCAAGGGCGTGGTCTACCGCCACCGTCATTTCGTCGGCCAGATCGAGCTGTTGCGCAATGCCTTCGGCGATACCGCCGGCGGCGTGGACCTGCCGACCTTCCCGCCGTTTGCCCTGTTCGACCCGGCCCTGGGCCTGACCTCGATCATCCCGGACATGGACCCCACGCGCCCGGCCAAGGCCGACCCGCGCAAGTTGCATGACGCGATCAAGCGCTTCGGGGTGGACCAGCTGTTCGGCTCGCCGGCGGTGATGAAGGTGCTGGTCGATTACGGCCACCAGCTGCCGGGCGTGAAGCGGGCGATGAGCGCCGGTGCACCGGTGCCGCCGGAAACCGTGGCCAAGGTGCGCGCCCTGCTGCCGGCCGATGCCAATTTCTGGACCCCGTACGGCGCAACCGAGTGCCTGCCGGTGGCGGTGGTCGAAGGCCGTACCCTGGAAGCCACCCGCGCGGCAACCGAGGCCGGTGCCGGCACCTGTGTCGGTGATGTGGTAGCGCCCAACCAGGTGCGCATCATCGCCATCACCGATGCGCCGATCGGCGACTGGTCCGGCGTGCAGGAGCTGCCGGCCGGGCAGATCGGCGAGATCACCGTGGCCGGGCCGACCGCCACCGATGCCTATTTCAACCGTCCGCAGGCCACTGCCGCAGCCAAGATTGCCGAGACCCTGGCCGATGGCAGCACGCGCATCGTCCACCGCATGGGCGATGTCGGTTATTTCGACGCTGAAGGCCGGCTGTGGTTCTGCGGCCGCAAGACCCAGCGCCTGCAGACTGCAGCCGGCCCGCTGTACACCGAGCAGGTCGAGCCGGTGTTCAACACCGTGGCCGGCGTGCGCCGCACGGCCCTGGTCGGAGTGGGCGAGGCGGGCAATCAGCGCCCGGTGCTGTGCTACGAGCTGGAGCCGGGTGTGAGTGACAGCCCGGCCATCGCCGCCGCGCTGCGCGCGGTGGCGGCTGCCCATGCGCATACCGCCGGCATTGCCGATTTCCTGCCGCACAAGGCCTTCCCGGTGGATATCCGCCACAACGCCAAGATCGGCCGCGAGAAGCTGGCCGTGTGGGCGGCCGGGCAACTGGAGAAAGCACGATGAGGATCCTGGTCACCGGTGGTGGTGGTTTTCTCGGCCAGGCCCTGTGTCGTGGCCTGGTCGAACGTGGGCACCAGGTGCTCAGCTTCAACCGCGGCAACTACCCGGCGCTGGCGGCGCTGGGCGTGGGCCAGATCCAGGGCGACCTGGCCGATGCCAATGCGGTGTCCCATGCCGTGGCCGGGGTCGATGCGGTGTTCCACAATGCCGCCAAGGCCGGTGCCTGGGGCAGTTATGACAGCTATTTCCAGGCCAATGTGGTGGGCACGCGCAATGTGATTGCCGCCTGCCAGGCCCATGGCGTGGGCAAGCTGGTCTACACCTCCACCCCCAGCGTGACCCACCGTGCCACCCATCCAGTGGAAGGCCTGGGCGCGGAGCAGGTGCCTTACGGTGAGGACTTCCAGGCCCCGTATGCGGCCACCAAGACCATTGCCGAGCAGGAAGTGCTGGCGGCCAACTCACCAACGCTGGCCACCGTGGCCCTGCGCCCGCGCCTGATCTGGGGCCCGGGCGATGCGCAGCTGGTGCCGCGCCTGGCCGAGCGCGCCCGTCAGGGCCGCCTGCGCATCGTCGGCGATGGGCAGAACAAGGTGGACACCACCTATATCGACAATGCCGCCCAGGCCCACTTTGATGCCTTCGCCCATCTGGCGCCCGGCGCGGCCTGTGCCGGCAAGGCCTACTTCATTTCCAACGGCGAGCCGCTGGCGATGGAGGTGCTGCTCAACAAGCTGCTGGCCGCCGCCGGTGCCCCGGCCGTGCACAAGCACCTCAGTTTCAAGGCGGCCTACCGCATCGGTGCGGTGTGCGAGAAGGCCTGGCCGTGGCTGCGCCTGCCCGGCGAGCCGCCGCTGACCCGTTTCCTGGCCGAGCAGCTGTGCACCCCGCACTGGTATTCGATGGCCCCGGCCAAGCGTGATTTTGGCTATGTGCCCAAGGTCAGCATCGAGGAAGGCCTGCGCCGTCTGGCTGCCGCACAGACGGGCTGAACACAGCCAGCTCACTCTCGCTGAACCGGTTCAAGCGCAAGCTGGGGCCGTGTTTGATGGTGAGGAGGTGGCGTCATGTCACGTTATGCGGTGTTGTTTCTGGCCATTGCCGTACTGGCTGCGGTGGCCGGCTTTGCCGGCTACGCCGGGGCGCTGGGCAACCTGATCTGGCTGGGCTGCGCGGTATTGATGCTGCTGGCCGTGCTGGTGGCGTTCAAGGGCCGGCGGGGCTGAGCCGGCAACCGGCGGTGCCGGTGATGCTGTTGCCTTGTGCGCGGCATGGTCACGGCGTGTCACCGCTTGCAGGTGGCTGGCGCCACCAACCATGGTCACATCAGCCTCGCAGGTGAGCGCGCAGGCTTGTGCCGTCCATCCCGATCAGGTGCTGGTGTCATGGTCAACTTCACGGTTGCTTGTGGCGTTGCTGCGGTTGCGTTGGCGGTGTTTGGTGTTTCCGGTCTGCTGGCGGTGTTGAGCAACATCGCCTGGGTGTTGATGGGCGGCCTGGCCTTGCTGCTGGTGGTCTCGCTTCTGTGGCGCAAGGGGCAGTAAGCGCGCCAGAATCAATCCGGCTGCCTTGGATGGCCGCCACAAAAAAGCCGCCCAACGGGCGGCTTTTTGCCTGCAATGCAGGTCGGTTTCACATCACGCTGCGCAGCTGGCTGGCGGCCTGGTGGCGCTCCAGGGCCAGTTCGATCAGGCGGCTGATCAGTGCGCTGTAGCCCAGGCCGCTGGCGCCCCACATCTTCGGGTACATGCTGATCGAGGTGAAGCCGGGCAGGGTGTTGATCTCGTTGATCACCACCTGGCCGTCGGCGGTGAGGAACACATCCACACGGGCCAGGCCGGCGCATTCCAGCGCGCTGTAGGCACGCACGGCGATGTCGGCAATCCGGGCATGGGTGTCATCACCGATGGCAGCCGGGATCACGATGTCCGCACCGCTGGCGCTGAGGTACTTGGTGTCGTAGGCGTAGAAATCGTCATTGAGCACGATCTCGCCGCACACGCTGGCCTGGGGCGTATCGTTGCCCAGCACCGCGCACTCGATTTCGCGGCCGACGATGGCCGATTCGACCAGCACCTTGCGGTCGAAGGACAGGGCCAGGGCCATGGCGGCATCGAACTGGGCGCGGTTGCGCACCTTGCTCACCCCGACCGAGGAACCCTGGTTGGCCGGCTTCACAAACAGCGGCAGGCCGAGCCTGGCCACGATGGCGTCATAGTCGGCGGCCTTGGCCGTGGTGGCGTTGAAGCAGACGAACGGGGCCACGGCCAGGCCGGCATCGCGCAGCAGGCGCTTGGCCACGTCCTTGTCCATGCCGGCGGCCGAGCCGATCACGTCCGAGCCGACAAAGGGCAGTTCGAGAAGGCGCAGCAGGCCCTGCAGGGCGCCGTCCTCGCCACCGGTGCCGTGGATGATCGGGAAGATCACATCAATGGCCGGTACCGCGCTGCCGTCGGCGGCCTGCAGGCGCGCCGCGCCGCTGGCACCGGGAACCACGCTCAGCTGCGGGCCGCTGCTGACCAGGGCAATGGCATTGGGGTCATCGGCATTGGCCAGCCAGTTGGCCGGATCGCACAGGAACCAGCGCCCGGTCTTGTCCACGCCGATCAGCACCGCTTCGAAGCGCGTGGCATCCAGTGCCTGCACGATGTTGCGCGCCGACTTCAGCGAGACCTCGTGTTCGGCCGACTTGCCGCCGAAGATGATGCCAACCCGGGTCTTGCTCATGCCGATGTGCTCCTGCCAATGCGTATGGAAGTGCATAGCATGCCGCGTTGCAGGCCGTTCGTGGGCGCTGCGGTGCACGGCTGGCTCAGCGCCGGTTCGGCCAGTGCGTAGAACAGGCCCGGCCACGGCGGTCAGGGGGGGGCGCCCTGCCCACAGGTGGCGTGTTGTGGCTGCTGCAGCGGCATCGGGCAGTTTTTCGGTGATCGGCCAATGGGCACCGGTAGAATGGGTCGATGAGTCCTTCCCTGTTCCCCTCCCTCAAGCCCGTGGCCGGCCGTGCGCTGGAAGCCGCGCTCAACCGCGCGCTGGCGCTGGACCCGGATACCCGCGATGCGCTGGCACCGCTGGATGGCCGTTCGGTCAGCCTGCGCCTGGACAGCCCGGACCTGGGCCTGCGTATCGGTGTGGCCGGGGCGCGCCTGACCGTCGGGCCGATCGATGCGGAAAACGCGGCCGACCTGGCCGTGCACGGCAGCCGCCTTGGCGCATTGCTGGGGCAGTTGCCGATGCTGGCCAAGCGTCGGCAGCAAGGTGCGGATGCGGGGCGGATCAATGTTTCCGGCGATGCCGAGCTGGCGCGTCGGCTGCAGCAGCTGGCCGCCGGCTTCGACCCGGACTGGCAGCAGCCCTTCGTGGCCGCGCTGGGGCCGGTGATCGGGGTGCAGGTGGCGCGGGTGCTGCGCCAGGCCCTGGGGCACCTGCGCGATGGCAGCCGTGATGTGCTGGGCATGGCCGCCGAATTTGTCACCGAGGAGTCGCGCGATGTCCTCGGCCGTTTTGAACTCAATGCCTTCCACGATGACGTGGATGGCCTGCGCGATGACGTGGAACGCCTGGCAGCGCGGGTGGCGCGACTGCGGGCGGCTGGAGAATCTTGATGAAATCACTGTTGCGCGCCCGCCGCATCGGCACCGTGCTGCTGCGCTATGGCCTGGATGACCTGCTGGCCGGAACCCCGGCCGCGCGCTGGATGAAGCTGGCCCGCCCGTTCGTACCGCGCGCCAGTGGCGAGATCGCCAGCCAGCCGCGCGGCGCGCGCCTGCGCCTGGCGTTGCAGGAACTGGGGCCGATCTTCGTCAAGTTCGGCCAGGTCCTGTCCACCCGCCGCGACCTGGTGCCGCCGGACATCGCCGCCGAGCTGGTCCTGCTGCAGGACCGGGTCAAGCCGTTTGACGGGCAGCTGGCCCGCAGTCTGGTGGAACAGGCACTGGGCCGCCCGGTGAGCGAGGCGTTCGAGCATTTCGACACCACGCCGTTGGCCTCGGCCTCGATTGCCCAGGTGCATGCCGCGCGCCTGCCCGGTGGCCGTGAGGTGGTGGTCAAGGTGCTGCGTCCGGGCATCGACAAGCAGATCGACGAGGACATCGCCCTGCTCAATGCCTTGGCCGGGGTGGTCGAGCGTACCCATCCGCGCGCCGACAAGATCCGCCCGCGCGAGGTGGTGGCCGAGATCCAGGCCACCCTGGCCGCCGAGCTGGACCTGCACCGCGAAGGCGCCAATGCCAGCGTGCTGCGGCGCAATTGGCTGGGTTCGCGCGAGCTGTACATCCCCGAGGTGATGTGGGACTACAGCGGGGAGGGGGCGCTGACCCTGGAGCGCGTGCACGGCATTCCGGCCGATGACATCGCCGCCCTGGACGCGGCCGGGATCAACCGCCGCGCCCTGGCCGCCAACACGGTGCGCCTGTTCTATACCCAGGTGTTCCGCGACAACTTCTTCCACGCCGATGCCCACGCCGGCAACATCTGGGTAGACAGTGACCCGGCGCGCAAGGCCGACCCGCGCATCATCGCGCTGGACTTCGGCATCGTCGGCCAGCTCTCACCGTCCGACCAGTACTACCTGGCCGAGAACTTCATGGCCATCTTCCAGCGTGACTACCGGCGCATTGCCGAGTTGCACGTGCAGGCCGGCTGGATGCCGGCCACGGTGCGCCTGGAAGAGCTGGAAGCCGCCGTGCGCGGCGTCTGCGAGCCGTACTTCACCCGGCCGTTGTCGCAGGTGTCGCTGGCCGAGGTGCTGCTCAAACTGTTCCGCACCGCCCAGCGCTACCAGCTGACCCTGCAGCCGCAGCTGATCCTGCTGCAGAAGACCCTGCTCAACATCGAGGGCGTCAGCCGCACGCTGGATCCGGACATCGACATCTGGAAGGAGGCGCAGCCGGTGCTGGAGAAGATCCTGCGCGAGCGCTACAGCCTGCGCCGGGTGTTCAAGGAGGCACGCCGGCACCTGCCGGAGCTGGCCACCCAGGCCCCGGAAATGCCGCGTCTGCTGCACCAGTGGCTGCAGCAGCAGGTCGATGGCCAGCACCAGCTGTCCATGCGCTCGGATGACCTGCAGACCATCAATGCCAGCCTGCAGCAGATGCAGCGGCGGGTGATCGCGGCGGTGGTCGGTGTCGGCATGGTGGTGGCCGCGGTATTGGCGGTGGTGCCGGTAGTGAAGATTGTCTGTGGCGTGGTCGGCGCACTTGCCCTGATCCGTGCCTGGTGGAAGTAATGAACGACGTGATTGAACAACCGGTGGCCGTCGAGCCGCCGCTGGAACTGCTGTACTGCGACGAGCGCCTGGCCGTGGTCAACAAGCCGGTGCGGCTGATGGTCCACGACAGCAAGCTGGCCCGTGGCGAGGATGACTTCCTGGCCGACCGCCTGCGTGAGCAGCTGGGCAAACCGATCTTCCTGGTCCACCGCCTGGACCGCGCCACCAGTGGCTGCCTGCTGCTGGCCTTCGACCGCGAGACGGCCAGTGTGCTGGGCAAGCAGCTGATGGAAGGCCTCGTGCGCAAGGATTACCTGGCCATCTGCCGTGGCTGGCCGGCAGAAAGTGCTTTCACCATCGACCACGAGCTGGACGGTGGCCCGGGCAAGCCGGTGAAGAAGACCGCCATCACCCATTTCCAGCACCTGGCCAGCGGCGAGCTGGACATGCCCGGCAGTGGCTTTGAGACCTCGCGCTACGCGTTGCTGCGTTGCCAGCCGCAGACCGGGCGTTTCCGCCAGATCCGCCGCCATCTGAAGCACTGCTTCCATCACCTGATCGGCGACACCAGCCACGGTGATGGCCGCCACAACCGCAACTTCCGCATGAAGGGCGTGCACCGCATGCTGCTGCATGCCGAGGCGCTGAGCTTTGACCATCCCGATGGCCAGCGCCTGCGGGTACAGGCGCCGCTGGATGCGGAGTTCCTCAAGGCCATGGGCCTGTTCGGCTGGGACGTGCCCGAAGTGCCCTGAAGCCGGGTCCATAAGCAGTAAACTGTGGCGATCCTGAGTAGCTCCCGGGCGCCACATCCGTCTGTCTGGATGAAACTGTTGTTGACCGGAAGCGCAGGCCGTATCGGCCGCGCCATCCATGCCGCTGCCATCGCGCAGCACAGCGTGCGCGGGCTGGACCGCAGCCCGTTTTCCACCACCACCCTGATCGGCGATGTCGCCGACCCCGAGCTGCTCAAGCGTGCACTGGACGGGGTGGATGCGGTGATCCATACCGCTTCCTTGCATGCCCCGCATGTGGGCCTGGCCAGTGAGGCCGAGTTCGAGCGGGTCAATGTGCAGGGCGTGCAGACCCTGCTGGCGCTGGCCCGCCAGGCTGGCGTGCAGCGCATTGTCTATACCTCCACCACCGCCCTGTATGGCGCGGCCGTGGATGGCGGGCGTTGCTGCTGGATTGACGAGGGCGTGCGCCCGCAGCCGACCACCATCTATCACCGCAGCAAGCTGGCGGCCGAGCAGGTGCTGGCCGAGCATGCCGATACGACGCTGCAGGTGCGGGTGGTGCGCATGTCGCGCTGCTTCCCCGAGCCGGTGGACCGCATGGCGCTGTACCGCCTGCATCGCGGCATCGATGTGCGTGATGTTGCCGATGCCCATCTGGCCGCCCTGGTCGCCGATGGCGCCAACTTCCAGTGCTGCATTGCCAGCGGCCACACACCGTTCCAGACCGAAGATCTGGCCGAATTGTGGGGCGCGCCGCAAGCCGTGCTGGCCCGGCGTTGCCCGTCCTTGCAGGCCGAATTCCAGGCCCGTGGCTGGCCCTTGCCGGTGCGGATCGACCGCGTTTACGACGCCTCGGCGGCCTGGCAGCAGTGGGGCTGGCGCAGCCGGCATGGCTATCAGGAAGTGCTCGAGCAGGCCGCCCGGCGCAGCCTGGAAGTGCTGCCGTTGCAGACCGATTTCGCCGACCGTACTACCGAGTGAGGCCGCTGCTCAGGGCTTGCTGGCGATGATGCCTTCCAGCTCGCGCTGCAGTTGCTGCATGTGCGGGGCAAGGTGGCGCTCGATCCCGGCGCTGGTGCCGGCCATCAGCTCCGGGGTCTTGTCGAGCATGCGCTGGCCGGCATCGGATTCGTAGAATTCGGCCATCGCCAGGATGTCCTCACGGCTGAAATGCTGGCGGTACTGGGCCAGGTAGACCGGCCGCAGCTGTGACCAGGCCAGCCGCTGCTGCATGGTCTGCCGGGTGCGCTCGAACAGGGCCTGCACCTGCTGCTTCTGCGCCGCGCTCAGGCCCGGATGCTGCAGGACCTGTTCAAACTGCTGTTTCTGGTTGGCTTCCATCTGCGGCAGCAGGGTGGAAAGCATGGCCTGGGCCCGCGAAGCCGAGAGCAGGCGGTTGATCTCCGCATCCGAGGCCGGGGCGGCAAGGGCCAGTGCCGGCAACAGGGTCGTGGTCAGCAACAGCAGGCGGTAGAGGGGAGCTGCACGCATGGTCAACACATACCGTCAGAAAGCGGCCCCTGAGCATACCCGCTAAACGACAGGCCGCCGCGGCCGGGCTGTTCCTCACGCCGTTTTTATATGTACGGGAATTGAATGGATTGGCGCCCGGCGGGAACGGGCCGGAGGGACGGCGCCATGCCATGGACTTACTGGGGAATGAGTGATGTCACCATCGCCAAGTGGGTGGCCCTGGCCACCCTGTGTCTGGCGGCGTTGGTGTTGCTGGCCATCCTGCTGCTGCGGCGTCTGGCCGATGCGCGCCAGCGGCGTGACCGCGCGGCCTACCAGCGCTGGCATGCGGTGTTTGAACAGGCGGCCGGCGGGGCGCCGCTGTCTTCATTGCCCATGCGGATCGATGGCGGTGAGCTGACCGGCCTGCTGGAGGCCTGGAATGTGCTGCACGAGCGCCTGCCGGCCGAGCAGGCGCAACGGCTGCGGCCACTGGGGCAGGTGCTGGAACTGCCGCGGCATTGTGCCGGCCTGCTCGATGGCGGCTATCACGACCGCGCGCTGGCCGTGGTGGCTCTCGGTCACCTGGGCGACACCGGCAGCTTCGGCCAGGTCGAGGCCCTGCTGCATGACCACAGTCCGATTGTCTCGTTGTGCGCGGCGCGGGCGTTGTCGATGATCGATCCTCCGGCGGCCATGGCCCGTTTCATTCCACTGATCGAGCATCGCCCGGAATGGGCGCCGGGCAGCGTGGCGCGCATCCTTGGTGAAAACGGCGAGCACGTGGCGGTGCGCGAGCTGTCCAATGCCCTGCTGCATGCCAGCGCCGAAACCTCGGTCAAGCTGCTGCGCTTTCTCAGTGACATCGACCCGCAACAGTCGGCCCTGGTGGTACGCCGGCTGCTGCACGAGCCGATTGATGACCAGGTGCTGTCGGTGTGCCTGCAGGTGCTGCAGGATCGTGCCGACCTGCCGCGGGTGCGTGAACTGCTGGGTGCCCAGCGCTGGCATGTACGCATGCATGCGGCAAGTGCCCTGGGCCGGCTCGGCAGTGCGGCCGACCAGCCGGCGCTGCAGCCGCTGCTGACCGACCCGGTGTGGTGGGTGCGTTACCGGGCGGCGCAGGCACTGGCGGCCCTGCCCGGGGTGGGGGCTGCCGGTCTGGCCGGCATCCAGGGCAGCGTGACCGACCGCTACGGCCGCGACATCATTGCCCAGGTCCTGGCCGAACAGCGCATGGGTGGGCTGTCGACATGAGCAGCTACTGGCACGACCTGATGGGTTGGTTGCAGCAGGCCAGCTGGGTGCACTTCCTGGTCGATTTCCAGTGGGTGTTCCTGCTCTACTTCTTTGCCATCAACCTGGCCTACCTGCTGCTGAACTGGGTCTCGGCGGTGCGCGTGGTGCGCTACATGCGCGAGTACCGGGCCGACTACCTGCCCGAGGCACTGCGCGGCTACCAGCCACCGGTCAGCATCATCCTGCCGGCCTACAACGAGCAGGCCACGGTGGTGTCCACGGTGCGCTCGCTGCTCAAGACCACCTATCCCAACTACGAGATCATCGTGGTCAACGATGGCTCCACCGACCGCACCTGCGAGCTGTTGATCGAGGCCTTCGGCCTGGAGCGCATTCCCGAGGCCTATCGCCAGCGCCTGCCCACCGAAAAGGTACGCGGCCTGTATGGATCGGCCCGTTATCCGCGGGTACGTCTGCTGGACAAGGAAAACGGCGGCAAGGCCGATGCCTTGAACGCGGCGATCAACTGCGCCCGCTACCCGCTGTACTGCGCCACCGATGCCGACTGCATCCTGCATCCGCAGAGCCTGGCGCGGGTGGTGCGGCCGTTCCTGGAAGATGCCCGGGTGGTGGCCAGCGGCGGCGTGGTGCGCGTGCTCAATGGCTGCCGGGTCAAGGACGGCATGCTCGACGAGGTGGGCCTGCCTGACCGTCTGCTGCCCGGTTTCCAGCTGATCGAGTACCTGCGCGCATTCCTGTTCGGGCGCATGGGCTGGTCCCAGCTCAACGCCCTGCTGATCATCTCCGGTGCCTTCGGCGTGTTCTACAAGGAGCGGGTGATGGCCATCGGTGGCTACCGCCGCGACACCATCGGCGAGGACATGGACCTGGTGGTACGGCTGCACCGCAACCTGCGCGAGCAGGGGCGCGATTACCGCATCGTGTTCGTTCCCGACCCGGTGTGCTGGACCGAAGTGCCCTCCGACCTGCACTCGCTGCGCAACCAGCGTGTGCGCTGGCAGCACGGCCTGGCCGAGAGCCTGTGGCCGAACATGGGCCTGATGTTCAGCCGCAACGGCGGCAAACCGGGCTGGCTGGCCTTTCCCTTCATGCTGTTCTTCGAGTTCTTCGGCCCGATCATCGAGGTGGCCGGGTACCTGGCACTGATCATCCTGGGCCTGCTCGGGCTGGTGCCATGGTCGTTGTTCTGGATCTTCCTGGCCGCCTCGA
Organism: Stenotrophomonas ginsengisoli; assembly: GCF_001431485.1. GTDB lineage: Bacteria > Pseudomonadota > Gammaproteobacteria > Xanthomonadales > Xanthomonadaceae > Stenotrophomonas > Stenotrophomonas ginsengisoli. The sequence goes on along the minus strand of NZ_LDJM01000014.1, from coordinate 104,918 downwards.
TCGGCATGGGCATCCTGCTTTCGGTCAATGCCATGCTGCTGGAGGAAATCTCCTTCCGCCTGTACCCGCGCAGTGGCCAGCAGCTGCGCCTGTTCCTGTTTGCGGTGCTGGAAAACTTCGGCTACCGCCAGCTGACCTCGGTCTGGCGCCTGACCGGCACCCTGCGCTGGCTGCTGCGGCCCCGGCGGCCGCACCAATGGGGCCAGATCAGCCGTGATGGTTCCTGGCAGCAGGCCGGCGACGCGGCCGATGCGGCAGGTACCACCCAGGCACACCGTTCACCACGAGGCAGGTCATGAGCCAACGTCCACCGCTGTCCCTGTCCCCACTGAGTCTGCTGCTGGGCATGCTCGTGCTGAGCCCGCCGCTGCTGGCGCAGAGCCCGGCAGTGCCCAGCGTGGAGCAGGAGTTGGCCCAGCTGCGCGAGCTGGCCACCTCCGGCCAGCGCGAGCAGGCCCTGGCCGGTTACGCCCGGTTGCTGCAGCGCTCGCCGGGCAATGGCGATGTGCTGCTGGCACGCGGCCGCACCCTGGCCTGGGAAGGTCGCCATGCCGAGGCCGAGGCCGACCTGCGACAGGTGGTCGACAACAGCCCCGGCTATGCCGATGCCTGGTCGGCACTGGGCGACCTGTACCGCTGGAGTGACCGCCCGGAGCAGGCCCTGCAGGCCTACGCGCGCTGGGTGCAGCTGCAGCCGGAGCAGGCCGATGCCTGGCTGGCCCGTGGCCGGGCCCAGCGGGCGCTGGGCAACGAGGAAGCGGCGCAGGCCGATTTTGCCGCTGCGGCGGCGCGCGGGGCCGACATCAGCAGCCTGCAGGCAGCGCCGTTGCCACAGGCCGGCATGCCGGCCGAGGTGGCTGCAGCGGGCGGGTACACCTGGGGAGCGCGGGTAGGCCTGGACTGGACCGGCTTTGATGGTGGGCGTTCGTCCTGGCGTGATGCCGACCTGGCCATCCGGCGCTACTTCCCGCGCGGTTCGCTGGGCCTGGAAGTGCTGCATGCCGACCATTTCGACACCACCGATACCGCGGTTGCCCTGGACGCATACGTGCCGCTGTGGTCGCGAGCCTATGCCAATGTGCGTTACCAGCACGGCCCGGATGCGGGCATCCTGCCGCAGCGGGCCTGGCGCATGGAGGTGTTCCAAGGCGTGGGCTCGGGCTGGGAGCTGTCGGCCAGCGTGGACCGGCTGACCTTCTCCGACAGCATCGAGTTCTACGGCCTGGGCATCGGCCGCTACAGCGGCAACTGGTATGGCCGTTACAAGCTGCAGCATGTGCCCGGCGTCGGCTCGGGCAGCTGGAGCCACCGCCTGCAGCTGCGTCATTACTACCTGGGCAATGCCGATGATTTCTGGCAGCTGAGCCTGAGCAGCGGGCGCAGCACCGATGTCGACCGTTTTGGCACCACGGTGCGTGACAGCAATGCCGCCGTGGGCCTGTCCTGGACCCGTTACCCGCACCCGCAATGGGGGTTCCGCCTGGGGCTGGGCTATGCCGATGACGCCGATGGCCTGACCGAACAGCGCGCCTCCGCAGCGCTGTATCACCGCTGGTGAGCCGGTGGCTGCCTCGCTGATGGGCGGTAGCGAGCCGCGGCTGCGTTGGCGCTGGTTGCTGCGGGCGCTGCTGGTACTGCTGCTGGCGCAGTGGCTGCTGGTTCTGCTGGCCACCCTGGCTGGCCCGGCCATGGCAGGGCAGGCAGGGGCGCAGCGCTGGCCGGTATTGGGGCTGGCCATCTGGCAGGCCAGCATGGTGCTGCTGCGCGGCCTGCCGCTGCTGTTGTTGGCCTGGCCGCTGTTGCGGCTGCCATCGGCGATCCTGCGCTGGCTGACGCTGTCGTTGCTGTGGCTGTTGTGGCTGTTGCCGCAGGCTGGCCTGGAAGGCTATTTCCAGCAGGCCGGCACGCCCCTGGGCGCCGACCTGCTCGGCTACAGCGCCGAGGAAATCCGCACCACCCTGGCTGGCGCCGGGGTCTCCGCTGGCCAGGCGGCCGGCTGGTGGCTGCTGTTGCCCTGCCTGTTGCTGCCGTTTGGCGTGGCCTGGGCATTGTCGGCGCGTGCCAGCGGGCAGGTGAGGGCGGCGCTGCCCAGCAGACGCCACTGGCTGCTGTTGGCCGGGCTGTGCCTGCTGGCCTGGTGGCTGCCGCTGGATGCCGGCCTGGCGCAATTGCCGGACCAAGCCCGGCGCGAGCAGGCCAGCAGCAAACTGGCCTGGTTTGTTGCTGATCTGTGGCGCTGGCAGCAGCGCGAGCGGGGGCCGCTGGCCTCGGCCCAGGCGCACGAGCCGGCCTCCGTCGAACAGGTCACCGGCCAAAGCCAGGTGCTCGATGCCGGGCATCCGCTGTTGCATGCCGAGCGCACGCCGGACGTGCTGGGGCGGTATTTCGCCCCGACCAGCCATGGCGGCCCTCCCAACGTGGTGGTGGTCATCGTCGAAGGGCTGGGGCGTTCGTTTTCCGGGCCGGATGCGGCGCTGGGCAGTTTCACTCCGTTTCTGGACCGGCTGGCCACGCAGAGCCTGTACTTCGACAGTTTCCTGGCCAACCAGGGCCGCACCTTCGGCGTGCTGCCCTCGCTGCTGGGTTCGCTGCCGTTTGCCGAGCAGGGATTTCTGGCCCTGCCCGAACCGCTGCCGGACCATCCAGGCCTGTACCAGGTGCTGGGCCAGCAGGGCTACCAGCGCCTGTTCTACAACGGCACCGATACCCGTTTTGACAACGAGCGCGGCTACCTGCAGGCGCAGGGCGTGGAGCAGATCGTGGACCTGGGCAATTTCGGTCCAGGCTACCAGACCAACCCGCACAGCCAGTGGGGCTATGCCGACGAGGCCCTGGCCAGCCGGGTGATTGCCGACATGGCCGGCTTCAAGCCGCCTTTCCTGCTTGGCGTGCAGACCATTTCCATGCACACCAGCTACCGCTTCCCCGGCCAGGCGCACTGGCAACAGCAGCTGCAGGGCCATGTGCAGGCGCTGGGATTGCCGCCGGCGCGACAGGCGGCGGTGCAGGCGCAAAGCGACATCTACAGCACCATCCTGTACACCGATGCGCAGCTGCAACGCCTGCTGCAGGCCGCCAGCCAGCAGCCCTGGCATGCCGACACCATCTACCTGATCAGCGGCGATCACCGCCTGCCGGAGATTCCGATCGGCGAGCACATCGAGCGCTACCACGTGCCCCTGCTGATCCATTCGCCGCTGCTGCGGCAGCCGGCCCGAATCGGCGCGGTGTCCTCGCAGATGGACGTGCTGCCATCGTTGATGGCCCTGCTGTCGGCGCACTACGGCCTGCAGCGGCCGGCGCAGACACCGTGGCTGGGGCGTGGCCTGGACATGTCCACGGCGTTTTCCAGTACCGGCCATTTTCCGCTCAAGCAGACCAAGACCAGTGCAGAGGAGTACCTGGATGGCCGCTGGTGGCTGCGCGATGGCCAGCTGTACGCGCTGGAGAAAGGCATGCGCCTGAGCGCGGTGGATGATGCGCAGGCGCTGGCCCGGGTGCAGGCCCGCCTGCACCGCTACCAGCAGGCCAATGCCGCCTTGCTGGCCCAGGGCCAGGTGCTGGCCAGCCGCGCCCCGCTGCAGGCCTATGCGCAGGACCAGGTGGATGCGCCGCCGTTGCCGCAGCCGGCCAGCCAGGCCCTGCCCGGGCTGGGAGTGGAGGATGTGCAGCTGCGTCGCCAGGGCAACCGGCTGCAGGTCAGTGCGGCTTTCATCAATGGCGATGACCATCCCAGTGCCTGGTTCGTGCCACTGGCCGTGCTGCTCGATGCCCAGGGCAGCGAACGCGGCGAAGTATCGGCCGCCGCCGTGCAGCTGGCGCCCCATCAACGCCGCCAGCTCGGCCTGACCCTGCCGTTGCCGGCCGGGGCCGATGCGGCCTGGTCGGTGTCGTTGCGCCCCTCGGACCCGCAGACCGGCCGTGCCAGTGGACGTGGCCAGTACCGGATTGCCTTGCCGTTGCCCGCCGGCAATCCGGAGCCAGCACCATGAATGCCCTGTACAAGCGCCTGCCCTGGATCTTCGTGCTGCTGTGCGCGGTCGCTCCCGGCTGGGCCGCCGCCCCGCGGGCCGAGCGCGCGCTGTGGACCTGGGAGGCAGAGTCCTATGCGATGGTCCAGGACCCTGCCGTGGCCGAGGAGGCCATTGCCTACCTGCGCGCGCGCGGCTTTGACCGCCTGTACCTGTATGCCGATGCCTACCGTGGCCGTCACCTGCTGCGCGACCAGCCGCAGCGTTACCACGCCCTGATCCAGCGCCTGCGGCAGGCCGGCATCGATACCTACGCCCTGCTGGGGTCGGCCTATCTGCATACCGAGGCCTATGTGCTGCCCGAGCGTCGTGCCGATGCCCTGGCCATGCTGCAGCAGGTGCTGGACTACAACGCAGCCGCCCCGCAGCAGGCACGCTTTTCCGGCGCCAACCTGGATATCGAGCCGCATATCCTGGATGCCTGGAACGAGCATACCCGGCTGGGCCTGCTCAAACAGTTCCTGGACCTGAGCAAGGCCTTGATGGCGGCCAAGCAGGCCAGCGGCCAGACCCTGCTGCTGGGCCCGGCCATCCCGTTCTGGCTGGATGGTTACGAGCTGCACTGGAACGGCCGCAAGGCCCTGGTCAGTGAGCACATGATCGACACCTGGGACTATGTCGCGCTGATGGACTACCGCGACTTTGCGCAAGGAAGGGACAGCATCCTGGCCCATGCGGCCAGCGAGCTGGCCTATGCACGCCAGCACGGCAAGCCGGTGGTGATCGGGCTGGAGGTCTCGCCCAATGACATCGACAAGGTCACCTTTGCCGAAGAGGGCCCGCAGGTGTTCGAGGCCGAGGTGGCCAAGGTCGAGGCGGCGCTGGCGCAGGACCCGGCGTTTGCCGGCTTTGCCATCCACCACTACCGGGCCTGGCGCCGCTGGGAGCAGCAGCACGCGCGCTAGGCCCATACAATGGCGTGATGTCTGCCGGCTTTCTGATCATCAATTCCCGCATCCGCATCCCCGACGATGAGTTGGTGGAGCGCTTTGTGCGTGCGTCCGGTGCCGGCGGGCAGAACGTCAACAAGGTCTCTTCGGCGGTGGAGCTGCGCTTTGATGTGCTCAATTCGCCGTCCCTGCCGCAGACCCTGCGCGAACGGGTGCTGGCCCGACGCGACCGCCGCCTGACCGGCGATGGCGTGCTGGTGATCGATGCCCAGCGCTTCCGTACCCAGGAACGCAACCGCGAGGATGCCCGCGAGCGCCTGGCCGCGATCCTGCGCGAAGGCCTCGTTGTGCAGGCACCGCGCATTGCCACCAAGCCGACCCGGGCCTCGCAGCGGCGCCGGGTGGACGACAAACGCAGCCGCTCGCAGCTCAAGCGCGGGCGCAGCTCGAACCAGTGGGATTGAAACAGTGAGCCAGACCGACCAGACCATTCCGCCGATGCCGGCGTCCTTGCCGCAGGTGCCGCCCGGGCGCTTTGGCCGTTGGTTCGGCCGCAGCGTGCTGCGCCTGGGGGGCTGGAAGGTGGTGGCGCCGATGCCCACCGAAGGGCGCGCGGTGGTGATCTTCGCCCCGCATTCGAGCAACTGGGACGGCCTGTGGGGGTTTGCGGTCAAGCTGGGCATGGGCGTGGACGGCAAGGTGCTGGCCAAGTCACAGCTGTTCTGGTGGCCGCTGGGCATTTTGATGCGTCGCCTGGGGGCCATCGCGCTGGACCGTGCCTCGCCGCAGGGCACCGTTGGCCAGGCGGTGGAGCTGATCAAGCGCTCGGACAAGATCTGGTACGTGTTGGCACCGGAGGGCACGCGCAAGCAGGTCACCGACTGGAAGGGCGGTTTCATCAAGATCGCCGTCCAGGCCGGGGTGCCGATCGTGCCGGCCTACATCCACTACCCGGAAAAGATCATCGGCTTCATGCCGGCCTACCACCCGACCGGGGATTTTGCCCGGGACATGGCCGCGATCCGGCAGATGTACCGGCCCTGGCAGGGCAAGAATCGCGGCAGCGAATAAGCCTGGCTGTACACAGGCCGTCTGAATGTGCCCCTGCCGTGGGACGGCATGTTCAGTTTTTACACTTTTTTGACATTTCCGGACGGCCGATAATGGACGCCACGCCGGGCAGCCGACAGGGCTGCCTGCCCCCAGGGCGCGGTGTGCGTTTTCGTTGTTGAGCGCGCCAGGTTCGCGCCGGGATGTTGTTGTGGATCAGGATTTGAAGAAGGTTGCGGCTGGTGTCGGCCGCTTTTTTGCTTACGCGCTGCTGGCCGCGTTCCCCGTGCTGATGCTGCGCCAGGACATCCTGGTGCTGGGCAATGCCGTGGGCGAGGACTCGCTGGTGGAGGCATGCCAGCTCGCCCTGCTGGGCCTGAGCGCACTGGCCTTTGCGCTGCTGGCCTGGTGCCGTGCCGATGACCGCCGCTTTGCCGCGCTGGCTGCGGTGTTTTTCGCCTGCATGTTGATCCGCGAGAACGATGCGGTGTTTGACCAGGCCTTGTTCCACGGGGCCTGGAAGTACCTGGTCGCACCGCTGGTCATTGCCAGCCTGGTGTGGGCCTTGCGTGATGCACGCGCGCTGCTGGCCGGCATCGCCCGCTTCCTGGCTGCCCATGCCGGCACCATGATGCTGCTGGGCCTGGCGATCCTGCTGTGCTTCTCGCGCCTGTTCGGCATGACCGAGATCTGGGCGGCCGTGCTCGGCGATGGCTACGTGCGCACGGCCAAGAATGCGATCGAGGAAACCGGCGAGCTGCTGGGCTACAGCGTGATCCTGGCCGCCAGCCTGCGTTATCTGGCCCAGCGCGTGCGCGCCCAGGTGCGCGAGCGGCGTGGCCTGGGCAAGGTCGCCGGCACCCGGTTGGCGGCCGAGCGTCGCCTGTAAGAAGCCGGCGGCCTAGCGCTCGGAGTGGCCGGTCTGGTCATAGCTGCGGGGGCTGAGCAGATCCGGCTGGATGCATTCGATGAAGGCGCGGGCCTGGGCCGACAGGGGCCGGCCGCGGCGTACCGCCACCCCGTAGGTGCGTGGCGGAAACAGCGTGCCGACCGGGCGGATCGCCAGTTGGCGGGCATCGTCGGGGGCCAGGCACAGCGCCGGTACGATCGAGATGCCCATGTCCAGGGCGACGTATTGCTTGATCACTTCCCAGCCGCCCACCTCCAGGCTGACGCTGTAGGGCACGCGCTGCTGCTGGAACACCCGGTCCACCAGGCGCCAGGTGACCTGGCGGCGTGGCGGCAGGATCAGCGGGTACTGGGCGATCTGCGCCAGCTCCAGCCGTGGCAGCTGGCTGAGCGGGTGGCCGGGCGGGGTGATCAGCATCTGCTCGAAGCGCTGCACGGTCTCGTAGCTGAGGTCACTGGGCACATCCAGCAGCGAGCCGACAATCAGGTCGGCGTCGTCGTTGCGGAGCAGGTCGGTGCCGTCGGCGGTGATCGCGTTGTGCAGTGAAAGCCGTACGTTTGGCTGGCTTTCGCGGAACTTGGCCACAATTGCCGGCAATAGATACAGGATCGTGGTGGAGTTGGCGGCGATGCGCAGCTCGCCGGCATCCAGCCCGCTGACTTTGTCGCGGAAACGTTCGACCAGCCCGTCCAGGTTCTCCACCAGTGGCTGGGCCATTTCATACAGCAGCTGGCCTTCGCGGCTGGGTACCAGACGCCGGCCGGCACGTTCGAACAGCACCACCCCGAATTCGCGTTCCAGCGCCTGCAGCTGCAGGGTGACGGCCGGCTGGCTGATGAAAAGCGCCTCCGCCGCCCGCGACACCGAGCCCAGACGCACCGTCTGGCAGAACGCGCGAAGTGGTTTGAGTCGATCGGATTTGTAGGAAAAACGAGGGCTTGCGGCCGTCTTTGGCATGGCTGAGAACCAAGTATTTGCACAACTTATGTAACTCATTGCAAAAACTGTTTTGTTAAATACCTTGCAGCGACGGCAGTTTGGAGCTCCGGAATCACAGGAGTCCAGAGCATGTCAGCCGTTGCCTTTGATGTCCCCGCCGCTGCCGCCGGCACTGCCACCCCGGGCCTGAGCCTGACCCTGAACGTGGCCGGCCAGCAGGATCTGCTGCCGCCCGGGCTGCTGGCCCTGTTGGTGTCGCTGCACCGGGCCATCGAGCCGGGCCGGCAGGCCGCCCTGGCCGCCCGGATTGCCCGCCAGGCCCGTTTCGATGCCGGCGAGCTGCCGGATTTCCGCAGCGATACCCGCCACATCCGTGAGGCCGCCTGGCGCGTGGGGCCGATCCCGGCCGCACTGGCCGACCGCCGTGTCGAGATCACCGGGCCGACCGACGCCAAGATGGTGATCAACGCGCTCAACTCCGGGGCCAAGGTGTTCATGGCCGACTTCGAGGATTCGACCTCGCCGACCTGGGCCAATGTGCTGGCCGGCCAGCGCTCGATGATCGGTGCGGTGCGTGGCGACCTGACATTCACCGCGCCGGCGGTCGGCGACAAGCCGGGCAGGCATTACCAACTCGAGCCGGCAGAGCAGCGTGCGGTGCTGATCGTGCGCCCGCGTGGCTGGCACCTGGACGAGAAGCATGTGCTGATCGATGGCCAGGCCATTGCCGGTGGCCTGTTCGATGCGGCCAGCTTCGTCTTCCACAACGGCCGCGCGCTGGCCGCGGCCGATCGTGGCCCCTACCTGTACCTGCCCAAGCTGCAGTCCATGGAAGAGGCGGCCCTGTGGGAGCAGGCGCTGTCGCACATCGAGGCCGCCACCGGCCTGGCCCAGGGCCAGATCAAGGTCACCGTGCTGATCGAGACCCTGCCGGCGGTGTTCGAGATGGAGGAGATCCTGCATGCGCTGCGCGAGCGCATCGTCGGCCTGAACTGCGGCCGCTGGGACTACATCTTTTCCTACCTGAAGACCTTCCGCCGGCATGCCGACCGGATCCTGCCCGAGCGCGGCCAGGTGACCATGACCCAGCCCTTCCTGAAGGCCTATTCGGAACTGCTGATCGCCACCTGCCACAAGCGCGGTGCGCACGCGATGGGCGGCATGGCCGCGCAGATCCCGATCAACCACGACCCGGTCGCCAACGAGCAGGCCCTGGCCCGGGTGCGCGCGGACAAGCTGCGCGAGGTTACTGCCGGCCACGACGGCACCTGGGTCGCGCACCCGGCCCTGATCGCGGTGGCGATGGAAGTGTTCAACGAGCACATGCCCACGCCCAACCAGCACCACGTGCTGCGCAAGGACGTCAGTGTCAGCCGCGACGAGCTGATCGCCGCCTGCAGCGGCAGCATCAGCCGCGCCGGTTTCGAGAACAACGTGGAAGTGTGCGTGCGCTACCTGGCCGCCTGGCTGGATGGCAATGGCTGCGTGCCGATCCACAACCTGATGGAAGACGCGGCCACCGCCGAGATCAGCCGTACCCAGATCTGGCAGTGGATCCATGCCGGCAGCTGCCAGCTTGATGACGGCACCGCCATCGACCTGGCCCTGCTCCAGGCCAGCCTGCAGGCCTTGCCGGGTCGGCTTGGCGACACCTCCGCGCTGCCCGGTGGCGGGCGCATTGCCCAGGCCATCGCCCTGCTGGCCGAACTCAGTGCCAGCCCGGTGCTGGAAGACTTCCTGACCCTGCCGGCCTACGCCCGCATCAACTGATCAACCCCGTGCTTTGCCCTGCTGTAGCCCCCTTCAAACACATCGAGGACGCAACCATGAGCAGCATTACCCAACAGATCGCCGACCTGCAGAAGGACTGGGACAGCAACCCGCGCTGGAAGGGGGTCAAGCGCGACTACAGCGCCGCCGATGTGGTGCGCCTGCGTGGCAGCGTGCAGCCGGAGCACACCCTGGCCAAGCGCGGTGCCGAAAAGCTGTGGAAGCTGGTCAATGGCGATGCGAAGAAGGGCTATGTGAATGCCTTCGGTGCGATCTCGGCCGGCCAGGCCATGCAGCAGGCCAAGGCCGGGCTGGAAGCGGTGTACCTGTCCGGCTGGCAGGTGGCCGCGGACGGCAATACTTCCGAGACCATGTATCCGGACCAGTCGCTGTATGCCTACGACTCGGTGCCGACCATGGTCCGCCGCATCAACAACACCTTCCAGCGTGCCGATGAGATCCAGTGGAAGAACATCATCGACGGCAAGGTCAAGCAAGCCGACGCCATCGATTTCTTCCTGCCGATCGTGGCCGATGGCGAGGCCGGCTTCGGTGGCGTGCTCAACGCCTACGAGCTGATGAAGAACATGATCATCGCCGGTGCTTCCGGCGTGCATTTCGAAGACCAGCTGGCCGCGGTGAAGAAGTGCGGGCACATGGGCGGCAAGGTGTTGGTGCCCACCCAGGAAGCGGTGCAGAAGCTGACCGCCGCCCGCCTGGCCGCTGACGTGCTGGGCGTGCCCTCGATCGTGCTGGCGCGTACCGATGCCGAGGCGGCCAACCTGCTGACCAGCGATTTTGATCCCAACGACAAGCCGTTCATCACCGGCGAGCGCACGGCCGAAGGCTTCTACAAGGTGCGCAATGGCCTGGAGCAGTCGATCAGCCGTGGTGTGGCCTACGCCCCGTATGCCGACCTGGTCTGGTGTGAAACCGGTACCCCGGACCTGGGCTTTGCCCGTGAGTTCGCCCAGGCCGTGCATGCCGCCTCCCCGGGCAAGCTGCTGTCCTACAACTGCTCGCCCAGCTTCAACTGGAAGAAGAATCTGGATGACAGGACGATTGCCAAGTTCCAGGACGAGCTGTCCGCACTGGGCTACAAGTTCCAGTTCATCACCCTGGCCGGCATCCACATCAACTGGTTCAACACCTTCAAGTTCGCCCACGACTACGCCCGTGGCGAGGGCATGCGCCACTACGTGGAGCAGGTGCAGGAGCCGGAATTCAAGGCCCGCGAGCAGGGCTACACCTTCGTTTCGCACCAGCAGGAAGTGGGCGCCGGTTATTTCGACGATGTCACCACGGTGATCCAGGGCGGCGCTTCCAGCGTCACCGCACTGACCGGCTCCACCGAGGAGGAGCAGTTCCACGACGCGCACGCCCTGGCCTGATGGTGCGGCTGGGGAAATTTGCCCGATAGCTTGTAGGGCTATTCCTACAAAACACCCGATCAGGGCCAAGGCATTGATCGGGTGTCGCTTTTTTGCGGATTCAGATAGTTGGAATCTTGACCGAAGATGAATAAAGCAGTGCTATTCTTGGCATTGATCTGCTCGGCTCACCTTCCATGCAGGATTGGCAATGACCGGCCCTTCGGCAAACGTCCTGGAAATATCGCCCTCTGTCGCGGATACCGCGATGGCAGATATTGTCCATGCCACGCTGTCGCCGGATGAGTTTGCCCTGTTTGCCCAGCATGCCAACCGGCGCCATTTTGCCAACGGCGAAGTGATCTTCGAACGCGGCACGGCCGGCCGGGCGATGTATGTCATTGCCCAGGGCATGGTCGAACTGGATTTTGGCCAGGAAGTACTGCCCAAGTACCTGGGCATGCACGAATTCTTCGGCGAGCTGGGCCTGCTGATCGGCAACCACCTGCGCAGCGCCGATGCCCGCGCCAATGGCGATGTCGAGCTGCTGGAGCTGGACCACAGCCAGTTCTGCAGCCTGATCGAGCATGCCCCGGGGCTGGTGGCCTATTTCCTGCGCCGCACGATCATGCGCGTGACCAGCCACGAGGCCTCGCTGATCCGTCAGTTGCGCCGGCGCAACAACGAACTGGAAGCGGCGCTTGACAACCTGTACAGCGCCACCAGCCGGCTGACCCATACCGAAGAGCTGGTGCGCACCGACGAGCTGACCGGGGTCAGCAACCGTCGTGGGCTGTCGCTGTATCTGCAGGCCTGCCGCAACCAGGGGCGCAGCCCGCCACAGGGCCTGCTCCTGATCGACTGCGACAACTTCAAGCAGATCAACGATATCTATGGCCACCTGGTCGGTGACCGGGTGTTGCAGAGCGTGGCCAACGTGCTGCGCTCCATCGCCTTGCGTGGCGACCTGGCCTGCCGCCTGGGCGGGGATGAGTTCTGCCTGGTGGTGGCCGATGCCGACCGCAATACCCTGCAGCAACGGGCCGATTTCATCCTGTCGGCCATGCGCGGGCTGGTGGAGCGCTCTACCCAGGTGCCACGTGCCTGTGCGGTGAGCATCGGGGCGACCCTGCTCAGCCCGATGGATGACTGGAACCATTGGTACGCGCTGGCCGACGGGGCGCTGTACCGGACCAAGAATGCTGGTGGCAACGGCCTGACCTGGCATGAGCCGCAGGCCACGATCCAGACCGGCTGAGCCGGGCGGGAGAGCAACCATGACGCAGACCATTTCCGCCCCGGTGATCCGGGCCCTGTTGCTGACGGACCTGTGCGATTCGGTCAGTCTGGTCGAGCGCATCGGCGATGTGGCCTCGGCCGAGCTGTTCCGCAGCCATGACCTGCTGGTGCTGGAGCTGCAGCAGCGTTGGAGTGGCCGTTTGATCGACCGCTCCGACGGCATGCTGCTGGTGTTCGAGCGCCCCCTGCACGCCATTGGCTTTGCCTTGGATTACATGGCCGGCCTGGACGGGCTGGGGCGTGACCGCAAGCTCACGCTCAAGGCCCGTGCCGGCCTGCATGTGGGCGAGGTGCTGCTGTGGGAAAACAGCCAGCAGGCCATAGATGCGGGGGCCAAGCCGCTGGAAGTGGAGGGCCTGGCCAAGCCGATGGCCGCTCGCCTGATGGGCCTGGCCCGGCCCGGCCAGGTGCTGGTCTCGGCCGTGGCCGAAGCACTGGCCCGGCGCGCCAGCAAGGAAGAGCTGGGCAGCCTGGGCGAGCGTCTGGTCTGGAAGTCGCATGGCCGTTGGCAGTTCAAGGGCGTGCCCAAGCCGCAGGAGGTTTACGAGGTTGGCGAAACCGGCAAGGCACCGCTGCGGCAACCACTGGCTGGCGCCAAGGCGCAGCCGGTACGGCCGCTGTGGCGGCGGCCGTTGGCGGTGGCGCTGCAGCTCGTTGCAGTTGCAGGTGGGCTGTCTGGCCTCTGGTATGCAACACGCAGTGAATCGGCGATTGCTTTTTCCCAGCGTGATTGGGTTGTCTTGGCGGATGTGGAAAACATCGCTACCGACGACGGATTGAATCTGTCGCTGGAGCAGGGTCTACGCATAGCTCTGGAACAATCGCAATATTTGAACGTGGTCAGTTCCGAGCAGGTGGCCGGGGCACTGGAATTGCTGGGGCATGAGCGGGAAACGCGCTTGAGCCGGGAGTTGGCTGGCGATGTGGCACAGCGAGAAGGCGCCCGCTTGGTGGTGTTGCCTTCGCTGGAGAAGCGTGACCAGAAGTGGCGCTTGAGTCTGGATTTGATCGACCCACTCAGCGGCAGGACTGTGCGCAATGGTCATGTGCAGGTGGTGGCTGAAACTTCCGAGCAATTGCTTGAGGCCGTAGACCAGGGCGTACGCAGCATGCGCGCGCAATTAGGGGAGGCGCCGCGCAACATCAGCAGTTCCGAGCCGTTGCCGCAGGTCTCCACCAGTAGCCTGCCAGCACTGCGTGCCTATGCTTTGGCTGAAAAGGCCATCGGCCAGCGCGATTACGTCACTGCCACTGAATTGTATTCGGCAGCGCTTGAGGCCGATCCGGAGTTTGCCCTGGCCCGGGTGGGTCAGGCACGGCTTATGTGGCGGATGCGTGATCTTGGACAGGCACGTGCACATCTTGAACAGGCCCTGCATCGCCGCGATGCCCTGCCATTGCGTGAACGCCTGTACCTGGACGCATGGAGTGAGGAGTTGTCGCTGCGGGGCTGGGCTACCGAGCGTTGGGAAGCATTGGCAAGACTGTATCCGGATTTCGCCGCAGGCCCCTCCAATGCCTCGTGGTACCTGTTGATGGACAACCGCTTCGGTCAGTCTGAGAGCTATGCGCGGCAAGCGGGTTACAGTCGCCATCCAATGCGGGCTTTCCCTCTGGTACATCTGGCCCGTGCACATTTGGCCCAGGGACAATACGACCAGGCGCTGCAGGTACTTGATGAGGTTGAAGGCTTGCTGGGCACCGGTCGTCAGCATGACCTGCGTGGGGATGTGCTGGCGGCCCGAGGGGATTTTTCCCAGGCCGCTGCGCTGTTCCAGGCCACATCTACCGGCAATGACACTGGTGCGCGTTCGATGGGATTGCGCGGCTTGATCATTCTTGCTGCGGCACGCAATGACTGCAGCCAGATGCAGCAATCAGCGCGCAACTTTTCCAATTCGCTCAAGGGCGCGCCGGGTGCTTTGCCGTTGCATGGCGAGGTGATGATGCAGCTGGTGAAGCTGTGTGATGCACGGCAGCCGTTGCCAGCCGGCCCGATGCAGGATCTGACGGCGCGTTTTGAAGCCCAGATAAGTGAGGAAATGAAGCAGGAACAGCTGGGTATCAACGACCTGCACCAGCGTCTGCTCTCACTTGCTTATGTCGCACAGCGCGGTAGCCAGCCAGGCATTGCCGATGGAATCGTGCAGCGGCATTCGGCCAAGATGATGGAAATCGGTAATCCGGTCACGGTCAAGCTGTTGGGGGTGGTTCTGGCACGTCAGCAGCTGGATCAGGGGCATCCGGAAAATGTGATTGAAAGGCTGCGTGCGCAACTCGATGGAACCGAGTTGTATCAGGCCCGAGTCGTGTTGCGTGACGCTTACCAGCGGATGGGAAATCTGCGGGAGGCTGATGAACAGAGCCGATGGTTGGCCAGGAACGGGGGCAGGGCCTGGGCCGAAGTGGTTATTTCCCAGCAACTGCAACCGATCAATGTGCTGGACCTGATGGCCAGCCAACCCGGTTGAGTTCGCCCCCTGCTGATCAGCGTTTGCTCAGATGCTGTTCCAGCTTGCCGGCTTCGAAGAAAAACACGACCGACATTGACATCTGGGCCTTGCTGGTGAGTGCCTGGCGCAGCGCGTCACGCGCATCGAGGAGTTCCTGCCTGGAAGCCAGCTGGCCTACCTTGAAGCAGGTTTTCCCTTCTGTGGGGCCGGTGTAGCCAATCGCTGCCAGAGCTGCTGGGCCGTCTTCGCAGAACAGGCGACGGAAGTCATCGTCATTGGCGAGCCTGTCCAGCAAGGCATCGGCCTGTTGGGTATCCAGCGCGGGATATTCTTGTCCTGAATCCTTCTGCGTCATATCGGTTGTCGTGACGGTGATGATGGCGCGGAGCCTAACACTATTGTGAGGAATGTGTGACGGAAATCATGTATGCGTGCATGCGTGTACGCCGCTGTTGGCATTTGCTGTGTGAGCCGGTACAGACCCTGCAACTGGATGTGGCGGCGCTGTTTTCCGGTGCCGGTCAGCCGCTGTTGAATGCGTTGTGCCAGTGGCAGGCACTGGCTGCTCATCTGGATGGACCGATTGTCGTGGATGCCCAGCAGCTGGAGCTGCTGGGGAATCTGGATCGCTCCTGCTGGACCAACCTGCAGGCATTGCCCGATACGGCGAGGCAACTGTTTGAGGCGGGATTGTTGTTGGCCGAGGATGATGTGCGTCCTTGTGCGATGCGTGATCTGCAGTTGCGTCAGGCTCATTGGTGGGGCCCCGCGGCGGTATTGCATGCGCAATCGCGCTGGAGTGCGCAGGACAGTGTGCAGCAGTTGGCCGAACAAGGCCTGGATCGACTGGATGGCTTGATTGCCACACTGGGAACGCCGCCTCCCAGTGGTGCTGCGTCAACAGGTGCTGTGCAGTTGCCGCCGGTAACCGAGTCAACACTGGAAAAGTTGCTCGAACGTCGCGTCAGTTGCCGGAATTTTGATGGCCAGCAGTGGTTGGATCTGGCCGATTTTTCCTCGGTATTGTGGGCCGGCCTGGCTGAGCGCGCAGCTGTGGAGCATGTCAGCGGTGCGCGGTTTGCCAAAAAGGGAAGTCCATCGGCGGGCGGCCTGCACCCTGTTGAGACTTACCTGCTCGTGCGCAATGTGCGGGGCATAGATGATGGCCTGTACCACTACCAGGCCGAAGGTCATCGAATGGTGCCGCTGGGCAGTGGCGTGGTTGCCGGTACGGATTGGCAGGCCATGGCCAGTCGCTGGCTGGCTGGCCAATACTGGTTCGCCAATGCTCAGGTACTGGTGGTGATGGCACCGCGCTATGACCGCCTGCAATGGAAATATCGCAACCATTCCAAGGCATACCGGGCAGCGATACTTGACGTCGGGCATCAGTCGCAGACGCTCTACCTGGCAGCTACCCAGGCAGGTCTGGGGGCTTTTGTCACGGCAGCGATCAACGAGTGCGATGTCGAGCAGGATCTGGGCTTGCAGCCCTTCGGTGATGGGCCGCTGGCCATTGCTGGCTTCGGTGTACGCGCAGCACAGATGCATATCGCCGAACTGGACCCGGCCGGTGCCATCTGGCAGCCGGGCGGGGAGTGATCAGGCCGCGCTGCTGTTTGCCTGGCCGTCGGTGTTGAAGTCCAGCAGCAGGCTGCCTTCGGCCACCTGCTGGTCCACCACCACGCGGTAGCCAGTGACGGTGCCGGCTCTGGGCGCATGCACGGTGTGCTCCATCTTCATCGCCTCCATCACCAGCAGCGCTTGCCCGGCCTGGACGTCGCTGCCGGGTGCGACCAGCAGGCTGATTATGCGCCCGGGCATCGGTGCAGTGAGGTCGCCACCATGGGCTGCCGCGGCTTGCCCGGCCAGCGGGTCGATGCGGGTAAAACGGTAGTGTCCGCTGGCGCAGAACAGGTGCAGCTCATGGCCCAGCCAGACGGCCTGACCCTGCCAGTGGCCGCTGCCGGCCTGGACGGCGAAATGCCCATCACTGCCGATGTGGCCCTGCAGGGCAATGCCGGTCTGATCCGGCCCGGACAACTGCCAGCGGCCGTTGCCACCGGCCACGCCCCAAGGTTGCTGGTGCCCGGCATGCTGCAGCGTCACCGGCCACTGCGCCTGGCCATGCAGGCGCCAGCCATCGCCGGCCTGCCAGGGGCTGGCCCAGGCCGTGGAGGTGCTGTTGTGGCCGGCCTGCTGCTGCACCTGGGCCAAGGCAGCGGCCAGTGCCCACACTGGCGCTGGCGGTGGTGTGTCATCCACCTGCAGGGCGGCCTGTTCGCGCTCGATCAGGGCCGTGTCCAGCTGGGCCTGGGCGAACGAGCCGGTACTGACCAGGCGGCGCAGGAAGCCGGCATTGGTGGTGACCCCGACCACCTGGCAGGCGGCCAGGGCGGCATCCATGCGGCGCAGGGCGGCATCGCGGTCCACATCCCAGACGATCAGCTTGGCGATCATCGGGTCATACCACGGGCTGATCACATCGCCTTGCTCGACCCCGGCATCCACCCGCACATGCGCACCGGGCGTGGGCAGGCGCAGGTGCTGCAGGGTGCCGGTGGAGGGCAGGAAGCCGTGGTCGGCATCCTCGGCATACAGCCGTGCCTCGATCGCATGGCCGCTGATCTGCAGCTGCTCCTGGCGCAGTGGCAGCGGCTGGCCGGCGGCCACGCGCAGCTGCCATTCCACCAGGTCCAGGCCGGTGATCAGCTCGGTGACCGGGTGTTCCACCTGCAGCCGGGTGTTCATTTCCATGAAGTAGAAGCTGCCATCGGGGGCGGCGATGAATTCCACCGTGCCGGCACCGGCATAGCCGACCGCACGCGCCGCTTCCACCGCCGCTGCGCCCATCGCCGCCCGGCGCTCGGGCGTCATGCCCGGGGCCGGGGCTTCTTCGAGCACCTTCTGGTGGCGGCGCTGCACCGAGCAGTCACGCTCGAACAGGTGGACCACGTTGCCGTGGTTGTCGGCAAACACCTGGATTTCGATATGGCGCGGGGACAGGACGTATTTTTCCACCAGCACATGGTCATCGCCGAAGGCATTGGCCGCCTCGCGCCGGCAGCTGGCCAGGGCGGCGGCAAAATCGGCCGCCGCATCGACCCGGCGCATGCCCTTGCCACCACCGCCGGCGCTGGCCTTGATCAGTACCGGGTAGCCGATGGCATCGGCCTGCTGCTGCAGGAAGGCCGGCTCCTGGTTGTCGCCGTGGTAGCCGGGAGTGAGCGGCACCCCGGCACCGCCCATCAAGGCCTTGGCCGCACTCTTGGACCCCATCGCCTCGATCGCGGCCACCGGCGGGCCGATGAAGGTGATCCCGGCCTGCGCACAGGCCCGGGCAAAGCCGGCGTTCTCGGACAAAAAGCCGTAGCCGGGATGGATGGCCTGGGCGCCACAGGTGCGGGCGGCGGTGATGATCGCCTCGCCGCGCAGGTAGCTTTCGGCTGCCGGGGCCGGGCCGATGTGCACGGCCTCGTCGGCCAGACGCACATGGCGGGCCTGGGCATCGGCATCGGAATACACCGCCACCGTGGCAATGCCCAAGCGGCGGCAGGTGGCGATCACGCGGCAGGCGATCTCGCCACGGTTGGCGATCAGGATCTTGGAAAACAGCGGGGCAACGGGCTGCATCGGCTTACATCCGGAATACGCCGAAGCCGGTGGCTTCGGCCGGGGCATTGAGGCTGGCGGCCAGCGCCAGGGCGAGCACGCGGCGGGTATCGGCCGGGTCGATCACCCCGTCGTCCCACAGCCGCGCGCTGGCGTACAGCGGGTGGCCCTGGGCTTCGAACTGGGCCTGGATCGGCGCCTTGAACGCGGCTTGTTCCTCGGCCGGCCAGTCCTGGCCACGGGCAGCCAGGCCATCGCGTTTGACCGTGGCCAGCACATTGGCGGCCTGTTCGCCACCCATCACGCTGATCCGCGCGTTGGGCCACATCCACAGAAAACGCGGGGAATAAGCGCGCCCGCACATGCCGTAGTTGCCGGCACCGAAGCTGCCGCCGATCACCACGGTGTACTTGGGCACGCGGGCGCAGGACACCGCTGCCACCAGCTTGGCGCCGTCGCGGGCGATGCCACCGTGTTCGGCCTTCTGCCCGACCATGAAGCCGGTGATGTTCTGCAGGAACACCAGCGGGATGCCGCGCTGGCAGCACAGCTGGATGAAGTGCGCGCCCTTCAGGGCGGACTCGGAAAACAGGATGCCGTTGTTGGCGATGATGCCCACCGGCATGCCGGCGATATGGGCAAAGCCGCAGATCAGGGTGGTGCCGTAGCGGGCCTTGAATTCGTCCAGGGCCGAATCATCGACGATGCGCGCGATCACCTCGCGCACATCGAAGGGCTTGCGCGTGTCGGCCGGGATCACCCCGTACAGCTCCTCGGCCGGATAGCGCGGCGGCAGCGCAGCGCGCAGGGCCAGCGGGCAGGGCGGCTGTTGCCAGTTGAGGTTGGCCACGATTTGCCGCACCCGGGCCAGGGCCTGGGCATCGTCATCGGCCAGGTGGTCGGCCACGCCGGAAATGCGCGTGTGCACATCGCCGCCGCCCAGGTCCTCGGCGCTGACCTCCTCGCCGGTGGCGGCCTTCACCAGTGGCGGGCCGCCGAGGAAGATGGTGCCCTGCTCCTTGACGATCACCGTCTCATCGCTCATCGCCGGCACGTAGGCGCCACCGGCGGTGCAGCTGCCCATCACGCAGGCGATCTGCGGGATGCCGGCCGCCGACAGGGTGGCCTGGTTGTAGAAGATGCGGCCGAAGTGCTCGCGGTCCGGGAACACCTCGTCCTGCAGCGGCAGGAAGGCGCCGCCCGAATCGACCAGGTAGATGCAGGGCAGGCGGTTTTCGCCGGCGATTTCCTGTGCGCGCAGGTGTTTTTTCACCGTCATCGGGTAGTAGGTGCCGCCCTTGACGGTGGCATCGTTGGCCACGATCAGGCAGTCCACCCCGGAGACGCGGCCGATCCCGGCCACCACCCCGGCGCAGGGCACCTGGCCTTCGTACATGCCGTGTGCGGCCAGCGGGGCGATTTCCAGGAACGGGCTGCCGGCGTCGAGCAGGGCATCGATGCGCTGGCGCACCAGCAGCTTGCCGCGGGCCAGGTGCTTGGCCCGGGCCGCCTCGCCGCCGCCGGCCATGGCCACGTCCAGGGCCGCGCGCAGGGTGTCGCGTGCCGCGTTCATGGCCTGCACGTTGTGCTGGAAGGTTTCGCTGCCCGGCTGCAGCTGGGTGCTCAACACGCTCATCGGCTCAGTCCTGCTGGGTCTGGTTGAACAGTTCGCGGCCGATCAGCATGCGCCGGATCTCCGAGGTGCCGGCACCGATCTCGTACAGCTTG
The DNA here is from genome assembly GCF_001431485.1 of Stenotrophomonas ginsengisoli. Taxonomy (GTDB): domain Bacteria; phylum Pseudomonadota; class Gammaproteobacteria; order Xanthomonadales; family Xanthomonadaceae; genus Stenotrophomonas; species Stenotrophomonas ginsengisoli. The sequence goes on along the minus strand of NZ_LDJM01000014.1, from coordinate 84,866 downwards.
GCATCGCGCCACAGGCGCCCGGTCGGGTACTCGTTGATGTAGCCGTTGCCGCCCAGGATCTGGATCGCCTCGCCGGCCAGCCAGGTGGCCTTCTCGGCGGCAAACAGGATCGCCCCGGCCGCATCCTGGCGGGTCACGCGGCCGGCATCGGCGGCCCGGGCCACGCTGTACACGTAGGCACGGGTGGCATTGAGGGCCACATACATGTCGGCCAGCTTGGCCTGGATCAACTGGAAGCTGCCGATCGGCTGGCCGAACTGGCAGCGCTGGTGCACATAGGGCAGCACCACGTCCATGGCTGCGGCCATCAGCCCCAGCGGGCCACCGGACAGCACGATGCGCTCGAAATCCAGCCCGCTCATCAGCACGCGCACGCCGCCGCCCACGCTGCCCAGCACGTTGGCTTCCGGCACGAAGCAGTCGGTGAACACCAGCTCGCAGGTGTTGGAGGCACGCATGCCCAGCTTGTCCAGCTTCTGCGCGGTGGCAAAGCCGGCCATGCCCTTTTCGATGATGAAGGCGGTGATGCCGCGCGAGCCGGCGGCCGGGTCGGTCTTGGCGTAGACGATCAGCACATCGGCATCCGGGCCGTTGGTGATCCACATCTTGTTGCCGTTGAGCACGAAGCCGCCATCGGCTGCACGCGCCTGCAGGCGCATGGAGACCACGTCCGAGCCGGCGCCCGGCTCGCTCATCGCCAGCGCGCCGATGTGCTCACCGCTGCACAGCCTGGGCAGCCAGCGCTGCTTCTGCTGCTCGTTGCCGTTCTTGCGCAGCTGGTTGACGCACAGGTTGGAGTGGGCGCCATAGCTCAGGCCGATGCCGCCGGAAGCACGCGAGATTTCCTCCATCGCCACCACATGGGCCAGGTAGCCCATGCCGCTGCCGCCGTAAGCCTCTTCCACGGTGATGCCCAGCAGACCCTGCTCGCCCAGTTGCGGCCACAGCGCATTGGGGAAGGCACTGTCGCGATCAGCCGCTTCGGCCAGCGGAGCAATCTGGGCGGCGGCAAAGCCGGCCACGGTGGTGCGCAACAGGTCGATTTCTTCGCCCAGGGCGAAGTCCAGCATGGGTACGTGCATGCAAAGCTCCGAACAACGGTGGTCGCAAGCGCCGGGTGGGGGATGGCGCGGCAAGCGCCAGCACGGGGCCAATTGGTATCAAGCGTAACTTTCGTGATCGCAGGACGCATCGTGCAGCGCGCAAGGAATCGCCATTGCAAGCAGGCAAGTGCGGGAAAGCCGGTGGCTGAAGCGGCGGTTATCCTTGACGGTTATTGGAAGTTTTCAGGTAGTGGCAGTGCGCAAGACGGTTTTCTGGACGATGTTGCTGGCAGGGATGTGCGGCTGGCCGGCCCTGGCCTGGGCCGATTTCGATGGGCGGGTGGTGCGGGTGGCCGATGGCGACACGGTGACCGTGCTGCGCGAGCATGCCGACGGGCGCAAGGAACAGGTGCGGGTGCGCCTGTCCAGCATCGATGCCCCCGAGCGCCGCCAGGCCTACGGCACCCGTTCGCGCGAGCACCTGGCCAAGCTGGTGTTCGAGCGCCAGGTACGCATCGAAGAACAGGGCAGCGACCGCTATGGCCGGGTGATCGGGGTGGTCCATGTCGACCAGGTCAATGCCAACCAGGAAATGGTCCATGCCGGCATGGCCTGGGCCTACCGCCAGTACCTCAATGACAGCGCCATGCTGCGCCTGGAGACGGGGGCCAAGCGCGCCGGGCGCGGGCTGTGGGCGGACAAGCAGGCCATGGCTCCGTGGGAGTTCCGCCGCAACGAGGCGGCCCGGCGCAAGGCCGAGCGCGAGGCACGCGAACAGGCGGCAGCGGCCACCCCGTAAGTGCAGCCGGGTGCTGCGCTGCGTCAACGGCAGTTGCCGGCAAGGCGTTGCAGCGGGGGTGGATGTCTGTTCATACTCGCTGCACTGCTGCGGTCCGGCTGCCACCTGCCTTGGGGTTATGCAACGTGCGCAATTACGATCTTGAGTTCCTGAAACGGTTTTCCTTGGTCATTGTGTTCCTGGCTGCGGTCACCCTGGCCTTGATCGTGCTGGCAGCCTTTTTGCACCGCAGCCTGCCCGACGAGGTCGCGCCCAGCGCGCAGGCACGTCTGGAAGCGCGCATCGCCCCGGCCGGTGCGGTGTATGCCGGGGCCACCGGTGCCGCCGCCCAGGCCGCGGCGCAGGCCGCCGCCCTGGCCGCTGCCTCGGCCAATGCCGCCTATGGCGGCACCCTGGACGGCAAGGTCATCTACGACAACCTGTGCGGGGCCTGCCATACCAATGGCGTGGGCCTGGCCCCGACCCTGGAACGCGGCAAGTGGGCCGCGCGCATCGGCCAGGGCAATGACACCCTGTACCGCCACGCCATCGAAGGCTTCACCGGTGCCGATGGCGGCATCATGCCGCCCAAGGGCGGCAATCCCGGGCTCACCGATGAACAGGTCAAGGCCACGGTTGACTGGATGCTGGGCAACCTGAAGTAAGCTTTGCCGCTGATCGACCGCCAGCGCCGCCGTAGGGCGGCGTTGGCATTTGTGTCCTGTCCTTAGCGCACCTTGACGGTGCTGCGTTGTTGCCGAGGTTTGTGATGTCACTGCGTATTGGTTTGCTCACTCTTGCCTGCCTGACGGCGTTGCCGCTGCAGGCCCGGCCCGTCATCACCCTGATCGGGGCCGTCCAGGGCGAGGGCGCGACCAGCCCGCTGGCAGGGCAGACGGTCACCGTCGAGGGCCGGCTCACGGCCGACCTGCGCCAGGGCCTGGATGGCTTCTACCTGCATGGCCGCGAGGACGGCAATCCGCTCACCTCCGAGGGCCTGCTGGTGCTGGCCGATGAAGACCAGCCGCTGCCGGCAGCGGCCTGCCTGCGCGTGCGCGGCGAAGTGGTGGAGCAGGCGGCCGGGCGCAGTGGCCAGAGCATGACCGCGCTGAAGGCCGACACCATCCAGGCTGCCAGCTGCCGTGGCCTGCCGGTGGCCGGGCCGCTGTTGCTGGACGCCGCGCCGGCCGACTGGGAAACACTGGAAGGCCGCCTGGTGCGCATCAACGTGCCGTTGAGCGTGGTCGGCCTGCACAACCTGGAGCGCAGTGGCGAGATCTGGGCTGCCTTCGGCGGCCCGCTGTGGCAGCCCAGCGAAGTGGCCCTGCCCGGCAGCGAGCAGGCGCGGGCGGTGGAACAGGACAACCAGCGCCGTCTGCTGGTGCTGGACGATGCCGATGATGCGCGTGATCCGGACACCCTGGCCTTGCTGCCGGCCGGCCAGCTGCCGCGCGGCGGCATGCAGCTGCAGGCAGTGGAAGGGATTGTCGAGCAGCGTTACGGTGCGGCCTGGCGCCTGCAGCTGACAAGGCCGCTGACCCTGCCGGCCTCCGCGCGCCCGGACGCCGCACCGCAGGTGGCCGGCTCCCTGAAGGTGGCCGCGTTCAACCTGGAAAACTATTTCAACGGTGATGGCGCCGGCGGCGGCTTCCCGACCCTGCGCGGCGCCACCGATGCTGCCCAGCTGGCCGCGCAACAGGCCAAGCTGGTGGCCAGCATCAATGGCCTGGGAGCCGACGTGGCCGCGCTGATGGAACTGGAAAACGACGGCTACGGCCCGGCATCGTCCATCGCCCAGCTGGTCGATGCGCTCAATGCCGATGCCCAGGGCCCGGGCGACTGGCGCTTTGTCGATGCCGGCCAGGGGCCGGGCAGCAACCCGATCCGGGTTGGGATCATCTACCGCGCCGGGGTGCTGACTCCGGTCGGCAAGCCGGCGGTGCTGGAGGACGGACCGTTCGTCGAACACAGCCGGGTACCGCTGACCCAGGCCTTCCGCCGCGGCAATGGCCCGGCCTTCACGGTGACCGCGATCCACCTCAAGTCCAAGGGCTGCCGCGACGTGGCCGGGGCCGATGCCGACCAGGGCGATGGCCAGGGCTGCTGGAACGCCACCCGCACCGACAGCGCCCAGCGCATCGTGCGCTGGCTGGGCAGTGACCCGACCGGCAGCGGCAGCCCGCATGCGGTGGTGCTGGGCGATTTCAATGCCTATGCGATGGAACAGCCGTTGCGCGCGTTGGACGCGGCCGGCTGGCGCGATGCCTTCGCCATTGCCGGGGTCGACCAGCCTTACAGCTACGTCTACAACGGCCAGCTCGGCCGCCTGGACCATGCCCTGCTCAGCCCGTCGCTGGCCGGCCTGCTGCGCGGTGCGGCCGAATGGCACATCAATGCCGACGAGCCGGAAACCCATGGCTATGCCCGCGACAACCAGGCCGGGCCGTGGCGCTCCTCCGACCATGACCCGCTGTTGCTGGGGCTGGACCTGTAAGGCCACACGGCTGGCATGTCTGCTGCGCCCGGCAACGGAATGTTGCCGGGCGTTTTCGTATCAAGCAGGCAGGTTCAACTGCCCAGGGCGATCAGCACGATGGCGCTGATGGCCAGCAACAGGCCGGCCTGGTTCAGGCGGCTGGTGCGCTCGCCAAACAGCAGCACCCCGGCCAGGGTGCCCAGCGCGACCACGCCGATGTTCATGCCGGCAAACACCGTGGCCGGGCTCTCGCTCATGGCCTGGTGGGCGCGGATGTAGGTCAGGATGTTGGCGAAGTTGAGCCCGCCCAGCAGAAGCCCGGCGCCGAGTTGGCGGGCATCGATGCGGGTGCGTCGGCGCGCCTGGCGCAGCAGCTGCAGCCCCAGCATCAGCACGAAGGCCAGGCTGAAGCTCACGGCCAGAGCGGCGGTGGTAGCGGTGCCGCTGCTGGCGACCTGCTTCAGGGCAATGTCGATCAGGCCGTAGCCGGCCCAGGTGGCCAGCAGCCAGGGCCAGGCCCGGCCACCGCGGTCGGCCCAGACACTGCGCGCGGTCGGGCGGGCCAGCAGGCAGCCGATGGCGACCAGCCCCACGCCCAGCCCGGCCAGTTTCCACGCGTTGGCGACCTCGCCGAACAGCCAGAACGCGGCCGCCAGCGAGATCAACAGGGACAGCCGCTGGGCTGCATCGGTACGCACGATGCCGGCCGTGGCCAGGCTGCGTGCCATCAGCAAAAACACCAGCGGCAGGGCCAGGCCCAGGCCGAGCAACAGCGGCCATGGCGTAGTGGCTGCGGTGAGCACGGCCGGGGAAGGTTGCAGCACGCCCCAGGCCAGGCCGGCGGCGGCCAGGTAGTTCCAGGTCACCAGCTGGGCCGCGTCCATGCCACGGCTGCCCCAGTGCTTGAGCAGCACCCCCACGCTCACGCTGCACAGCACACTGACCATCAGATACAGCATTGCCACCATCCTCGACTTGCGTACTGGCCGTGAAGGCCGATGCCGCGGGACGGTATCATGCCGGCATGGATACCCCCACTTTTCCCGCAATTTCCTCCACCGTGATGCTGTCCGGCCCGGCCGGCGCGCTGGAAGTGGCCATTGACCTGCCCGAGGCCGCTGACGCGGCCCGCCCGGTGGTGGCGCTGATCTGCCATCCACTGTCCATCGAGGGCGGCAGCATGCACAACAAGGTGGTGACCATGGCCGCGCGCGCGCTGCGCGAGCTGGGCGTCACCGTGGTGCGGATGAACTTTCGCGGGGTGGGCGAATCGGCCGGCCACTATGACAACGGGGTGGGCGAGCAGGACGACCTGGCCTGCGTGGCGCAGTGGCTGCGCGCGCAGCTGCCGGGCTACCAGCTGTGGCTGGGTGGTTTCAGTTTCGGCGCCTACGTCTCGCTGCGGGCCTGCGATGCGCTGGCCCCGGCAGCGCTGATTTCCATCGCCCCGCCGGTCGGCCGGCGTGACTGGAACTTCGAGGCGGTCAACCCGCCGGACCGCTGGCTGGTGATCATGGGCGAGGCCGACGAGATCGTGCCGCCGCAGGGCGTGTTCGACTGGGTTGCCGCCCAGCCGCAGCCGCCGGTGCTGGTGCGCATGCCCGACACCACCCATTTCTTCCATCGCAAGCTGATCGACCTGCGCGGGGTGATCGGCCACGAAGTGCGCCACTGGCTGCCTGATCCCACGGTTTGACGATGTCTGCAATGACCCCCACCCAGCGTTATGCCGCCGGCGTTGCCAGCGGTGATTGGAAGGACGACCCTGCCCAGCACGCCGCCCTGCGCGAGCTGGACCGTATCCACAACGGCCTGTTGCAGGCCGCCCCGGCCTCCGGTCTGTTGGGCAAGCTGGCTGCCCGCCTGCGCAAGCCGGAAGCCGTCAAGGGCCTGTATTTCTGGGGCGGGGTGGGGCGTGGCAAGACCTTCCTGGTCGACCTGTTCTACGACGGCCTGCCGATCGAGCAGAAGTACCGCACCCATTTCCACCGTTTCATGCGCGGCATCCACGAGAAGCTGCGCGAACACCAGGGGCAGGCCGATCCGCTGTCCATGATCGCCAAACAGTGGAGCAGCCGCCTGCGGGTGCTGGTGCTGGATGAGTTCTTCGTCACCGACATCGGTGATGCGATGCTGCTGGCGCGCCTGCTGGACTGCCTGTTCGCCGAAGGGGTGACCCTGGTCACCACCTCCAATACGGCGGTGGAGAACCTGTATCTGAACGGCCTGCAGCGCGACAGCTTCCTGCCGGCCATTGCCCTGCTGCAGCAGCACTGCGTGGAGCTGTACGCCGAGGGCACCGAGGATTACCGCATGCGCGCGCTGACCCGCTCGCCGGTGTACCGCGCGCCACTGGAAGCCGGCAGCGATGCCTGGCTGGCCGGGCGCTGGGGCGAGCTGACCGGCGGTGCCGAGGCACGTGCCGGCAACATCGAGATTGAAGGGCGCAAGATTCCGGTGCGCGCACGCGGCAAGTCGATTGCCTGGTTCGATTTCACTGCCCTGTGCGAAGGCCCGCGCGGGCCGGCCGACTACATCGAGATCGCCACCGAGTTCACCACCGTGCTGGTCGGCGGCATTCCGCATTTTGACCGCATGAACGAAGACGCTGCGCGCCGTTTCGTCAACCTGATCGACGAGCTGTACGACCGCCACGTCAACCTGGTGTGCACCGCCAACGATGCACCGCCGCTGCTGTATTCGGGCATCCGTCTGGCCGGCGCCTTCGAGCGCACCGCCAGCCGCCTGATCGAAATGCAGAGCGCCGAGTACCTGGCCACGGCCCACCGCAGCTGAGAATTGGGCAGGAAAGAGAGCATGCGCATTGATGCCGCCTACGATGCCTGGGCGCCCAGCTATGACAGCCAGCTCAACCGTACCCGTGACCTGGATGCGCAGGTGGCGCGGACACTGACTCCTTCCGGGCCGTTGGCGCTGCTGATCGAGGCCGGTTGTGGCACCGGCAAGAACACCACGCACTACGCCGGTACCAGCAGCGCCGTGCTGGCGCTGGATTTTTCAGCCGGGATGCTGGCCATCGCCCGCGAGCGCATTGGCTTGGCGCAGGTGCAATTCGAGCAGGCCGACCTGCAGGCGGCGTGGCCGTGCGTGCCGGCCAGTGCCGATCGGGTCTGCTTCCATCTGGTGCTCGAGCACATTGCCGACCTGGTGCCGGTGCTGGGTCACGCGGCCACGGCGCTCAAGCCCGGCGGCCAGTTGATCATCAGCGAGCTGCATCCGGCACGGCAGTACCGTGGCGGCCAGGCGCACTACCTGGATGCAGCCGGCAATCCGGTGCCGGTTACCGCCCATCTGCACCATCTGCGTGATTACCTGCAGGCCATTGCCGCAGTGGGCCTGCAACTGCAGGCCGTGGACGAGCACTGGCATGCGCAGGACGACCGCCAGGGGCCGCCGCGCCTGCTCAGCCTGGTGGCGCAGCGGCCTGGTTGAGCCGGGAAAAATCCGTGGCCGATCACACAACCCAGTTCCCACGCGTGCGTGCTGGCGTGTTTGCCCGTTCAATAGCCCGCTGATCCTGCAACACGATTGCTCAGGGGGGAACATGCACAAGGCAACAAAGACGGAGGTTCTGTTCGCGGCCCTGCGCGGCGCTGTATTCGGGCTGGTGATGGTCGCCGCACTGGATCAGGCGCTGACGGCGTGGCACGAGGGTGCGCTGTGGCGTGGGCTGGCAGCGCTGGGTGTGGGCGTAGTGTTTGCGGTGGTCCTGTATCGCCTGTACCGCACATCGGGATCTACTGCGGCGGATGCTGAACATACCGACCCGGCCTGAGTCAGGACGATGCCCATGAAAAACGCGCCGCTAACGGCGCGTTTTGTTTTCCGGCGGGGGAACCTGCCGGCGGGCTTCAGCCGAGCAGGCCGGCCTGCTGCAGGGCCGCTTCCAGTACCGGTTGGTTGGCCGGTTCCAGTTCGGTCAGGGGCAGGCGCAGGGCCGGGCCGCACAGGCCGAGGCGGGCGGCGGCCCACTTCACACCGATCGGGTTGGCCTCGCAGAACAGGGCCTTGTGCAGCGGCAGCAGGCGCTGCTGGATACCACAGGCGGTGGCCAGGTCGCCGCTCATGGCGGCGGCGCACAGCTGGTGCATCAGGCGCGGCGCCAGGTTGGCGGTGACGCTGACATTGCCATGGCCGCCGAGCAGCATCAGGGCGATGGCGGTGGCGTCATCGCCGGAGAAGATGGCGAAATCCTTCGGCGCCTGGGCGATCAGCCACTGGGCACGTTCCAGGTTGCCGGTGGCTTCCTTGATCGCGGCAATGCCGTCGATCTGGGCCAGGCGCAGCACAGTGTCGTGCTGCAGGTCGGCCGCGGTGCGCCCGGGCACGTTGTACAGCACGATCGGCAGGTCGCCGGTGGCCTCGGCAATGGCGCGGAAATGGCGGTACTGGCCTTCCTGGCCGGGCTTGTTGTAGTAGGGCACCACCTGCAGCTGGCTGTGGGCGCCGACGCTGCGCGCATGTTCGGCCAGGGCAATGGCCTCGCTGGTGGAATTGGCGCCACAACCGGCCATCACCGGGATGCGCCCGGCAGCCTGTTCCACCGCGACCTGGATGATCTGGCAGTGCTCTTCCACGTTGACCGTGGGCGATTCCCCGGTGGTGCCGACCACGCCGATGCAGTCGCTGCCTTCGGCCACATGCCAGTCCACCAGTTTGCGCAGGGTGGGGTAGTCAACGCTGCCGTCTTCATGGAAAGGGGTAACCAGGGCAACGATGCTGCCGCGCAGGAAGACGTCAGGGCTGTTCATTGGAACCATCACGGGAGAGGAAGCCCGATTCTAGGGCAGGTTGTGCACTGCAATACGAACCTGCCGGCGGCCATGGGTGATTGCAGTCAGCTTCAGCCGTTCAGGCCTGCCGGCGGCAGCGGGTGGCGCTGCTGCCGGCACCCAAAATCCCTGCCGACGGGGGCCGGGCAGGAGTCTTGGGGGATGTGGCGGCTCAGTCGGGGTGGGGGGCTGACGTCGGTTCGTCGCGGTTGAACAACCCGCGCCAGGGCAGTGCCTGGCTGTGGCCGTCGCCGAGCAGCATCACCTGTTGCAGGTTGTGCACGATGCGCTTGGTGTAGCCCAGGCCATTGATCAGCGAACTGAGCTGATGGCTGTCGATACTGCCCTGGCGGACATCGGCAAACAGCCGCGCGTTGAACTGCTGCTCGAACTGCAGCAGCTGCGGACCGAGCTGCTGCAACTGGGCCCGCCAGCGTTGCGCATCATTGCTGTGGCGGCTGCCACTGCGCAGGCAGGACAGGGCACAGAGCAGCTCCCAGCGCAGGCTCAGCCAAGCGGCGGCTGCAGCGCTGTCGGCGTGCGCCGGTTGCAGTTGACGCTGCAGGTTGGCCTGCAGGGCATGGGCATCCTTGACCGCCTTGACCAGCTGCGAGCCGGCGCCCTGACCATTGCGCCAGAGCTGCTGCTGGGCCGGATCCAGCGGTAGTTCGAAGCGGCTGATGAAGTGCAGCAGCTCGCTCCATACCGGTTTGACCAGTTGCCGGTACAGCGCATCGCTGTCCATGCCACTGCTGGCGATGCGCTGGCGCAGGGCCGGGCTGTCGCGAACCGGAGCATCGAGTTCATCCGGTGGGCAGTACAGGGCCTGGCCGATCACCTCCAGGCTCAACCGGCCCAGGCGGCGCAGCTCCTGGTTGATGGCCAGGGTGGCGCTGTCGGCACTGTGCAGGGCGCTGTCGCTCAGGTGTGGCGAGCGCTGTTGCACACTGCCGGCGGCCAACTGGCCGATCAGGCTGGTGGGGGCATCCGGGTCGGGCATCCAGCGCAGCAGGGTGCCGGCCAGGGCGCTTTGCAGTGGCCAGAACAGGGCCACCCCGATGGCATTGAACAGGGTATGGAACAGGGCCAGCTGGATCAGGGTATTGCTGCCCATGCCGAACCAGGCGGTGATGGCCTGCACGGCCAGTTGCAGCAGGGGCAGGCACAGCAGGGCCACCACGGCGGTGCTGGCATTGAACAGTACATGGGCCACGGCCAGGCGGTGGCCGGCGCGGTTGCCGCCCATCCAGCCCATCACTGCGGTGGAGACGCTGCTGCCCACGTTCGAGCCGATGGCAATGGCCAGGCTCTGCTCGGCCGCCAGCTGGCCGGCGGCCAGCGCGCTCAGGGTCAGCATCAAGGTGGCATGGGAGGACTGCACCACCACGGTGAGCAGGGCGCCGACAGCGACAAACAACACGGTGCCGGCCAGTCCTTCGGCGCTGTAACGGGCCAGGTCGATGCTGGCCATGGCCTGGAAGCCGAATTTGATCTGGTCGATGGCCAGGAAGATGAAGGCGATGCCGATGATCAGCTGGCCGGCGGCACTGCCGCGCTTGCCGGTGTAGCGGGCCAGCACGCCGAACACCAGCAGGGGCAGGGCAACGGCGGACAGGCTGAGGTTCTGCCCGGCCAGGGCCAGCAGCCAGATACCGCTGGTAGCCCCCAGGTTGGCCCCGAGCAGCACCGAAATGGCCCCGGCCAGCTGGATCAAGCCGGTGCTGAGGAAGGCGATGGTCAGCAGCGAGACCAGGGTGGAGGACTGCAGCGCCATGGTGGCGGCAGCGCCGAACAGCAGGCCGCGTGCCGGGGTGGCGGTGCTGCGCCCCAGCCAGCGCTCCATCGCCCCGCCGGCCAGGGCCTTCAGGCCCTGCTCCAGGCACTGCATGCCGAACAGAAACAGCGCCAGCCCGGCGCACAGCTGCAGCCAGCCGTTGCTGTAGTGGAAGGACAGTCCCAGGGCAACGGCCACCATGGCCACGCCAATCCATTTGATCTTCTGCTTCACGCCAGGCTTCCGGATGCGGGCCGGCATTGAAGCAGGTTTTGCCTTCGTTTGCGCCAGCCTTGCTGCCGGCGCGGGCAAACCCGGGCAAACCTTGCAGGGCAAGGCGTGGCGTGGGTTGTCCACAAGTTTGTGCCCAACATCTGGTGTTGCAGTTGTCACATCTGCACCGTATCTTGTGGTCGTCGGTTCCTGCCGGCCCACGGGTTGGCAGGATGAAAAGGGAAGCTGGTGACGCCTGCCAAGGCCATTCCAGCACTGCCCCGCAGCGGTAAATGGGAACGAACCCGTCAATGCACTGGGACGCCAACGGCGACCTGGGAAGCGACGGGCAAGGAGAAGGTGGAACCACCTTCGCGCCCAAAGTCCGAAGACCTGCCGACAGCCGCGCGATGCACGACGCGCGGTGCCGGCTGCGGAGTCTTCGAGGGGAAGACGGCTGGTGAAGTGGCAGCATGCGCGCGGCTGGAGCACAGCCGTTGAGCGCTGCAGCCGCGACACCGCTGATCCCGATCATCGACCTGCTGGCTGGCCAGGGCTTCCTGCGCGGGCAGGAGCCTGTGTGCATTCCTGATCAACCGCAGGCGCCCACATGACCGCTATCGATACTGCCACCGCTCCGGCCCAGGCCGGTTTTGAATTGACCCCGCCCCCCACCGCCACTGCGATGGGCGTGACCAAACGCAATGGCAGCATCGAACCGGTGGATTTGAACAAGATCGTGCGCGCGATCGGCCGCTGCTGCGAGGGCCTGCATGCAGTGGACCCGATGCGGGTGGCCACGCGCACCATCTCCGGCCTGTACAACGGCGCCACCACCGCCGAGCTGGACGAACTGTCCATCCGCACCGCGGCCCTGCTGATCGGCGAAGAGCCCGAGTACGGCCGCCTGGCCGCGCGCCTGCTGGCCAACTTCATTGCCAAGGAAGTGTCCGGCCAGGGCATCCATGCGTTCTCCCAATCGGTCACCCATGGCCATGAGGTCGGCCTGATCAACGACCGCCTGCTGGAGTTCGTGCAGGTCAACGCACGCAAGCTCAACGATGCCATAGACCCGGCCTATGACCTGAACTTTGATTACTTCGGCCTGCGCACCCTGTATGACCGTTACCTGCTGCGCCACCCGCACAACCGCAAGGTCATTGAAACCCCGCAGCAGTTCTTCCTGCGCATTGCCAGCGCGCTGAGCGAGGATGTGCCCGAGGCCCTGGCCCTGTACCAGCGTCTGGGCAGCCTGGATTACCTGCCGTCCAGCCCTACCCTGTTCAATGCCGGTACCCGCCACGAGCAGCTGTCGTCCTGCTTCCTGCTCGATTCGCCGACCGATTCGCTGGACTCGATCTATGCCAAGTACGGCGACATCGCCCAGCTGTCCAAGTTCTCCGGCGGCATCGGTGTCAGCTACACCCGGGTGCGTTCGCGCGGCTCGCTGATCCGCTCCACCAACGGCTATTCCAACGGCATCGTGCCGTGGCTGAAGACCCTGGATTCGTCGGTTTCGGCGGTCAACCAGGGCGGCAAGCGCAAGGGCGCGGCCTGCGTCTACCTGGAAACCTGGCATGCCGACATCGAGGACTTCCTGGAGTTGCGTGACAACGCCGGCGACGAATCGCGCCGCACCCACAATCTCAACCTGGCCAACTGGGTGCCAGACCTGTTCATGGCCCGCGTCGAGCGTGATGAGGCTTGGTCGCTGTTTGACCCCAAGGTGGTGCCGGAGTTCACCGACCTGTACGGCCCGGCCTTCGAGCAGGCCTACCTGCAGGCCGAAGCGCAAGGGTTGGCGGCCAAGCAGGTGTCGGCGCGCAAGCTCTACGCGCGCATGATGCGCACCCTGGCCGAGACCGGCAACGGCTGGATGACCTTCAAGGACAAGTGCAACCTGGCCAGCAACCAGACCCTGCGCCCGGGCAATGTGATCCACCTGTCCAACCTGTGCACCGAGATCCTGGAGGTCACCTCCGACGCGGAAACCGCGGTGTGCAACTTAGGGTCGATCAACCTGGCCAACCATGTGGGTGCCGATGGCAGCTTCGATTTCGACAAGCTGGCCGAAACCGTGCGCCTGGCCGTGCGCCAGCTGGACCGGGTGATCGACCTGAACTTCTATCCGATCGCAACCGCCCGCCACGGCAACCTGCGCTGGCGCCCGGTGGGCCTGGGCTGCATGGGCCTGCAGGACGTGTTCTTCCGCAACCGCCTGGCCTTTGATTCGCAAGCTGCCCGCGAGCTGTCCAAAAAGATCGCCGAGGAAATCTATTTCCATGCGCTTCAAGCCTCGTGCGAGCTGGCCATTGAACGTGGCCGCCACCCGACCTTCGACGACACCCGCGCCGCCCTGGGCCAGCTGCAGTTTGATGCCTGGAATGTGGTGCCGAATGATCCCGCACGCTGGGATGCCCTGCGTGAGCGGATCACCACCCATGGCCTGCGCAACTCGCTGATCATCGCCATTGCACCGACCGCGACCATCGCCTCGATTGCCGGCTGCTACGAGTGCATCGAGCCGCAGGTTTCCAACCTGTTCAAGCGCGAAACCCTGTCCGGCGACTTCCTGCAGATCAACAAGCACCTGGTGGCCGAGCTCAAGGCCCTGGGCCTGTGGACCGAGCCGATGCGCGATGCGATCAAGCTGGCCGATGGCTCGATCCAGCAGCTGGAGCAGATTCCGCAGGTGCTGCGCCACATCTACCGCACCGCGTGGGAACTGCCGATGCGTGCGCTGATCGACATGGCCGCCGAGCGCGGTGCCTTCATCGACCAGAGCGCCTCGCTGAACCTGTTCATGGAAAGCCCGAACATCGGCGCGATGTCCTCCATGTACATGTACGCCTGGAAGCAGGGCATCAAGACCACCTACTACCTGCGCTCGCGCCCGGCCACCAAAATCGCCAAGACCACCGTGTCCAGCTATAGCCCTGCCGAAGCGGTGGCCTGCTCGCTGGAGAACCCGGAAGCCTGCGAGGCATGCCAGTAAAGCAGGAAAGAGTGGTGAGGAAAGAGAAACGAGTAAAGGCAATGCAAAAGCGATTGATCCGCTCCACTCGTTCCTCGTTCCTCGTTCCTCGTTTCTCGTTTCTCTTCACTCGTTTCTAGCTTCTGAATCTGCGTCTGAGCGTGGTCAGCATGCGGCTGGCTTCATCTATCAGCCCGTATGTCGGCTGCAGCTCGGCGCAGCTTATCCAGCCAAGGCGTTCGCACAGCAGCAACTGGGTATGCAGTTCGGAAAGTGAGCCCTGTGCAATGGCCAGAAATTGTGATTTTTCCTTGCGTGGTTCGCGTGACCAGCCTTCGGCGATGTTGCTGGGAATGGACACGGAAGCGCGGGTGATCTGCAGACGAACACCAAAGCGTTCTTCGGCCGGGATCTGTATCGAACAGCGGCAGGCTGCTTCTGCCAGTGCCATGGCTTTTTGCCAGATGACGGCATTGCGGTAGTGCATTGCCACGGCCCTCTCTCTCTCCCTGGGCACCATCGCGCATGGCTGCCCCACCGCGAATCAGGAAACACCCCATGTCCAACCCAGTTGATACCACCTCTGCTCCCGTTGCTCGTTCCTCTACACTCGTTCCCCGCCAGATGCTGCTCGACCCGGGTTTCGAGCTGACCCTGCGCCCGATGCGTTACCCGGACTTCTACGAGATGTACCGCAACGCGATCAAGAACAGCTGGACGGTGGAGGAGATCAACTTCCAGATCGACATCACCGACCTGCACGACAAGATGAGCCCGGCCGACCGCCATCTCATCCACCGCCTGGTGGCCTTCTTCGCCACCGGCGACTCGATCGTGTCCAACAACCTGGTGCTAAACCTGTACCAGCACTTGAATGCGCCGGAAGCGCGCATGTACCTGTCGCGCCAGTTGTATGAGGAAGCGCTGCATGTGCAGTTCTACCTGACCCTGCTGGACAACTACCTGCCCGACCCGGACGAGCGCAACAAGGCATTCTCGGCCGTTGAAAACATTGCCTCGATCAAGGCCAAGGCCGATTTCTGCTTCAAGTGGATCGATTCGATCCAGGGCCTGACCCGGATCGAAACGCGCGAGCAGCGTCGCCAGTTCCTGCTCAACCAGATCTGCTTTGCCGCCTGCATCGAAGGCCTGTTCTTCTTTGCCGCCTTCGCCTATGTGTACTACTTCCGTTCGCGTGGCCTGCTTCCGGGCCTGGCCTCGGGCACCAACTGGGTGTTCCGCGACGAAAGCTGCCACATGGAATTTGCCTTTGAATGCGTGCGCACGATCCGTGCCGAAGAGCCGGACCTGTTCGATGCGCAGATGGAGCAGCAGGTCTACCAGATGCTGGAGGAGGCGATCGCCTGCGAACTGCAGTTTGCGCAAGATGTGCTCTCCGGCGGGGTGGCCGGCATTTCCACCAACGACATGCGCCAGTACCTGCAGCACTGCGCCGACAACCACTTCGCCAAGCTGGGCATGGCGCGCAAGTACAACGTGCGCAACCCGCTGCCGTTCATGGAGTTGCAGGACGTGCAGGAACTGACCAACTTCTTCGAGCGCCGGGCCTCGGCCTACCAGGTCGGCGTGCAGGGTGAAGTGGCCTTCGACATGGCGTTCTGAGCCGGGAAAACGCCCATGCTGAATATGGCTGTACATGCCGCTGGCCCGTATTCAGCAGGTGGGGGCGTAAAATTGGCGTCCCCACACAGCCCCATGCCACGGTATCGCTTACCGTGGCCTGCGGTGCACAGCCAAAGACATCACATGACCCCGATTCCGCAGACTGATCCGCCGTTGGAAGTACGCATGGCCGAGATCGTGTTCCCCAACCACACCAACCACATGGGCACCCTGTTTGGTGGCCAGGCCCTGGCCTGGATGGACAAGGCGGCCTTCCTCGCCGCGGCCCGCTACTCGCGCCGCACCGTGGTGACCGCCCGCTCGGACCAGGTGGATTTCAAGCTGCCGATCCGCGTCGGCCAGATGGTGGAAACCATCGGCCGCATCGTCTCGGTCGGCCGCACCTCGATGAAAGTGGAAGTGGAACTGGTCACCGAAGACCTGCAGACCGGTACCCGCAAGCTGTGTACCCGCGGTGAGTTTGTGATGATCGCACTGGATGCTGACGGTCATCCGACGGCGGTGCCGCGCATGCCGGCAACCCACGACGCAGACCAGGCCTGAGCCTGCTTGCCAGCACTGGCGTGAGGCGGCAGGCTGGGTCGATGACCCAGACCCTTCCCGCCTTCATTGCTGCCCACCGGCGCCTGCTGGTGATTACCGGTGCCGGCATCAGCACCGGCTCGGGCATCCCCGACTATCGCGACCGTGACGGGGCCTGGAAACGGCCGCCGCCGATGACCTTCCAGGCCTTCACCGGCAGCGAGGCGGGGCGACGCCGTTACTGGGCGCGTTCGCTGGTGGGCTGGCCACGTTTCGGCATGGCCCGGCCCAATGCCGCCCACCATCTGCTGGCCACGCTGCAACAGCGTGGGCGCGTGCAGGCCCTGGTGACCCAGAACGTGGATGGGCTGCACCAGGCCGCCGGCAGCACCGGTGTCATCGACCTGCACGGCCGGCTCGATGCCATCGTCTGCCTGGGCTGTGGCACGCGCAGTGCACGTACGGATTTCCAGCAGGCCCTGGTGGCCGCCAACCCGTCCTGGGTGGACCGACCGGCCGGTCTGGCGCCCGATGGTGATGCCGACCTGGACGAGGTCGATTTTTCCAGCTTCCACGTGCCGGCCTGTGTGCGCTGTGGCGGCCTGCTCAAACCCGACGTGGTGTTCTTCGGCGAGTCTGTGCCCAGGCAGCGGGTCGCCGCGGTGCAGGCCCACCTTGACGCGTCCGATGCGGTGTTGGTGGTCGGTTCCTCGCTGATGGTCTGGTCCGGCTTCCGCTTCCTCAAGGCGGCCGCCGCTGCGCAGCGGCCCATCGCCATCCTCAACCGTGGCGTGACCCGGGCCGATGACCTGGCCCAGCTCAAGTGCGAGGACGACATCGCCACCGCCCTGGCCCGGGCCCTGGGCTGAGGCCCACAACACGCTGTTGCGCCGCTGCCCCTTGCCGGCCGGCGGCCGCCGCGCTGCAATGACAGGCTGAACGCCCTGCCGCTGGAATTCCCATGAGCCACCTGTTCTCGCCCCTTGCCCTGGGCCCGCTGACCCTGTCCAACCGCATCGTGATTGCGCCGATGTGCCAGTACTCGGCCGACAACGGTCATGCCGGCAGCTGGCATGCCATGCATTACGGCCAGTTGGCCCAGTCCGGAGCTGGCCTGTTGATCATCGAAGCCACCGCGGTGCAGGCCAACGGGCGCATCAGCTGGGCCGATACCGGCCTGTGGGATGAGGCCTGCCAGGCGGCCTGGCAGCCGGTGCTGGCCGGCATCCGCCAGTGGTCGGCGATGCCGCTGGGCATCCAGCTGGCCCATGCCGGACGCAAGGCATCCTGCCACCGCCCCTGGGAGGGCGGGGCACAGATGGCCGCTGACGATGCGCGCAGCTGGCCGACGGTGTCGGCCAGTGCGCAGCCATATGCCGCGCACGAAGCTGCCCCGCAGGCCCTGGACCAGGCGGGTATCGATGCGCTGATTGCCGACTTCGTCAGTGCGGCAACGCGGGCGCAGGCGCTTGGCCTGGAGCTGATCGAGATCCATGCCGCCCACGGTTATCTGCTGCACCAGTTCCTGTCACCATTGAGCAACACGCGCAGCGACCGCTGGGGCGGCAGCCTGGAAAACCGCATGGCCCTGCTGCTGGCGGTGTTTGATGCCATCAAGGCTGCAGTCGGCGATGGCATGGCGGTGGGCGTGCGAATCTCGGCCACCGACTGGGTGGCAGGCGGCTGGGACCTGGCCCAGAGCATCGAACTGGCCCGTGTGTTGGACGCGCGTGGCTGCCATTTCCTGCATGTCTCCAGCGGTGGCCTGGATGCGCGCCAGCAGATTGCGGTCGGCCCGGGTTACCAGGTGCCGCTGGCCCAGGCGATCAAGGCGCAGGTGGGCATGCCGGTGATCGCGGTGGGCATGATCACCGAGCCGACCCATGCCGAAGGCATTGTTGCCAGTGGCCAGGCCGATGCGATCGGCATTGCCCGCGGCATCCTCTACAACCCTCGCTGGCCCTGGCATGCCGCCGCTGCGCTGGGCGCCACGGTGACCGCGGCCCCGCAGTACCGGCGTTGCGAGCCGCGCACTGCGCGCGGGGTGTTCGCATGAGCCGGCGTGACTGGCGGCTGCCGCCGAAGATGATGCCGCTGGTGTTCGCCTTCTGGATGGCGGCGATCATGGCGCTGCTGATGTGTACGGTGATCACCGTGGCCAATACCGGTATTGATGCGGGCTTGCCGGGCCGGGTTGGACGCGCCTATGTACTGGCGATGCCGGTGGCCTTTGCCTGCGTGCTGCTGGTGCGCCCGCTGGTGGCCCGGCTGGTGCGCCTGTGCGTGCGTGATGTGCCTTGAGCCGGCAGCAACGGTTGCAGTGGTGACCGTTGTGCAGAGCAGCATCTGCTTGCCCTAGACTTCAGGCGATGAGCCAGAACGATTACATCCTGACCCTGTCCTGCCCGGATCGCACCGGGATTGTCTACCGTGTTTCCGGCCTGTTGTTCCAGGCCGGCTGCAATATCCTCGATGCCCAGCAGTTCGGCGACGAGGAGAGCGGGCGCTTCTTCCTGCGTGTGCACTTCTCCCTCGGCCAGGCCGCACGGGAGGCGGTACAGGCGCAGTTTGCCGTGCTTGCCGCCGAGTTCGACATGCAATGGCAACTGCACGATGCGCGCAAGCCGGCGCGCCTGCTGGTGCTGGTGAGCAAGCAGGGCCATTGCCTGAATGACCTGCTGTTCCGCAGCCACAGCCGCCAGCTCAATGTGGAGATTGCCGCGGTGGCCTCCAACCACCCGGACTTCGGCCCGCTGGCTACTTCCTACGGTGTGCCGTTTCACCACCTGCCGGTGGATGCGGACAGCCGTGCGGCGCAGGAGCAGCAGATCATCGACCTGGTGCAGCGCGAGAACATCGATCTGGTGGTGCTGGCCCGCTACATGCAGATCCTCTCGCCACGTCTGTGCCAGACGCTGGCCGGCAAGGCGATCAACATCCACCACAGCTTCCTGCCCAGCTTCAAGGGCGCCCAGCCGTATCACCAGGCCCACGCCCGTGGGGTCAAGATCATCGGCGCCACTGCCCACTACGTCACCGACGACCTGGACGAAGGCCCGATCATCGAGCAGGACGTGGCCCGTGTGGACCACGCCATGACCCCGGCCGACCTGGTCCGCCTGGGCAGTGATACCGAATCCCAGGTGCTGGCCCGTGCCGTCCGACGCCATGTCGAGCACCGCATCCTGCTCAACGGCCACCGCACGGTGGTGTTCCGTTAGTAGCGAAGAACGAGTGGGGGTGGCGAGGAACGAGTGGGTAACCGCGAGCAACGAGTGAGGAGTAACGAGGAACGAGAGGAAGCCTGCTGTGGCTTCACTCGTTCCTCTTTCCTCACAACTCGTTACTTGCCCGGAGGAGTAACGAGGAACGAGTGAGAGCCGGCTGTGGCTTCACTCGTTCCTCTTTCCTCACTACTCGTTACTTGCCCGGAAGCGTAGTGAGAAACGAGAGGAAGCCTGCTGTGGCTTTACTCGTTCCTCTTTCCTCGCAACTCGTTACTTGCCCGGAGGAGTAACGAGGAACGAGTGAGAGCCGGCTGTGGCTTCACTCGTTCCTCTTTCCTCACTACTCGTTACTTGCCCGGAAGCGTAGCGAGAAACGAGAGGAAGCCTGCTGTGGCTTCACTCGTTCCTCTTTCCTCACTACTCGTTACTTGCCCGGAGGAGTAACGAGGAACGAGGGGGAGCCGGCTGTGGCTTCACTCGTTTCTCTTTCCTCGCAACTCGTTACTGGCACTCCCCCTCAACGATCCGGATGCCGGCCGTTTCCAGGGCGGTGCGGGTCGGGGCGTCGCCATCGGGGCTGACCGGTCGGGTCAGGTCCCACAGGAACGTCACCTTGAAGCCGGCAGCGGCGGCGTCCTGGGCGCTCCACAGCACGCAGTAGTCGCGGGCCAGGCCACAGACGTGGACGCTGCTGATGCCGCGTTCGCGCAGCCAGCCGGCCAGGCCGGTGGCCGGGCGCTGGCCATCCGGGCCATGGTTTTCGAACAAGGCGCTGTAGGAGTCGACCTGGGCATTGCTGCCCTTGCGCAGGATCAGGTCGGCCGCATCCCAGTTGACTGCTTCTGCAAGCGCGGCACCGGCGCTGCCGGCCACGCAATGGTCCGGCCACAGGGTCTGCGCCTGGCCGTGCAGCATGATCTGCTCGAAGGCGGCGTGGCCCGGGTGCTGGCTGGCAAAGGAGGCATGGTTGGCCGGATGCCAGTCCTGGGTGGCCACTACGGTCTGGTAGCGGCCGCTGGCCAGCAGCGCGGCAATCGGTGCAACGATGGCGTCGCCCTGGTGGCAGGGCAGGGCCCCGCCGGGCATGAAGTCCGGCTGCAGGTCGACGACGATCAGGGCGGTATCGGCAGGGTGGCGGGACATGGCAGTACACACGGGGAGGTCGGCGCACGGTAGCGTGCGGTTGCTGGTCTGGCCAGTCCTTGTCTGACTGTGCTCTTACGCAGGCATGCCACGCTCGGCGAGAATGTGACGTTTATCGAACATTGACGGTTGTCCAGCGGCAATCCGGGGGCAGGGAAACGGGGATGGCAAAGGCTTGCAGCAAGGTCGTGCGAGGGCGTGGCAAGGCCGCCTGGATGGTGGCGGTGTTGGGCGGGGTGTTTGCCGGCAGTGCGAATGCCCAGCACCAGCAGTACAACCTGCCGGCGCAGGTCGATGCGGCCCAGGTCGATGTGCTGGAGGCGCAGCGGCGGCAGTTGTTCGAGCGCATCCTGGCCGAACCGGGCGATATCGACGCCGGCTTCGCCTATGCGGTGCTGTCCACCCGGCTGGGTGATTACGAGGCGGCCATTGCCACCTACGAGCGCCTGTTGATCCAGCATCCGGACACGCCACGCCTGCAGCTGGAGCTGGCCGCGCTGTACTACCGCCTTGGCGCCCAGGCCCAGGCCGAGGCCTTGTTTGCGCAGGTACTGGCGCGTGCCGACACTCCGGACAATGTGCGCCTGCGCATCAACGGCTATCTGGCCCAGATCACCGGGCAGCGCCGCCAGCAAGGGGGCTTCAGTGGCCGCGCCAGCATCGGCCTGCGGGCGGAGAGCAATGCCAACGCCGCGCCGGATATCGGCAGCATCAGCCTCAACGGGCTGGAGTTCGAGCTGGCTCCCGAAGCCCGTGCGGCCAGTGACCAGAGCACCCAGCTGGCCCTGGGCCTGCGCCAGCGCCAGCCCCTGGGCGGCAGCGGCCACCTGCTGGATGTGGCCTTCAATGCCAGCAGCAACCATTACCGCGAGCTGGACCGGCTGGACAGCCAGATGGCCGAACTGCGCATCGGCCCGGACCTGTCGGTGGAGGCGACAGGCCTGCGCCAGGGACGCTGGTGGACCTCGCTGGTGCTGGCACAGAGCTGGCTCGATGGCAGCCGTTACCAGAACAACCACGGCATCAGCAGTGGCCTGCGCTGGTCGGTGGCGCGCCAGTCGGCGCTGCAGCTGGGGCTGGACTGGCGCGATGAGCGTTACACCCCGCAGGCGGCTTCGGCCTCGGCACGTGATTTTTCCGGCCAGCGTTGGCGCAGCAGTGTGCTGTTCTCGCAGCAGGGCAGCGACAACTGGCAATGGATGGCCGGCTTGGTCTGGGAACAGCGCAATGCACGCACGGCGTGGGACAGCTATCACGAGCCACGTCTGCAGCTGGGCGCCAGCCATCGCCACCGTCCGCTGCTGGGCCAGGGCGGCAAGCCCTGGACCAGTTCGCTGAGCCTGCAGCAGGCCTGGCGGCATGCCGACGCGCCGATGCCGGTGATCGATGCGCAGCATGCCCAGCGCAGCGATGAGCAGCTGCTGCAGTGGGTCACCAGCGTGCCGTTGACACCGGCCACCCAGTTGCAGCTGTACGCCGGTTGGCGCCGCGTGCAGTCCAATTACGCGTTGCGTGACTACAGCAACCGTTATGCCGGCATGTCGCTGGCCTGGCAGTTTTGAGGATTCCCATGGCCAAGCACACACAGACCATCGCCATCACCAGCGCACTGCTGCTCAGCGTGCCGGCCTGGGCGCAACAGGTGGGCACCGCTGCCGGTGTTTCGCCGGCGGCCAGCAGCCGCAGCGGCCAAGGCGCACTGCGCCAGGTCCGCCTGGGCGACCATGTGCTGCACAACCAGCACTTCCAGACCGATGCCAACGGCGTGGTCCAGATCCTGCTGGCCGATGGCACCAGTTTCACCATCGGCCCGCGTTCGGCGCTGACCATTGATGAGTTCGTCTACGACCCACGGCGCGGGACTGCGCGGGTAGCGGCCAGTGCCGGCAGGGGTGTGTTGCGTTTCATCGGTGGCGCCGCATCCAAGCCGGGCGGGTCGGCCACGGTGAAGACGCCGGTGGGGGTCGCCGGCATCCGTGGCGCGATCGTGGATTTCGCCCTGCCCGGTGACGGCCCGGGGCCGCTGCGCATCGACCTGCATTACGGTGATGGGGTCAGCCTGAGCTGCAACAACGGTGCCGGTGGCGCGTTGTCGGCAGGCGGGCAATCGATGTTGGTCAGTACCGATGGCGATGGCTGCGGGGTGATCCGCCATGCGTCGATCCAGCAACCGCTCAACCCCGGTCAGGTGCCTGCCGGTGCTCCGGGTGCCGGCCAACCCCTGGCCGGTGATGCAGGTGGCCTGGGCGCTGCGCCCAATGGGCTGGCCGGATTCAGTGGGGCACCGATGCCCGAGGACACCACCGACCGCAGCCAACCGCTGCAGACCGATGGCAGCCCCGGGTTGGCACT
Organism: Stenotrophomonas ginsengisoli; assembly: GCF_001431485.1. Taxonomy (GTDB): domain Bacteria; phylum Pseudomonadota; class Gammaproteobacteria; order Xanthomonadales; family Xanthomonadaceae; genus Stenotrophomonas; species Stenotrophomonas ginsengisoli. The sequence goes on along the minus strand of NZ_LDJM01000014.1, from coordinate 61,927 downwards.
GGCCGAGCAGCAGCTGCAGCAGCAGTTGCTGGAGTTGATCCGTCAATTGCCTCCTGTCGATGTGCCTTCGCCAATGCCGCAGCCGCCGGCACCTGCTCCGGAACCTGCGCCTGCACCCGCTCCAGAGCCTGCTCCCGCACCGGCCCCGGAACCTGCGCCTGCACCCGCTCCAGAGCCTGCTCCCGCGCCGGCCCCGGAACCTGCGCCTGCACCCGCTCCAGAGCCTGCGCCTGCGCCGGCACCCGCACAAACCCTGGAGGGCAGCTATCGCGGCTTTGCCGGGGCGCTGGATGCCAGTGGCCAGACGCGTATGCCGGGTACCGCAGAGCTGACCTTCAGCACCGCCAACAGCACGGTCAGTGCACGGATTTCCCCCATGCAGTGGGAGGGACTGAGCTGGGAGCTGGAAGGCAGCGAGGGCCGTTATGCCGCTGACAATGATTTTGATGGCAGCAACATCACCCTTGATCCGAATGCGCCCAATACCCTGCAGTCGGCTGCCGATCCGACCCTGCTGTGTGACTGCGATTACCTGACCTGGGGCCGCTGGAATGCCGGCATCGAGGGCAATGGCACCAGCTATGGCCCCTTTGATGGTTACTGGGTGGCAGGCCAGCTCAGCGAGGTGGCCGAGCTGCCGCAGAGCGGGCAGGCCACCTACAACGGCCATGCGGTGGGCATGGTCAGTGATGGGGTGGACATCACCCATGGCGTACAGGGCGATTTCCAGGCGGTGGTGGATTTTGGCAGTGGCCAGGGCAGCCTGCAGATCAGTAATTTCGATGGCCGCAGCTTTGGCAGCAGCAATCTGGACATCAACAACAGCGGCATGCTGGCCTGGGGCTTCCAGGGGGAGTTGAGTGACGGTGCCGATATCAACGGCCAGTACCAGGCCGGTTTTGCCTCCGATGGCAGCGACCCGGCGGCCGCGATGATCGGTACCTTCTCGGCTGATGATGCCAATGCGGGCTGGTCGGCCAGCGGGGTGTTCGGTGGCACCCGTGATGGCAGTGGCGGGGCACAACAGCCGTGAGCCGTCGACGCTTTTCCCGCTTGCCGCAGCGGCTGCGCTTTGTGCTGGTCGGGATGCTGCTGCTGGTGCTGGCCCTGCTGCTGGATGTGGTGTTCCGTGACGGCATGGGTCGCCTGACGGCCCTGCTGCACGATGGTTGGCAGCGTGCCCAGCCCCGCAGCGCTACCCTGGAGCCCGGGGTGGTGGTGGTGGACATCGACGAGGCCTCGTTGGCACGGCTGGGGCAATGGCCGTGGCCACGCGACCGCGTGGGGGCACTGGTTGATGCGCTGGGCCAGCGCGGTGCGGCCGTGATTGCCTTCGACATGGCCTTTACCGAAGCCGACCGCACCTCCTTGCTGGCCCAGGTGGAACGCCTGCAGCAGCGCGGTATCCATCTGCAGGCCGGGTTGGCACCGGAGCTGCTGGACAACGATCTGGCCTTTGCCGCCGCCATTGCCCGCAATCGCGTGGTGATGGGGGTGGCGCTGAGCAACGAAGGATCCGGCAGCGTGGGCGCACCGCTGGCGGGCATCGCCCATGCCGGCAGTGACCCGCGCCAGTACCTGCCCGACTACCGCGGTGGCCTGGACAACCTGCCATCACTGAGCGCCGCGGCCAGTGGCATCGGCAGTTTTTCCTTTCCCCCGGCGGCGGACAATGTGATCCGGCAGATGCCGTTGATCGCCCAGGGCGGTGGCCAGTTGTACCCCGGTCTGGCGGTGGAGGCGCTGCGTGTGGCCCAGGGAGCCAGTGGCGTGCAGCTGCGCAGCAGCGATGCCAGTGGCGAGCAGGCCGGCCTGCAGCCGGCTTTGACCGATCTGCGCGTGGGCATGCTGGACATCCCCAGCCAGGCCGATGGCAGCGTGCGCATCCATTATTCGGGCATGCCGCACATGCCGGTGATTCCGGCCTGGCAGCTGCTGCAGGACGCACCGGCGCTGGACGATGGCGTGCTGGACGGGCGTGTGGTGTTGATCGGCACTTCGGCCATCGGCCTGCGCGATATCGTGGCCACACCGCTGGCCGCGGCCGTGCCCGGGGTCAACGTGCATGCCGAGTTGGTGGACCAGGCCCTCAATGGCCAGTACCTGATCCGCCCGGACTGGGCACGCGGGGCAGAAGTGCTGCTGGCCCTGCTGGCCGGGGGGGTGTTGTTGCTGGCGATGCTGCCCGGCCGCGCGCTGCCGGCCAGCCTGGCCTTGCTGGTGCTGCTGGGTGGCCTGCTGGCGGCCAGCTGGTGGGGATACAGCCGCCAGCACTGGCTGCTTGATCCGTTGCCCGGCGTGCTCAGCCTGGGCCTGCTGTTCATCGGCATGATGCCCTTGCTGCTGTTTGCAGGTAACCGTGAAAAGCGCCAGGTGCGCGAGGCTTTCGGGCGCTATCTGTCACCGACCCTGGTGCAGCGCCTGGCCGAGGATCCCAAAGCCCTGCGTCTGGGCGGTGAGAGCCGGCAGATCAGCGTGCTGTTTTCCGATATCCGTGGCTTCACCAGCCTGTCCGAATCGCTGGCGCCCGATGCCCTGACCGCCCTGCTCAACGGCCTGCTGACGCCGATGACCGAAGTCCTGCTGGCCCACGAGGCCACCATCGACAAGTACATCGGTGATGCCATCATGGCGTTCTGGAATGCGCCACTGGACATCGATGCGCATCCGCGCAAGGCCTGCCTGGGGGCACTGGGCATGGTGGCGGCAGTGCGGGCACATAACGCCGGCCAGGCCCAGGCACTGCAGGTAGGGATCGGGCTCCACACCGGCCTGGCCTGCGTGGGCAACCTCGGCTCGACCCAGCGGTTTTCCTATTCGGCCATCGGCGACACCGTCAATCTCGCCGCCCGGGTCGAGGGGCTGACCAAGCAGTACGCGGTGGATGTGCTCATCACCGGGGCGGTGCAGGCGCAGGTGCCGGATCTGGCCACCCTGATGCTGGACCGGGTGCAGGTGGTCGGGCGCGCCGAAGCGGTTGATCTGCATGTGCTGCTCGGGGATGCAGAGTTGGCTGCCTGCCCGCAGTTCCAGGCTTTCGCGCAGCGCCACATGGCGATGATCGGCCTGTACCTGGATGGCCAGTTTGCCGCCGCACTGGCCGCACTGGATCGCTTGTCCGCCGAGCCGTGGTCAGAGCTGCAAGGCTTTTATGGCATCCTGCGCCAGCGTCTGGCCGGGCTGGAACAATCACCTCCCGGGCACTGGTCCGGGGTCCATGTGGCCGGCAGCAAATAAGCCTGTCGGGTCACTGCAAGCGTTGTCGGGAGGGTTATGGATCATTACGCCGCGTTGGGCCTGTTTGCGTTGCTGGTGGCCGCGCATGCACTGGCCGACTATCCCTTGCAGGGCGAGTTCCTGGCCCGGGCCAAGAACCGTTTCAATCCCGTGCCGGGCGTGCCGTGGTACCAGGCATTGGGCGCGCATGCGGTCATTCATGGCGGCATGGTCGGTCTGATCACCGGCAGCCTGTTGCTGGGCGTGCTGGAGGTGCTGGCGCACTTTGTCATTGATGACTGCAAGTGTGCCCGGCGCATCGGTTTCAATACCGACCAGGCCCTGCATGTGGCCTGCAAGGCCGTGTGGGTGGTGTTGCTGGCGACCGGTTTGACTGGCGGCTGGTAAGCCACCGGGGCACTTCGCTCAGTGCCGGCCGTCGCGCCAGGCCAGCAGGGCGTCCAGGCCGCCCTGTTGCTCCAGCCAGCGGCAGGCATAGTCATAGCCGGCCTGCTCCTGGGCATTGCCCATCTTCCAGGCGGTCAGGGCCATGCCCGGCACGGTCGGTGGCTGCACCAGGCGGTCGCCACTGCGGCGGCTGGCCACCAGGGCGCTGTTGGAGGCGATCTGCATCGAACGGGCCACGGTCTGGCCGATGCGCGGGAAGTCGCCCTGGCCTTTGCCGCCCCGCAGCAGCTGCCACAGCTGGCGCAGGCGTGAGGGCAGTTGGTCGTAGGCGGTCTTGACCTGCCAGCGCTCGCCGGGGGAGAGCATGAACACCAGGTTCGGGCCCGGCTTGATGCCGTGCATGACCGAGGCCGGCACGTTGTCGATCAGCCCGCCATCCACCAGCACATCGCCGTTGCGGTTGATCCATGGCGCCAGCGCCACCGGGATCGAGGCCGACATGCGCATGGCTTCCCAGCACGGACCGCTGCGCAGGATCTCGCTCTGGTTGGTGCTCAGGTTGGCCGCCACCACGTAGCAGTTCAGGTCCAGGTCTTCCAGGCGGGTGTCGCCGTAGCGCTCGCGCAGGCTGGCATCGACATGGCGCTGGTCAATCAGGCCATACAGCGGCGGGGCATAGTGACCAAAGGCCTTCTTGTCCAGGAAGAAGTAGTTGAACGCTTCCATCATCTGCTGTGGCGTCTCACCGGCAGCGCAGGCCATCGCCACGCTGGAGCCGATCGAGGTGCCGCCGACGATGTCCAGCTCCAGGCCGGCATTCAACAGTGCCCGCAGCGCGCCGATGTGCCCGGCGCCCAGGGCGCCACCGCCGCCGAACACCGCGCCCAGGGCGCGTCCGGTCAACAGACGGGCCACTCGCTGGAAATGGGCCGGGTTGCCGCGCACCACATGGTGGTGCAGATGGGCCGGGCGGTTGGCCAACCAGCGCCGGGTATGGGCGATGGCCTGCCCACTGTGTGCCCGCCACAGCAGCAGGCCGATATGCCGGTTGCGGAAGCGGCCGAGCATGTCCGCCTCCAGTGCGTGCAACGGCACAGCGGCATCGGTGTGCTCATCGGCCCGGTCGAGCTGGCCGCACAGCAGCAGTTGGTCGCAGTGGCGCAGCGCGGCCTTGTCCCAGTGCGGGTTGCCCTGGCCGGTAACGATCAGCAGGCGGCCATGGGCCTTTTCCTGGGCGGCCAACCAGTCAGAGAGCAGGTATTCGTTGTCCGGGTCCAGCCCTTCCGGCAGGTGCCCGGCCTCCAGCACATGGCAGCTGCCGGCCTGGGCGATCAAGGCCGAGCACAGGTCCTGCACCAGGTCCGGCGGCAGGGTGTCGGCACCGGCCGGGCACAGGCCGATGGTGTCAGGTACCCGCGGTGGCAGGACCGGTGCACCGGTGGTGGCGCTGGCCAGGCGGCGGCCGAAGGTGCGCAGGATCGACTGCACCAGCTGCGGCTGCAGTGCGCTGACCTGCTCGAATTCGCTGCGGCCCAGGCGCAACAGCTGGCTGTCGCGGCTGGCCATGACATCGGCGGTGCGCAGGGTGTCGGCAAAGAAGGCAATCTCACCGACCGGTTCACCACTGCCGATCTCCGCCACCAGCTGGTGGCCGTCACGCAGCACATCCAGGCGCCCGCGCAGCACGTAGTACAGGCAATCGGCCTCTTCGCCCTGGCGCACCAGGTACTCGCCCTTGCGCAGGCTGACCAGCTGCATCTGTTCCAGCAACAGGGCACGGTCGTCGGCCTGGAGGCTGGCGAACAACGGCACCAGGGCCAGGGGATCGTGGTTGCTGTCGCTGAGCATGCGTGGACTGCCTGTAGGGGTGCGATGGATCACGGATGGTGTGGGCGTGTGGCCCGTTTCTGCGAGGACGGTCACAAGCCGACGATTGTCTGCCACTGCCGCACCACCCTCAAGGGCGGGCAGCACCCGGGCCAGCAGGGCGGGATTAAAAGCGCATCGTTTATCCTGTCGCCTTCGTTGAATTGTTGCGCCGCCATGGTTGTCCGGACTGGGTGGGCACCCCGCCGCAGGACCCTGAGATCGTGACCACCGCCAACCGCGCCTATACCGATTCGCTCCGACTGTCTGTCGCCCCGATGCTGGACTGGACCGACCGCCATTGCCGCTATTTCCATCGCCTTCTGGCCCCGGGCGCGCGCTTGTACAGCGAGATGATGCATGCCAATGCCATCCTGCATGGCGACCGCGAACGCCACCTCGGCCACGATGCTTGCGACAACCCGGTGGCGCTGCAGCTGGGCGGCAGTGATCCGGCCCTGCTGGCCCAGGCCGCGCAGGTGGCAGCGGCCTGGGGCTATGACGAGATCAACCTCAACTGCGGCTGCCCGTCCGACCGGGTCCAGGCCGGACGCTTCGGTGCCTGCCTGATGCGCGAGCCGGCCCTGGTGGCCGAGTGCGTGGCGGCGATGGTGGCCGCGGTGGACATCCCGGTCACGGTGAAGTGCCGCCTGGGAGTGGACGAGGACAATGATTACGAGCAGTTCGCCGCCTTTGTCGATGCCCAGGTGGCCGCCGGCGCGGACATGGTCATCGTGCATGCGCGCAACGCCTGGCTCAAAGGGCTCTCGCCCAAGGAAAACCGCGAGATTCCGCCGCTCAAGTACGACTGGGCCTACCGCCTGAAGGCCGAACGCCCGCAGCTGCCGGTGGTGCTCAATGGCGGCATCGCCAGCCTGGAAGCCGTGCAGGCCCACCTGCAGCAGGTGGACGGGGTGATGCTGGGCCGTATCGCCTATCACGACCCGTATGTGCTGCACCTGGTCGAGGCGGCGCAGACCGGCATGGCGGTGCGCAGCCGTACCGAGCTGCTGCGACAGATGCAGCCGTATGTGCAGGGCTGGCTGGAGCGCGGCGTGGCGCTCAAGCACATCAGCAAGCACCTGCTCGGCCTGTACGCCGGCCAGCCCGGCGGGCGGGCCTTCCGCCAGGTGCTCAGCGAGGGGGCTCACCGTCCCGGCGCTGGTTGGGAGTTGGTCGAAGCGGCCATTGCGGTGACCGGGGAAGGACGGGAGCTTTGCTGAATACGAGCGGTCGTTCAGCTTTCTTGATCCCGTATTCATCTTTGCCTGTTACAGTGTTCATGGAGCTGAACCAGCTGCCCTGACAGGGCAAAAAAGTTCAGATCGGATTCACTGCATCACGCCAAGAATCGCCCAGAACCTCCCTCTGCAGCCTGCTCCACCGGCCTGTGGTTTTTCGCTGGTTTTGAACGATTGTCCGTAGTTCGCTAGGATTTTGACCATGTGCTCTGGCTCCCATCATCGCCCGTTGACCCTGCTGGCACTCAGTGCCGCGCTGTCCTTGTCAGGGGTTGCCCTGGCCCAGGAGGGTGCCGGCCAGTCCGAGGAGCGCGGCGTGCGTGGTGGCCATGACCGGTCCCTGTCCGATGCGGTCAGGCATGTGCAGCGTACGACCGGTGGCCGTATCCTCGGCGCCGAGCGTGTTCCCTACGACGGGCGCGACATCAATCGCGTCAAGTACATGGATGACCGCGGACGCGTGCGCTACATGGATGCACCGGTGAATAATCCACGAGTTGATCCCGCTTCGGTTCCGCGACGCGGCAATCACTGAGCATTGCGCACAGTGTCGCGGGAACGACAGGCCACCATCTGCCGGGCATCGTCCGGCCAACAGTTCTAGGGAGAGTTCATGCGTATCCTTCTGGTCGAAGACGAAGCCCCGCTGCGGGAAACCCTGGCTGCACGCCTGAAGCGTGAGGGCTTTGCAGTCGATGCCGCACAGGATGGCGAGGAAGGCCTGTACATGGGCCGCGAAGTGCCGTTCGACGTCGGCATCATTGACCTTGGCCTGCCCAAGATGTCGGGCATGGAGCTGATCAAGGCCCTGCGCGATGAAGGCAAGAAGTTCCCGATCCTGATCCTGACCGCCCGTTCCAGCTGGCAGGACAAGGTCGAGGGCCTGAAGCAGGGCGCCGATGACTACCTGGTCAAGCCGTTCCATGTCGAAGAGCTGCTGGCCCGCGTCAATGCGCTGCTGCGCCGCGCTGCCGGTTGGTCCAAGCCGACCCTGGAATGCGGCCCGGTGGCCCTGGACCTGGCCGCACAGACGGTCAGCGTGGCCGGCAGCAATGTCGACCTCACCAGCTACGAGTACAAGGTGCTGGAATACCTGATGATGCATGCCGGTGAGCTGGTCTCCAAGGCCGACCTGACCGAGCACATCTACCAGCAGGATTTCGACCGCGACTCCAACGTGCTGGAAGTTTTCATCGGCCGCCTGCGCAAGAAGCTTGACGCCGATGGCGAACTCAAGCCGATCGAGACCGTGCGTGGCCGCGGCTACCGTTTCGCGATCCCGCGCAACGAAGGTTGATTGTTCCTGGAGGCAGCCGCGTGGCGGGCAAGGTTGGATTGTTTGACCGCTGGCGGCTGCGCTCGTTGCAGGCGCGGCAGATGTTGGCTGCTGCAGCCGGCCTGGTGGCCTTCCTGGCCTTGGCCGGCTATGCCCTGAATGCGGCCTTTGCCGATACCGCGCGCAACAACCTGCGTGAGCGGCTGAAGAACTACGCCACCTCCTACGCGGCCGGTATCGATTTCACCCGCGACCGTTCGCTGTACATTCGCGAGCAGCCACCGGATCCGCGCTTCGACGTGCCCGGCAGTGGCCTGTACCTGGAAGTGGTGATGCCCGACGGGCAGGGCAATTCGATGTCGGCCGAAGGTCCGCTGCTGCCCGACAACCAGGGCCGTTTGTTGGCACCGCGCCAGGAAGTGTTCGAAGGCCCGCTGGAAATGACCCAGATCGACGGCAGCGAAGGCCAGGTCTACCGCTACGGCCTGGGCCTGGTCTGGGGCGGTGACGGCGACCCTGCCAGTGAATTTCCCTACACCATCTATGTGATGGAAGACTCGCGCGCGCTGGGTGCCCAGCTGCGCCTGTTCCGTGGTGCGCTGTGGTTCTATCTGGGCGGTGCGGGCATCATCCTGCTGCTGCTGCAGACCCTGGTGCTGCGCTGGAGCCTGCGCCCGTTGCGCCATGTGATCAACGAGCTGACCCACGTGCAACGGGGTGAATCCGAGCGCATGAGCGATGACCACCCGCGCGAGCTGGAGCCGTTGACCACCAGCATCAATGCCCTGATCGAATCCGAGCGTGCCCACCTGGAGCGCCAGCGCAATACCCTGGCCGACCTGGCGCACAGCCTGAAGACGCCGCTGGCGGTGCTGCGCACCGAACTGGACAGTGGCCAGAACGAGACCACCCTGCGCGAGGAACTGGATACCCAGCTCAAGCGCATGGGCAACCTGGTGTCCTACCAGCTGGCACGTGCGGCTTCCGGTGGCCACAAGCTGTTCTCGGCGGCGATCCCGATCGAGTCCACGGCCGAGGAGATTGTCGGCGGGCTGGAGAAGGTCTATGCCCGCAAGGGCGTGCTGTGCGAGTTCGAGATCGAGGAGAAGGCCTGCTTCCACGGCGAGGCAGGTGACTTGCAGGAACTGCTCGGCAACCTGCTGGAAAACGCCTTCAAGTGGGCGCGTTCGCGCGTGTTGCTCACCGCCCGTGCCCAGGTCGAAGGCAACCGCCGTACTGGCCTGCTGCTGGTGGTCGAAGACGATGGCCCGGGCATTGCCGACGAGGACATTGCCAAGGTGCTGCAGCGTGGCGTGCGTGGCGATGAGCGCGTGCAGGGCCACGGCATCGGTCTGTCGATCGTGCAGGACCTGATCAAGGATTACCGTGGCGAGCTGCAGGTCAGCCGCAGCGAGGAAATGGGCGGTGCCCGTTTCCAGGTGACCTTGCCGCCGGGCCTGTAAGGCTCAATGGCCGGGCAGGGCCGGGGCGTCGCTGCCGGCCATTGGTGACGGCCCGTAATAGCGGGCAAGGTGGGCGGCCACGGCCGGCATGGCCCGGGCCAGCCGCTGCGGGTCGGAGAAGTGGTATTCGCTGGCCACGGCGAAGAATTCTTCCGGGGCCTCGGCCGCATACGGGTCGATCAGGCTGTCCTGGCCGGCATCGAGCAGGGCATTGAGCGCATCGAATGCGTGCTGGAAATCGCGGGCCCACTGCCGCTGCCAGGCGCGGTCCAGTGGCGGGGTTCCGTCCAGAGCGCCGTCCAGGGCATCGATCTTGTGCACCATCTCGTGCACGGCCACGCAAAAGCCGGCATCCGGCTCGTCCAGGTCGGCCTGCACATCGGCCCAGGACAGGATCAGTGGTCCGTCCTGCCAGGATTCCCCGATCAGCTCGTCTTCCCACTGGTGCAGCACGCCGGCCGCATCGACATGGCTGCGCTGGACCCGGAATGCATCCGGATACACCAGCAGCTGTGACCAGCCTTGCAGACCATGAACCCCGAGCTGGGTCAGGGGCAGACAGCACAGGGCGGCCAGCAGGGCGCGGTCGGTGGGATCCAGTTCCAGTCCGGCCAGTGGGGTAATGGTCTTTTGCGCCAGGAACGCGCCGGCAAGCTGGCGCAGTTGCTGCTGGCGCGGGGCATCGAGCCCGGTCAACAGACGGCTGCGCTGGCGCAGCTGTTGCCACAACGCATCGTCAATGGATGGCGGTGCAGGCCGCAACCAACGCAGAAAACGCTGGATCAGCGGAACATTCCCGGCAGAAAGCTGTGCCAGCGCGGGGCGCGCATGCGCTGCATCAGGTCGTCTTCGCTGCCGCCACCGCCGGAGGCCTCGCCGCTGCGGTTGGCACGCGGGGCAGCGGCGCTGCTGCTGGCTTCATGCGCGGTGGGACGGACCGGTGCTGCCGGTTTGCTGGACGAGGCGTCGGAATAGACGCAGGCACCACGCTGTGACTGGCTGAAGGCATCATCAGCCCAGGCCACTTGGCATGGGGCCATCAACAGGATCAGGCAATGGGCAAAGCGGCGCATCGTCACGTCCAGCGGTCGGAGGGAAAACCGGTATCCCCCGATTCTAGCCTGCTTTTGTCTGTCAAGTGGGGGATGGCGGGGTGGCCGATGGCCTGATGCCGCATAATCAATGGTTTGGATCGAGGTGCCGGTGTGGACGAGCAACGCTTGCTGGCGCTGTTGATGGCTGGCCCGCAATCCGTGGGCCAGCTGGCCCGCGATCTGGCTGCGCCGGTCGACACGGTGCGGGCGCCGCTGCAGGCGCTGGCCGAGGCCGGAATCGTGCAGCCCCTCCCGGACGAAGTCTGGCAGTTGTGCCATGTGCCTGATCTGCATGACGCCCTGCGCATTGTGCAGGGGTTGGGCGCAACGGCCCGGGCCGGCCTGGGGCAACTGCAGGTGTGCTGGCAGGTGGATTCAACCAACAGCGAGCTGCTGCGCCGGGCGCCGCCGGACGATGGGGTAACGGTGCTGCTGGCCGAGCGCCAGCACGGTGGCCGTGGCCGGCGTGGTCGTGTCTGGAGCTCACCGCTGGCCCGGCATGTCTACCTGTCCCTGGCCTGCCCCTTCGAGCAGGGCATCCGCGCGATGGCCGGCTTGAGCCTGGTTGTCGGTGTGCTGGCCGGTGAGGCCTTGCGCGGTGCCGGGCTGGCGGGGGTGGGGGTGAAGTGGCCCAATGATCTGCTGCTGGATGGGCACAAGCTGGGCGGCATCCTGGTCGAGTCCCGTGGCAGTGCACAGGGGCCGGCGCTGGCGGTGATCGGTATCGGCATCAACGTGCATGGGACCCAGGCCGGACATCCGGCGATTGACCAGCCATGGACCAGTATCGATGCGCATTGCGCGGCACTGGCCAGCCGGGACCGGGTGGTCCAGGTGCTGCTGGAATCGCTGTTGCCGGGCTTGCACCAGTTCAAACAGCTCGGGCTGCCGGCCTTTGTGCAGCGTTATGCTGCGCTGGATGTGCTGGCCGGTGCGCCGGTGTGGATAGAACAAAACGGCCAGCGCCAAGCGGCGCAGGCCATTGGCCTGGCCGAGGACGGCGCGCTGCGGGTGGTGGACTGCCACGGCGAGCGCCGCCTGCATGCCGGCGATGTCAGTGTGAGGAAGCAATGAGCCAGTGGTTGTTTGATCTGGGCAATACCCGCCTGAAATACGCCCCCAGCCTTGCTGGCGTGGCCGGGGAGGTTGCCGTCTGGGCCCATCAGGACCAGCAGCGCCCGTTGCCCGAACCGGCGCAGTTGCCCGGTGGAGACGTGGCCTGGCTGGCCAGCGTGGCCGATCCGGCGTTGCGCGATCAATTGCGTGCACGCCTGGGCGAGCGCTTTGCCCGGGTCGAGCTGGCCACCAGCAGTGCCCAATGCGGTCGCCTGCGCAATGGCTATGCCGAGCCGGAAAAACTCGGCGTGGACCGCTTCCTGGCCTTGCTGGCCTGTTCGCAATGGCAGGCCGACTGCCTGCTGGTCGGGGTGGGCACGGCGTTGACGGTGGATCTGCTGGCGGCTGATGGCCAGCACCATGGCGGCCTGATTGCCCCTTCGCCGACCTCGATGCGCCAGGCCATCCATGCCAAGGCCCGGCATTTGCCTGTTGATGGCGGCCAGATCAATGATTTTGCCAACAATACGCTCGATGCCCTGGCCGGCGGCAGCCTCGGTGCGGCACTGGGCCTGATCCAGCGCAGCCTGGGCCAGGCCACGTCCCGTCTGGGCCGGGTGCCGCAACTGGTGGTGCACGGGGGCGGTGCCGAACAGTTGCTGCCGTATTTGTTTGATGCACGTCACGTTCCGACGCTGGTGCTGGATGGTCTGGCCGCCTGGGCGCTGCATCAAAACGCGGCGAGCAGGTAGCATGGCGGCATGCTGATTCGTGCCCTGATTGTTGTCCTGGCGATCCTCAACGCCGGCGTTGCCCTGTGGTGGTGGCGCAGCCCGCCGGTGAGCGACGCGCCGGTGCCGGCGATGAGCCCGCCCGATGGGGTGCCGCTGTTGCAGTTGCGTGCCGAACAGCCCGAACTTCCGGCCCCGGCTGCTGACCCCGCCGCGGACACGGCCGCCACTGCACCGGCTCCGGCTCCGGCCGCTGCCAAGCCGGCTGTGGCAGCGGCCGCAGCGGCCGAACCCGCGCCAGTGACTGCCATGGCGCCGGCCGAGCCGCCGGCACCGCCAGCGGCGTGTGTCAGCCTGGGGCCATTTGCCGAGCGCGCACTACTGGATCAGGCACGTACGCGTGCCGGTGCGATGCTTCTGGCGGCGCAGCCGCGCGAGTTGGCAGCCAGTGGCGGCAATGCCAGTTACCGCGTGATGCTGCCGCCGGCCGCCAGTCGCGAGGCCGCCCAGGCCACGGTCAAGCGGATCGTGGCTGCTGGCATCAGTGATTACTTCATCATCGGCCAGGGCGAGCTGGCCAATGCGGTGGCCCTGGGCCAGTTCCGCAACCGTGACGGTGCCCAGCGCCGCCTGGACCAGTTGCAGGAAGCCGGTTTCCCGGCCCAGATAGTGTCCTCCGAAGCAGCCGCATCACGCTGGTGGCTGGATGCACGCCTTGCCGCAGGCAGCAGCGCTGCACAGGCGCGTCAGGCCAGTGGCAGCGAGCGCGTGCAATCGCTTGATTGCAAGGTTTTTGCGTTAGACTAGCCAGCTACGCCGCTTTAGCTCAGTTGGTAGAGCAACTGTCTTGTAAACAGTAGGTCATCCGTTCGATTCGGATAAGCGGCACCAGAATTTGGACATGGATGGCGGCAACGCCATCGTTTGATGTCAGCCCGCGCAAGCGGGTTTTTTTGTGCCTGTTCTCCGGTTGTGGTGGTGGCATCGGAACAGGGCATCGCCGTGTCTTGTGTGCTGCGCCGCGACGGGAGCTCGGCCCACGCTCTGGCTAGACTGCCGGCCTGGTTGATCACGCAGGAAGCAGCAGATGGCAGGCAACAAGGCGGTCTCCTTGATTGGCGTCCCCACCGATGTGGGGGCGGGACACCGTGGGGCGCGGCTGGGGCCCGAAGCCCTGCGCATTGCCGGCCTGCCCGAGGCATTGGCCCTGCGCGGGGTGGATGTACGTGATTGCGGCAACCTGGCCGGGCCGGTCAATCCCTGGCAGGGGCCGGTGGATGGCTACCGCCACCTGGACCAGGTGGTGGCCTGGAACCGGGCCTTGATGCAGGCCACGCGTGCCGAGCTGGAGGCCGGGAGATTGCCGGTGATGCTCGGCGGCGACCACTGCCTGGGGGTGGGCTCGATCACCGCCGTGGCCGACTGGTGCCGCCAGCAGGGCAAGGCCCTGCGGGTGCTCTGGCTCGATGCCCATGCCGATTTCAACACCAGTGCGGTGACCCCCTCAGGCAATGTGCACGGCATGCCGGTGGCCTGCCTGTGTGGTCTCGGGCCGCAGGCATTGACTGCGATGGGCCAGCACAGCCCGGTGCTGCAGGCCGAGCAGATCCGCCAGATCGGCATCCGCTCGGTCGACCCGGAGGAAAAGCGCCTGATCAAGCAGCACCGGGTGGATGTGTATGACATGCGTTACATCGACGAAAACGGCATGAAGCGCACCATGCAGGCCGCCTTGGCCGGGATCGATGCCAATACCCACCTGCATGTCAGTTTCGATGTGGATTTCCTGGACCCGCAGATCGCGCCCGGGGTCGGAACCACGGTGCCGGGCGGGGTCAATTACCGCGAGGCGCAGCTGGTGATGGAGATGATCGCCGACACCGGGCAGATGGGCTCGCTGGACATTGTCGAGCTCAACCCGTTGCTCGATGACCATAACCGCACGGCCGAGCTGGCGGTGGACCTGGTGGAAAGCCTGTTCGGCAAATCCACCTTGATGCGCGACTGAACCGCAGGCTCGCCGGTTCACATGCGCTGCACGCCGCTGCCGACAGATTGCATTGTCGACGGGAGCTGGCAGGCAAGCAGCTCCCGGGCATTGACCCACAGTGGAGATGACCATGAAGCGTGTACTGATTCTGCTGGCCCTGGCCCTGTTTTCCGCTGGCACCCTGAGTGCCTGCAACACCATGGCCGGTGCCGGCAAGGACATCCAGAAGGCCGGCGACAAGATCGAGGACAAGGCCCAGGACTGCAAGGACGGCCGCTGCTGAGGCAGGCCGGGCAACAACCGCAGTTACCCACTTCCAACCAAGGAGCCGATTGATGAAGCGTACGTTGATGGCAATGACGGTGACGATGTTCTCGCTGGTGCTGCTGGCCGGTTGCAACACCATGGCCGGTGCGGGCAAGGACATCCAGAAGGCTGGTGACAAGATCGAGGGCGCAGCCAAGGGCTGATCGCCCGGATCTGTCGCGTAAGGAAGGGCCGGCCTTGAGCCGGCCTTTTTTATTGGCCGTCCGCCCTTGGTTTGGGTGCGCTTCAGAGAGTTGATGCGCAATTTTATGAATGTTTTACCGCCCGCTTATGCCTCCGGGGCGATGCTGGTGACGCGGCGATTGGCCGCCTCGTTTTTTGGAGTCAGACCTGATGAACAAGGACATCATTGCCGGCAAGTGGACCCAGATGAAGGGCAAGCTGAAGGAGAAGTGGGGCGATCTGACCGACGACGATTTCGACGTGGCCGAGGGCAATGCCCAGTACCTGGCCGGCAAGCTGCAGGAGCGCTACGGCTGGGCCAAGGACCGTGCCGAGAGCGAGGTCAAGGACTTCAGCGAACGCTGGGAGCGCGACAACTCCTGATCCAGCGCGAGCCTGCGCAGCCCTGCCGGTGAGTGCCGGCAGGGCGTGTCCTGCCCATCGGCGGTACACTTGGGCGGTTAACGGCAAGCACGATTTTTTCGCATGACCACCCGCGTCCTCACTGGCATCACCCCTTCCGGCACCCCGCACCTGGGCAATTACGTCGGCGCGATCCGCCCGGCCATTGCTGCCAGCCAGGCCGAAGGCATCGAAAGCTTCTTCTTCCTGGCCGACCTGCACAGCCTGATCAAGGCGCAGGAGCCGGACCGCACCCAGCGCTCCACCCTGGAGATCGCCGCCAGCTGGCTGGCCTGCGGGCTGGACCCGGACAAGGTGTGGTTCTACCGCCAGAGCGATATCCCGGAAACCACCGAGCTGATGTGGCTGCTGACCTGCGTGGCCGGCAAGGGCATCCTCAATCGTGCCCACGCCTACAAGGCGGCCATCGACAAGAACCGCGAGGAACAGCTCGATGACGATGCCGGCGTGACCGCTGGTCTGTTCATGTATCCGGTGCTGATGGCTGCCGACATCCTGATCTTCAACGCCAACAAGGTGCCGGTCGGCCGCGACCAGATCCAGCACATCGAGATGGCGCGTGATTTCGGCCAGCGCTTCAACCACGTCTACGGCAAGGAGTTCTTCACCCTGCCCGAGGCGGTGGTGGACGAGCAGGTGTCCGTGCTCGCCGGCCTGGATGGCCGCAAGATGAGCAAGAGCTACAACAACACCATCCCGTTGTTCGCCAGCCGGGCTGAACTGAAGAAGCTGATCGCGCAGATCGTCACCGACTCGCGCGCTCCGGGTGAGCCGAAGGACACCGAGGGCTCGGCCCTGTTCCAGCTCTACCAGGCCTTTGCCAGTGCCGAGCAGAGCGCGGCCTTTGCCCAGGCCTTTGCCGACGGCATCGGCTGGGGCGATGCCAAGGCGCAGCTGCTGGATGTGGTGGATGGCCACCTGGCACCGATGCGCGAGCGCTACAACGCCCTGATGGCCGAGCCGGAAAAGATCGAAGCCCTGCTGCGCCGTCGTGGTGCCCAGCTGCGCGAGCAGTTCGCCGTGCCGCTGCTGCGCGAACTGCGCAATGCCGTGGGCCTGCGTGACCTGTCCAGCGTGGGCGACAAGCCGCAGGAAAAGGCCGCGGCCAAGGTGGCGCTGCCGCTGTTCAAGCAGTACCGCGAGGCCGATGGCCAGTTCTATTTCAAGCTGCTCGATGGCCAGGGCAACCTGTTGCTGCAGAGCACCGGCTACCCGTCGCCGCGAGACGCCGGTCAACGTATTGCCGGGCTCAAGCAGGCCGACCAGGCCGAAGCCCTGGGTGGCACTGACCTGAAGCTGCAGGTCGAGGCGGGCCAGGTGCTTGAAGCACTGGCCGCAATGCGCGAGGCTGTGGCTGACTGAGGACCTTGCGGGGGAGCAGCACCGATGGCGTGGTTGACGTTGTTGCTGTTCCTGCCGTGGTTCGTGGTGCTGGGCGGGCTGTTCTGGTATTTCCCGCGCCAGCCGCGTACGCCGCGTCGATCCTGGGTCGATGCGGCGTTCTTGTTGCTGGCCCTGGGCCTGAGCCTGCTGGCCATGCACTGGGGCCATGAGCTGGGCGAGAATGCGGCCAACGCCGGTGCCATCTGGCGCCAGGTACTGGCCGTGCTGTATGCCTATGGGGCCTTTCTGGCCGTGCTGTGCAGTGCGGTCTGGCTGCGCCGCCGCTGCTGGTGAGCAGCAGCCAAGCCTGCAGACACATGATCAAGGAGACCCGCATGCCGACATCGCAATCCGCCTTCCGTGCGCAGGGCATCCACTGCATCGATACCGAGCTGCAACGGCCGGGCTTTGATGCGGCCTGGTTGGTGGTCGAGCAGGGGCGGGCGGCCTTCATCGACTGCGGCACCAGCCATGCGGTGCCGGCCATGCTGCAGGCGCTGGCAGCTGCCGGCCTCGGCCCGGAAGCTGTGGACTGGCTGATCCTGACGCATGTCCACCTGGACCATGCCGGCGGTGCCGGTGCCCTGCTGGCCCATCTTCCCAACGCGCAGGTACTGGTGCATCCGCGCGGCGCCCCGCACCTGGTCGATCCTTCGCGTTTGGTCGCCGGCGCCACCGCGGTGTATGGCCAGGCCGAGATGGCCCGCCATTACGGCCAGGTGCTGCCGATCGACCCGGCGCGGATAGTGCAGATGCACGATGGCCAGCACATCGACCTGGCCGGCCGGCCGCTGCTGTGCATCGACACCCCCGGCCATGCGCGCCACCACCAGTGTGTATTCGATGCGCGTACGCGCAGCTGGTTCACCGGTGACACCTTCGGCATCTCCTACCGGGAACTGGATGGCACCCACGGCCATTTCATCATTCCCACCACCTCGCCGGTACAGTTCGAGCCGGAGCCGCTCAAGCATTCCATTGGCCGCCTGCTGGAGCAGCAACCGCAGGCCATGCACCTGACCCACTATGGCAGCGTGGGCGATGTAGCACGCCTGGGGCAGCAGTTGATCGAACAGATCGATGCGATGGTGGCCATTGGCCGGCAGGTGCTGGACGCCGGTACCCAGGCCTTGGAAGAGCGTTTGTTTGCGGCGTTGTCGGCCTACTACGGCGAGCGCGCGGCGGCGGCAGGGCTGGCGCCGGAAGCGGTGCTCAAGGTGCTGGCCATTGATATCCGGCTCAATGCCCAGGGGCTGGTGTGCTGGTTGCAGCGGGGCAGCGCGTAACAGGCCGCAACCATCGGGTTGTCGGCAAGGATGTCGGTATCAGGCAAAGGAGTGGTGATGAAATCCAAGATATTGGTAGGCGTGTTGGTGGTGGCCCTGATGCTGGCGTGCACCGTGGCCGGTGGGCTGGGCTTTTTGTTGTGGCAGCAGCGTCAGGCTGCGCAGGTGCCGGTCACACCGCTGGTGGCGGTGGAGCAGGCCGTGGCCAATGAGGAGCCTGCAGCCCCGCCGGAAGAGCCGGCCGCGGCCGATGATGCTGCCGATCTGGCCGATGCCGAGCCGGTGGAGGCGGCCAAGGGTCCGGCGTTCGTGTATGAGTACCTGCCGGCGCACAGCAAGGCCATGCGCACGGTGGAAAACTTCAGCCGCGACATGGATGTGCTGCGCAAGCTCAACGAGGTCAATGCGCTGGACGGCGTGCTGATGCTGCCCGGGCCGCTGCGTGTGCTCACCGCCGAGTGCGAGGCGATCAACGCCTACTACGTGCCGGACCGGCGCGAGATCGTGCTGTGCTATGAAATGATCAATTACCTGGTCGAGCTGGGCGTGCAGCTGCATACCGACCAGAACGGGCAGAGCGACACCAGCCAGGCCGCGCGCTTCCTGCTGGCCAACCTGCGTTTCATGCTGCTGCATGAGGTCGGCCATGCCCTGGTGCACCAGCTTGAGCTCAATGTCACCGGGCGCGAGGAGGATGCGGTGGACCAGCTGGCCACCACCTTGATGCTGACCCTGATCGATCCGGACGAATCCGAAGGCGATGTGGCCAGCAACCTGGACATGGCCGGGCGCTTTTTTCTGGTCAACACCAGCGAGGCCGGTTATGGCCTGGCCCACTATGCCGGCGAGCATTCGTTGGGCGAACAGCGCTACTTCAACCTGATGTGCATGCTCTACGGCGCCGATCCCGGGCGCTACCTGCGGGTGGTCACTTCCGGCCGCCTGCCCGAGGCACGCGCTCTGCGCTGCCCGGAAGAGAGCAAGCGCATCACCCGCTCCTGGTCGCGCACCCTGGTGCCGCACTTTGCGCCGCGCTACCAGCGCACGGGCGAGGAGGCGCAGCAGATCCATGCCGAGGCCGTGCAGCGGCGCCGGCAGAACACACCTGCGCCTTACCGGCAGTGATGGCCGGGCCCGGCTGGCGCTATCATCCAAGGCTTGTTGCCCTGCCAGCCGGTGCCCGTTGTGAACCCGATGCACATCGTTTTGCTGTCCTCCTGCCTGTTTGTCGGAGGGCTGGCCCAGGCCGCCAATGACCTGCCCGGTGGCGGTATCGACCCGCAGGCACTGAACCGGCATGTGCAGGTGCTGGCCTCCGATGCGTTCGAAGGCCGCGCCCCGGCCACGGCCGGTGAGCAGCGCACGGTGGATTACCTGATCGAGCAGTTCAGCGCGGCCGGGCTGGAGCCGGGTGGCGATGACGGTGGCTGGGTCCAGCAGGTGCCGCTGGTACGTGCCAGCACCCGCGGCACGCCGACCGCGCAGCTGCACATCGGTGCGCAGACCCGCGCCCTGGTCAATGGCCAGGACATCACCCTGCAGAGCCTGCAGCCGCAGGCCGAGATCGTGCTGGACAACCTGCCGCTGGTGTTCGTCGGCCACGGCATCGATGCGCCGGAACGTGGCTGGAACGATTACAAGCAGCAGGACCTGCGCGGCAAGATCGCCCTGGTGCTGATCAACGATGCCGACTTCCATGCCGAGCAGCCCGGGGCCTTTGATGGCCGTGCGGTGACCTACTACGGCCGCTGGACCTACAAGTACGAAGAAGCGGCGCGGCGCGGTGCCGCCGGCGTGCTGATCGTGCACGACACCGCGGCGGCCGCTTACCCGTGGGCGACGGTGCGTGCCTCGGGCACCTCGCCGTTGTTTGACATCCAGCGCCCGCATGCCGAGGCCATGGCGGCCCATACGCCCCTGCGTGGCTGGATCACCCCGGAACTGGCGCAGGAGCTGTTTGCCGCCGCCGGGCAGGATTTCCAGGCGCTGTCGCGCCAGGCCATGCAGGCGGACTTCCAGCCGGTGGCGCTGGCCGGGGTCGGCCTGTCGGCGCGGCTGCAGCTGGTGCAGGAGCCGGTGCAAAGCCGCAACGTGGTTGCCCGTCTGCGCGGCAGCAGCCATGCCGACGAGGCCGTGGTGATCTCCGCCCACTGGGACAGCTACGGCATTGGCCAGGCAGACGCCCAGGGCCGCACCATCCGCCCCGGCGCGGTGGACAACGCCACCGGCGTGGCCGCGGTGCTGGAGCTGGCACGGGTGTTTGCTGCCGGCCCGGTGCCGCAGCGCAGCCTGTACTTTGTCGGCTTCACCGCCGAGGAAAAGGGCCTGCTCGGCGCCAACTACTTCGCCACCCATCCACCGGTGGCCCTGGCCAAGTTGGCCGCCGTGCTCAACATCGAGATGTTCAGCCCGGACGGCGCCAGCGCTGATATCGCCAGCTGGGGCCGTGGCCGGGTATCGCTGGAGGCGGACCTGGCCGAAGCGGCCAAGGCACGCGGGCGTTACTACAGCCCGGATCCGGATCTGGAAGCTGGTTTCTTCTACCGCGCCGACCATTTCGCCTTCGCCCGCCTCGGCGTGCCGGCCATCACCATCGGTGCCGGCCTGGATGCACTGGACGGCGGCATCGAGGCCGGGCGCCAGCGCCGTCAGGCCTACTTCGCCAACTGCTACCACCAGGCCTGCGATGGCTGGGATGCCAGCTGGAACCCTGCCGGCCTGGCCGCCGATACCCTGCTGGTCTACGACCTGGCCCAGCGCCTGGCCAACAGCCGGCACTGGCCGCAGTGGCAGGCCGAGTCCGAGTTTGCGGCTACCCGCCAGGCCAGCAACGACCAGCGTTCGCCCTGATCCTTCCTCCTGCCGCCAAAGCGACAGCCCTGCGGCCCTGGCCGTGTCCAGCTGAGTTGTATTGATGTCCGCATCCACGCTTTCACCCACCGCCCCCAAGGGCGGTTTTGTCGTCCTGGCCCTGTTTCTGGTCTATGTGGTCTGGGGCTCGACCTTTCTGGGCATCCGCCTGGCCCTGGAAGCCGGCATGCAGCCGCTGAGCATGATTTCCGGCAGCCGCTTCGTCATGGCCGGCAGCATCCTGTATGCCTTCCTGCGCTGGCGCGGGATGCCCAATCCCAGCCTGGTGCAGTGGCGCAACATGCTGGTGATGGGCGTGTGCCTGCTGTTGCTGGGCAACGGCATGGTGGTGCTGGCCCAGCGTGATGTGTCCTCCGGCCTGGCCGCGGTGGCGGTGGCCTCGGTGCCACTGTGGATGGCCCTTTTCACCGTGATCCGTGGCCAGCGCGTGGGCCGGCTGGAATGGCTGGGCATCGGCATCGGCTTTGCCGGCATCGTCTGGCTCAACGCCGGTTCCAGCCTGACCGGCTCGCCGTTGGCCCTGGCCCTGTTGCTGGTGGCGCCGCTGGGTTGGGCCTTCGGTTCGATCTGGTCGCGCGGGCGCAACCTGCCGCCGCCGTTCATGACCGCGGCCGGGCAGATGCTGTGCGGCGGGGTGCTGCTGATGGCCATCGGCTTTGTCAGCGGTGAGCGCTGGAACACGCCGCCACCGCTGGCCGGGGTGCTGGCGGTGTCCTACCTGTGCCTGTTCGGCTCGGTGATCGCCTTCACCGCCTATGTCTGGTTGCTGCACAACGTGCGCCCGGTGCTGGCCGGCAGCTATGCATACGTCAACCCGGTGATTGCCGTTGCGCTGGGCAGCTGGGTGGCCGGCGAGCGCTTCTCGGCCAGTGAATTCGGGGCGATGGCGGTGATCCTGGCCGGCGTGGTGGTGATCACCCTGGCCCAGCGGAGCAAGCGATGAACACCAACGATCAAACCCGCAAGGGCCTGGCCGCGGCGGCCCTGGCCTTCGTCATCTGGGGCCTGTTCCCGCTGTACTGGCACCTGCTCAAGGCGGTGCCGTCGGACCAGATCATTGCCCACCGCATCGTCTGGAGTGCGGTGCTGCTGTGCCTGCTGCTGTGCGTGCGTGATGGCCTGGGCTGGTTGCGTACGATCCTGGCCAGCCCGCGCACGTTCTGGCTGCTGGGCGCGGCCAGTGTGCTGATCGGTGCCAACTGGAGCCTGTACATCTGGGCGGTCAACGCCGGCCATGTGGTGGAAACCAGCCTGGGCTATTTCATCAACCCGTTGCTGAGTGTGCTGCTGGGGGTGCTGGTGCTGGGCGAGCGCCTGCGCCGGCTGCAGTGGCTGGCGGTGGCGATCGCCGCGATCGGTGTGCTGTGGCTGACCTGGCAGGCCGGGCGTGCGCCGTGGATTGCCATCGGCCTGTCGTTGACCTTCGGCTTCTATGGCCTGCTGCGCAAGCTGGTCAAGGTCGAGCCGGTGGCCGGCATCGGCGTGGAAAGCCTGTTCCTGCTGTTGCCGGCACTGGGCTGGCTGCTGTGGGCCGAAGCCGGTCACGGTGGCAGCTTCCTGGCCGGTGACTGGGGCGTAGGCGTGATGAGTCTGCTGGTGCTGGCCGGCGCGGTCAGTGCGATCCCGTTGATTGCCTTCACCTACGGGGTGCAGCGGGTGCCGCTGTCCACCGTGGGCCTGCTGCAGTACATCGGCCCGACCCTGCAGTTCCTGTGCGGGGTGCTGTTCTTCCGCGAGCCGTTCGGGCCGGACCGCCTGGTCGGCTTTGCCTGCATCTGGGCAGCGCTGCTGATCTTCGCCGCCGATGGCTGGCGGGCCTCACGCCGGCGTTGAGCGCTGTGTCGGCGCCGGCAGTGGCGCTGTCACGGCATCCGCTGGCAGGTGAGCGCATGCCGGCAGCGGTGCGCAGCCCGCCTTGACCGGGTGCCCCGAGGGGCACTGTCCAGGCCGGATGTGACCTTTTGCGCTGGTCAATGCATGGCGGGCGAGGGCATGATCTGGCCAGGCCACGGGCAGCCGCCCATGGCATCGACCCTGTGCATCCACCGCCTCCGGAGACCCCATGCCCACCCTGCAAACCCTGCACCGCCACCTGCGCTGGATCGCCCTGGCTGCCATCGTCATCAGCGTGCTTACCTGGGCGGTGGACCTGGCCGGGGTGGTCTACACCTGCCCGTACTGCCGCTCGCAGCGCACCGTGATCGGCCTGCTGGGCCTGCTGCTGTTGCTCCCGGTCACGGCACTGGGCCACTGGGCCGTGCGCTGGCTGGCCACGGTGTTGGCCGTGTTCGGCGCCCAGGTGGCCAGCCGCCAGCACTTCGGCGGCTGGAGCAAGATCAGCGCCGGCGAATTCGCCTTCGCCCAGAAGTGGTGGATCGACCCGTTCCTGCTTTCCGGCATCGCCCTGTTCCTGATCACCGGCCTGGTCCTGCTGCTGTGGTCGGCGCCGGTGCCGAGGCAGCGCGACGCGTGATGCCAATGCGGGGCTGACAATCCCGCGCCACGTTCAACAAAAAGCCCGCATCGAGCGGACTTGTTGTTTCAGTGCGGCCGGCAGGCGATCAGGCGACCTGCTTGCCGCGCCGTGCGCGCTCCAGGTGCACCAGCAGCAGGGAGATTGCGGCCGGGGTGACGCCGGGGATGCGCTGGGCCTGGCCAATGCTGGACGGTGCCACCTTGACCAGCTTCTGCAGCACTTCGGCCGACAGGCCACGCACGTTGGCGTAGTCGAAGCCGTCCGGGATCGGCGTGTTTTCGTGACGCTGCTGGCGCTCGATTTCCTCGCGCTGGCGGTCCAGGTAGCCGGCGTACTTGACGCTGATCTCCACCTGCTCGGCGACCTTGCCATCGTCAACGCCCGGGCCCAGGGTGGGCACGGTCATCAGCCTGGCGTAGTCCAGCTCCGGGCGCTTGATCAGGTCCAGCACATTGGTTTCGCGGCTGATGGTCACGCCCAGGGTGTCCACCACCTCGCGGCCCAGGGCATTGGCCGGGGTGGCCCACAGCCCGCGCAGGCGCTCGGTCTCGGCCGCCACCGCGTCCTGCTTGGCGGAGAACGCCTTCCAGCGGGTGTCATCAACGATGCCCAGCTCGCGCCCGGCCGGGGTCAGGCGCACGTCGGCATTGTCCTCGCGCAGCTGCAGGCGGTATTCGGCGCGGCTGGTGAACATCCGGTATGGCTCGCTGGTGCCGTGGGTGATCAGGTCATCCACCAGCACGCCCAGGTAGGCCTGGTCGCGGCGCGGGTACCAGCCTTCCAGGCCACGGGTATGGCGGGCGGCATTCAGGCCGGCCAGCAGGCCCTGCGCGCCGGCCTCTTCGTAACCGGTGGTGCCGTTGATCTGGCCGGCAAAGAACAGGCCGGACACCAGCTTGGTTTCCAGTGTGTGCTTGAGGCCACGCGGGTCGAAGAAGTCGTATTCGATGGCATAGCCGGGGCGGGTGATGTGGGCGTTTTCCATGCCGCGGATCGAACGCACCAGGGCCAGCTGCACATCAAACGGCAGCGAGGTGGAAATGCCGTTGGGGTAGATCTCCACCACGTCCAGGCCTTCGGGCTCGACGAAGATCTGGTGGCTGTCCTTCTCGGCAAAGCGCACCACCTTGTCTTCGATGGACGGGCAGTAACGCGGGCCAATGCCTTCGATCTGGCCCGAATACAGGGGCGAGCGGTCCAGCGAGCCGCGGATGATGTCGTGGGTCTGCTGGCTGGTGTGGGTGATCCAGCAGCTGACCTGGCGCGGGTGGTCGGCCGTGGAGCCCAGGTAGGACATCACCGGGCGCGGCGTATCGCCGGGCTGCTCTTCCATCACCGCATAGTCGAGCGAGCGGCCGTCGATGCGCGGCGGGGTGCCGGTCTTCAGGCGGTCGATCGCAAACGGACGCTCGCGCAGGCGCGCGGCCAGGGTGGTGGCCGGCGGGTCGCCCATGCGCCCGGCGGTGTACTGGGTCGGGCCTATGTGGATCTTGCCGGCCAGGAAGGTGCCGGCGGTGAGCACCACGGCGCTAGCGTGGAAGCTCAGCCCGGTCTGGGTGATGGCGCCGCGCACCGCATCGCCGTCGATGATCAGGTCATCCACGGCGGCCTGGAACACGGTCAGGTTTTCCTGCGATTCGACCATGCCGCGGATGGCCATGCGGTACAGGTTGCGGTCGGCCTGGCAGCGGGTGGCGCGCACGGCCGGGCCCTTGGAAGCATTCAAGGTGCGCCACTGGATGCCGGCGTGGTCGGCGGCCTTGGCCATCGCACCGCCCAAGGCGTCGATTTCCTTGACCAGGTGGCCCTTGCCGATACCGCCGATGGCCGGGTTGCAGCTCATCGCACCGATGGTTTCCACGTTGTGGCTGAGCAGCAGGGTGCGCACGCCGGCGCGTGCCGATGCCAGGGCGGCCTCGGTACCGGCGTGGCCACCGCCGATCACGATGACGTCATAGTGGAAGAAGGAATCGTGCATGGGCGTGCAGCCAGGGCAGGGGACCGCGCATTTTAGCGCCAGCCGGCCGTGCTCAGTGCGCCGCAGTTGGCATGCTTCATGCTGCATTGTTGCCAGCACCCCAGCTGACCAGCGCCCGGTTGCGGGCGTTGCCGGGTTTGGAACAGGGACCGGCACGGTGCAGCAGGGGGAAGCCCAGGGCCAGCGGCATGGATCATGCCGCTGGCCTTTTTTGTGCCCGGAGCCCGCCCAGGCAGGCAAAAAAACGACCCGCCGGGCAGGCGGGTCGTGGTGTAGGCGCCGACATCCGGCAGGGCCGGAACAGGGGGGATCCAGTGAATCCGCCGGAAGTCGACATAAAAGCGGGGGGTGCTTGTGCGTCATAAACCGACGCGTTTGGTCACCTTTCGCTATTGATAGCCGTTATCGATGGCCTGGGGCAAGCACTGCGTCACTTTTTGTTGTGTTTCTGTGAGGCAAATCCCAGTTCGCTTGTCAGCGGGGCTCAGGGCTCCTGACGGCGCTCACGTGGAGCCGCATCGCGGCGCGGACGCTGCAGCTGGTCCATGTTGCGCCAGGGCGAGCCATTGGAAGACTCGTTGCGCGGCGGGCGTGCCTGCTGAGGCGGTCGCTGTTGTGGAGGACGCTGCTGGGGCGGGCGCTGGCCGGTGCCTGGGTTCGGTCGGTGACCGTTGTTGCCAGTGCCGATGGGCGGGCGCTGCGGAGGGCGCTGGCCGTTGCCGGGGTACGGGCGGTTGCCCTGGCCTGGCTGCACCTGCGGCGGACGCGGCCCACCCATACCCGGCTTGGGCGGGCGCTGGCCCTGATGCTGCGGCGGGCGCGGACGGTTGTCCGGGCGGTTGCCTGGATGCTGCGGCTTGACGATCACCGGACGCACCACGGTAGGCCGGTAGATCGAATAGCCGTTGTTGCCGTAGTAGCCATAGTCGTTGTACGGGCCATAGCCGTAATCGCCATAGCCATACGAGCTGCCGCCATACACGCGGGTGCCGCCACCGTTGCCGTGGTAGTAGCCGCTGCCGCCACCGACATAGTCATAGGTGGTGCAGCCTGACAACGCCAGCAGTGCCGCGGCGCCAATTGCCAAACGCTTGATCATTACCGTTCCCCCTGTGGGATGGTTGCAGCCTGCAGCATCGGTTCGTTGCATTGAATCGCCACTTAACCCGTTGGTGCCGGTTGGCCGGGGTTTGGCTTCGTGCCAGTCGCAGTCATGTGAAGGCTGGGCTAATCTTGGCAGATGATCCGGCCATTGCCTGCCCCCATCGCATTTTTCCTCTGCCGGTGTACGGCATGCCCATGCTGCGGCTGGCAGGTGCAGGTGTCACTGTCGGGGGCAGCGGCATGAAAAAGCGCCAACGCGGGCTGTGGGGCTGGAGTTGGCGCGTGCTGTTGCTGCTGCTGCTGTGGCTGGTTGGGGTCGGTGCGTGGGTGGTCTGGGTGGGCCATGATGACCAGGCCGAACCGGCCGACGCGATCATCGTGCTCGGCGCAGCGGCCTATGACGCGCGCCCTTCGCCGGTGTTCGAGGAGCGCATCCGGCATGGCCTGTCCCTGTACCAGCGTGGCCTGGCGCCGCGGCTGATCTTCACCGGTGGCTTTGGAGGCAGTGGGGCGCGCTTTGCCGAGTCTGAAGTGGCCCGCCGCTACGCCCTGCGTCATGACATTCCCGACGAGGCGATCCTGATCGAGACCCACTCGCGCAGCACCCGGCAGAACCTGCTGTACGCGCGCGAGCTGATGCAGGCCAATGGCATCGGCAAGGTCATCCTGGTCAGCGACCCGCTGCACATGGCGCGCGCGCTGCGCCTGAGCAAGGAACTGGGCATTGATGCAGTGGCCAGCGCCACCCCGAGCACACGTTTCCGCTCGCTGCGCGGCAGCTGGCGTTTTCTTGCCCAGGAAGTGTATTTCTTCCACCGCGACCTGTTCGAACAGGCCCGCAACCACTGGGTCCAGACCCACCCCTGAGGGGATTTGCCATGACCGATACCTCCGCCCGCAGTGCCAGCCTGGCCCTGCTGCAACGCTATTACGATGCCTTCAACCGCGCTGACTGGGCCGGCATGCTCGACTGCCTGTCCGAAGACGTGGCCCATGACCTCAACCAGGGCGTGCGCGAGATCGGCCGCCCGGCCTTTGCCGCCTTCCTGGCGCGCATGGCTACCTGCTACCGCGAGCAGCTGGACCCGGTGGTGCTGATGGCCACCGATGACGGCAGCCGCGGCGCCGCCGAATATGTGGTCCACGGCCACTACATCAGTACCGACGAAGGCCTGCCGCCGGCCACGGGCCAGCCTTACAAGCTGCCGGGCGGGGCGTTCTTCGCCATTGCCGATGGTCGCATTACCCGGGTCAGCAATTACTACAACCTGGAAGACTGGATCGACCAGGTCTACTGATCGGGCCGTTGGCCCGGGCGGGCACGCGGGTTGTGGATCAGGGCTGCTTGCGGCGGATCGGGATGGCGCTGATCGGCACTGCGGCGATGTCCTGGCCCTGCTGGCGGATCGGGGTGCCGGCCTGCGGTGCCCAGGCCTGGGCGTAGAGCACCTCCCAGGTGCTGGGCAGACGCCCGTCGGCGGTGCGCAGTGCCTGGTAGGCTGCACTGGCGGCGGCAAACCGGCCGCGTCCGGTGAGGGTGCGGCGGCGGTCGGCGCGGGCATTGCGGTAACCCAGCGCGCGCAATTCGGCCATCAGTGCCGGCAGGTCGGCATAGGTCAGGGTGAACAGGTCGCGGTCGATCACCGGGTCGCGGAAGCCGGCGCGCATCAGCGCGTCGCCGAAGGTGGCAATCGGTGCGAAGGGGTGCACGTGCGGGGCGCTGTCGGCCTGGGCGAAGGCATGGTCCAGCTCACCCAGGGTCTCACTGCCGAAGGTGGAGCACAGCAGCAGCCCTTCGGGCTTGAGCACGCGACGGAAGCCGGCCAGCGCGGCGGGCAGGTCGTTGACGAAGGGCAGGCACAGGTTGGAGACCAGCAGGTCCACGCTGGCCTCGGCCAGCGGCAGGTGGGCGGCATCGGCGGCCACGCGGTTGAACGGTTTCCACCAGCCGGCCTGGGCCTTGGCCTGCTGCAGCATCGGCAGGGCCGCATCGATGGCGATGACCCGGGCCTTGGGCCAGCGTTTTTTCAGCAGTGCGGCGGTGTGCCCGGTGCCGCAGCCCACTTCCACGATCACCTCCGGCTGGCGGTCATCCAGATAATCCAGGGATTCGAACAGACGCTTGCCCGCCTCGCGTGGCAGCACGGCGGCCGAATCGAAGCCGGCAGCAGCCTGGCCAAAGTGACGACGGATCAGCAGGGGGTCGAGCAGGGACATGGGGCATCCAACCAGGGGGCCGGCGGGCGGCAGGATTACGAAAAATCAGGCCAGCG
The DNA here is from genome assembly GCF_001431485.1 of Stenotrophomonas ginsengisoli. Lineage (GTDB taxonomy): Bacteria > Pseudomonadota > Gammaproteobacteria > Xanthomonadales > Xanthomonadaceae > Stenotrophomonas > Stenotrophomonas ginsengisoli. The sequence continues at coordinate 33,303 of NZ_LDJM01000014.1, read as the reverse complement.
TCTGCTGGAACGCGATGATGGCCTGGGTCACCGCGGCAGTATCGCCGAGGAACGGGGCATGGCCTGTGCCGGGCAAGGCGATTGAGCGGGCATCGGGGGCCAGGGCTGCTGCCGCCTGCATCGCCGGCGGTGCGGCCAGACGGTCACGTTGGCCGGCCAGCCACAGGCTGGGGACGGCAAGGCCGGGCAGCTGCCCGCGCAGATCGGTATGGCGCAACAACTGCCCGCCGCAGGTGATGGCTTGGGCGCTGGGATGGCCAACGGCCAGCAGGGCATCACGCAGGCTGGCAGCGGCCTGCTGGCCGCCGGGCAGGTTGATCAGGTCCAGAGCAAGGAAACGGTCCACCGTATCGCTGTAGTGGGCCTGCAGATGCGCGCTGAAACCGTCCAGTACGCCGGCATCCATACCCCAGGGCCAATCCGGTTGCCGCACAAAGCAGGGGCTGGTGGCCATCGCGACCAGACCGTGTACCTGCGCTGCTGCCTGCAGGGCGGCCTGCTGGGCAACCAGCCCCCCCAGCGACCATCCCAGCCACAGGGCCGGCGGTACTTCGGCCAGCACCGCGTGGGCCCAGCCGGCCAGATCGTCCGGAACCGGGACATGGCGGCTGCGGCCATGCCCGGGCAGGTCGACGTTGTACAGGGTGAAGTGCGCGGCCAGGCGCTCGCACAGCGGGGCAAACACGCCGCCATGCAGGCCCCAGCCATGCAGCAACACCAGGGCCGGGCCACGGCCCTGTACATCGATGTGCAGCATTTCAGGCCTCTGCAGGTTGCAGCAGGGGCACGCGCAGGCGGGTGCTGTCGTTGAGGCGGGCAATCGACTCGGCCAGCTGGTCCAGCTGGGTGGTTTCGTGCAGGGCGGTGAGCTGCAGGCGCAGGCGGGTCATCGGTTCGGCCGGATCGCGCCCGCAGGGCGAGGTGATCACGCGCAGGCTGCGCCGGGCCAGGGCCGCCTGCCACTGGCCTGAATCACCCGGCACATCCAGGCACAGCAGGGGGCCGGGTGCGTGCGGGACACGCATGCCCAGGCTGGACAGGCGCTGCTGCAGGTGCTGGGACAGCTCCTGCAGACGTTGCCGGCGCCAGCCATCGCGTCGTGCCAGCTTGACCGCGACCTGGGCGGCGGCGGCGATGGCGATGGGCGGGCGCGGATGTTCGTGCATCGCGCCGACCTGTTCCAGGCGCTGGATCAAGGCCGCGCTGGACAGCACCACCGCTCCCTGCAGGCCGAAGGCATGTTCCAGCGAGATCACCAGGGCGGTGACCGCGCTGGCCGGCAGACCGGTCAGCTCCAGACTGCCGCCGCCCTGTTCGCCGCATACGCCGATGGCGTGCACGTCATCCACCAGCAGGTGGGCCTGGTGACGTTCGGCCACCAGGGACAACGTACGCAAGGGTGCCAGCTGGCCATCGGCCTGGAACAGGCCTTCGCTGACCAGCAGGGCCAGGCCGCGCGGCGACTGGCGCAACTGCCAGGCCGCACCCTCGGCATCACGGTGCGGGTAATGGCGCAGCCGGCAGCCGGTGAGATGGGTGGCCTGGATCAGCGACTGGCCATTGAGGTGGTCATGCAGGCACAGATCCTCTTCTTCGCTGAGCAGGGCCTGCTGGACCGCCAACCGTGCCTGGGCCAGGCTCTGGTAACTGCGTGCGGCGTCAAAGCCCAGCCACTGGGCCAGCTCGGCTTCCAGCCGGCCATGCTCACGGCTGTGCTCGCCGGCCTGCATGCCCTGGCGGGCGGCATGGTCCTGCAGCGCACCGAGGACCTGGAAATGCCTGGCCAGGCCAAGGTAATCGGGGCTGGCGAAATCCAGCACCGGCATGGCGCGGGTCTGCAGCGGCTCGACCGGCAGGCAGGCCAGCGGATGCTGTTCCAGGCGTTCAGACAGGTTCGGGCGGCTCATGGCAGACGGCAGGTACGGTGCGAATGAGGCGCTAGGGTAACGTTTGCCGACCGTGGCGACACCCTTTCCCGACACTTGGTCCGGTGCACGGGAGGCCGGATCGACGGCAGATCCCGATCCTGCGCCGGCTCACCACAGCGCAGGATGTGGCAGTACTGGTCCGGCGACGGCGGCGGAGAACGCGATGCAGGGATGGATCCATTGGCTTGCCGCTTGTCTGCTGCCGCTGCGTTGCCGGGTCTGTGCCCAGCCCGGTAGCCATGGCCTGGACCTGTGCCCGGCCTGCCATGCGGCAGCGCGCCGCAACCTGCCGGCCTGCCAGGGATGCGCTTTGCCATTGCCGTTGGCCGATGGTGTGCTTTGTGGCCAATGCCAGCGCCGGCCCGGGCCGTTGCTGGCCTGCCATGCCGCCTGGTGCTACGGGCCGACCATTGATGTGCTGGTGCGCCGCTACAAGTTTGACAACGATCTGGCGGCGGGCGCAGTACTGGCCGGGTTGATGGGCCAATGCCGGCCGCCCTGGTTGTCCGGGCAGGTGCTGGTGCCGGTGCCGCTGCATCGCCAGCGACTGGCCCAGCGTGGTTATGACCAGGCCCATGAGCTGGCTTGCCAGCTGGGGCGGGCAACCGGCCTGCCGGTGCGGGCTTGCCTGCAACGGCGTCGGGACACCACCGCGCAGTCGGCGCTGGACAGGGAGCAACGCCGTCGCAACCTGCGCGGGGCATTTACTGCCATCGCCGCAACGCTGCCGGCCTCGGTGATCCTGGTGGACGATGTGATGACCACCGGGGCAACGCTGGAGGCGGCCGCGAAGGCCCTGCAGCGTGCCGGGGTAGGCCAGGTACGGGCCTGGGTGGCGGCCCGTACCGTGTGAGATCAGGCGATGTCCGGCAGGTAGATCGCTGCCGCCAGGCCGGCAAAAACGGCCGCACCGACCCAGTTGTTGTGCAGGAAGGCGGCAAAGCAAGGGCCGCGTTCGCGCTTGCGCGCAATCCAGAATTGCCAGCCGATCAGCACGCAGGCTGTGCCCAGCCCGGCCCAGTAGAGCCAGGCCAGGCCGGCTTGCTGGCCGACCATGGCCAGGGTGGCCACGAACAAGGCGTAGAGGATGGCCTGGATGACCAGGTCCAGTTCGCCGAACAGGATGGCAGTGGAGTGCGAGCCGACTTTCAGGTCATCTTCGCGGTCGACCATCGCATACCAGGTGTCATAGGCGGTGGACCACAGCACATTGGCGATCAGCAGCAGCCAGCCCACTGCCGGCACCGTGCCGGTGATGGCGGTGAACGCCATCGGGATGCCCCAGCCGAAGGCCAGGCCCAGATAGACCTGGGGCAGATGGGTATAGCGCTTCATGTAGGGATACGAGGCGGCCAGCAACACCGCGACCACGCTCATCGCGATGGTCTGCCAGTTCAGGGTCAGCACGAGGGCAAGCGCGGCCAGCATCAACACGGCGAACAGGGTCAGCGCATCGCGTCCACGCAGCGCGCCGCTGGCCAACGGACGGTCCTTGGTGCGCTCCACGTGCGGGTCCAGCCAGCGGTCGGCATAGTCGTTGATCACGCAGCCGGCCGAGCGGGTCAGCCAGACCCCGGCGGTAAACACGAACAGCGTCCACAGTGGCGGGGTGCCATCGGCGGCCAGCCACAAAGCCCACCAGGTGGGCCAGAGCAGCAGCAAGGTGCCGATCGGTCGGTCGGCGCGCATCAGTTTCCAGTACAGCGCAAACCGGGAAGGCCGCGGTGCGGCAGGTTGGGAATAACGTTCGTAAGACATGGTCCAAGGTTACCAGCGGGGCGCGGTGGCGGCAGCTGCGGGCTGCAGCGGGCGGCACGGCTGGTACTGGCCCGGGGATGCGTGGGTGATGCAAAAAAGCCGCGCCTTGTTACGCAGCGTCGGCAATTTCAGCTACAATCGCCGTCCGCCATCGCATCCGGTCCCGTACCAATGTGTGGTGTCATGCAGACAATGCGCCCGTAGCTCAGCCGGATAGAGTAGTGGCTTCCGAAGCCATTGGTCGGGGGTTCGAATCCCTCCGGGCGCGCCATGCATGCAACGGCTGTTGTCCGTTGTTCCGCCAGACCCTCGAGCAATCGGGGGTTTTTGCGTTTCTGCTCCCCGGCAGGCGGCTGCTTGCCGCTTACTGGCTGGCGTATATGGCTGTGCCTGCTTGTCCTGCCGGGCGGGCCAGGATGACGATCCTGCTGATGCTGATGCTGATGCTGATGCTGATGCTGATGCTGATGCTGATGCTGATGCTGATGCTGATGCTGATGCTCAATGGCTCCTGCCGCGATTGGCCGCGGCCGTCTCGCTGCCCTTGTTGAACGGGCTGTATGGCGAGAAGTTGGCCAGCGCGCTGCGGAACAGCCCGGCCGCTGCCGGTGGCGCGCCCAGAATCAAGGTGCTCAGGATCAGCCCGGTGGCTGCCTGCAGGCGTGCCATGTTGTAGATGCCGCCGGCATCGAGCCCGAGGCCGGGTGCCAGCAGGGTATCGCTGAGCCACAGGGTGGCCCCCATGGCCACCACCAGGTCCATCGCCAGGCTGATGGCCACGCTCAGTACCGCCAGTGAGACCTGACAGGCAACCAAGGCGCTGAGCCAGCCACGGAACAGGCTTTCTCCCTGTTTGAACACCAGACAGAGCACGAAGAACGGACCCAGGCCGATCAGCAGGGCCAGCATGAAACGGTTGAGCACCATCATCGCGCTGCCCACCACCGCCGGGCTGGCGGCACCCAGGCTGGCCAGCTCGCTGCTCTTGTCGCGCAGGTTGCCGGCCTGGGTGTCATCGCCGGTTTCAATCTGCTGCAGCCGCGAATAGGCCAGGTCCATCACGGCAAAGCCCCGGTCGATATCGCCCAGGATTGCCCCGCTTGGCTTGCCTGATACCAGGCTCACGGCGGTGTCGCTGATGCCATCGGTGAGCAGGCGATACAACGAGTCGTGATGCAGGGCAGCGGTGCTGGCCACCATCACCACCACGCTCACGCGCAGCAGGTCCACCACCTGCGCCATCATCGAATCGCGTTGGCGCGCGGTAATGATTTCCCAGCCGCGCCAAATGATCCACAGGGTCAGCAGTGGCAGTGCCACGCTGACCATCAGCCCGCCAACGCGATCAAGCAGGTTGCTGGCGTATTGCTCCAGCTCACTGTCGATGAAGCGCTTGATCAGCGAGAAATACAGCGCATCTTCCAGTTGTCCTGACCATTGGCTGTGCATGGGCGTGGCTCAGCGGCGTTTGTCGGCAGCCAGACGCAGGCTGGCCTGGAAAAGCAGCAGCTGCGCCTGGCGGGCCAAGGGATCCGGTGCGGCCTGGCCATGGAAGTAGGTGCGCAATTGCTGCACGTACTGCTGCTGCAGGGTGTCCACGTGGATGTTGTGGGACTGGATCAGCGATTGGCTGAATTGCAGGTCGATCTGCAATTGCGCCTGGAATGCCGCCATCTGGCTGTTGTGGGATTGCAGCAGGCCACTGTGCTCACTTTCCAGTTGGCTGCGCTGCTCCAGCAGTTCCAGCCAATGCTGCTCACGTTGCTGCAGCTGTTGCTGCAGCTGGATGGCGGTGTTGTAGCGGCGGTTCTGGGCAGTCACCCACTGCGTACAGGCATCACGCAACAGGTGCGAGGGGGTGCGCGAAGCGCTGCAGCGCAGGTCCACGGCATGGTCCTCGGCCAGTAGCGTCTGCTCATGTCGAAGACTGCGCCGGCCACGGTAGACGTGTTTGTCGATCAGGTGCTGGGCATGGCCGCGTGCACTGGTCTCGGCCATTTGCTTCATCGTCTGCAGCTGTGCCTGCAGTTGCTTGAGCTGGGCGATGCTTTCGGCCCAGTTGCTGGCATCGAACACCGGCATGCCCGAGGCCCGGGCCTGGCCGGCGTGCAGCAGGCCGAGCAGGGCCAGACTGTGGCCGCATGCGTGCAACGCGCGCGAGATCTTCCGTGATCTGGTCATGATGGCTCCCGACGATGACTGGGCGTTGCCGCATGCGGCAAGTTCACTGTGCACGTGCCTGCGGCGGCTGGCTGTCGGTGAATGCCGGGCGGCGGGGTGGTGTTACCGGGCTGTGCGCCGCGGTGTTTTTCCGCCGGGCGGCTCAGCGTGGTATTGCCGTGGCGTTTTGCCGGTAACCCAGCGCCTCGGCCAGGTCCGCGCGCTGGATCTGCTCATGGCCTTCCAGATCGGCAATCGTACGGGCCACGCGCAGGCTGCGCTGCACCGCCCGCATGGACAGCTGCAGGCGCTCGGCAGCCTGTTCCAGCAAGTGCTGTTCGGGGCTGGCCAAGGGGCAATGGCGGAAGGTGCCGGCAGCATCGAGGTGCGCGTTGACGCAGCCCTGCCGGTGCGATTGCCGCTGCTGTGCCGCGGCCACCCGTTGCCCGATGCAGGCGCTGGCTTCGGCTTCGCTGACCTGGCTGGAAAGCAGTTCCAGTGGCAGGCGGGCAACACGCACCTGCAGGTCGATACGGTCCAGCAGCGGGCCGGAAAGGTGTCCCAGGTAGCGGGCGATGCGCTCGTGGCTGCAGTGGCAGCGCCCGCTGCTGTCGCCGGCCCAGCCACAGGGGCAGGGGTTCATCGCAGCCACCAGCTGGAAACGTGCGGGGAAGGTGGTGCTGCGGGCGGCGCGGGCGATGGTCACCTGGCCGGTCTCCAGCGGCTCGCGCAGTACCTCCAGTACCGCGCGCTGCCATTGGGTCAGTTCGTCGAGGAACAGCACGCCGTTGTGGGCCAGGGAAATCTCGCCGGGGCGTGGGTGCGAGCCACCGCCGACCAGGGCCACCGCACTGGCGCTGTGGTGCGGGGCACGGAACGGCCGCTGGCACCAGTGGCCGGCGGTGTGCGGGCGGGCCTGGCTCAGGCTGTGGATGGCGGCAGTCTGCAGTGCGGCTTGCTGCTCCAGTGCCGGCAGCAGGCCGGGCAGGCGGCCGGCCAGCATGCTCTTGCCGCAGCCGGGTGGGCCGACCAGCAGCAGATGGTGGCCACCGGCGGCAGCGACCTCCAGCGCCCGCCGGGCCAGGGCCTGGCCACGCACATCACGCATGTCAGGCAGCCCGGGCGGTGGGCTGGGTGTGCCGGGTTGCGGTGCGGGCAAGGGCTGCTGGCCCTGCAGGGCGGCACACACCTGGAGCAGGGTGGTGGCCACTGCGGTGCTGGCCTGGCTGACCAGGGCCGCTTCGTCGGCATTGGCCGCTGGCAGGACCAGGGTGTTGCCGGCGCTGTGTGCGGCCATCACGGCCGGGATCACCGCATCGACCGGGCGCAGCTCGCCGGTCAGGGCCAGCTCACCCACAAACTCCTTGCCGTCCAGTGAGTCGAGCGGGATCTGGCCGCTGGCGGCGAGGATGCCCAGGGCAATGGGCAGGTCAAAACGGCCGCCCTCCTTGGGCAGGTCGGCCGGTGCCAGGTTGATGGTGATGCGCCGTTGTGGCCATTCAAAACGCGCACAGAGCAGGGCCGCACGTACCCGGTCACGCGATTCGCGTACCGCTGCCTCAGGCAGGCCGACGATCTGCACCGCCGGCAGGCCGCCGGACAGGTGGACCTCCACCCGTACGGCCGGGGCATCGATGCCGGCGCGGGCACGGCTGTGCACCAGCGCCAGGCTCATGCCGTGCCTCGGTCAGGGCGTCTTGTCACCATGGCTGGCCGCTTCCAGGGCGGCGACGGTCTTTTCCAGTGCCTCGAGCTTTTCCCGGGTGCGCAGCAGTACCGCGCGCTGGATGTCGAATTCCTCGCGGGTGACCAGGTCCAGCTTGGACAGGCCGGCCTGCAGGGCGCCCTTGAAGGCCTCCTGCACGTCCTGCTGGGACTGGCGCAGGCCTGGCGGGACCAGGTCGCTGAGGCGGCGTGCCATCTCGTCGATGTGCTTCAGATCAATCATGGGAGGTTCCTGTGGACATGGTTGCGAGCGTGCCGGGAAAGAAGGCTTGGCAGCCATCGGCAGGTGCTGGGGAGGATGGTAAGGCCAACGCCCGGCTGCCGGGGCGCGGGCCGGCAGGTATGCTGTGGGAATTGCAGCAACAGCGGGAGAGAACCGATGAAAATGGTGATGGCCATCGTCAAGCCGTTCAAGCTTGATGACGTGCGCGAGGCACTGGCCGAACGCGGGGTGACCGGGATCACTGTCACCGAGGTCAAGGGCTTCGGGCGCCAGAAGGGGCATACCGAGCTGTACCGCGGTGCCGAGTACGTGGTCGACTTCCTGCCCAAGGTGAAGCTGGAAGTGGCGGTCACCGACGAGCAGGTGGAGGAAGTGGTCGAGGCGATCGTGCAGGCCGCCGGCACCGGCAAGATCGGCGATGGCAAGGTGTTCGTCTACGAGCTGGGCCGGGTGGTGCGCATCCGCACCGGCGAGATGGATGCCGACGCGCTGTAAGCGGCCGCCCGCAATGACGTCTTGCAAAAAAACGCCCCGGACCAGGCCGGGGCGTTGTGGTTTCAGGCGTTGTGGGCCTTGAAACGGCGGTAGGCCTGCTTCCAGCCCTGGCGGATCAGCCGGACCCAGCCCGGCTCGGCCAGGCTGGCGGCCAGCTCGCTGGGTACCTCGGTACCGGTGACACGCTTGCGCAGCTTGAGCAGGTTCTTCAGGTCACTGCGGCGCAGCTGGCGGGCCAGCGGATTGTTGTGGCGCCAGCGCGGCGTGCGCCAGGCCGAGGTGAAATCGATCAACACCGGCACACCGGCCGCCACCATCACATTGGTGCCGTGCAGGTCGTTGTGGGTGATGCCCTGCTGGTGCAGGCGCTCCAGGGCCTTGTGCAGCTGGTCGAAGACCTGCGCATCGGCGGCCTGCAGGCTGCTCAGGGTCTGGCCGTTGACGTACTCCATGCCAAGGGCCAGGCCGCCGATCACCCCGAGCAGGGCCGGCGCATGCTTCCAGCCGGCCAGCTGGCGCAGCACGCGGGCCTCGCGACGCACCAGCAGGCGAGCGAACGGGGCCAGCACGGTGCCGCGGTAGCGGCGGTAGTCCTTGATCACGGCCAGACGGCCATTGATGCGGGCCCGGTACACGTCCGGTTCGAGCAGGCGTTCACCGCGCTTGAGCAGCTGGTTTTCGGCAACGGGGCGGCCGACCGCATGGTCAGGCAGCATCACAATGGCATTCATGGGCTTCTCCACACCGCACAGCGGGCAAACGCCGTCACTGCCGGGGTGATTGGGGCGCAGAGGGGGAGTGCGCCGATGCCGGTAATTTTAATACCGACCGGTTCAGAAACCCTGAATGTAAAAAAAATGTGAGAGCGCGCACATGAAACGCTCCGTTCCGTGCGCTGCGGCACAAAAAAACACCCCGCAGCGCGAGGCTGCGGGGTGCCGGGGCAGTGCCTGGATGTGGCTTATTCGCCCAGTGCCTTGGCCACGAACGGCGGGGCAACCAGCACCGCGTTGTGCTGGTGGGCGGTGTAGTACAGGGTGTCGAACGGCTTGTTGGCCGAGTCGTCGGCACGGAAGCCGAAACCGAAGCCTGCCTGCTTGCTGGCCACGGTCACCGACCACCAGCCGGTCGGGTAGCACGGCTGCGGGAACGGCAGGGTCTTGAAGGATGCAAAGCCGGCCTTGCCCATTTCCGCGCGCATGTCGCGGATCAGGTCCAGCAGGGCCAGCGGCGATTCGCTCTGCTGCACCAGCAGGCCGTCGTCCTTCAGGGCGCGGAAGCAGCTTTCAAAGAAGGCCTTGTTGAACAGGCCTTCGGCCGGGCCGACCGGGTCGGTCGAATCGACGATGACCACGTCCACGCTGCCCGGCTCCAGGTTGGCCATGTAGGCCACGCCGTCGTCGAACAGCAGTTCGGCGCGCGCATCGCCGTTGGATTCACACAGTTCCGGGAAGTACTTCTCGGCCATGCGGGTGACCTGCTCGTCGATGTCGCACTGGGTGGCGCTTTCCACGCCCGGGTGCTTGAGCACTTCGCGCAGGGTGCCGCAGTCGCCGCCGCCGATGATCACCACCCGCTTCGGGTTGGGGTGGGTGAACAGCACCGGGTGGCTGATCATCTCGTGGTAGAAGAAGTTGTCCTTGGTGGTGAGCATCATCGCGCCGTCGATGATCATCAACTTCCCCCAATCGGTGGAGTCGTAGATTTCGATCTTCTGGAACGGGGACTGCACTTCATCGAGTTTGCCGTTGATACGGAAGCCGATGGCCGAACCGGTCGGCTGGAAGTGTTCGATGTACCACTGGGAGTTGTCGCTCATGGTGTTTCCTGCAAGCTGGCCTTGGGGTTGCGGGAACAACGAGGGGCCAAGGGGACTCAAAAAAGTCGCTTCGGACGTACTGCCTTGGAGGACCGCGGACAGACGCGTGGCGCGCGTTCATCTTTCACGCGGCCGGGGGTTCCCCCGAGGGGGCCGGCGCGGGCGCGGATTGTATAGGAATATTGGCGGCGATGGGGGGTAGAATGCGCGTCCTTTCACCCACCACCGAGTTCTTACGCCGATGAGCGATTGGTCCGCCGACCAGGCCCGCAAGACCTATTCCATTCCCCACTGGTCTGATGGGTATTTTGATGTGGACGCCAACGGCCACATCGTGGTCAAGCCTTCCGGTACATCCGGTACGGTTGTTTCGCTGCCACAGGTTGTGCAGGCCGCCCGCGCCAATGGCGCCAAGCTGCCGCTGCTGGTGCGTTTTCCGGACATCCTCAACGAGCGCCTGGGCAAGCTGCAGGCCGCCTTCGCCCAGGCCCAGGCCGACTGGGACTACACCGGTGGCTACACCGCGGTGTATCCGATCAAGGTCAACCAGCACCGTGGCGTGGCCGGCACCCTGGCCAGCAACCACGGTGAGGGCTTTGGCCTGGAAGCCGGCTCCAAGCCGGAACTGATGGCCGTGCTGGCGCTGTCGCGCCCGGGTGGCTTGATCGTCTGCAACGGCTACAAGGACCGCGAGTACATCCGTCTGGCCCTGATCGGGCGCAAGCTCGGCCTGCAGACCTTCATCGTCATTGAGAAGCCGTCCGAGCTGAAGCTGGTGCTGGACGAGGCGCGCAAGCTCGACGTCAAGCCGGGCCTGGGCGTGCGCATGCGTCTGGCGTCGCTGGGTGCAGGCAAGTGGCAGAACAGCGGCGGTGACAAGGCCAAGTTCGGCCTCTCCCCGCGCCAGGTGCTGGACCTGTGGAAGACCCTGCGCGACAGCGAGTACGCCGACTGCCTGAACCTGCTGCACTTCCACATGGGCAGCCAGATCTCCAACGTGCGCGACATCGCCAACGGCATGCGCGAGGCCACCCGCTACTTCGTCGAGCTGTCGCGCCTGGGCGCGAAGATCAGCCACGTCGACGTGGGCGGCGGCCTGGGTATCGACTACGAAGGCACCCGCTCGCGCAGCTATTGCTCGATCAACTATGGCCTGCATGCCTACGCCAGCAACATCGTGCAGCCGCTGGCCGAGGCCTGCGAGGCGCATGGCTTGCCGCAGCCGCGCGTGGTCACCGAATGTGGCCGCGCCATGACCGCCCACCACGCGGTGCTGATCGCCAATGTGGCCGAAGTGGAACAGGCTCCGGAAGGCCGCGTGCCGGAAGCATTTGATGACGAGCCCGCCGCGATCCGCCACCTGCGCGAGATCCACGAAGAGCTGGACGTGCGCCCGGCGGTGGAGCTGTACCAGGAAGCCCAGCACTTCCATGCCGAAGGCCTGAGCGCCTACGCCCTGGGCCAGATCGACCTGACCCACCGCGCGCGCATCGATGACCTGTTCTATGCCATCGCCCACGGCGTGCGTGCACGCCTGAGCCACGAGGAAAAGAGCCATCGCCCGATCCTGGACGAGCTCAACGACCGCCTGGTGGACAAGTACTTCGTCAACTTCTCGGTGTTCGAATCTATCCCGGACGTGTGGGCGATCGACCAGGTGTTCCCGATCGTGCCGATCCAGCGCTTGAACGAGACCCCGGACCGCCGCGGCATCCTGTGCGACATGACCTGCGACTCCGATGGTGTGGTCAAGACCTATGTGGAGAACGAGTCGCTGGATACCTCGCTGCCGGTGCACAGCCTGGGCCACGGCGAGAGCTACCTGTTCGGCTTCTTCCTGGTCGGTGCCTACCAGGAGATTCTGGGTGATATCCACAACCTGTTCGGTGACACCGACGCGGTGGAAGTGCTGGTCGATGACGATGGTTATGTCATCACCCAGCAGCGCCGCGGCGACACCACCGACGTGATGCTGGACTACGTCGGCTACAAGCTCGATGACCTGCGTGATGCCTACAAGGCCCGCGTGGCGGCAGCCAATCTGGATGCCGAACGCGCCGCCGAACTGGATGCCGCGCTGGAAGCAGGCCTGACCGGTTACACCTACCTGAGTGATGAGCCGTTGGTTTGAGCCGTAGTGAAGCGTATGGAAAAGCCACGCTGTAGCAGCGTGGCTTTTTTACAGCTGTACTGAAAATCGCGATGGATTCACTGAAATCCTATTCGCTTTCACCTGAGTGAAGGCTTCGTCGACTTTGTGGCACCTGGGCAGCGCCGCGTCAGTTCCAGAATGGTGCTGATCGATGATGGCCAAGTTGTCGGCTATGGCCGACCACTCTCTCACGCCTCCCCCAATTCCCGTTCAATGTCCTTCAAGATTCCGTCACGTTCAGTCTGATGCTTTTTTCTCAGGAGGGCGATCTGGATTACTGCAGGCATCGTGACTCTATAAGCCGGCCCTGCGATGTCTACGGCGGTCCAAGCGCCTGCGATGGCCCATCCCACAGGCCCTGCCAGCATGGATGCCGTTCGTGTTAATGCTGCATTTCCTGCCAGTGCTAGGCCGCGCCCAAGAATGGCGCGGGAGATAGCGTTGGCAGCTATCAATGTTAATTGGTACGACTTGAATCCGCCGGCTTTGAATGCAAGCTGGATTGCAGCAGTCATGGCAGCAGGAGTCAATGACTTTAAGCTGCTCATACCAATGGTCTTTGCGAAATCTATACGATCCTCTTCTGGCATTTTTTCGATCGCATCACTAAGAACCTTAGTCAAAAGTTTGTTTTCGATATCCAGTGTGTGATCGTTTTTTACAATCCCTTTGACTTTCAGGTTGTCACAAACATCGGCAAGTACCTCTCGATACAAAACCCCTTTTCCGCCGCGCAATGCAGTCATCAGGCTGTTAGCGCCAAAGCATTGGCACTCGGCGGCAATAAGTTCCCAGTATTTTGAATGATCGGGGTGATATTTTTTGTACGTAGGATTGCTGGTTAGTTCCTCGGTCCAAAGTGCACCGCCATCTTTGTCTTTGGTCAGGCATTCCACAAGATCATTAAGGTCGCAGCTAGAAATTTCCCTAAGGAACTCCAGGTCTTCATCAAAGCGGTAGGCCATTTTATTTCCTTATTTTTTCTTGAGGAATGCGGTGATTGCGGAAAAGGCCCAGCCAGCAGCTATTTTGATGTTTTTAGGGTCGGTGACGACGGTCTTGACCATGCTGCCGACTTGGCCGGCCACATCGCCAATGACGTCCTTTATCCAGTAGGTTACCGAGTCGAAAATAGATTTTTCTATTTTCTCCGCATAATCGGCCTTTTCGTCGTTTGAACGAAAGTTTGCCTCGTTCTCATTGATGTGCATGGCAATGGCTGCGCGCTTTTTCTTCGGCAGGCGGTCCATGATAAAGCTCAGTAGTTTTTGCAGGTTGTAGGGGTGTGAGAGGATTTCTCCATCAATCTCGCAACCGGCAGAATAATAAATGGGCTCAATATCCAATCCTGTGTCGGCCTTGATGCGCTCGCTGACCGTCTTGACCTGCTCTTCCAGTCGTTCAATCAGTTTCTGTTCTGGCCTGTTCTCGCTCTTGTTCCAAAAATGGCCACTCATCGCGTTGTCGGCCCGGTTGAGGCCAATCAGGAGTCGATCGCGATCGCCTTCAATCAGGTTCGGCAAGATGACTTTTTCAATAAGAGTGAAAGCAGAGCTGAAATCACGGCTACTGGAGTCCAGTATGAGGAATACCAGGTCAATAAGAGGTTGCCCATTTGCATCCTTGCGCCTGAGTATTTCGCTTATCTTTATCTTGTGGGTCGCATCTTTTTCAATACTGTCGCCCAGCCCGGGCGTGTCCCATATGATCAGGTTTTCCATCTCATACGAATCGATCTCCATCGTTTCAGGCTTGGTGCTGTCGCCGACCTTGGCGCGATTATCCATTCCTTGGCTATCAAAAAGCGCATTAATAGTTGAGCTTTTGCCGACACCGGTGCCGCCAACCAGCAGCACGTTGATCTTGGTTTCGCGGATGCGGTCCCTTAGTTTTTTTGCGTCGGCCGTGCTGAGGTTGGAGAGGAATTCAGTATTTTTCATTGAGATGTCCTTTGTTTGTTGATGTATGTCATTGGTGCTGAATTTCATCCAGTGGTGGATTTCTGCATGACGCTGGGCGTGTACATGAAATGCAGGGATTGATTATTTTTAATGATGGATTTTCGCAACGAAGATGGCTCGTGAACGAGGATGCCTGCCCCTAGGGCCATGACCCACCAGTACGTTTCCTGGTCATCCGGCACACAAGCCGTCAGGCGCAGCCAAACGGTACCCGGCAGAGGCTCCAAGGTTTGATCTTCACCGAGCGGGGTTTCGCGCAATATGCTGGCGATATCCGGATGCACGTCGGCTACCAGCTCGACCATCCCGGTTCCCTGCCTCGGGGTAAACGCGGCTTCCGGCAGGTAGGCGTCCATGTTGAATTCCCCGTCGCGGGAGCTGATGGTCAGCAGCTGCGCCTGCTGGATGCGGTGCAGGGCGAAATGGCGGATATCGGTGTAATCGCCGACGCTGGCAATCAGGTAGGTGGTCGGGCCGCGGGAAACCAGGCCCTTGGGGTGCAGGGTCATGGTTTTGACCTCGCCCTTGGCGCGGCTGAAGTAGTCCACCTGCAGCTGGCGTTGTTCCAGTACGGCGATGGCGACCTTTTCCCAGACATCCGGTGCCACCACGGCCGGCAGCAGGGCCTTGCCGTTGGGCAGGCTGCGCACGCGCTCCAGCCAGTGGGCGTGGCGACTGCCTTCTCGCTTGCTCAAGGTTTGCCTGGCTTCGGCGAAGTGGGGTTCCAGCTGGCCCAGTACGCCGGGTGGCAGCAGGTGGCGCAGGTGACCTTCGCAGAGCTGGAAGGCCATGGCTTCGGCCGCGCTCATCAACGGCAGGCCGGGGCGCACATGCGGCTGGTAGCTCCAGCGGTACGGGCGCAGGCTGGCGATGGCCGGGTCGAGGTCGTCCTTGCTGCAGAGCAGGTCGAAGTGCTGGCTGAGCTTGCCATCGAGGTCGCGCTGCAGCGAGCGCAGGCTGATCTCAAAGCCCTCGCGTGCAAGGGCCTCATGCAATTCGGTGGTGGAGATGCTGCTGGGGTAGCGGGGAATCATCCGCAGCAGGATGAGGTTCCTGAGCAGGGGATCCCTGGCTGATTCCAGCGAGGTACGGTGCGGCATGGCGGCGACGAACTCTTCCATGGTGTCGTCCACAAACTAGTGCCAGCAGGCGACAGTGGGTGTCGCTGAATGTGTCCGCTCGTGCGGTGGCGGAACAACGCACCGGTCTAGGACGCTGTCCATCGTCAAGAACTTGAGCAGAATCAGAGATGCCACCACTGCAGCTTCCTTACGTCGTTTGCTTGCTTCCGGCATTTCCTTGCCGGTCCCCTTGGCTGAATATGCCTTCTGTGAGCAAATTGAGCAATACATCACGCCTCTATCAGTGATTGCATCTCGAAATTTTCTATCAATCTGTTAGCGGTCGGTGTCGTCTCTACTTGAGTCGTGGAGCAGGCTTAATGAAAAAACCACGGCATAGCCGTGGTTTTGGTAGCGGAGTGGGTTCGCGCTCATCCGGCCGGTGGCAAGTCCACGCCTTCCAGGTTGTCGATCAGGCCGGGCTCGCGGCAGCGCAGGTTGGCGACCTGTTGGCCGCGCACTTCGACCTGGATGCCGTGCTGGAAATCCAGCTCGTCGGCCAGACGGTCAAAGGTGGAATACGCGGTGTAGGTGGTGTCGCCGTTGGGTACGGTGACGGAATAGGTGGTGGTGCGCCCGGCACCGGGCCACTGGTAGGTGCTGGCACGGTTGCGCGGCACGTTCAGGGCAAGTTCCGGTGCCCGCCCGGGACGGCCGAAGGTGTAGCCAATGCTGCGGCCGGCATCGCAGACTTGGACCTGCTTGCCATTGGTGGTGCTGCAGGCAAACAGCGTGTCCTGCCCGGACGGGCAGGCAGCCATGGCGCCGGCTGGCAGCAACAAGGCGAGCAACAAATGGCGGTTTTCAATGCGCAAGTAAGACATCGCGGAAGCAGTAGGTGAGCTGCAGCGATGATTGCAGGGCGAAGCTGCGATGAACTCTCCCCCGAATGGGGGAGGTCTCACGGCTTGGGCCGCCTTCCCATGGGAGTGGTGTCTTGGACAAAATAATTGCCTAGCTCAACGCGGGCCGAGCAAGCCACCCAGCCGGGCAAGGGTTATTTCCAGTGGGGAAGCGGGGAAGCGCTGGATATTGCTGCTGCCGCAGCGGCTGCAGCAGTCGATGTGATTAAGCCCGGGCATGCGCACATCGCCGATGGTATGCGGAATGGTCTTCTTCCACTGGCAATCGTTACAGCGGAAGGTTTGTGGCGGAACGGGGAAGGCCATGGCTCAGTCCCGGCAGTCGTTGTGGAGCTTTTCGATGTAGGTGGCCAAGCCGAACAGGGCGAAACCGTAGACCACTACACCACCAATGACTTTCAACATGTGCTGCTCTCCTGCAGGCCGTGACTGGCTGGGGAGTGCAGCGTGCCGGTACGAGGCGACAACCGGTGTCGCCTCCAGGTACATGGGTCATCAGCCTTCGCGGGCGACCTGGAAGCCGGCAAACGACTGGCTGACCGGCATCAGTTCGATCCGGTTGATGTTCAGGTGGGCCGGCAGGTTGGCCACCCACAGGATCTGTGCGGCGATGTCTTCGGCAGTCATCGGGTTGGCGCCGCCGTACAGGGCATCGGAGGCGGCCTGGTCGCCGTGGGTGCGCACAAGGGTGAATTCGGTTTCCGCCATGCCCGGTTCGATCGCGGTGACGCGCACGCCGGTGCCGTGCAGGTCGCTGCGCAGGCCCAGCGAGAACTGGCTGACGAAAGCCTTGGTGCCGCCGTAGGCATTGCCGCCGGGGTAGGGGTAGGTGGCGGCGGTGGAGCTGACATTGATGATCGCACCACGGCGCTGGATCAGGCCCGGCAGCAGGCGGTGGGTCAGGGTGACCAGGGCGGTGATGTTGGTGTCGATCATGGTGCGCCAGTCATCCAGGCTGGCGCGCTGGGCCGGGGCGGTGCCCTGGGCCAGGCCGGCGTTGTTGACCAGCAGGTCGATGCCGGCAAAGGCCGGCGGCAGTGCCGACAGCGCTGCTTCCATGGCATCGGCATCGCGGATGTCAAAGCAGGCCGCGTGCACCTTGTCCGTACCCAGTTCGTCCGCCAGAGCGGCCAGGCGCTCGGCGCGGCGGCCGGTGGCAATCACCTGCCAGCCAGCGGCAACGAACTGGCGCACGGCGGCGGCGCCGAAACCGGAAGTGGCACCGGTGATCAGGGCAGTACGAGTCATGGAAGGTGATCCAGCAGCAGTAAAGAACGGTGATTTTCGCACCAATGGACGCTGCCAGACAGTACAACGCCCGGGCGGGCCGGGCGTTGTGGGTATTGCGTGGGTTTACTGGGCCTTGATCGCCATGGCCTGCAGGCCGGCGGCCTCCAGTTTGGCCTTGGCCGCAGCCAGTTCACTGGCCGAGTTGTAGGGCCCCATGCGCACCCGGTACACGGTGGTGCCATTGATCTGCGCCGGTTCGACCCGGGCGCCCACCCCGGCCATGGCCAGGCGGGCCTTGGTGCCTTCGGCCTCGCCCTGGGCAGAGAACGCACCTGCCTGCAGCAGGTAACGCACGTTGCCGGCCGGCTCGGTGGTGCTGGCCGTCACGGCAGCCGGGCGGCTGGCGCTGGCCGGCGCGGTTGCCGGTGCGCTGGCAGGCGGACGCTCGTTGCCGGCCGGGCGTTCATTGACCGGTGCCGGCTGGGCTGCCGGCTTGGGTACGGCCCGGCCTTCCAGCGCGGCCAGGGCCCGCTGGGCCTCGCTGACCGGTGCCGGGTTCTCGTTCAACGGCACCGGCTGGCTGGGCGTGGGCAGCGGCGATTCGCTGGCCGCCGCCTGGCGCTGGTTGCGGGCCAGGCGCTCGGCCTCGGCACGCGCGGTGGCGGCCAGCTCGGCGTCGGACATCTGCACCTCGCTGCCGGGCAGCAGGGTGTAGAAGTCATACGACGGCTGTGCCGGGCGTTCGCTGCTGCCGGTGGCCGCGCTGTTGCCACGGTTGGTGGCCGGGCGCGGCAGCGAGGCCGGGGCGTCGATATCGGCATCGGCCACCGGGGCCGGCACCGCATCCGGGTTCGGACGCGGACCGGCACGCAGGAAGCCGTCGCCTTCACCCTTGAACAACCCGGGCATGGCCATGAACACCACCGCGGCCACGGCCGCGATGGCAATCAGCCAGACCCACGCCGGGGTGCCGGTATCGGTGTTGCGTTTTGCTTGGCGCTTGTTGCGTCGTGCTCCAGCCATGGGCTGTACGGTCTCCGGTCTGCGCTTACATCTTTTCCGGTGCGCTCACACCCAGCAGACCCAGGCCATTGGCCAGAACCTGACGGGCTGCGCCGGCCAATGCCAGCTTGGCATTGCGCTCGGAAGCATCATCCACCAACACCGGGGTGCCGGCATACCAGGTGTGGAAGGCGTTGGCCAATTCACGCAGGTACTGGGCAATCAGGTGCGGCTCCAGCGCTTCGCCAGCGGTTTCCACCACTTCCGGGTAGCGCGAGATTTCATACATCAGGGTCATCGAGACCGCATCGTCGATCGTGTTGAGCTTGGCAATGCCGTCGGCCTGCACGTAGCCCAGGCCCTTTTCCTGGGCCTGACGCAGCAGCGAGCACACGCGGGCATGGGCGTACTGCACGTAGAACACCGGGTTGTCGTTGCTCTGCTGGCGGGCCAGGTCGATGTCGAAAGTCAGCTGCGAATCCGGCTTGCGCGCGATCAGGAACCAGCGCACGGCATCGGCGCCGACTTCCTCGATCAGGTCACGCAGGGTCAGGTAGGAGCCGGCGCGCTTGGACAGCTTCACTTCCTCGCCGCCACGCATCACGGTGACCATCTGGTGCAGCACGTATTCCGGCCAGCCCTTCGGGATGCCCACGTCCAGGGCCTGCAGGCCGGCGCGCACGCGGGCCAGCGAGCCGTGGTGGTCGGCGCCCAGTTCGGTGATCGCACGCACGTAGCCGCGCTGCCACTTGGACAGGTGGTAGGCCACGTCCGGCAGGAAGTAGGTGTAGGTGCCGTCGGACTTGCGCATCACGCGGTCCTTGTCGTCACCGAAATCGGTGGAGCGCAGCCACAGCGCGCCGCCTTCCTCGTAGGTGTGGCCGGAGGCATTGAGCTGGGCCACGGTCTCGGCGAC
Organism: Stenotrophomonas ginsengisoli; assembly: GCF_001431485.1. Classification (GTDB taxonomy): domain Bacteria; phylum Pseudomonadota; class Gammaproteobacteria; order Xanthomonadales; family Xanthomonadaceae; genus Stenotrophomonas; species Stenotrophomonas ginsengisoli. The sequence continues at coordinate 13,950 of NZ_LDJM01000014.1, read as the reverse complement.
CTTGCCGTCCTTGTACAGCGAGCTTTCCAGGAAGTAGATGTCAAAATCCACGCCGAAAGCGGCCAGGTCCAGGTTCTGCTCGTTGCGCAGGTAGGCCACGGCAAAGCGGCGGATCGCTTCCAGGTCGTCGGCATCGCCGGCACCGACCACGGTGGAGCCTTCCAGCTCGACGCTGGCCCCGCTCAGGTAGGCCTGGGCCACATCGTTGATGTAGTCGCCGTTGTAGGCCGATTCCGGCCACTGCGCATCGCCGGGCTTGAAGCCCTTGGCGCGGGCCTGGGTGGACAGGGCCAGGTTGTCGATCTGGACGCCGGCGTCGTTGTAGTAGAACTCGCGCTTGGCATTCCAGCCGTTGGCTTCCAGCACGCGGGCGATGCAGTCGCCGATCGCGCCGGCGCGGCCGTGGCCGACGTGCAGCGGGCCGGTCGGGTTGGCCGAGACGTATTCCACGCCCACGGTCTTGCCGTTGCCGCTCAGGTTGCGGCCGTAATCGGTGCCGTCCTTCAGGACCAGGGCGGTTTCCCGCTGGTAAGCGCTGGGGGACAGGTGGAAATTGATGAAGCCGGGGCCGGCGATGTCGACCTTGGCCACCAGTTCATTGGCCGGCAGGGCATCGACCAGGGCCTGGGCCACTGCGCGCGGGTTGGTGCGCGCGGCCTTGGCCAGCAGCATGGCTGCATTGGTGGCGAAATCACCATGCTCGCGGGTCTTGGGTCGTTCGACCACGAAATCCGGCGACAGGAGGTCGGCAGGCAGGGTGCCGTTGGCGCGCAAGGCGGCGATGCCTTGGCCGATGAGGGCGCGGAGTTGTGGTTTCACGTAAGTATCTGCATTTGGAGCGCGGAATCGCCCATTTTACCTTAGCCAGCGCCGCGGGGCCCAATCGCTCCCAAATGGGCGGCGCGGGGAGGCTTCTAGACCCAGCCGCGGGCGGCCAGCGACACCGGTGCCCCGTCGCCGATGACCAGGTGGTCCAGCAGGCGCACGTCCACCAGTTCCAGGGCCTGGCGCAGGCGCTGGGTCAGGGCGCGGTCGGCTGCCGACGGCTCCGGGTTGCCTGAAGGGTGGTTGTGGCCAACGATGACCGCGGCCGCATTGTGGGCCAGGGCGCGGCGGATGACCTCGCGCGGATGCACTTCGGCCCCGTCAATGGTGCCGGCAAACAGTTCCTCGAAGGCCAGGGCGCGGTGGCGGGTATCCAGGAACAGCACCGCGAACACCTCACGCGGCTGGTGGCGCAGGCGCTGGCTGAAGTGGCGCCCGGCCGCGTCCGGGTCGCTGACCAGGACCCCGCGACTCAGCTCGGCGGCCAGCAGACGCTGGCCCAGCTCCAGCGCAGCGGCCAGGCGGCAGGCACAGGCCGGGCCCAGCCCGGGCAGTTTGCCCAGTGCGGCCGGCGGGGTCTGCAGCAGGGCGCGCAGCGGGCCATGCCCGGCCAGCAGCTGGCGCGCGGTCTGCACCGCATCCAGGCCGCGGCTGCCCGAGCCGATGAAGATGGCCAGCAGCTCGGCATCGGACAGCACGCCGGCACCGCGGGCGAGCAGTTTTTCACGGGGGCGTTCGTCGCTGGGCCAGTCACGGATGTGCATATGCCAAAAATGGCGCTGCTCATGCCGCTGGGGCATCAGGGCCGCGCAAGCCATCGGGTAAGCTAGCGGCCTTCGATTTTGTAGGACTTCGCGCCCGTGAGTAACGCCACTGTGGAGGCCCCCTTCAGCGGGGCATTGACCGGTAAGAAACTGCTGCTGTGTGTCGGCGGCGGGATTGCGGTCTACAAGGCGCTGGAATTGGTGCGCCGTCTGCGTGATGCCGGTGCCATCGTGCAGGTGGCCATGACCGAAGGGGCGCAGCAGTTCGTCACCCCCTTGAGTTTCCAGGCCCTGTCCGGGCTGCCGGTACGCACCAGCCTGTGGGACAGCGCCGCCGAGCAGTCCATGGGCCATATCGAGCTGGCGCGCTGGGCCGACCGCATCGTGATCGCCCCTGCCACCGCCGACTTGATCGCCCGCCTGGCCGGTGGCCACGCCGATGACCTGGTCAGCACCCTGTGCCTGGCCAGTGCGGCGCCGTTGACGGTCTGCCCGGCGATGAACCACCACATGTGGCTGCACCCGGCCACCCAGGCCAACATCGCCACCCTGAGCGGGCGGGGGGCCCAGGTGATCGGCCCGGAAGACGGTCCGTTGGCCGAAGGCGAATCCGGCCCGGGGCGTCTGGCCCAGGTGCCGGCGATCATTGCCGGCCTGGCCCAGGCCGAAACCGGTGGCCGCACTGAAGCGCCGGCGGCGGCCGTGGTGGACAGCCGTCTGCAGGGGCTGCGGGTGCTGATCAGTGCCGGCCCGACCTACGAGGACCTGGACCCGGTGCGCTACATCGGCAACCGTTCCAGCGGCAAGATGGGTTTTGCCCTGGCGGCGGCCGCCGCCGCCCGTGGTGCCCAGGTGGTGCTGGTTGCCGGCCCGGTGCAGCTGGCAACCCCGGACGGGGTGGAGCGGGTCAATGTGCGTTCGGCCGCGCAGATGCGCCAGGCCGTGCTGTCGGCATTGCCGGCCGACATTTATATCGGTGCGGCAGCGGTGTCTGATTACACGCCCAGGGTGGTGTCGGACCAGAAGCTGAAAAAGACCGCGCAGACCACCGGCATGACCCTGGAGCTGGTGCGTACCCCGGACATCCTGGCCGAGGTGGCCGAGCAGACCGGTGCCCTCAAGCTGGTGGTGGGCTTTGCCGCCGAAACCCACGATGTGGAGAAGTACGCCCGTGGCAAACTCACCGCCAAGCGCCTGGACCTGGTGATCGCCAACCGGGTCGGCATGGCCGGTTCGGGCTTTGAGAGTGATGACAATGCCGCCACTGCCTACTGGGCCGATGGCGAACGCGAGTTTGCCAGCACCAGCAAGCAGCAGCTGGCCGGGCAATTGCTGGAACTGATTGGACAGAGGTTGGACGCATGAGCATCCCGTTGCAGATCAAGTTGCTGGACTCGCGCTTTGGCCAGGACTGGCCATTGCCGGCCTATGCCACCGAGGCCAGCGCCGGCATGGACCTGCGCGCGGCCCTGGAGGCCGAGCTGGTGCTGGCACCGGGTGACGCGGCGCTGGTGCCCAGCGGGGTGGCCATCCATATCGGTGATCCCAACCTGTGCGCGGTGATCCTGCCGCGCTCGGGTCTGGGCCACAAGCATGGCATCGTGCTGGGCAACGGCACCGGCCTGATTGATGCCGATTACCAGGGCCCGTTGTTGATCAGTGTCTGGAACCGCGGGCGCGAAGCGTTCACTATTCAGCCTGGGGACCGTATCGCGCAGCTGGTGGTCATGCCGGTTGCGCGTGTGCAGCTTGAGGTCGTGGATACATTTGTTGCCACTGCGCGTGGTGCCGGGGGCTTCGGTCATACCGGCGTAGGCTGACGGCGTACGCAGGAAAATAAGGGGGAGCGGGAAATCATGGACATTGGCCGAGGTACCGGGAAGCGTCCCGGTCGCTCCACGCTGTTGCTGGCGGGCGCACTGGTGTTGTTGGGTGGGCTGTTTGCCTGGAATGCGGTCAACCAGTGGCAGGCCGAGCGCACCGCCGGGCAGCTGCAACTGGCCCGCGATGCGGTGGTCACCGGCACGGCAGATGCGGTGCGGGCGCACCAGCAGGAAATGGCACGCCAGCTGGAGCTGCCGGCCGTCAAGGCTGCCGCGGCCGCCGGTGACATGACCGCTTTCGAACTGGCCTTCCGCGACGGCATGCGCGATGTGGAAGACGTCAAGATTTATCCGGCCCGGCTGGGGGACGCCTATGCCGATCCGGCCGCCTTCGGCTGGTCGCGTCTGGCCCTGCTGGAGCAGGCCGTACTGGATGGCCAGGCGGCGGTCCGCGTGGTCAAGGACGCCGGCGCACCGCGCCTGGGTGTGGCCGCACCGATCCAGTTCGGTGAGCAGCCGTCGCTGGTTTACATCCGTCTGCAGTTGCCGCGCCTGACCGCTGCCCTGGATGGTGCCGTGGTGCCCGAGGCGGCCTATCTGGGCCTGCGTCAGGGGGGCTACACCGTGGTCGAGCAGGGCCAGCGCGCACTGGGCAGCGGCGGCGAGGCGATGGCCCGCGCCGTGCCCGATACCGGTCTGCGCGTGGTGGCGGCCCTGCCGGAAGTGTCCGCCGCACCACTGGGCCTGGGCGCGCTGTCGTGCGCGGTGGTGGCCCTGTTGCTGTTCCTGGTCGCCGTACTGGCATTGCTGGGCCCCTCGCGGCTGCCGGTGGCTGCCGCAGTCAAGCGGCGGCGCAAGCCGGCCGAGCCGGAAGAACAGGGGGCAACCCTGCGCGAGGCGATGCAGGAGCACATCCAGGCCCAGCCGGAGGTGGCGGCCGTGGAGGCACCGCCGCCGGTGGCCGTGGTGCCGGCCATCAACGTGGCCGCCGGCATGTTCCGTGCCTATGACATCCGCGGTGTGGTCGGGCGTGATCTCAACGGCGCGGTTGCCGAGATGATCGGCCAGGCCATCGGCAGCGAGCTGATCGAGCGTGGCCTGCGCGACATCGTGGTCGGCCGCGATGGCCGCCTGTCCGGGCCGGAATTGTCGGCCGGCCTGATCGAGGGCCTGCGCAACAGTGGCTGCGAGGTCCATGACATCGGCCTGGCGCCGAGCCCGGTGGCGTATTTTGCCGCCTACCACCTGCGCGCCGGCAGTTGCGTGGTGGTCACCGGCAGCCACAACCCGCCCGAATACAACGGCTTCAAGATCGTGCTCGGCGGGGAGACCCTGTCCGGCGAGGCGATCACCGCCCTGCACACGCGCATTGCCGAAGGCCGCCTGCTGCAGGCCGCCGTGCCGGGCAGCGTGCAGCAGCATGATGTGACCGATGCCTACATCCAGCGCATCGCCGGTGATGTGCAGCTGGAGCGCCCGCTCAAGGTGGTGGCCGATGCCGGCAACGGCGTGGCCGGGATGATCGCGCCGGCCTTGCTGGAGGCCATCGGTGCCGAAGTGATCCCGCTGTACTGCGATGTGGACGGGGAGTTCCCCAACCACCATCCCGACCCCAGCGATGCGCACAACCTGGAAGACCTGGTGGCCACGGTCAAGCGCTTCGGTGCCGACCTGGGTGTGGCCTTCGACGGCGATGGCGACCGTCTGGGCGTGGTCACCGCCGAGGGTCGGCTGATCCACGCCGACCGCCTGCTGATGCTGTTCGCCGCCGATGTGCTGATGCGCAACCCGGGCGCGCAGGTGATCTACGACGTCAAGTGCAGCGGCAAGCTGTCCGACTTTGTCCTGCGCAACGGCGGCAGCCCGCTGATGTGGAAGACCGGCCATTCGCTGATCAAGGCCAAGATGCGCCAGACCGATGCCGAGCTGGCCGGCGAGATGAGCGGCCACTTCTTCTTCAAGGAGCGCTGGTACGGCTTTGACGACGGCCTGTACGCCGCCGCCCGCCTGCTGGAAATCCTCGCTCAGCGCGAGGAGACCATGGAGGAGGTGCTGGAGGAGATCCCCGACCCGGTCTCCACCCCGGAGATCAAGGTGGCGGTGGAAGAGGGCACCCAGCACGCGTTGGTGACCCTGTTCACGGCCGCCGCCCAGGTGCAGGACAGCGAGTTCTTTGCTGCCCGCCTGTCCACCGTGGATGGCCTGCGCGCCGATTTCCCCGATGGCTGGGGCCTGTTGCGGGCCTCCAACACCACACCGGCCCTGGTGCTGCGCTTCGAGGGGGATGACCAGCAGGCGTTGGATCGCATTCGTGACATCTTCCGGCGCCAGCTGGCCCAGCTGCTGCCCGAGGCGGCCGACAGCTTCTGAGGCAGCGATGCCTGCCGGTTGCCCACAACAAGACACCCCGGCCAGAAGCCGGGGTGTCTTGTTTGCAGGGCAGGTTGTGGTAGCGGAGAGCGGTGGATCAGCCGTTGTGCGCGGCGACCAGCCCCTTCAGGCTGCGGTAGCGCTGCAGGGTCTGTTCGATCTCGCCATCCAGTTCGCTGCGCTGTTGCTCGAAGGCAGACAGCAGGCGCAGCTGGGTGGCCAGTTCGCGCCGCCGCTCCATGATGTCGGCGGCCGGTTTGTCGGCCACGTTCTGCCCATTGAGCTCACGATCACCGGCCTGGCTGAGCTGGCTGACCAGGGCGCGGCGCAGGTTGGCAATGTTGTAGCGGGCGGTGTTGATGTTGTTGTCGGCCATGGCGATGCGCTCGTCGAACACCCGGCGCAGCTCGGCCTCGCTGTTGAACGAGGACAGCAGGGCCTGCTCGGTGCGGCGGCGTGACTGCTCGGCGGCCTGCTCGTTGTCGGCCTGGACCTTGGCCAGGGCGGCCTCGGTGCGTTCGTCGCTGCTCATGGCGCGATCCACCTGCCGGCTGCGCAGGCCGCTGCGGGCGTTGAACTCGTCGCGGGCGGCATTGACCGCCTCCGGGGGCAGGGTGTCCGAGCAGACACGCTGCCCGCCCTGGTCCCAGCAGTACAGCTTCTTGGCCGGCGGCGCCTGCTGGGCAAGCGCGGGGCCGGCCAGCAGGCCGGTGGCCAGCACGGGAATCAGGGACAACAGGCGGATAGCGGACATGGGCCTTCCTTCAGCGCGGGATCAAGCGGCCTGGCAGCCGTAGCGGGTGCGGTAGTCAAGCAGCGGTTGACGGAAGCTGACAAGGTCGGGGTTTCCGTCGGCGAAGGCAAGCAGGTCGCCCAGCCCGGCCACGGCCACCACCGGGATCTGCGCCTCGGCGGCCACGGCCTGGGCGGCCGAACGGCTGTCGTTGTCGCTGGCGATCTCCTGGCGGTCCAGGGCCACCACGATGCCGGCCGGGATGCCACCGGCAGCGCGGATGATGGCCAGGGCTTCGCGGATGGCGGTGCCGGCGGTGATCACGTCATCGACGATCAGCACGCGCTTGCCGGCCAGCGGGGCGCCGATCAGGGTGCCGCCTTCGCCGTGGTCCTTGGCTTCCTTGCGGTTGAAGGCCAGCGGCAGGTCACGGCCGCTGCCGGCAAACTGGCAGGCAATCGCGGTGGCCAGCGGAATGCCCTTGTAGGCCGGGCCGAACAGCAGGTCGAATTCCAGCCCGGCCGCGTCGATGGCATCGGCATAGCAAGCGGCCAGCCCGGCCATCAGGGCGCCGGAGTCAAAGCGCCCGGCATTGAAGAAGTAGGGGCTGACACGGCCGGATTTGAGCGTGAACTGGCCAAAGCGCAGCGCATCGGCGGCCAGCGCAAGGTTCAAGAAGCGGGTTTGATGGTCGGTCATGGGGGTGTCCAGCAACAGGTGCCGACAAGGATACCGGTTGCCGGTGGTCTGCTGCGGCGCTTGCGGTACGCTTGCCGCTTCGACGTTATCCATCCGTGTCCCATGCGCATCATCAGTTTCAACGCCAACGGCATCCGTTCCGCCGCCACCAAGGGCTTCATGGAGTGGTTTGCCGGCCAGGACGCCGACGTCCTGTGCATCCAGGAAACCAAGGCGCAGATCGACCAGCTGGGCGATCCGCAGTTCCGCCCGGCCGGTTACCACTGCCATTACCGCGATGCGATCACCAAGAAGGGCTACAGCGGGGTGGCGATCTGGAGCCGGCAGGAGCCCGATGAGGTGATCACCTCGCTGGGCTGGGCCCCGTTCGATGACGAGGGGCGCTACATCGAGGCGCGCTTCGGCAACCTCAGCGTGGTCTCCTTCTATATTCCTTCCGGCTCGTCCGGCGAGCTGCGTCAGGGCTTCAAGTTCGAAGTCATGGCCTGGCTCAAGCCGATCCTGGACCAGTGGCTGGCCAGCGGCCGCGACTACGTGCTGTGCGGTGACTGGAACATCGTGCGCAGCGCGCTGGACATCAAGAACTGGAAGTCCAACCAGAAAAACTCCGGCTGCCTGCCCGAGGAGCGCGACTGGTTCAACGGCTTCTGCGCCGACCGCGCCGAGCTGGAAGACCTGGCCGGCAACCGTGGCTGGGTCGATGCCTACCGCGCGCTCAACCCGCGTGGCGAGGACTACACCTGGTGGAGCAACCGCGGCGCGGCCCGTGCCAACAACGTGGGCTGGCGCATCGACTACCAGCTGGTGACCCCGGGCCTGCGCCAGCGTCTGGCCGGCTGCTCGATCCACCGCGATGACCGCTTCTCCGACCATGCCCCGTTCACCGTGGACTACCGCCCGTGACCACCGCCGCCGCCAAACCCTCGCTGTGGCAGGCCTTTGCCCAGCCCTCGGCGTGGACCCTGTTCTTTTTCGGCTTCGCCTCCGGCCTGCCGTTCCTGCTGGTGGCCGGCACCCTGGCCTACTGGCTGCGCGAGGGCGGGCTGGAGCTCAAGCAGATCACCATGATCGCCAGCGCCGGCCTGGCCTACTCGCTGAAGTTCCTCTGGGCGCCGCTGCTGGATCGCCTGCGCCTGCCGCTGCTGGGCCATTTCGGCCAGCGCCGCAGCTGGCTGCTGCTGGCCATGGGCACGGTGATTGCCGGCCTGGTCGGCATGTCGCTGGTCGGCCCGCAGCAGCTGGCCCTGTTTGTGTGGGTGACCATCGCCGTGGCGGTGGCCGGGGCGACCCTGGACATCGCCGTGGATGCCTACCGGGTGGAGATTGCCCCGCCCGAGTTCCAGGGCGCGCTGGTGGCCACCTACTCGCTGGGTTACCGCATCGCCCTGATCGTCACCGGTGCCGTGGCCCTGGTGCTGGCCGACCACATCGCCTGGCACTGGGTGTACCGGATCATGGCAGCGGCCATGGCCATCCCGCTGCTGGCCTGCCTGCTGGCGCGTGAGCCGGATGTGCTGCGGGTGCGCACCGAGGGCTGGATGGAGGGCCTGCGCGAGGGCGTGGTGGCCCCGTTTGCCGATTTTTTCCAGCGTTTCGGCTGGGGCACGGCGGCGCTGCTGCTGCTGTTCATCCTGTCGATGAAGATTTCCGACCAGGCCCTGGTCGGCGGCATCATCGGCCCGTTCTACCTGGACCAGGGCTTCACCAAGACCGAGATTGCCGGGGTGACCAAGGTCTACGGCATCTGGATCGGCCTGGCCGGGGCCTTCCTCGGCGGCCTGGCGGTGGCCCGCTGGGGGGTGTACTGGCCGCTGCTGGTGGCCATCATCTGCGGTGCGGCCAGCAACCTGCTGTACCTGCTGCTGATCGGGGCCAACGGTGACCTTGGCCTGCTGACCCTGGTGATTTCCGGTGAAAACCTGGCCCAGGGCCTGCTGGGCACCTGCGCGGTGGCCTTCATGTCCGCGCTGATCAACCTGCGCTACACCGCCACCCAGTACGCCCTGTTCTCCTCGCTGATCATGTTGCCGGGCAAGATCCTGGGCTTCTACTCCGGGGCGATCGTGGAGGCCTATTCGGGCTATGCCAGCTATTTCTGGCTGTCCACGGTGCTGGCCCTGCCGGCGGTGGGGCTGTTCTTTGTGCTACGCAAACGCCACGGGCTTGTCGTATCCTCGGCCAGGCCGGAGGAGCAGGGGGGCTGATCCGGGCAGGGCATGGCTCCTGCCCGCCGTTGCGCGACAGGGGGCGCAACGGGCAGCTTGAGGAGTTGTTGCGTGCCCGACCTGATCATTGCCGATGTCGACCCGCTGCTGGTGGAGCGGGTTCGACGTATCTCGTTGACCCGCGGCTGGACCCAGGGCCAGACCTTGATCGCCCTGCTCGAAAGCGGGCTGTTCCACGGCGAGCGTGCTGGTGACAGCAGCTTTGCCAACCCCGAGCAGAGCGCGCTGGCCGAAGCCATTGCCGCCCTGCAGTCCTTGCCCTGAGCCGGCTCAGGCCGGGTAGATCGCACCAAGCAGGCGTGGCCCGGCCGCGCCGGTGACCGCCGGCAGGTTGCCGGGCAGGCCGGCCAGTACACGCCAGGCCAGCCAGGCAAAGCCCATCGCTTCGACATAATCCGGGTCCAGCCCGGCCTCGGCGATCGAGGCAATCTGCACGCCCGGCAGGTGGGCGGCCAGGCGCCGCATCAGCAGCGCATTGTGGGTACCACCACCGCACACCAGCAGCTGCCGGGTATCGGACTGGCTGCGGCGCAGGGCATCTGCCACGGTGGTGGCGGTGAGTTCAAGCAGGGTGGCCTGGACATCGGCCACGGGCAGGTTGCGCCCGTGCAGGTGGCTGTCCACCCAGTCCAGATGGAACTGTTCGCGGCCGGTGCTCTTGGGCGGCGGGCTGGCAAACCACGGTTCGGCCAGCAGGGCGGCCAGCAGTTCGGCATCGACCTGGCCTTGGGCGGCCAGCGCGCCATCGGCGTCGTAGGCCTGGCCGGTGTGGCGCTGGCACCAGGCATCGCACAGCGCATTGGCCGGGCCGGTATCAAAGCCGCCGGTGTGGCCCTCGCGCGAAAGCAGGGTCAGGTTGGCGATACCGCCCAGGTTGAGCACGGCGCGGTGCTGGTCGCTGCTGCCGAGCATGGCCAGGTGGAAGGCCGGCATCAGCGGCGCGCCCTGGCCACCGGCGGCGACATCGCGGCGGCGGAAGTCGGCCACCGTGGTGATGCCGGTGTGTTCGGCAATCCGGCTGGCATCGCCCAGCTGCAGGGTGAAGGGGATCGCGGCCTGCGGCCGGTGGCGCACCGTCTGCCCGTGCGAGCCGATCGCAGCCACCTGCCTGGCACTGACCCCGGCCTGCTGCAGCAGGGTATTGGTGGCATCAGCGAAGGCCAGGCCGATGCGCGCGTCCAGTTCGCCCACCGCGTCCAGCCCGGCGGGCTCCTGGCCCTGGCCCAGGGCGATCAGCTGCGCGCGCAGGGCCGCATCCCAGGGCGCGGTGATGCCGTGGACAAAACGGCAGCGGCCCTGGTCGTCAATCCGGACCAGGGCCGCGTCGATGCCATCGGCACTGGTGCCGGACATCAGGCCCACGTACAGGGAGCGGGCCTGCAGGTTGTCGTGCATGGATCAGCCCTGGCTGCGGGTGGCCGGCGCCTGCGGCTTGGGCTGGGCCTGTGCGTACATCACTTCTTCCATGCCACGGATGCGGGCCATGGCCGGGGCCACCTGGGCCTGGAAGGCGGCCAGGTCGGCACCGCGCAGCGGTTCCGGCGGCGGCATGGTCACCGACAGCGGGTTGCGGTGCACGCCATTGACGCGGAATTCGTAGTGCAGGTGCGGGCCGGTGGACAGGCCGGTGGAACCCACATAGCCGATCACCTCGCCCTGGTTGACGCGTTGGCCGGCACGGTACTTGCCGAAGCGCGACATGTGCGCGTACAGGGTGGTGTGGCCGCGGCCGTGGTCCAGGATCACGGTGTTGCCGTAGCCGCGCTGGACTCCGGCAAACTGCACCCGGGCATCGCCGGCGGCCATGATCGGGGTGCCGGTGCCGGCGGCGTAGTCCACACCCTTGTGCATGCGCATGCGGCCCAGCACCGGGTGGTGGCGGGCGCCGAAGTTGGAGCTCAGGCGGGCGAACTGGATCGGCGAGCGGATGAAGCTCTTCTTCAACGGGCGGCCATCGGCATCGAAGTACTCGGCCTTGCCGTTGCGCTCGAAGCGGAAGCCGGTATAGGTCTTGCCGCCGGTGGTGAAGGTGGCGGCCAGCACCTTGGCCCCATCAACACGCTCGCCTTCGCGCCAGGACTCGTCGTAGACCACGTTGAAGCGGTCGCCCGGCTGTACGTCCTTGGAGAAGTCGATGTCGTACTTGAAGATTTCATCGGTCAGCACCGAAATCGCACTGGCCGGCAGGCCGGCGCGGCTGGCCGAGGCATACAGCGAGCTGCGGATTTCACCGGTGGCTACGGCGGTGCGTGTGGTGGTCTCGCGGGCGGTGACGGTGGCGGCGATGTTCTCGCCTTCCAGGTTCAACTCGACCCGGTGGCCGGCATCGCGGTTGAAGCGCAGGCCGTGCAACTGGCCATCGCGCGGAATGTTGAAGGCGATTTCGGTGCCCGGGCGCAGGCGGGCGAAGGCGGTACGCGCGTGTTCGTTCTCCAGCACCCGGTGCATCACCGAGGCCGGCAGTTGCAGTTCGTTGAAGATCGCGCCCAGGGTCTGCCCGGCGCTGACCTGGAATGTCTGCCAGGTCGAGGTTGGCTGGCCGTCCTGCAGCTCCTGCAGGGCCGGCAGCTCCAGCGGCAGGCTGGCGTGGCTGTAGCCGGCGCCCTCGTGGGGCTGGGAGAAGCCAGGGATGATGGTGGCCACCATGATGCCGATGCTGGCGAACAGGCCGGCGTGGATCCAGTGGCGGCGGGTCCAGCGTTCATTGAAGGCGGCCGGAAGGTGTTGCTTGATACGGCTGTGCAGGCTGTTTTCGTGCTGTACCGACAAACGGGCTTTGAAACGCTGCTTGCGCAGGGCGTCCGGATTGCGGTTGGTCATCATCAAATTCCTGACTGAAGCGTATGGTTTTCGCAAACCGGGCTACCATAGTGGGCTGGAAACACCCCGTCAAACCCTTGTCATCATTGGCTTTGCCGGTTTGTCGGAGCTTTAACCAGCCGTTAACATGGTTCAGTAATTTGACGGCACTGCCGGGAGAACGACCAAGATGTCCACGATTGACGAATCCATTGCCCTGATCTCGCGGGGTGCCGAAGAGCTGCTCAAGGTCGAGGAGCTGCGCGAGAAGCTGGCCAGTGGCCGTCCGTTGAGGGTCAAGGCCGGTTTCGACCCGACTGCCCCGGACCTGCACCTGGGGCACACCGTGCTGCTGAACAAGCTGCGCCAGTTCCAGGATCTGGGCCATCAGGTCATTTTCCTGATCGGCGACTTCACCGGCATGATCGGTGACCCGACCGGCAAGAGCGCCACCCGCAAGCCGCTGACCCGCGAAGACGTGCTGGCCAATGCCGAGACCTACAAGGAACAGGTGTTCAAGGTGCTGGACCCGGCAAAGACCGAGGTCCGCTTCAATTCCGAATGGTTCGGCAAGATGGGCGCGGCCGACATGATCCGCCTGGCCAGCCAGCTGACCGTGGCGCGCATGCTCGAGCGCGACGATTTCGCCAAGCGCTACGCCGCCCAGCAGTCCATTTCCATCCATGAGTTCCTGTACCCGCTGGTCCAGGGCTATGACTCGGTGGCACTGGAGGCCGACGTCGAACTGGGCGGTACCGACCAGAAATTCAACCTGCTGATGGGCCGAGGCCTGCAGGAACACCACGGGCAGAAGCCGCAGGTGGTGTTGACCATGCCGCTGCTGGAGGGTCTGGACGGCGTCAACAAGATGTCCAAGTCGCTGGGCAACTATATTGGTATCGACGAAGCGGCCATCGACATCGTCACCAAGACGATGAAGATCGATGACGTGTTGATGTGGAAGTGGATCGAGCTGCTGTCCTTTGATATCAGTCAGGCCGAGGCCGTGTCGTTGCGTGAGCAGGTCGCTGCAGGCCTGAATCCGCGCGAGGTCAAGCTGCGCCTGGCCCGTGAGCTGGCCACGCGCTTCCATGATGCCGGCGCCGCCGAGAAGGCCATTGCCGGCTGGCAGGCGGCTGTGACCGGGCAGGGCGATGTGTCCTTGCTGCCACTCAACGAGGTGGTGGTGCCGGCCGAAGGCCTGCGCATTGCCGCCCTGCTGACCGCTGCCGGCATCACCGCCAGCAACTCGGAAGGCTCGCGCAAGCTCAAGGAGCGTGCGGTCAAGGTCAATGGTGAGGTGGTCGAGGATGCCCAGCAGCTGTACCTGCCGGGCTTCGAGGGCCTGCTGCAGGTGGGCAAGCGCAATTTCGCCCGTGTCCTGCTGGTGGCGGGCTGACCGCGCAGTTTGCTGAACGAAGCGGTGATGGCGAAGTAAAACCCCTTCCCATCACCGCTGAAAAGGCGCATAGTTCACCTCCCGTCGCGACTGGCGCGCATCACCGCCAACACGACAGCACGCCAAGCCGGCAAGGTGTTGACAAGGATGAAAATCCTGTCATAATGTGCGGCTCGCTTCGGCAAAAGCTCTCGTAGCTACGTCAAAGTCGCGATCGCAACGTCCTCGAAATGAGGTGTTGACGGAAGCAAAAAGTCCGCTATAATGGGCGGCTCGCTACGACGAAAGTCAACGCGAAGCGGAACAGGCGCTG